>NZ_NPOA01000016.1 GCF_002287375.1 Virgibacillus profundi | reverse complement strand
TGGATCCATTCCAATTCTATTATCTAAGGACATCACGCAATACCCAAGCAAAATGTTTTGAATGTAACGAAATTATTCAATTGTCAAAGAGCAATTTTTTGTTCTTAAATATACTATACGAGGAGGATTAAAAATGAAACCATTAATTGGCGTTACCTCATCCATGGAAATGGATCAATCCCATTATGCTGTTACGAATAGAAATATAAAAGCAATTTCGCGTGTTGGTGGCATACCTTTAATGCTGCCATATCTGTTGGAAGATATCGACCAGATTGCAAATGAGATTGATGGCTTGTATTTAACAGGGGGGTATGACATTGATCCAATATTATTTGGAGAAGAACCACATCCTAAACTAGGGACAATTATTCCTGAGCGTGATCAATTTGAGTTTTCTCTTATAAAAAAACTGCTGGAAATGGGGAAACCAATTTTAGGCGTTTGTCGAGGCTGTCAGATTTTAAATATAGTGGCAGGTGGGGACATGTATCAGGATATTTATGCGCAGATTGACAGGGAATTGCTGCAGCATACACAGAAAGCGCCGTTAAAGCATGGATCGCATTTTGTAAATGTATTAAAAGGTTCACTGCTTCATCAATTAACAGGATTAGAGAAATTTCGTATAAATAGCTGGCATCATCAGGCAAATCGTAGTGTACCGGATACTTTTCAAATAAGTGGAGAGGCAAGCGATGGGGTAATTGAGGCAATAGAAAGTAAAGCACATCCGTTTGTTCTTGGTCTGCAATGGCATCCTGAGGGAATGGATGATGAAGGTTCTTTGAAAATTTATCAAGGGTTTATGGCTGCCTGTTTGGAATATAAGAAGAAACGTGCATAATTCTGCACGTTTCTTTATTTTTTCCATTTCTCCTCAATAAACTCATCCCGTCCTGATTTAGCACGGTCTTCTTCATATTCCTGTTCACTCTTTTTATAGAAATCCTGATGATAGTCTTCAGCTGGGTAAAATGTAGCTGCCGGGAGGATTTTAGTCACAATCGATTTTGAAAATTTCCCACTTTGATCAAGCGTTTGCCTGGATGTTTCAGCGGCATCCTTTTGTTCATGATCATGGTAAAAAATAGCTGTACGATAGGAATCTCCACGGTCATGAAATTGTCCGCCATCATCCGTTGGGTCAATTTGCTGCCAGTAGATTTTTAAAATTTCTTCATATGTTATGATGTCAGGATCATATGTAATTTCAACAGCTTCATAGTGACCGGATGTGTCACTTTTCACAGCTTCGTATGTAGGATTTTTCAGATGTCCCCCCGTATAGCCTGAGATGACATTGTATACACCATCCCATTGATCAAACGGTTTTACCATACACCAGAAGCAGCCACCAGCAAACGTTGCTTTATTTATCATTTTGTTTTCACTTCCATTTAAGAATGTAATCGTTACATTATAGTTAATAATCAGTTAGAATATAGATACTATATCATATATCAAAGTAGGTGACATAATGGATGAACCACATGTGCATAAAATGTTTATCGGTAAAGTAAAGCAAATGGGTGATCCTAATGCAACAAATCGGATGGATCGACCGTGGGAAAGTGGTATATTCAAAAATGAAACAGACAAAAAAATCCTGCTCGGAAAAACTGGATTTACCGGTGATGAAGTAGCTGATAAAAGAAATCATGGTGGGCCGGAAAAAGCGGTCTTTGCTTATCCAATTAAGCATTATACTTATTGGA
Organism: Virgibacillus profundi; assembly: GCF_002287375.1. Lineage (GTDB taxonomy): Bacteria > Bacillota > Bacilli > Bacillales > Amphibacillaceae > Virgibacillus_K > Virgibacillus_K profundi. The sequence continues at coordinate 115,029 of NZ_NPOA01000016.1, read as the reverse complement.
AGGAAGAACTCTCAATTGATTATATTGATATGGGGGCATTTGGAGAAAACTTCGCTGTTCTGGAAATGGATGAGTTCTCTGTTTGTATTGGGGATACGTACAAAATTGGAGATGCAATCATTCAGGTTTCTCAGCCTCGTCAGCCTTGCTGGAAGCCTGCCCGTCGTTTTCAGATCATGGATCTTGCATTACAGATTCAAAAAAGCGGTCGGACCGGCTGGTATTTTCGTGTATTACAGGAAGGGCATGTCCAGGCGAAGTCTGATTTGGAATTGCTGGAAAGGCCATATCCCGAGTGGACAATTGCTGCTTGTAATGAAGTGATGCATGTTTATAAAGATGATCTGCGTCTGGCTGATGACCTTGCATCATGTCCATTGCTTGCTGAAAACTGGAAGCGGACATTAAACAAACGATTGCGCGGTCAGAACTCCAATATAGAAAAGCGCGTTTTTGGGCCGAATAAAAATTAAATTAATTGCCACCTTTCTATAGCGTAATAAAAGGTGGCATTAATGATTAGTTTTATTCATCCTTCAGCAAATGTACATTTACTTTATTTCTCCTGCTGGTCTCTGAAATTAAACGATGCAGTTGAATATACACAAGTCCATTTCTATAGGTTGCCTTAATTTTATCTGCACGGACAGGGAAAGGTAGTGATATTTCCCGCTCAAAAACCCCCTGTAAAATTTCCTCTTTGATAGCAGTGCCACCTGAATGATGAATATCAATCGTACCCTTCAGCTCAAGTGTGGCGTGATCTACATAAATATCAATTTGATATAAATCATCCAATCCAGGCATATTAACAATACACATTACTTCATGATCTGATTGATACATATTGATTTGTGGGATATTTGGTTTTATAATATCATCAAACTCACTCCAGAAATTCTCCCCGAAAAACTGATCCAAATTCTTTTTCCAGTCCCCCATTTGTTTAAATGGATCCATGATATCACCTCGGATATTTATTTATATACAATATGCCCAGAAGTGTTTAGTGGTGAAATCATGATGGGATGCATTAATTTTTGCATATATTTATTTTCATAAAGTACAATAGAATGTATTCTAATAAATTAAGAAATTGGAGGGCTTGTATTGCTGGAAAATGCATATCTCATGGTCGCAATTATTCTTATCATAAATATCGTATATGTATCCCTATCGACAATTCGTATGATCCTGACATTAAAAGGCCGGCGCTATATAGCGGCCTTTGTAAGCATGTTTGAAATTGTTATCTATGTTGTAGGACTTGGTTTGGTGCTGGATAACCTGGATCAAATACAGAATCTCGTTGCATATGCAATTGGCTTTGGAACAGGTGTAATCGTTGGAACGAAAATTGAAGAAAAATTAGCCCTTGGGTATATAACCGTAAATGTTGTTTCATCCAATCCGGATATTGAATTTACACGCAAGCTGCGTGATAAAGGATATGGTGTAACAAGCTGGTTTTCTTACGGAATGGAAGGCGACCGTTTGTCCATGCAAATTTTAACTCCCAGAAAATACGAATTAAAACTTTATGAAACAATCCAGGAGATTGATCCAAAAGCATTTATTATTGCCTATGAACCAAAACAGATCCATGGTGGCTTCTGGGTGAAACAAGTACGTAAAGGAAGATTGATGAATCCGAAGAAGCGGGGTGTCAGTGTTGATAACAAGCCTGAGGCACCGAAAACAGAGGATACGCAGGAATCGGGTTCCGGGGAAAATGAAAAATAGTTGTTAAAAATGAACGGATTGAAATGATCTGTTCATTTTTTAATTTAAGTTGACGCCTATTGGACAAGTTCTCACCTATTTTGGGATCGTTCGGGCATAGAGAAAAGTGGTTGAGCTTACAGAGACTGGCGAGCAGCGCACGATCCCAACTCTGAGAAAATAACCTTTATATCAAAACATAAACGAACACCCATCTTCTCATTGGAATACATTACCTAAGTGATTTATTTCTGAGGAGGTAAACAAAAATGAGAAACGAGAGTCACGATCGCATTGATCAAGAGCAACTGCCGCAAGAATTTCCGCCCCAGCATCAACCCCAACAGCCTGGTATTGAATCATTAATGGTACCAAGACCAATTATAGAAAATCCAAATTATAAAGGTTCGGGTAAATTAACAGACAAGGTTGCGATTATAACTGGTGGTGACAGTGGAATTGGGGCTGCTGTAGCGATTGCATTTGCAAAAGAGGGTGCAGATGTTGTTATTCCTTATTATTATTCATACGAAGATGGAGACGCATATCGAACGAAACATAGAATTGAGGAGTTAGGAAGAAGTTGCCAATTGATTGTTGGAGATTTAAGAGACCAACAGCATTGCCAAAAAGGTTGTTAAGCAAACAATTGATCATTTTGGAAAGCTCGATATTTTAGTGAATAATCATGGTGTGCAATTCGTGCAGAATAGTTTAACTGACGTGTCGACAGAGCAGTGGGACGCTACTTTTCAAACAAATATATATGCCTTCTTTTATCTGACAAAAGCTTCTCTACCTTATTTAAAAGAAGGAAGTACCATTATAAATACAACATCGATCACAACATATCAGGGTGAGGAGAAAATGATTGATTACACGGCAACAAAGGGTGCGATTGTTGGGTATACACGCTCACTGTCACTCAATGTTATTGATCAAGGAATACGTGTGAATGCTGTAGCACCTGGCCCAATCTGGACACCATTAATTCCTGCGAGCTTTTCCGCTGAACGGATTGCTGAAAAATTTGGAAAAGATGTACCGATGAAGCGTGCAGGTCAACCGTATGAGCTAGCACCAGCATATGTTTACCTTGCTTCAGATGATTCATCTTATGTTTCTGGTCAGGTCATTCATGTGAACGGAGGAGCTATGGTAAGTTCCTGAAAAAACACAGTAAGAAAATAACGAAACAGCAAAATCCGAACATTAAATAAAATATACAATAAATCGTTCGATGTTTTGTTGACATGTTTATGTGTCTTTTGTTATGCTAAAAGCGACAAAAGAATACGGTACCTCATATATTTCCAGAGAATATGGCTCGGAAGTTTCTACCTGGCACCTTAAATGCCGGACTATGAGGGGGGATGAATCGTTGTAATATTACAATGATCCGTTTTAATGTGAAATAAGCCAAGTCTGTTCATCTTCTCTCATGCATGAGGGAGACGAATGGACTTTTTTATTTTTACTTTTTATAAATGAATTTCAAATAGAAAGAGGGATTTCATGGCTACTGTTGGCATCATTATGGGAAGTATCTCGGATTGGGAAACAATGCAGCATACATGCAATGTACTGGATGAACTTCAAATTCCATACGAAAAGGATGTTATTTCAGCACATCGTACGCCTGATGACATGTTCACCTATGCAAAATCTGCTCGTGAACGCGGACTGAAAGTAATTATTGCAGGTGCTGGAGGTGCGGCACATTTACCTGGAATGGTAGCTTCACAGACAACTCTCCCTGTCATTGGAGTACCTGTTCAAAGTAAAGCGTTAAATGGGCTGGATTCTCTCCTTTCCATTGTTCAAATGCCTGGCGGTGTACCGACTGCGACAGTTGCAATTGGCAAAGCCGGTGCGACAAATGCAGGTATCCTTGCAGCACAAATAATCGGAGCTTTTGATGATTATGTCGCAGCAAAACTTAATACTTACCGAAATGACATGCAGGAAAAAGTTGCAGAAATGAGGGACGACCTTGCAAAAAAATAATACAATTCTTCCAGATCAGACAATCGGAATTATTGGTGGTGGACAGCTTGGACGGATGATGGCGATTGCTGCAAGATATATGGGATATAAGGTCGCTGTTCTTGACCCAACACCGAATTGCCCGACCGCACAGGTGGCTGATAAGCAAATAACAGCAGCTTATGATGATAGGCATGCAATTAAAGAATTAACTGAAATTAGCGATGTAATCACATATGAATTTGAAAATGTAGATCTAACAGCTGCAACATACATTGAGCAAGCAGGGAAATTACCACAAGGTGCCCTGGCATTGGAAATTACGCAAAACAGGGAAAAAGAAAAACAATTAATGAAAGACGCCAATTTGCCAATTCCATCCTTTGAAATTGTAAGGAATGCCGAGGAATGTAAGGAAGCATTAAAAAACTTTTCTTATCCGACTGTCATTAAAACATGCCGTGGCGGCTATGATGGAAAAGGCCAAATCAAATTAAATTCCGAGGCTGATATTGGACAGGCAATGGATTTTGCTGAAAAAAATAAGCATTGCATTATTGAAGAATGGGTAACCTTTGACAGAGAAATTTCAGTAATATTTACAAGAGCTCAATCTGGTGAAATTACATTTTTCCCACTGGCAGAAAATGATCATAAGGATCATATTTTATATAAAACTAAGATTCCGGCAAATATAACAGAAACGGTTCAGGATAAAGCAATAGAGGCAGCTGAAAAGCTTGCTGAAGAAATGAATATTGTTGGGACATTTGCGATTGAAATGTTCGTACATGGAGAGGAAATCTATCTTAATGAAATGGCGCCACGTCCGCATAATTCCGGGCATTATACGATAGAAGCATGTTCGGTTTCACAGTTTGCACAGCATATCCGCGCCATTTGTGGATTGCCATTAAGAGAAATTGAACTTCTGCAGCCTGCAATCATGATTAATATTTTAGGGGAAGACCTAAAAGCTGTATTAAAAGCAATGGCTCAAACAAAAGACGCATTCGTTCATTTATATGGAAAAGATGAACCAAAGGAAAAACGAAAAATGGGACATGTGACATTTATTGCAGAATCACAGGAGGAAATCAGCCAGCAAATTAGCAAATTTGAAGAGGCGGGGCGTTAAGTAGAATGTAATTATTGGTGCGTAATTACCGCTCCGGAAACACATTTCGCTTTCCGCGGGCGGCTGGTGAGCCTCCTCGTGCTACGCACTCGGGGGTCTCACCTATGCCTTTCCTCCCGCAGGAGTCTTCAATGTGTTTCCTCCGTAGGTATTCCGGTTACTATCGATGAACTGAATTAATAAACAATAAACAAAACATCAAACCACCCCACCAGTTCGGGTGAGTGAAGGGCGGTGACTCCTTGAAAATACAGATCTATTTTCTGCGTGCGATGCAGGTGCTGTCGAAGCTTTCCTTGTCCTGCGGGAATAGCACGTGTCTGAAGACCCTGCAGAGTGGTTTTCTCAAGGAGACTGAAGCCGTGCCCTAAGGATGCGCATCCGCCCGGAGCGATCCCGGACGGCAGCAATAGCACATGTTATTGGAATCAATCTCGATTTACTTCGCATTTTATGTAAACTACGAAGTTTTAAAAGGAATCAAATTTTACGAAAAGAGCCAACTATAAAAGCATGAAAATCCAAATTAATTCTGGAGGGAACAAAATAATGGATATTAAAAATATTAAACCGGAGCAAATTGAAGCAAAACAACTTTACAAAGAGATGGGTTTAAGTGACGAAGAATACGGGATGGCAAAGGAAAAAATGAATCGGCTTCCCAATTATACAGAAACTGGTATTTTTTCAGTAATGTGGTCAGAGCACTGCAGCTATAAAACGTCTAAGCCATTATTAAAAAAATTCCCTACAAAAGGTGTTCAAGTACTTCAAGGACCTGGTGAAGGGGCCGGAGTTGTTGATATCGGTGACAATCAGGCAGTTGTTTTTAAAATCGAAAGCCATAACAGCCCTTCTGCAGTAGAACCATTCGAAGGCTCTGCAACAGGTGTTGGCGGGATTCTCCGGGATGTATTTTCAATGGGAGCCAAACCAATTGCTTCCATGAATTCCCTCCGTTTCGGAAAACTGAAAGATGATCATACAAAAATGTTATTTTCAGAAGCTGTACGTGGTATCGCAAGCTATGGGAATGTAATTGGTGTACCAACAGTTGGTGGAGAAGTTCAGTTTGATGAAAGCTATAAAGAAAACCCGCTTGTCAATGCAATGGTTGTCGGTCTTGTGGATCATGACAAAGTGCAAAAGGGAACTGCAGCAGGCGTGGGTAATACAGTAATTTATGCTGGTGGATCCACTGGCAGAGATGGAATACATGGAGCAACTTTTTCCTCAGATGTTGTGGAAGGGGAAGATGATAATACGTCAGCAGTTGCAATTGGCGATCCACATATGGGAAAAAAACTAATTGCAGCATGTTTAGAAGCAGTTAATTCGGATGCTTTGGTTGGAATTCAGGACATGGGAGCAGCTGGTTTAACATCGTCTGCAAGTGAAATGGCAAGTAAAGCCGGAACAGGGATTGAAATGAATCTTGATCTGGTGCCACAGCGTGAAGAAAATATGGATGCATATGAAATCATGCTTTCTGAATCACAGGAGCGTATGGTGTTAGTTGCCCGAAAAGGACGTGAACAGGAGATTCTTGATATTTTCAGGCAACACGATGTACAGGCAATGGCTATTGGAGAAGTAATTGAAGAGAAAACATTCCGAATCAAACAGCACGGAGAAGTAGCTGCAGATATTCCGGTAGATGCATTGACTGAGGATGCACCTGTTTATCATCTTCCATCTGAAGAGGCAGCCTATTATAGAGAATTTCAAGCAAAAGAAAATACTGTTCCAGTTGTAGATAATCATCAGGAAATGTTGCGGAAACTACTTCAGCAACCAACGATTGCCAGTAAAGAATGGGCATACAATCAATATGATTCAACTGCACAGTCCAATACGATTCAAGGTCCGGGATCAGATGCAGCGGTCGTACAAATAGAAGGTACAGAAAAGGCAATTGCTATTACAACAGACTGTAATTCCCGTTATATTTACCTGGATCCGGAAGTTGGCGGAAAAATTGCAGTTGCTGAAGCAGCTCGGAATATCGTTTGTTCCGGTGCAAAACCGTTGGCGCTGACAGATGGTTTGAACTATGGAAATCCGACGAACCCAGAGGTTTTCTGGCAAATGGAAAAAAGCATTGTTGGAATCAGTGAAGCGTGTACTGCACTTGATACACCGGTTATTAGTGGAAATGTTTCGCTTTATAACCAGTCAGCGGGAGAAGCAATTATGCCGACACCAATTATCGGTATGGTCGGCCTGTTGGAATCGGTGAACAATGTAACGCCAAGCCATTTTCAACAGAAAGATGACGCTATTTACCTTATTGGTGAAACACATGCAGAATTTGGTGGCAGTGAGCTGCAAAATATTTTGGAGGACAGCTACACAGGAAAAGCCCCTTACATTGATTTGAAAGTAGAAGCAAATCGCCAGAAACAATTATTAGAAGCTATTCAACAGGGATTCGTTGTGTCTGCACATGATTTGTCAGAAGGTGGACTTGCTGTAGCGCTTGCGGAGAGTGTTTTTAACGGAAAAGGCTTAGGAATTCAAGTAGAGCTTCAAGGGGAGGCTACGACAGCTTTATTCAGTGAATCACAATCCAGATTTTTGGTTTCAGTAAAAAGTGAAAATAAAACACAATTTGAAAATCTGATCAGTGATGCTAAACAAATTGGTGTTGTAACAAACGACGGAAAACTGACTGTTCAAGCAGAGGGAAATAATGTAATTGAAGAAGATGTTGAACAAATCAATAAACTATGGAATGAAGCAATTCCTAATTTATTGGCAGATAAGAAAGTTTAAAACTTTCTTATCCCGGGGCTCTGATTACTCGCCCTACCGTAAAGCTTTGCATAAGTGCGGGCTTTGGCTAGCGCCTAAAGGCTAGGCGATAGCCGATTTTTCTAAAAATCTAAAGCAAAAAAGAGGAATGCCAGGTGTTTGGAATTTGGGGACATGAAAAAGCCGCTGAACTTGCATATTATGGTTTACACGCACAGCAGCACCGCGGGCAGGAAGGTGCCGGTATTGTAGTAAGTGATGGAAAAAAACTAAAACTTCATAAAGGCCTTGGGTTAGTGAATGATGTGTTTAAGCAAGCTGATTTGAAAAAGCTCGGGGGCAAAGCGGCCATTGCTCATGTGCGTTATTCTACACAAGGAGATAAAGGCAAGGGTGTTGATAGTGTCCAGCCATTGTTATTTCACTCGCTAACAGGCAGCATCGCATTTGCTCACAGTGGAAATATTATGAATTCACATGAGCTTCGTGGCGAGCTGGAGTCTTTGGGAAGCATTCTGCAGACGTCGTCAGATTCAGAAAATCTTGCACATCTTATCAAACGCAGTAAAAAAGAAACAATCGAAGGTGCGATTGTTGATGTTTTGCCAAAGATTGTTGGTGCATATACCTTTATAGTTTTGAAGGAAGATAAAATGTATGTGGCTGCAGATCCTCGTGGGATTAGACCACTATCCATCGGAAAGCTTGGGGACGGGTATGTGGTTGCAGCTGAAACGAGTGCATTTGATATTATCGGGGCTTCATTTGAACGGGAAGTCCTCCCGGGTGAGCTTATTGTGATAAGTGATGAGGGGTTGGAGAGCAAACGGTTTGCGATTCGTGAACAGCGAAAAATGTGTGCGATGGAATATGTTTATTTATCCAGACCTGATAGTGATTTAAATCATGTGAATGTTCATGCATCCCGGAAACGAATGGGAGCCGAGTTAGCAAAGGAATTACCAGCCGAAGCGGATATGGTTATTGGGGTTCCGGATTCCAGTATTTCCGCTGCCATCGGGTATGCAGAGCAAAGTGGATTGCCATATGAAATGGGAATCATCAAAAATCGCTATATTGGACGAACATTTATTCAGCCCTCCCAGGAATTACGTGAGCAGGGTGTCAAGATGAAGCTTTCTCCGGTTCGTGGAATTGTTGAGGGGAAAAGAGTAGTGATGATTGATGATTCGATTGTTCGGGGAACGACAAGTAAACGGATTGTTCGTATGCTGAAGGAAGCTGGTGCGAAAGAGGTTCATGTACGTATCGCATCACCATCCATTCAACACCCATGCTATTACGGGATCGATATGTCCACGAGAAAAGAATTGATTGCTGCTAACAATACGGTTGAGGAAATATGTGAAATAATTGGTGCAGACAGTGTTGCCTATTTATCAGATCAAGGCCTGGAAGAAGCAATTGTAAAGGATAAAACAATTAACCAAGGGGTCTGCATGGCGTGTATGACAGGGAATTATCCTGTTAAGGGAGAAAGTTGAAGTGAAGTAAAGTAGTGAGTTGTGCGGCAGGTGCCCCAACTCGTTCGGTAGGCGCTCTCAGGCCCAACACAACAGTAACGTTGGAACCAGGAGCCTGTCTATAGCAGTTGGAAAAGGCTGTCATTTTGTTAGGGGAATGGAAATTCAAGGAAAATTGGCATAAGCCTGAGAGATAATAAATAAAACTTGAGAGAAACTGTATGAAAGTTGAGAGAAGCAGCGGCAGAGTTGAGAGAAAGTCCAATAAAGATGAGAGATAAATGCTGATTCACATTTTATCTCTCAACTAATTAACATTATCTCTCAACTAATTAACGTTCTCTCTCAACTTTAAGCTGTTTACTCAGCCCGCCCCCCGTACCACGAAATATTATTACTGAAGGATGTGTCGAACATGTCAGATGTTTATAAAGATGCCGGTGTAGATGTAGAAAAAGGCTATGAAGCTGTTGAACGAATGAAAAAGCATATTGCAAAAACAACACGGCCTGAAGTATTAGGCGGAATTGGATCATTTGCAGGATTATTTGATTTGACTGGCTTTAATTACAAGGAACCTGTGATGGTTTCCGGAACAGATGGTGTTGGAACAAAGCTAAAGCTTGCTTTTCAATTAAATAAGCATGACTCTGTTGGAATAGATCTGGTAGCCATGTGTGCGAATGACATCGTTGCACAGGGGGCTCAGCCGTTATTTTTCCTTGATTATATTGGCTGTGGTAAAAATGAACCAGCAATGATTGAACAAATCGTTGCAGGGATTTCTACAGGTTGTGTTGATGCAGGTGCCGCACTTATTGGCGGGGAAACTGCGGAAATGCCTGGAATGTATGAAGATGATGAATATGATCTGGCTGGATTTGTTGTTGGAATTGCTGAGAAATCAAAGCTTGTTACAGGTGAATCGATCCAAAAAGATGATGTTGTTATCGGCCTTGCTTCAAGCGGAATTCATTCAAATGGATATTCACTCGTGCGTAAAATTATTGCTGAACTTGATTTGAATAAAACCTATGACAACATGTCACAATCTCTTGGTGACACATTAATGGCTCCAACGAAAATTTATGCAAAACCTGTAGCAAATGTACTGAAAGAGCATACAGTTAAAGGTATCTCACATATAACCGGTGGTGGTTTTTATGAGAACTTCCCGCGTATGCTGCCGGAGGGCCTTGGTGTAGAACTTGACCTGAGCAGCTGGGATGTACCGGAAATTTTCACATTTTTACAGAAAACGGGAGAAATTCCGGATAAAGATATGTACGGTGTTTTTAATATGGGAATTGGCATGGCACTCGTTGTTTCCAGCGAGGATGCAGAGAATGTGCTTGCATTATTAAAAGATACTGGTGAGAAAGCATCGATTATCGGAAGTGTAGTTGCTAAAGAAGGAGTGCATTTCAGCTCATGAGCAAAGTGAAAGCAGCCGTTTTTGCATCAGGAACAGGCAGTAATTTTGCGGCGATAATGGAATCTGAAGAACTGGATTGTGACATTGTGCTTCTTGTTTGTGATAAACAGGAAGCAAGCGTGCTAGAAAAAGCTGAAAAATATAATGTGCCGGCATTTGTTTTTAATCCAAAAGATTTCTCATCCAAAGCGGATTATGAAAATGAAATTATCGCTAAACTTCAGGAAGCTGGTGTAACATGGATCTTTTTAGCCGGCTATATGCGAATTGTTGGACCAACGTTATTGCAGACTTTTGACCGGAAAATTGTCAATATCCATCCATCGTTATTACCGGCGTTTCCGGGTGTTGATGCGATTGGACAAGCATATAAGGCAGGCGCAAAAACTACGGGAGTTACCGTTCATTTTATCGATGCAGGAATTGACACAGGGCCAATCATCGCACAGGAATCATTGGACATTCATTCAGACGATACAGAAGAAACGTTAAAACAGCGGATTCAAAAGATAGAGCATGAATTATATCCACGGGTAATTAATCAACTTTTATACAGGTAATGTCACAAACTTTTAGAAGCAAAGTGAGGAGTTTTTTCATGAAGAAACGAGCACTGATCAGTGTTTCCGATAAAGAAAATATTACAGAATTTGCTAGTAGCCTGGTTGAACTGGGTTATGAAGTTATTTCAACAGGTGGTACACTAAGTGCACTGCTGGATGCTGGTATCGACGCCAAGGCTGTAGATGAGATTACCGGATTCCCGGAAATAATGGATGGACGTGTGAAAACATTGCATCCACTTGTACATGGGGGACTTTTAGGAAAAAGATCAAACGAAGATCATAGGAAACAAATGGAAGAGAATAATATTTCGCCAATCGATATGGTGGTTGTCAACCTCTATCCATTTAAACAAACACTCGAAAAAACAGGTGTCTCTAAAGAAGAGATTATCGAAAATATTGATATTGGCGGACCAACCATGCTTCGGTCTGCGGCTAAGAATTTTGAGGACGTGACAGTTGTTGTTGATCCAGCTGATTATGATGGCATTCTGGCAGGACTAAGTGAAGGGAATTTAGATTTCAAAAAACGCCAGCAGCTGGCAGGAAAAGTATTCCGTCATACGGCAAATTATGATGCGATGATTTCACAATATTTCATGACAGAAACAAAAGAGGAATACCCTGAAACCTACACCGTTACATATGAAAAAGTTCAAGATTTGAGATATGGGGAAAATCCGCATCAGCAGGCAGCATTTTATAAAAATCCAATCCAATCAAGTGAAAGCCTTGCGACAGCGAAGCAGTTACATGGAAAAGAGCTTTCCTATAATAATATCCAGGATGCCAATGCGGCACTGGAAATTTTATCGGAATATCATGATCCCGCAGCGGTTGCAGTTAAGCATATGAATCCATGTGGAATAGGGGTCTCGGATAATATCCATGAAGCTTTTGTACGTGCATTTGATGCAGATCCTATTTCTATTTTTGGTGGAATCGTTGCAGTTAATAGGGAAGTGGATCCCGAGACTGCAGAAAAATTAAGCCAAATATTTTTGGAGATTGTAATTGCGCCAAGTTTTACAGCGCAAGCTCTGGAAATTTTAACAAAGAAGAAAAATATTCGTTTGCTTGAATTGGAACAAAATGATGATAAGGCTGTAAATCATAAATTGACAACAGTAAATGGTGGAGTGTTAATTCAAAGCTATGACAACGGGAAAGTGGTTGAGGATGAGTTGACAATTTCAACGAAACGCAAGCCAACAGAAAAGGAATTAGCTGATTTGCTATTTGCATGGAAAGCAGTAAAACATGTGAAATCAAATGCAATTGTTCTGGCAAAGGACAGTCAGACAATTGGTGTTGGTGCAGGGCAGATGAACCGGATTGGTGCAGCGAATATTGCGATTGAGCAAGCTGGTGAAAAATCTAAAGACGGAGTAATGGCATCAGATGCATTTTTCCCAATGCCGGATACGGTAGAAGCTGCTGCAGAAGCTGGTGTAACAGCGATTATCCAGCCTGGTGGTTCCAAGCGTGATCAGGATTCCATTGATGTATGTGATGCGCATGGAATCGCAATGGTTTACACTGGCATGCGTCATTTCAAACACTAAGGGGGCTTTCTAAAGTGAATGTATTAGTAGTCGGGCGTGGCGGACGTGAACATAGTATTGTAATGAAATTAGCTGAAAGTAAACAGGTTACGAATCTATATGCTGCACCTGGAAATGGCGGAATTCAGCAGCATGCAGTATGTGCCCAGATTGATGAAATGGACGTTGATGGGCTTATCGACTTTGCAAAAAATAAAGCAATTGATCTGACAATTGTTGGACCGGAAGCTCCTTTAAATGAAGGAATAGCCAACAGATTTCAGGAAGCAGGACTAGCTGTTTTCGCACCAACAAAAGAAGCAGCATTACTTGAAGGAAGCAAAAGCTTTGCCAAAGAATTCATGAAAAAATATGATATACCAACTGCGGATTATGCTACCTTTACTTCCCCTGCTGATGCAAATCGGTACATTGAGGAAAAGGGTGCGCCAATCGTAATTAAGGCTGATGGCCTCGCAGCAGGAAAAGGTGTCGTTGTTGCTGAAACAAAGGAAGAAGCGCTGAATGCTGTTGATGAAATGCTTGTATCAAAGGCCTTTGCCGAAGCAGGTGCAACAATTGTGATCGAAGAGTTTTTAGCTGGAAAAGAGTTTTCATTGATGGCATTTGTTCATGAAAATAATGTTTATCCCATGGTGACCGCCAGAGATCATAAACGTGCATTTGATAATGACGAAGGACCGAACACCGGTGGAATGGGGGCATTTGCTCCGGTACCTGATGTAACGGAAGATGATTTGGCATTTGCAGTCGATAAAATTTTGCAGAAAACAGCAGATGGAATGATGGAGGAAGGTCGAGCCTTTACGGGAATTTTATATGCCGGACTCATTATGACAGAGGCAGGACCTAGGGTTATTGAGTTTAATACAAGGTTTGGGGACCCGGAAACGCAGGTTGTTCTGCCATTATTGGAAAATGATTTGGAGCAGGTGTTTTTGGATGTATTGGCTGGCCGAGACCCAGCATTACAATGGGAGCAGGGTTTCTGTACAGGTGTAGTTGTTGCATCAAAAGGCTATCCAGGCACATATCAAAAGGCTGTTGCCCTTCCGGAAATGGCGTCATCTGAGGATTCATTTATCGTACATGCAGGTACAAAGCTTGAAAATGAGTTACTTATGTCGGATGGAGGACGTGTCCTATTAGTTGGAGCGAAAAGTGATTCATTGAGAGATGCAGCCGATATTGTATATCGTTATTTGGAAAACCTCTCTGCTGCAGATGCATTTTTTTATCGTAGTGATATTGGGAAATTATAAATGATTGGAAGAGCCACCATTGTTGATGGTGGCTTTTTATTGATGAGAATGAAACCTGCCAGTAACTTAATAAAAAGCCCCCCTCAAACTGGTGACCTGAGTAAGCATGCCAATTATTCTTGGGTCTTGTAGTGGGCCGTACTTCGGATTGCAAAAAGTTGAGAGACAATTGCAATTTGTTGAGAGACAAACGGACAAAGTTGAGAGAGGACCGGCAGTAGTTGAGAGGCATTCCAGCAAAGTTGAGAGAGAAACGTATATTTTCTATTTATCTTTCAACTTTCTTATATTATCTCTCAACTTTTCATTAGTTTCTCTCAACTATCGGCACTTGCGCTGACATAACATATGAAACCGCTGACATGAACATTTGCCCGAGCACAAACCATCACACTCGAAATTCACCTCCCCACACCCCCAATCCCTCTGTCACAAATTATTCATTTTTTATTAACAGTAACTTTACAGTGTTAAAGTATAAAATATGTTAAAATATAGGAAATGATAATGATGGAGAGTTGTTTTTGATGAAAGATAATGGACATTATTGGAGAAACCGAGAGATTAGACAGCATGTTAGTGTTATTGATGGAAAAGAGTCACCAACCCTGATTTTAAAAAATGGTACCTATTTAAATATGTTTACTAAACAATGGTTACAGGCCAATATTTGGATTGTTAATGATCGTATTGTATATGTAGGTGACCAATTACCGGAGAACCTGGGGAATACTGAAATAGTAGACTGCGAGGGAAAATATTTAGTGCCGGGATATATTGAACCACATGCACATCCTTTTCAACTATATAATCCGGAGGAATTAGCATATCATGCCGCTAAAACCGGAACTACTACTTTGATTAATGATAGCCTGATGTGGCATTTCTTATTAAATAAAAAGAAAGCGTTTTCTCTATTGGAGGACTTTTGCAAATTGCCTGTCTCTATGTACTGGTGGGCGCGTTATGACTCGCAGACGACACTGCAGGATGAGGAAGAGATTTTTAATACAGAGGAAGTATTGAAATGGATATCCCATCCAGCTGTTGTTCAAGGCGGGGAATTAACCTCCTGGCCGGACTTATTGGCAGGAGATGATCGTTTACTATATTGGATTCAGGAAACGAAACGACTTGGTAAACCGGTCGAGGGACATTTTCCTGGAGCATCAGAGAAAACGTTAACCAAAATGAAGTTACTTGGTGTGAACGCAGATCATGAATCGATGACAGGGGAAGAAGTAATCAAACGTTTGCAGCTCGGGTATCAGGTTGGACTGCGCTATTCATCGATCAGGCCAGATTTACCTAAGCTGCTCGAGGAAATCGTTGCAGCGAATTTAGGAGTCTATGATAATCTGACAATGACAACAGATGGCGCCACCCCCGGGTTTTATGAAAAAGGAGTCATGAATGTTTGTATAGAAATCGCTATTGAAAAAGGTGTCCCGCTTGAAGAGGCGTACAGAATGGCAAGCTATAATGCTGCGAAACATTTTCACTTGGATGAACAGATTGGCAGCATTGCACCAGGCCGAATTGCTCACATTAATATTTTACAGGCGAAAGATAATCCACATCCTGAAAGTGTATTAGCCAAAGGGAAATGGATGGTAAAAGAAGGTACTGATCAGGAAGTTTCATCTATAATTGATTGGGAAAAATATGAGATTGGGGTATCTACATTTGATTGGGAGCTCGATGAGAAAGATTTGCAGTTTTCATTACCGATTGGTCTGGACATGGTGAATGAAGTAATTATTAAACCATATGCCATCGATACAGATATTACAATGGTTGAATTGCCTGCAGAAAAGAACGAGGCATTCCTATTGTTAATTGATAGGAATGGTAAATGGCGTGTAAATACAACCATCCGTGGATTTACGAATCGACTTGGGGCAATAGCGAGTTCATTTTCAACTACAGGAGATCTTGTATTTATCGGGAAAAATAAAAATGATATGCTGCTTGCCTGGAAACGATTAAAAGCTATTGGTGGAGGTATTGTGCTGGTTGATGATGGCGAAGTATTACTTGAAATACCACTCACCCTTGGTGGGATCATGTATAATGGGAGCATGGTAGAGCTTATTGAAAAAGAGAAGCAGTTAAAAGTTATTTTAAATGAACATGGCTATTCATTTAATGATCCGGTTTACAGTATACTATTTTTATCATCTACACATTTACCTTATATCCGAATCACGCAGCGAGGAATAATAGATGTAAAGAAAAAAGAAGTATTATTCCCTGCAACCATGTGCTAGCATAGTATATTAATCAAGACTTATTTAAAGGTGTTGGGGAACATGAGAAAATTAGTTTGTTTTTTTCTGGTATTATTGATTCTGATGGCAGCTTGCTCAAAAGAGGAGAAAGATGCCCAGGATAACGGTGAAAAAGAAAATACACTCGAACAAAAAAATGAAGCACCGGGTGTTGGTGAGACAACGGAAGAAGTTGAAAATATATTTCCGCTAACAGGTATTGGAACAAACGAAGCGGTTGATAATCGAATAATTAGTGTGATGGTTAATAACCATTCCTTAGCAAGACCGCAAACAGGATTATCAGAAGCAGATATCGTGTTTGAGCTTTTGGCAGAAGGCAGTATTACCCGATTTCTGGCATTGTATCAAAGTGAGCTGCCTGATGTAGTTGGCCCTGTCCGGAGTGCCAGGGAGTATTATTTTGAATTGGCAAATGGCTATGATGCACTCTATGTTTATCATGGAGCAGCTGCTTTTATAGATGAAATGATTCAGAATCGTGGAATTGAGTTTTTAAATGGTTCAATTTACGATAATGACGGGAAATTATTTAAGCGGGAAGCATTTCGCAAAGCCCCGCATAATTCCTATTTGCAAATTGGTGCAGTATATGATGCAGCAGAAGCTAAGGGTTATGAAAGCACAGCAACTTACGAGCCGTTGGAATTTTTAACAGCGGATGAGATGACAGAACTGCCGGGGGAAGACGCCAATCATGTGAAGATTGTTTATTCTAATAAGCCGATGGAAATTGTGGAATTTGACTATGATGCGGCGAATGAAAAATATACCAGATTTAGTGATCAGGAAAAAACTGTAGATTTAAATACAGAGGAGCCTATACAGGTAGAAAATATATTTATTGTCGAAACCGATCATGAAGTGATTGACGATGTTGGTCGACGGGCAATTGACCTCAGTTCAGGTGGGGAAGGTTATTTAATTCAACAAGGTAAAATTCAAGAGGTACAGTGGAAAAATCAGGATGGACGTATTATCCCTGTGAAGGATGATCAGCCAGTAGGACTCATGCCAGGGAAAACATGGATTAATGTGATTCCATCCGTTCCGGGATTACAACAATCTGTAACCATATCAAACTAGTATAGGAAGCAGGAGGGCTTGAAGTGCAAATTGATAAATTACGTGGAGAACAATTGGATCAATTGTTTGATGCTATTCTATCGTTGAAGGATCGGGAAGAATGCTACCGCTTTTTTGATGATATTGCTACAATGTCAGAAATTCATTCAATATCCCAACGATTACAGGTTGCAAAAATGCTAACAGAAGGAAGCACATATAGTGCCATCGAGCAGGAAACAAAAGCCTCAACAGCAACCATCTCACGCGTGCGCCGCTGCATAAATTATGGCAGTGATGGATACCAGATGGTGCTGGAGAGAATTATGGAAGATGAGAAGTAAAAGGTAGGACCGCTGTCTGTATAAGCAGCGGTTTTTTGGTTGGACTTGAGGGCGAGCAGGTTATCCTATCCAACCAGTAAAAATACTGAAATGTTGAGAGATAACTACTTAAAGTTGAGAGACAACTGAGTATAGTTGAGAGAAAACGTAAGTAGGGCCGATTATGTCTCAACTTTTTAACAGTTTCTCTCAAGTTATACTGTCTATCTCTCAACTTAGAACACCTGTCTCTCAACCCATGCCACTTATCTCTCAACTTTTCCCGCCCGTCCGCCCAGCCCCCATGCAACGCCACATATCACACCGATGCACACCCAACTAACAAACTTCAAAAAAAGATTCTGCATATCCCTAAATTCCAGCAACGATTTTTGGTATAATAAACTAATGTACTTTAGATGATGGAGGATTATACTTTGAATACTATGATGAACGAGTGGAAGCACATATTTAAACTGGATCCTGCGAAGGAAATTTCGGATGAGGATTTGGAAAAGATCTGTGAATCAGGAACAGATGCAGTGATAGTTGGTGGAACAGATGACATAACGTTGGATGGTGTCCTGGATTTGCTGTCACGCATCCGCCGTTATACGGTTCCATGTATTTTGGAAATTTCTTCGATGGAAGCCATCACGCCAGGGTTTGATTATTATTTTATTCCGATGGTGATGAACAGTAAAGAGAAAAAATGGATGATGGATATTCAGCATCAGGCCATTAAACAATATGTGGATATGATGGAATATAGTGAAATATTTTTTGAGGGATATTGTATCTTAAATGAGGACGCAAAAGCTTTCACACATACGAACAGTTACTTACCGGACACGGATGATACAATAGCATATGCATATATGGCTGAGAAGGTATTTCATTTGCCGATATTTTACATGGAATACAGTGGTACATATGGCGACCCAGAGCTTGTTAATAAGGTAAAAAGTGAATTAGATAATACATTGCTTTTTTATGGTGGTGGAATTGAAAATAACTTCCAGGCCCGTGAAATGAAAGAACATGCCGATGTGATTATCGTTGGAAATAGTATCTATTCAGATATTAAAAAAGCTTTAAAAACAGTAAAAGCAATAAAATAGTGAAGATTATTGATTCAGGGCGGTGTTAAGATGAGTCAAACAATGGGTGACTTAATAAAAGGATTAAATAAAGAGCAGCAGGAAGCTGTTAAACATACAGAAGGACCTCTCCTTATTATGGCAGGGGCAGGCAGTGGGAAAACACGGGTGCTGACACATCGCATTGCGTATTTACTTGGTGAAAAAGAGGTTGCAGCAAGAAATATTCTTGCAATTACCTTTACGAATAAAGCAGCACGTGAAATGAGAGAACGGGTCCGGAAATTGGTTGGGCCGGAGAGTGCGTACATGTGGGTTTCCACGTTTCACTCGATGTGTGTACGTATTCTTAGAAGAGATATTGACAGGATTGGCTACAATCGGAATTTTACGATCCTGGACAGTAGTGATCAGCTATCTGCTATTAAACAGATTTTAAAAAACCTGAATATCGATCCGAAAAAGTTTGATCCGCGGGCAATGCTGGGGCAAATCAGTACGGCAAAAAATGAGCTGATTACACCGGAAGCATACAGTGATAATGTCGGGAATTTTTATGAAAAGCAGATTTCGCAAATTTACACAGCCTATCAGAAAATGCTGCATAAAAATCAATCCCTCGATTTCGATGATTTGATTATGCAAACCATTCATTTGTTTAAACGGGTTCCGGAGGTGCTTGAGTATTATCAGCGACGTTTTCAGTATATCCATGTGGATGAGTATCAGGATACAAACCATGCACAATATTTCCTTGTAAAACAGCTGGCAAATCGCTATCAAAACCTTTGTGTGGTTGGTGATTCTGATCAGTCGATTTATCGCTGGCGAGGAGCAGATATTGCAAATATCCTGTCATTTGAAAAAGATTATCCATCTTCACGAAGTGTTTTCCTGGAGCAAAATTACCGGTCAACGAAATCAATTCTCGCAGCTGCAAATAAAGTAATCGGCAATAATAGTGGGCGAAAACCGAAAAACCTTTGGACAGAAAATCCTGATGGGAAAAACCTTCATTATTTTCAAGGGGCAACCGAGCAGGA
This sequence comes from Virgibacillus profundi, assembly GCF_002287375.1. GTDB lineage: Bacteria > Bacillota > Bacilli > Bacillales > Amphibacillaceae > Virgibacillus_K > Virgibacillus_K profundi. The sequence goes on along the minus strand of NZ_NPOA01000016.1, from coordinate 95,295 downwards.
AGAAGCCTTATTTGTTACTGATAAAATTCAGGAACTGACACGTAGTGAAGGGTATTCACCAGGTGATGTAGCTATTTTATACAGGACGAATGCGCAGTCCCGTGCCATTGAGGACACGTTAATGAAATCGAATATGTCCTATCAAATGGTTGGTGGAACTAAGTTCTATGAGCGTAAGGAAATTAAAGACATGGTCTCCTACCTGCGTTTAATTACAAATCCTGATGACGACCTCAGCTTTGAACGTGTGGTAAATGTTCCGAAGCGGGGGATTGGGAAAACCTCGATTGACCGACTGAGAGCACATGCGCTTGCACATGATATTTCCTTTTATGAAGCAGTAAAAGAGGTTGATTTTACCGGTGTATCAAAAAAAGCAGCAAATGCGTTGGCTGAATTCGGGAACTTAATTAAGACATTAACCCAGCAGCAGGAATTTTTAACAGCTACAGATATGGTTGAAGCTGTTTTGGAACGGACAGGCTATGAACAAATGCTGAAAAATGAACAAACCATCGAAGCACAAAGCCGCCTGGAAAACCTGGAAGAGTTCATGACCGTTACACAGGATTTTGAAGAAACAGCTGAAGAGGATAAAACACTTATCGCTTTCCTGACAGATCTTGCGTTAATAGCGGATATTGATAAAGTCGATGAAGAAGATCCGGACAACGAAGAAAAAATAACGTTGATGACATTGCATGCAGCTAAAGGGTTGGAGTTTCCGGTTGTATTCCTGATCGGCATGGAGGAAAATGTTTTTCCACATAGCCGATCCATGATGGAAGAGGAAGAAATGGAAGAGGAACGCCGACTTGCCTATGTAGGAATTACCCGTGCAGAGCGTGAACTTTACTTAACACATGCTAAAATGCGTACACTATATGGAAGAACGAATATGAATCCAATTAGCCGTTTTATTAATGAAATTCCTGATGAATTGATTGAAGGAATTGAAGAGGCGAAAGTTTCAATGTTTGGCAGGGGCTTTGCACAGCTTAAGGATAGACCTAAGGATAAACCTGCACCAATTAAACGCAGAGCAGAAAAAATGCAGAAAACGACTGGTGCTGAGAATCAAACCTGGGGACCTGGAGATAAAGCAAGCCATAAAAAATGGGGCGTAGGAACAGTTGTTAAGGTTCAAGGAGAAGGGGAAGCAATGGAGCTTGATATTGCATTCCCGGCACCAACCGGAATTAAGCGGGTTCTGGCAAAATTTGCTCCAATTACGAAACAATAGGAGGTGCTTGGTTCGTGGATAAACAGCAAGCACAGGATCAAATCAATGTACTAAAAGAAATATTAAACCAATATGGCTATGAATATTATGTTCTTGATAAACCAAGTGTTCCGGATTCAGAATATGATCAAAAACTGCAGGAGCTAATGAATCTTGAAGAAGCGTATCCGGAGTTTGTGACTGCAGATTCCCCTACCCAGCGTGTTGGTGGGGAGCCCCTTGACGCCTTTCAAAAAGTACAGCATACTGTACCGATGCTGAGCCTTGGAAATGCATTTAATGAACAGGATTTACGTGACTTTGCCAGAAGAGCGAGCGGTGGTACGGATGAGCCGATCTCTTTTGTTTGTGAATTAAAGATTGATGGACTGGCTGTTTCATTAACCTATGAGAATGGGAAATTTGTTCGTGGAGCTACACGTGGTGACGGAACAACAGGGGAAGACATAACGAGTAATTTACGAACCATTCGCAGCATGCCATTAACGATAAAAGAAACGGAAACAATTGAAGTGCGTGGAGAAGCGTTTATGCCACATAAATCTTTTCTCGCTTTAAACAGGGCTAGAGAAGAAAATGAAGAAGAGCCTTTTGCAAATCCGCGAAACGCTGCAGCTGGATCCCTTAGACAATTGGATCCTAAAATCGCAGCAAAACGTAATTTGGATATATTTTTATATGGGGTTGGTGAGTGGGGTGCTGCTCCAATAGAATCCCATAGTGAACGGCTGGATCGCTTAAAAGAACTTGGCTTTAAAACAAATCCGGAATGGAAAAAATGTGAAACGATCGAAGAGGTTATTGAATTTGTAACGTATTGGACAACAGAACGGCCGAATTTAAACTACGAAATTGACGGGATTGTTATTAAAGTAGATGACTTGTCTCAGCAGGAGGAGCTTGGATTTACAGCAAAAGGTCCACGCTGGGCGATCGCCTATAAATTCCCGGCCGAAGAGGTAATTACGAAATTAACCGACATTGAGCTGAGTATAGGCAGAACGGGCGTTGTCACACCTACAGCCATCCTGGAACCTGTAAAGATAGCCGGATCAACTGTACAACGGGCATCCCTTCACAATGAAGATTTAATTCGTGAGCAGGATATTCGAATTGGTGATATGGTTGTCATCAAAAAAGCCGGTGATATCATTCCAAAGGTCGTTCGTGCGATAGAGGAAAAGCGGACAGGGGATGAGCAGGAGTTCTATATGCCAGAGGAATGTCCGACTTGTGGAAGTGAGCTTGTTCGACTTGAGGAAGAAGTTGCCCTAAGATGCATCAATCCGAATTGTCCGGCACAGCTGATGGAGGGACTCATTCATTTTGTGTCACGCAATGCAATGAATATTGACGGATTAGGTGAAAAAGTCATCACACAGCTTTTTCAGGAAAAATTAATTCGTACAATGGCTGATCTATTTCGACTGAAGCGGGAAGAATTACTCCAGCTTGAACGGATGGGAGAAAAGTCAGTCGACAACTTGCTGAAAGCAATTGAAGCATCGAAGGAAAACTCACTGGAGAAGCTTTTATTTGGTCTCGGAATCCGGTTCATTGGAGCAAAAGCTGCTACAACAATTGCAGTGGAGTTTGAAACAATGGAAAAAATTCAACATGCCTCTTTTGATGAGCTTGTTTCGGTAGATGAAATCGGTGAGAAAATGGCTGATTCCATTGTACAGTATTTTGCCGAACAAAAGGTCATTGACCTGATTGAAGATCTAAGCGCACTGAATGTGAATATGGAATTTAAAGGAACAAAGATATCAGCACAGACTACTGACACTATTTTCGCAGGTAAAACAGTTGTGTTAACAGGAAAAATGGAAGAATTCACACGTAGTGAAGCAAAGGAATTAATCGAGGCAATGGGTGGATCTGTTACAGGCAGTGTCAGCAAGAAAACAGACTTCCTTATTGCGGGAGAAGATGCCGGTTCCAAGTACGATAAAGCACAAAAACTTGGGGTTACTATCTGGGACGAACAGGGGCTTAAAGAAGCCATAGAGAGTTAAGGAGTGTTTTACATTGAAGAAAATCAGTATTTTGCTAGTATGCACACTCCTCCTGCTAACGAGCTGTGCACCAAATATGAACGATGAAGAAGTTTTGCAAAATGATGAATCTGAAGAAGAGGTATCAATTGTCCCAAGCCATCAGTTATCTGAAGAAAATTACAAGATGGTTTTGCCGTATAAAGTTAGTGAAGCCAGGGGTGTTATTACAAATCAGGTAGCAAACAGGCTGGATATTGATGAGATGGAGCAGGGATTGAGGCGCCATTCCAAAGAAGTATTTGACCCGAAGCAGTATTTTTTTCAGGAGGGGCAATATTTAACCTCTGATCGGCTTTTTGAATGGATAGATGAATGGAATCCGGTGATAGAGGAAGAACTGGAAGGGCTGGATGATGAAGACCAAGAGGATATCCACCGTGAAAATCCACGTTACCTATCACATATTCTGGAGCAGAACTACCTGCAAAAAGAGGGGGAAGAAAATAATGTAGAATTAAAAGGGATGTCTATTGGAATAGCGTTAAAATCCGTATATCAATTCCATACTGAATCTAGAGGCCCTTACTTTGAGGATATCGGAATGGATGAAATGATGGAACAAGGAAATAAAATAGCCCAAAAGCTGATTGAAGAATTGCGGCAAATTGAAGGCTTACAGGATGTTCCGATCATGATAGCATTGTACAGAGAGGAAGACCAGGCATCACCTGTCCCTGGGAATTTTGTGGCGAAAACAAATGTACCTGGGGGAAGTGCATCGATTGGCGAATGGGATTCAGTTGATGAAGAGAATATCCTGTTTCCATCCGATGAAGGAAAGGAAAAATATTTTGATGACCATGAGATTGTTACAAACTTTGGCAATGAAATAGCAACATTCTTTCCAAACTATACTGGTATCATTGGAAAAGGATTTTATGTGAACGGGGAATTACAGAAGATGACAATTGAAATCCCGATCGAGTTTTATGGAAAAGGTGAAGTGATTGGCTTTACGCAGTTTGCATACAGTCTTGTGCAGGAAATGTTTTCTGACTACTTTGATCTGGAAATTAAGGTCACAACAAGTGATCAGATCGAGAGTTTGATTTACCGGAAGGCTGGAGCAGAGTCACCAACGATTCATATTTTCCATTAATATAGATCCGCCGGTTGAAAACTTTGAAGAAAAAAGAAAATTAAGTTAAGATAAAGGATGGACATGCTCCATTCTTTTTTTATGGTAAATGTAAACGCAATCATGGGGTAAATGGACAAATTATAGGGAGGTTTTTTCATGGTAGTACCATACACACATGAGCCTTTTACAGACTTCACAGTAGAAGAAAATAAAAACTTAATGCTGGATGCATTGAACAAAATCGAAGCAGATCTTGGAAAAGAATACCCACTGATTATTGGTGGAGAGCGGATTACGACAGAAGATAAAATTATTTCTGTAAACCCTGCGAACAAAGAAGAAGTAATTGGATATGTATCCAAAGCAAATAAAGATATTGCAGAAAAAGCAATGCAAGTTGCAGATAAAACATTTGAAACATGGAGAAAATCGGATCCGAAATTCCGTGCAGATATTCTATTTCGTTCAGCCGCGATCGTGCGTCGCCGCAAATTTGAATTTACAGCACATTTGGTAAAAGAAGGCGGGAAACCGTGGAAGGAAGCAGATGCTGATACAGCTGAAGCAATCGACTTCCTGGAGTATTATGGCCGACAAATGCTTAAAATAAAAGATGGTGCTGAAGTGAACAGCCGTCCGATTGAGTATAACCAATTCAACTATATTCCACTCGGAGTCGGGGTTGTTATTTCGCCATGGAACTTCCTGTTCGCAATTATGGCTGGTACTACAACAGCCGCAATGGTAACAGGAAATACAGTACTTCTAAAACCAGCAAGTACAACACCTGTCATTGCATATAAATTGATGGAAGTACTTGAAAAAGCAGGTATGCCTGCAGGAGTAGTAAACTACATCCCTGGACCAGGCAGTGAAGTGGGGGATTATCTTGTGGATCACCCACGTACACGCTTTATAAGCTTCACCGGTTCACGTGATGTTGGTACGCGTATTTTTGAACGTGCAGGAAAAGTTCAGGACACTCAAAAATGGCTGAAACGCACAATTATTGAAATGGGCGGTAAAGATACAATTGTTGTTGATAGTGAAGCAGACCTGGAACTGGCAGCACAATCCATTGTACAATCTGCATTTGGCTTCTCGGGGCAAAAATGTTCTGCTTGTTCCCGTGCAGTAATTCATGAAGATGTATATGATCAGGTGAAAGACAGGGTTGCAGAATTAACGAAAGAACTATCTGCAGGAGACCCACATGATAATTCATACTTTATGGGTCCTGTCATTGATCAGGCAGCATATGAAAAAATCATGGGCTATATCGAAATTGGTAAAAAAGAAGGGAATCTGCTTGTTGGTGGAGATGGCGATAACAGCAAAGGCTGGTTCATTAATCCGACTGTTTTTGCAGACCTTGATCTAAAAGCACGTATTATGCAGGAAGAAATCTTCGGTCCTGTTGTTGGATTAACAAAAGCAAAAGATTTTGATGAAGCCATTGAAATTGCGAATAATACGGACTATGGTTTAACAGGTGCAGTAATCACAAATAATCGTGTACACCTGGAACAGGCACGTGAAGATTTCCATGTAGGAAACCTTTACTTCAACCGTGGCTGTACAGCTGCAATCGTTGGTTACCAGCCGTTCGGCGGGTTCAACATGTCTGGTACCGATTCAAAAGCAGGTGGCCCGGATTACCTGATTCAGCATATGCAAGGTAAGACAACATCTGAAATGTTATAAGTGAAATTGATATGTTTCAATCAGCCTCTTTTCAACAAAAATTGCTTGAAAAGAGGCTGATTTTCTATGTGCAAAAAGGGAAAAGTGTTTTAGTCCGCAATTCTAACCGCTCAAACCTAGTACCTAATTCAGTACAATAAGCTAGTCAACACCTAAAGTGACATAAGTAAAAAGTCTTAAAATGTGGAAATCCTATTTTCAGCCGAAAAACCCCTCGAAATGTGGTGAATTTTCCTCGTTTAGGAAAATCGGAAACTTTTTTAGGTGTTTTTGGGGTCAAAAAGCGGTATTTTCCCTATTAATTTCCCAATATGAATTATCAGAATGTATGATATAATAGAAATATACGGGAGCAATATAATTCAAATTGATGTTAGGGTGGGTATATTGATAGAAATAGGATCCTTTATCAAACTGCAGCGGACCAAAAGAGAAATGACACAGGGACAATTAGCTAAAGGAATAGTATCTTTATCCTACTTATCAAAAATTGAGAATAAGAAAACGGAAGCAAGTTCGGAAATTATTCAACTGTTATGCACACGTCTGGGGATTCAATTAAAAGATGGATTTGATGCAAATATCCAGAAAAAATGCAAAGAATGGTATAACATGCTCTTTGAAGTAAATGACAAGGAAGAGATTATTTCTACATACAAAGAACTTCAGGCGGTAATGGATGAGAATCTGACAGATAGTTTGTTGATGTTCGAGATTCATAAGATTAGGTATTACCTCATTATAGGTAAATACAATGAGGCATTGACTAAAATTAGTGACCTGAATGAAATGTCAGGTTCCTTTGATAACTTACATCAATATTATTGGTATAAGTTTAGAGGGAATTATAATTCAGCTAATGGTGACTTTGAACAGGCTATAATATTATATAAATCAGCGGAAGAAAGACTTAATCAAATTGAAGTAGAAGAAAAAGAAATTGCGGATCTACAGTATATAATTTCAATCACGCATAGTAAGCTTCGAAACACATTAGAATCTATTGAGTATGCAGAAAAGGCTTTAGATATTTATATGAAAGAATACTACTTTATGCGTTGTGCACAATGTCATATTGTTCTTGGGATATCCTACCGAAGAATTAAAATGTATGATAAGGCAATTAAAAATTATAATTTGGCAAGACATTTAGGAGAATTAAACAAAGATAAACAAGTAATTCAATTAACAAACCTTAATTTAGGGTATCTCCATTCAGCAAGGGGAGGCTCAAAAGAAGCGATTCATAATTATTTAGAAGTTGTTAATGATTTAGAAGTGGATTTAAATGCAAGGCTAACCTCATTGACCGCTTTAATTAAAGAGTATTATACAATTAATAATGTTGAGAAAACAAAACAGATGATAGAAAAGGGCTTTGAATTATTTGAACAAATAAACATAAATAATAATGACACATACAGAATTCATTATTATGTTCTTAAAACATACAACTATGCAATTAATAAGAGTAATAGTAAGTTTGAAAACTTAGTTATCAATGAGCTAATTCCATACTTAAAGGAGCATAAGGATTATGCGAATTTAGTAGTTTATGCAAATATGTTAGGAAATCATTTTGAGGAATTAAGTAAGTACAAGGATTCAGTTAAGTATTACAAACTAGCCAATATAACATATGATGAGTTAGTTAATTTATAAAGGGGGGGAGAGTATGAAAAAGATGATTGCATCAATTGCATTAGGTACACTTCTTGTAGCTGGATTTTTATTCGCACAAGATAATGAACCAACAGAGTTGGCAGGAGAATTAGAGCCAAGCATTTTCTCAGTTGAAACACCTAGCTTCTTCTTCTAACCCTGGAAGAGCTAGTAAGTAATTTTTTTACCCTATTACTATATGATGGATTTGCCTGAAATAGTGTGGAAACTATTTCAGGCCTTTTTTTTCAAAAATATTTTCAGTGTTTCAATTATCGAGGAAATTGGAGTTATCTAAACGATAATGGATGAATTCTTTATAAAAAAGAATATAATGGTGCTTACCATCCAATATTAAGCTTAATACAGGTATATAATCATAAATGGCATTTGAATTGTCTGATAATTGAGGGTGATTCCATAGAAATCATGAATGCCCATTTGATAAATGTTTTAATCTGTGAAACTATAGTTAATGTGTTTTGCAGAGGACGATTCGGAATTTTTAAAAAAGAAAGGGGAATTAATTATGGAAGCAGAATATGCAATTAAAGGGATCACCTGGTTTTGGTTATTTGTCCCTATGCCTATTGTTTTATTGTTATCCATTATTACTTTATTCACAGATAGGAGGCGAAGTTAGTGGATGCTACAACTTTAGTTACGTTTAGTGTTTATTTAATAGGAATGCTTGTAATTGGTATTATAATGTATTATAGAACACATAATTTAACCGATTATGTACTAGGGGGTCGTAATCTTGGACCTGGTGTTGCTGCACTGAGTGCTGGAGCATCGGATATGAGTGGGTGGTTATTACTCGGTTTGCCTGGTGCAATTTATGCTTCAGGTATGTCAGAGGCCTGGATGGCGATAGGACTGGCAATTGGTGCCTACCTAAACTGGCAATTCGTTGCAAAACGTTTACGTGTTTATACGGAAGTTTCCAATGATTCCATAACCGTTCCGGATTTCCTGGAAAATCGCTTTAAAGATAAATCACATGTTCTTCGTGTCATCTCTGCTTTAGTAATCTTATTGTTCTTCACCTTTTATACTTCTTCAGGAATGGTGGCAGGAGCAAAACTTTTTGAAGCATCCTTTGGCTTATCCTATCAAACCGCTCTTTGGATTGGAGCCATTGTTGTTGTTTCCTATACATTGCTCGGTGGATTCCTTGCTGTAGCATGGACGGATTTTTTCCAAGGGATATTAATGTTCCTTGCTTTAATTGTCGTGCCGATTGTTGCACTTAACCAAATGGGAGGCTGGAATGAAGCTGTACAGGCAGTGGGAGAAATTAACCCAAGCCATCTCAATATGGTGCAAGGTGTAGGAATTATGGCGATTATTTCATCACTGGCATGGGGGCTTGGTTATTTTGGCCAGCCACATATCATCGTTCGTTTCATGGCATTGCGCTCACCAAAAGATGTTCCCAAGGCGCGCCTTATCGGAACATGGTGGATGATTTTAGGGTTATATGGTACTATTTTTACCGGATTTATTGGACTTGCATTTATAAGTACACAGGATGTATCCATATTAAGTCAGTTTGGAATAAATGTTGTTACAGAAAATGGCATTCAAATGCTGGCAGATCCAGAAAAAATATTTATCGCATTTTCCCAAATTCTATTCCATCCGATTGTTGCAGGGGTTTTATTAGCTGCTATCCTTTCAGCGATTATGAGTACAATTGATTCACAATTACTTGTTTCTTCATCAGCTGTAGCAGAGGATTTCTACAAAGCTATATTTCGTAAAAAGGCTTCTGCAAAAGAGCTTGTCTGGGCAGGGAGAATCGCTACAATGGCTATTGCTTTAATTGCAACCATTATCGCCATGAATCCGGACAGTTCAGTTCTCGAGCTTGTTAGTTATGCCTGGGCTGGATTTGGCGGAGCATTTGGCCCGATCATTCTGTTATCTCTTTTCTGGAAAAGGATTACCCGAAATGGTGCACTTGCAGGTATTGTTGTTGGTGCAGCAACAGTAATTATCTGGGGAGGTTACCTGGAAGGTGGAATTTTTGACTTATATGAATTGGTTCCAGGATTCCTGTTTAGTCTGATCATTACTATTGTAGTTAGTATGATGGGACAGCCACATCCGGAAATTGAAGCAGAATTTAATGAAACAGTGGAAAAAATGAAAGAATAATATCTTTATCTAAGTATCCACCTCTTATGTTATGTGAGAGGTGGATTTTTTCATAAGATAAAGTATAAAATTTGCCAGTATTTTTGCCGAAATCAGGCAAAGTTGAGAGAGAGACTTATGGAGTTGAGAGAAGTATGCAATAAGTTGAGAGAGAAGCCTATAAAGATGAGAGGTAATTGTAAATTCAATTGTTTTCTCTCAATTTATACCCAGTGTCTCTCAACATTGTCGTTTGATCTCTCAACTCTCACACTTTATCTCTCAACTTTCATCTCTAATTACTATGGCCATTTCTCCATCACTTCATAATTTGTAGCTTCCGCCCCCGATCCCGTTCTTCACTTAATATTTTACATGGGTGAATAGTTGCTTATACCCGGCTAATTCTGCTATTATCAATAGTGTTATAATAGTTACAGGTATAAACTTAAAATAAGTATATGAAGGTACAAACAATAATATAAAATCTTGGTTTGGAGGTTTAATTGATGGCAGAAATTACAAAAGATCAGGTAAAGCATGTTGCGCACCTGGCAAGACTTGCTGTTACAGAAGAAGATGTGGAAAAATTAACGGATGACTTAAGTGCAATTATCGGTTATGCAGAGCAACTGAATGAACTGGATACAGAAAATGTAGAACCTACGACACACGTGCTGGATTTGAAAAACGTCATGCGTAAGGACGAGCCTAAGAAATGGATTACGCAGGAGGAAGCGTTGAAAAATGCTCCTGATAAAGAAGCAGGTCATTTTAGAGTACCATCGATATTGGAGTAGGAGGACAACTCATGTCATTATTTGATCACACAATTAAAGAGCTTGAAGAAAAGCTACATAATAAAGAAATTACCGTACAGGATCTTGTAGACACTTCTTATAATCGGATTAAAGAAGTGGACGATAAAGTACATGCATTTTTAACATTGGATGAAGAAAATGCAAAAGCTAAAGCAAAAGAATTGGATAACACGAAAGATCAATCACAGCGTCTATTCGGAATCCCGGGTGGAATTAAGGATAATCTTGTTACAAAAGGAATTCGTACAACCTGTGCAAGTCAATTTTTGGATAACTTTGATGATCCACTTTATAATGCAACCGTTGTAGACAAGTTAAACAATGAAAAAGCTGTTACTATTGGAAAATTGAATATGGATGAATTTGCAATGGGTTCATCCAATGAAAATTCTAGCTATACACCAACACGTAACCCATGGAATACAGATCACGTTCCAGGTGGTTCCAGTGGTGGTTCAGCTGCAGCAGTTGCAGCCGGAGAAATTCTGTTCGCATTAGGTTCTGATACAGGTGGATCAATCCGTCAGCCTGCAGCATTTTGCGGTGTTGTTGGTTTAAAACCAACCTATGGATTGGTATCACGCTTTGGTTTAGTAGCATTCGCTTCATCGCTGGATCAGGTCGGACCAATTACTCGTAATGTTGAAGATAATGCCCGTGTACTGGAAGTTATTGCTGGACATGACGAAATGGACTCAACAAGTGCCAATATTGAAATTCCATCATATACAGAAAATCTAACCAAAGATGTAAAAGGTTTGAAAATTGCTGTACCAAAAGAATATTTGGCTGAAGGTGTAGCACCGGAAGTAAAAGAATCTGTACTCGAAGCTTTAAAAGTATACGAATCCTTAGGCGCAACATGGGAGGAAGTTTCCCTTCCACATTCCAAATATGCTGTAGCAACGTATTACTTGCTCTCATCTTCAGAGGCATCAGCTAACTTGGCACGCTTTGACGGGGTGCGCTATGGTGTCAGAACAGAAAATGCGGACAATATGATTGATATGTTCAAGCATTCCCGCAGTGAAGGCTTTGGTGAAGAAGTGAAACGCCGTATTATGCTTGGAACCTTTGCACTCAGCTCAGGCTATTATGATGCCTATTATAAAAAGGCACAAAAAGTTCGTACATTAATTAAAAATGATTTCGATAAAATTTTTGAAGACTATGATGTCGTTATTGGACCAACAACGCCTACACCGGCATTTAAAGTTGGGGAAAATACTGATGACCCACTAACCATGTATGCCAATGATATTCTAACCATCCCGGTGAATCTGGCAGGGGTTCCCGGAATCTCGCTGCCATGTGGATTTTCCGAAAATGGCCTTCCGATTGGCCTGCAGATTATTGGAAAATATTTCGATGAGAGTACCGTATATCGCGTGGCACATGCATATGAACAAGCAACAGATCATCATACAAAACGACCTCAGCTCGGAGGTGCCAACTAATGAATTTTGAAACAATAATCGGACTTGAAGTCCATGTAGAATTAAAAACAAAATCAAAAATATTTAGCCCAAGTGTGAATGCCTTCGGTTCTGAGCCAAATTCAAATGTTAATCCAATTGATTTATCTTATCCGGGAGTTCTTCCTGTATTAAATGAAGAGGCAGTTAACTTTGCAATGAAGGCTGCAATGGCATTAAATTGTGACATTGCGACAGATACGAAATTTGACCGTAAAAATTACTTTTATCCGGATAATCCAAAAGCATATCAAATATCCCAATTTGATAAACCAATCGGAGAAAATGGCTGGATTGAAATTGAAGTAAACGGCAAAAAGAAACGAATTGGAATTACACGCCTGCATATGGAAGAAGATGCTGGTAAACTGACACATGGTGATGACGGCTATTCGCTTGTTGACTTTAACCGTCAAGGCACACCATTAATAGAGATCGTTTCAGAGCCGGACATGCGTTCACCGGAAGAAGCTTATGCATATTTGGAAAAACTGAAAAACATCATTCAATATACAGGTGTTTCCGATGTGAAAATGCAGGAAGGATCACTTCGCTGTGATGCCAATATTTCTCTTCGTCCAATTGGTCAGGAGAAATTCGGCACGAAAGCGGAATTGAAAAACCTGAACTCCTTTAACTTTGTACAAAAAGGTCTGGAATATGAAGAAAAACGCCAGGAGAAGGAATTACTTACCGGCGGAGAAATCCTGCAGGAAACACGTCGTTATGATGAAAAAACGAAAGAAACGATTTTAATGCGAATTAAAGAGGGATCGGATGATTATCGTTACTTCCCTGAGCCCGATTTGGTTCCATTATATATTGACGATGCCTGGAAAGAACGGGTTCGAAGCGAAATTCCTGAACTTCCTGATGCACGCAAGAAACGCTATATCGATGAATTGGGCTTATCCGAATATGATGCAGCTGTTTTAACGAATTCCAAACAGTTGGCAGACTTTTTTGAAGAAGCAGTTCATCATGGTGCTGACATGAAACAAACATCCAACTGGCTGATGGGTGAAGTGTCAGCATATATGAACAAACATTTAAAAGAACTGGAAGACCTGGCAATTACACCGGAAGCTTTAGCGAAAATGATTCAGTTGATTGAGGATGGAACAATTTCATCCAAAATTGCTAAAAAGGTCTTTGCTGAACTGGTTGAAAATGGCGGCGATCCAGAGAAAGTCGTTAAAGAAAAAGGACTTGTCCAAATTTCCGATGAAGGTGAACTGAAGGGAATTATTTCCAGTGTATTGAATGATAATGAACAATCCATCATTGATTATAAAAACGGGAAGGCCAAGGCACAGAAATACCTTGTTGGTCAAGTAATGAAAGTGACCAAAGGCCAGGCTAATCCACCAATGGTTAATAAAATCCTAATTGAAGAATTGGATAAAAGATAAATTAAATGGAATGCTGCTGTCACTCCGGTGGCAGCAGTTTTATTTTTCCCCTTTTCAAATTATGTAAAAAGGTCTATGATATAAGTTGTGTGTAAAGAATAACAATAAGTAAAAAATACAACTATGACCCTGCATAATGGACGTAATGGGGGAGGAAATGTAAATGAAAAAAGCCCGTATTATATATAATCCAACATCCGGACGTGAAGCATTTAAAAAAGAACTGCCAACTGTCCTTGAAAAATTTGAGATTGCGGGATATGAAACATCGGCACATGCAACTACCAGTGAAGGTGATGCTATAGAAGCTGCTAAAACAGCTGTAGAAAGAAAATACGATCTTGTTGTTGCAGCAGGTGGCGATGGTACAATTAATGAAGTAATTAATGGACTGGCAGGGCAGGAGTACAGACCAAAGCTTGGAGTTATTCCTGTAGGAACAACGAATGATTTCGCAAGAGCGTTGTCCATTCCGCGGGATATAAAGAAAGCAACGGACATTATTTTAGCAGATCAATCGATGTTACTTGATATCGGTAAAGTAAATGACCATTATTTTATGAATATAGCCGGTGGGGGTAAATTAACAGAGCTCACCTATGAAGTCCCCAGCAAATTAAAAACAATGCTTGGACAGTTGGCCTATTACATGAAAGGGATTGAAATGCTCCCTTCTTTAAAACCAATACAGGCAAAAATCGAATATGACGGCAATGTAGTGGATGACGAGATTATGCTGTTTTTAGTTTCCAATACAAATTCCGTTGGCGGTTTTGAAAAACTGGCTCCGGATGCAAAAATAAATGATGGCTATTTTGATTTACTGATTTTACGTAAAACAAATCTGGCAGAATTTATTCGCATAGCTACATTGGCACTTCGAGGTGCACATTTGGAAGATAAGAACGTTATTTATGCACAGGCGAAGCAGATAAAGGTTTCAACAGATGAAAAAATGCAGTTGAATATTGATGGTGAGTTTGGCGGATTGCTGCCAGGAGAATTTACGAATCTAAAGCAGCATATAGAATTTTTTGTGCCGGAGGAATTTGTGGAAAAGCAATACAACTTGTGAAAGTAACAGGTTTCTTTGTCAATCGCAATGATAAACAATATAACGTTAAATGACTACAGGATTGCATAGCAATTTGTAGTCATTTTTTTATTTGGGCAAATAGAGAAAGTCTAAGTTAATTTAGGCAAAATCACTATTCTTAAAAGAAAACTATTTATCTATTTTTTCAAATATAAATAGCTTGCTTAATGATTACAATTTAACCTATAATTATCATATAGTGGTAGTTTTTCTAATCTATTAATAATACAGTATGATATGATAATAAAAGAGACAGAAAAGATGTGTTCCCGGCTTACACTATATCCGGTGTGACATCTAGCATCCTTTCTGTGAATTTCAACGTGTAAGGAAGGTTAATATGAGCAACAGACAAACTAAAAAAGAAGTTATTTTAATTGGTGCCGGTATCATGAGTGCAACTTTGGGTGCACTGCTGAAAGAATTAGTGCCGGACTGGAATATTACAGTATTTGAGAAGCTTGACAAAGCAGGGCAGGAAAGCTCCAACGTATGGAATAATGCGGGAACAGGACACGCTGCACTGTGTGAGCTTAATTATACCAGCGAAAAACCGGATGGCTCGATAGATATAAGCAAAGCACTGAAAATTAATGAACAGTTTCAGGTTTCTAAACAGTTTTGGTCCTACCTTATAAACAGTAATCTGATAGATCGTCCGCATGACTTTATCATGCCATTGCCCCATATAAGTTTAGTTCATGGGGGAGCAAATGTGGAATTTTTGAAGAAGCGGTTTGCAGCACTATCAAACAATCGACTGTTTGAAGGGATGGAATTTTCCGAAGATCCGGATAAACTGATGGAATGGATTCCACTTATTATGAACCAACGTACAATGAATAATCCAATAGCGGCAACGAAAATTGATACTGGAACGGATGTCAATTTTGGGAATCTGACACGTAAATTACTGGGTCACTTAAAGGAACAGGATGTTAATATCAAATACAATAATACGGTGGAAGATATAAAACGTACTGACGGTGATGCGTGGGAAGTGAAAGTACGAAATTACGAGGACGACACCCTCGAATACCATAATGCAGACTTTGTCTTTGTTGGTGCAGGTGGGGGAGCTCTCCCTATATTGCAAAAAACCGGTATTCCCGAAAGTAAGCATTATGGAGGTTTCCCTGTAAGCGGTCAATTCCTTGTATGCAACAATCCGGAGGTTATTAAGCAGCATAATGCAAAGGTTTACGGTAAAGCTGCTGTTGGTGCACCTCCAATGTCTGTACCACATCTTGACACAAGATATATCGATAATGAAAAGTCATTACTGTTTGGCCCATTTGCAGGATTCTCACCAAAGTTCTTAAAGACTGGTTCAAATATGGATTTATTTGGTACAGTAAAACCGAATAATGCCTTCACAATGCTGGCAGCAGGTGCAAAAAACCTGCCATTAACTAAATATTTAGTCCAACAGGTCTTATTATCAAAGGAACAACGAATCGAACAGTTACGGGAATTTATTCCGAACGCAAAGCTCGAGGATTGGGATTTAGTAGTAGCCGGCCAACGTGTACAGGTTATTAAAGATACAGATGATGGCGGTAAGGGAACACTGCAATTTGGTACAGAAGTTGTTAATGCCGCTGATGGCTCAATCGCTGCATTGCTCGGCGCTTCTCCAGGTGCTTCTACAGCTGTTGAAGTTATGCTTGAGATATTAGATAAATGCTTCCCGCAGCACATAAAAGAGTGGGAACCGAAAATAAAAGAGATGATACCTTCTTATGGAATATCATTAAAGGACGATCCGGAGTTGATCCGAGAAATTCAAACTACAACAGCTGAAGCGCTTGATTTAAGCGGAAAAGAGTCAGTTTATAGTTAATTCTGTGGATTTGGATTGGGTAAGTAAAATATCATATGAATCAAATAGGCTCACATATATTAGATATGTCTAATATGTGTGGGTCTTTTATTAAGGGTGTTTTCTATAAAGGTTATTGTAATTGGGGAAGGTATAAAGCGCGACGTATGTGCTTGGTTATTTTCCGCTCTGAGCCTGCTTATATAAATAAGACAATTAGGCTTTAATGATGAATAACGGAATTATCATGAAGCGGTCTTTCTTTTTAATTGGGTTAAAATGAATTACTGTTAAGGATATGATAAGATAACAATCACAAACCAGCTTGTAAAGGAAGATAATAATGGCTAAACAAACTGCTCCAGTGAAAAAGAATGAGACAATTACACTTACTTTTGAAGATCTTACCCATGAAGGGAATGGTGTTGGGAAAATTGAGGGCTATCCTTTATTTGTGCCTTATGCCTTGCCTGGTGAGGAAGCAACAGTAAAGGTAGTTAAAGTAAATAAAAAATTTGGCTTCGGAAAATTATTGGAAGTTAAAAATTCGAGTGATGAACGGGTAGAGCCACCCTGCAACGTTTATTATCAATGTGGCGGCTGCCAGCTTCAGCATATGAGTTATCAGCTGCAACTTGAAATGAAACAAAATCAGGTGAAAAATGTCATGCGGAAAATCGCCCATCTTGACCATGTACCAGCACATCCCACGATTGGCATGGAGGATCCGTGGCGTTACCGTAATAAGGTTCAAATACCTGTCGGCGAAAGAGATGGGGAGTTGATCACAGGATTCTATAGAATGCGGAGTCATGACATTATTGATGATATGGAAACCTGTGTGATTCAGGATGAATTAAATGACCGATCTGTTCATGCCGTAAGAAGAATTGCCAATCGATTAGGGATAAAGGCGTATGATGAAAAAAGTGATCGTGGTGTATTGCGACATATTATGGTTCGAACTGGCAGAGAGACGAATGAAACGATGATCGTACTTGTAACACGTACAGAAAAGCTGCCACATACAGAGGAATTTATCCGTGAACTAACGGAAACCTTTCCACATGTAAAATCTATTGTCCATAATATCAATAACCAACGTACCAACGTTATTCTCGGGAGAAAAACGAAAGTAATCTGGGGAGAGGAATATATTTACGACACCATCGGGAATATTCGTTTTGCAATTTCAGCAAAATCATTTTATCAGGTAAATCCACCACAGACAAAAAAGCTATATGATAAGGCATTGGAATATGCATCAATCGAGAGTGACGATATTGTAGTGGATGCATACTGCGGGATAGGAACGATTTCGTTATTTTTAGCCCAAAAAGCAAAAAAAGTATATGGCGTTGAGGTTGTCCCGGAAGCAATTAGTGATGCGAAGATGAATGCCAAATTAAATGACATTACCAATGCTGAATTTGTTGTCGGTGAAGCAGAGAAAGTAATGCCATGGTGGAGTGCTCAAGGGTTGAAACCAGATGTAATTGTAGTTGATCCACCACGTAAAGGCTGTGAAGTGGACTTTCTTCAGGCAATGATTGAGATGGAACCGAAGCGGATTGTGTATGTTTCATGTAATCCATCAACATTGGCCAGGGATCTGCGTGTACTTGAAGATGGAGGATATCAGGCGTTGGAAGTGCAGCCTGTTGATATGTTTCCTCAGACGAATCATATTGAATCTGTTACTAGATTGGTTAGGAAAGAGTCAAATTAAACATTAGCGCAAATAATAAACAACTCTGATTTAGACCTAGACTTCGTGATAATAAACATTTCCGATTTCTGGGTCTTTTCGGTGATGTTTATTACGAGGGTACAGAAATGTAGTCTGCAAAAACACTCTGAGCCCTTCAAATAATCATTTGCAATCAGTTTGATAAAAAGTACTTAATCATGGTATAAATATAAAAGAAGCAGAGGCATTTTCTGCTTTTTAATTTTGAAATAAGCGTTTGAACTGATATACCGTAATGAGAGGAATTGAATTTTAATGATAGATAATTTTTGGCGTGATTTACCACGACCGTTTTTTATTTTAGCACCAATGGAAGACGTGACCGATGTTGTTTTTCGTCATGTCGTGAGTGAATCAGCCAGACCTGATGTGTTTTTTACTGAGTTTACAAACACGGTAAGTTATTGTCACCCGGAGGGGAAACAAAGTGTACGTGGGCGTTTGACTTTTACAGAGGATGAACAACCAATTGTAGCCCATATATGGGGAGATAATCCTGAATACTTTCGGCAAATGAGTATTGGTATGGCGGAACAAGGGTTTAAGGGTGTAGATATCAATATGGGCTGTCCAGTACCTAATGTGGCACAGAAAGGGAAGGGATGTGGCCTGATCCGTCGTCCGGAAGTTGCAGCAGATATCATACAAGCAGCAAAAGCGGGAGGATTGCCCGTAAGTGTGAAGACAAGGCTTGGTTACACTGATGTAGACGAATGGCAAAACTGGTTAACACACATTTTGGAGCAAGATATCGCTAATCTTTCCATTCATCTGCGTACAAAAAAGGAAATGAGTAAAGTAGATGCTCATTGGGAATTGATTCCGGAGATTAAAAAACTTCGTGATGAGGTGGCACCAGATACGCTTTTGACGATTAATGGGGATATTCCTGACCGTGAGACAGGCTTAGAGCTGTTTAATCAATATGGTGTTGATGGGATCATGATTGGGCGAGGTATCTTTAAAAATCCATTTGCTTTTGAAAAAGATCCGAAAGAGCATAGCACGGAGGAATTGCTTGATCTTTTAAGATTGCATCTGGACCTATTTGACAAATATTCAAAAATAGAACCACGCCAATTCAGGCCACTTCGCCGCTTCTTTAAGATTTATATTCGCGATTTTAAAGGGGCTAGTGAATTAAGACATCAATTGATGAGCACAGAATCTACACATGAAGTACGTGCAATACTTAATGACTTTGAGTGAGAGAGTGTTGTTGGGACAAGGAACAGTAAAAGTATTCCGGATCTAAGGGATCAGTCCTTTGGTAAGTTAAAGAATAGAGAAATTATAATTATTTTTTCTTTTTCTTGTGTTTCCAAACTCTCTATAATAAAAGCCTGATTCCTCTTCTAGCTTAGAGCGATCAGGCTTTAATACTAAATTGCAGTCTTTCATGATTTCAAACTCAAAACATAATTCACCTCAGTAAAATTCAATCATATCGACATTCTGAATCCACGCTTCTGCCTCCGTACCGTCAGGATTTGCTTTCCAAAGCATTCTATCTTGATCTGTAATAGAAACACCTCTTTGCCATACGAGTTTTTCCATAGAACTGACATACTCAGGATTATAATCACCATAACCTTTAGGTGGATTTGTAATCTCAAGTTGCTTATTATTTTCGATATCTATTGTATAAAGTGATGGTAATGGATGATCACTGAAATCATTGGACCATTCACTTTCTTCCATTCTTGAAGTAACAATAGATTTATCAGTAATCCAATCAAAGTCAAGATCCACATAGTTTGGAGGTGTAAATGACCCTGTTACAGGCATTTCACGAATCTTTAAATCTTTGTCCTTAAAACCAAAAACAATTCTTCCGCCACCGGCAATAAAAGCAATGGTATCACTGGATGGTGCCCATTTAGGTTCACCAACATTTAAAATAATCTCGTCTAACACTTCGAAATCTTTTCCATCACTGGATATTACACTCAGCATATTACTATCCATGGACCAGGAAGCTGTAGGTGAAACGATGAAGGAAATCCATTTGTTACTGGGTGAAAAATTAAAATCTCCCGCATAAACAGCAATGATTTTCTTGTTATCAATTCCAATTTCCTTCGGGAGAGTGAAGAAATGCTCAACATCCCCAAATAAATTAATATCCTCATAATGATCAGTTAATTTTTTCTTATAAAGAATAGCACTTGACCATCCATCGGGACGAAGGGTTCCAGCGGCTGATAATAAGAATCCACTTCCATCAGGCAGCCATGTATAATTGTTAACCCCTGTTGCAATATTATAGAATTTTTGGAGATCCGAGATGTTTAAAATACCTTTATCATTAAAAGCAATCTCATTTGTATGTGGTGCCCATGTTGGGGAATAGCCATTATAAAAAACCTTTTTATTTTCCTTTGTTTCCAGATGATAAGCCCATACTTCTACTTGGTCGTCAGATGTAGCTTCATTTTGATATAAAAGCCATTTACCGTCATGTGACCACTTTGGTGTGTAAATGACTTGTCCTGTATTCGTAATTTGCTCCTCTTTGTTACCAATAAGAACCCATAAATCTCCATCTCTTATGAAGCCGGCTTTGACATGATTACTTTCATCATTTGCAAATACCATGGATGGAAATAGAATTAACAGTAGGAATGCAAATGTAAAAAGTTTATACACTTTGGTCTACACCTCTCAAGTAACTGTTCTTATGACTAATATCCTTCTATATTTTTTAATTATGTATCTAAAATGGTTCTCTGGATCTTTCCATATTTAATTTAACCAGGTTAAGAAAGTTTGCTTTTTATTTCAGTTATCTAACTTAATCCCTTACTTGACCATAAAGGAACGGTTCATGCTTATTGCAGATATTAGTAAAGAGTATAAAATCAAAAATTGAAAAAGATCAAGCAATAAAGTGCTTTTCCATTCACGGTATGTTATGTTCTCAGTGTTATCATAGTCTCCAAGCTTATTACCCTACTAAACATATAAATTAGCATTTGGTGGAGTGAGGAGGTGTACATCGTGGCGAAGTTTATTGGGAAGTTTTATTATGGTTGGTTTATTGTTTTTATTGCTGGACTCGGGGTTTTCTTCTCTGGACCCGGTCAGACTTATTCCAATTCTACATTTATTGATGCCTACATATCAGATTTTGGTTGGTCACGATCACAAGTATCGGGTATTTATTCTGCTGCTACATTGGTAGCGGGACTTATTATGATATTTATTGGAAGGTTTATAGATCGATTTGGTCAACGAATTATGATGGTTGTGATTGGAGTCCTATTTGCAATTGCTTGTTTTTGGAATAGTATTGTCTCAAGTATTTGGATGCTTGCACTTGGGTTCTTCTTTATTCGATTACTTGGACAAGGTAGTATGACGCTTATTCCTAATACATTGGTAGCTCAATGGTTTATTAAAAAAAGGGGATTTGCATTCAGTATTATGACATTAGGTAGTTTCATCAGTGCGATGTTGTTTCCGGTTATTAATACTTGGTTGATCAATACATGGGACTGGCGGTTTGCCTGGCAGTTTTGGGGAGTATTATTACTGCTTGTATTTGTACCTATTGCTTTATTTGGTGTGCGAAATAAACCGGAGGATATGGGACTTAAACCTGATGGACCTGGAAAACAAAAGGATATGAAATATAAACCCTTGATTGGCGTTAATGTAGTGAAGGAAGCCGCAGAGGATTGGACATTAACTGAAGCTAAAAAAACAAGAGCATTCTGGGCCATTCTAGTTTGTGTTGGTATACCGGCAATGGTTAATACAGGAATTACCTTTCATGTTATATCTATATTTGGTACCAACGACTTATCTCCTGCAATTGCTGCAATGGTTCTTAGTTTAATGGCAATGGTGGGTATTCCGATGTCCTTTATCTCCGGTATGATAACTGACCGAATTCCTACAAACTATTTGCTTGTTGCCATATTTATTATTGAAATTATTTTACTATTAATGTTAATTGTAACAAAAAGTTTATGGATGGCTATTCTTTTTGGAATAGTTTGGGGAATTGCCAATGGATTAGAACGAATTAGTTTAAATGTTATCTGGCCAAATTATTTTGGACGTAAACATATTGGAAGTATAAATGGAGTCGGGGTAACAATGACCGTTATTGGTTCTTCGCTGGGTCCACTGCCATTTGGTGTTGGATTTGATTTATTCCATAGTTATACACCAGTATTACTTGTTACTTTGATTTTTCCAGTCATCGGAGTTATCTGTTCGATTATTGCGAAGAAACCTAGTAAGGCTCAGATAGGAATTAAAAGTTTCTAAGTAAATGACTCCAAGGTTGAATTAACCTGGGAGTCATTTTTTATATTCTTTCTCCTTTTTTCAATCTCTCAATTAATTCATCTAAATCGTCTCTTTTTACACGCCAATGTCTTCCAATTTTAAAGGCAGGTATCTTACCCTCCTGTACTAATTTATATGTTGTCATTTCACTTAATTGTAAATACTCGGCAACTTGTGAAACAGTCATAATTTCTTTATTCATAAAGACGCCTCCAAACGGTTAACCTGATTCAATCATACCATAGAAACATATTTGTTTAAAAAACAAATTCTAATTTATACTCAATTATAAATGGTTATAATCAAATGTAGTCTATTTGTATGTTTACTATTCATGGTATTAAATTAGAGGAAAATAATGATATTGATAGTAAACTAGCAATGTTTACGCTTTCCTGGCATTTTGTGAACAGGAATTTTTGTGATATCATTCAATCTGTTAATAACGGAAATTACTTTTGATGGTCAAAAGTTAAAAATAAAGAAAAGGAGAACTAACATGAATATGCAAAATATCAAAAATGAGTGGTTCGGGAATATTCGTGGCGATAGTATGTCAGGAATCGTTGTTGCATTAGCACTTATTCCTGAAGCGATTGCCTTTTCGATAATCGCCGGCGTTGACCCAATGGTAGGTCTTTATGCAGCATTTTGTATTGCTGTTGTACTTGCTTTTGTAGGTGGCAGGCCGGGAATGGTTTCGGGGGCAACTGGAGCGATGGCATTGCTTATGGTAGGTTTAATAGCTGATCATGGACTTCAGTATTTACTGGCAGCAACAATCCTAACGGGGATCATTCAAATTTTATTTGGCGTTTTTAAAATGGCTAAAGTGATGAAGTTTGTACCTCGTTCTGTGATGGTTGGATTTGTTAATGCATTAGCTATTATGATCTTTATGGCGCAGCTTGCCCACTTTGTGGGAGAAACTTGGCTTATGTATGCTTTAGTAGCTTTAACGTTAGCAATCATATATCTTTTTCCAAGAATTACAAAAGCAGTTCCATCCACGCTTGTGGCAATTGTGGTTGTAACAGTAATAGCAATCTTTGGTAATATTAATGTAGGTACAGTAGGAGATATGGGAGCCTTGACCCAGCAATTACCAGTATTCTTAATTCCTTCTATTCCATTTTCATTGGAAACCTTAATGATTATTCTTCCGTATTCTTTCTCATTGGCAATTGTAGGTTTAGTAGAGACACTATTAACTGCCAATATTGTTGATGATATGACGGATACAGAAAGTAATAAGAATAAGGAAAGTCGTGGACAAGGAATAGCAAATATTGTTACAGGTTTCTTCGGTGGGATGGCTGGATGTGCTATGATCGGACAATCTGTTATTAATGTGAAGTCAGGAGGAAAAGGCAGATTATCCTTACTTGTAGCTGGTGCGACGCTAATGTTCTTAATCATCGTATTAGGTGGTTTAGTTGTCCAAATCCCAATGGCTGCTTTAGCTGGCGTCATGTTTATGGTTGCTATTAGTACATTCGATTGGGCATCTGTGAAAAATTTGAACAAATTGCCAAAAACAGATGCAATGGTAATGGTTGCGACAGTAGTAATTGTGTTAATGACGCATAACTTAGCTATAGGTGTGTTGGCCGGGGTATTATTAAGTGCCATTTTCTTTGCAGCAAAAATCTCGAAAGTAAAAGTAACAGAGGAACTCGTCATTAAAGAACAGAAAAAAATATATCATGTTCAAGGACAGCTATTCTTTGCCTCTGTCAATGATTTTCCCAACAACTTCAATTTCAATGATTCTATTAAACAAGTAGAAATAAATTTAACTCATGCACATTTGTGGGATGATTCAGCGATTGGAGCATTGGATAAAATTGAGATGAAATTTGCCCAAAATGATATTAAAGTTCACTACACAGGATTAAACGAAGCAAGTAAACAATTGAAAAATCGAATCGGCGGATTATCACAGGCTTCCGGACATTAAGGAATAACGTAAATGAAAGGTTTTGATGACTCAATGTTTCAAAAAATACTCATAGCAACAGATGGATCGGACCATTCCTTCCGATCCACCCAACATGCTATTCAACTAGCAGAAAAGTTTGGTGGAACAATTGATATTGTTTATGTCGTTGATGGTGATACAGCAAAATCTGATGTATTAAATTCCACAAATAAATACGAAATTGAAATGAAACGTAATGAAAAGATTCAAGCAGTTAAACAAATGGTTCTTGATGCAAATATAGATTGTAAGACACATATTTTGCATGGTGAACCTGGTCCAACGATTGTAGAATTTGCAAATGATAATGATTTTGACTGTGTTGTCGTCGGAAGTCGAGGACTTAATAAACTACAAACCATGGTTCTGGGAAGTGTTAGCCATAAAGTGGTAAAGCGTGTTGATTGCCCAGTCCTTGTTGTGAAATAAAACAGAAGAATCTTCCTTCTACGCGCTGTGGGTCTCACTGAGGCCTTTCTTCCCGCGGAAGTCTCATCGCGAGCCCGCGGAAAGCGTAGTATATTTCCGCAGTGTTGGATTAACAACCCAGCACATACGTCGTTTTCTACAGAAATGCTGCGAAAATAAAAAAACAACAAATGGTTTCGATGGGGCGAGCAGTGCGCAGTCCCAGTATTTTGATGAGGCGAACGAAATGCAGTCCCAAAATTTACGAAAAGAGCTTTATTTAATGATGAAATAGATATTATATGAAATCACTCTAATCATCAGGATGGGCCACTATACTGCAAAATCAATTTACAGGATTTGATAAAATTATTTAAAATAGCTTTACAATTTTGCCGATTTGGTTTACAAAAAGGCGAAAGTGGACTATTATACGATTAGTATAAAAAACAGCCGAATTAATAGGTTTTTTAAATGATTTGATTAAGATTCATTTAAAACGAAGAGGGAAGTTGGTGCAAATCCAACACGGTCCCGCCACTGTGAGCGATGAGGAAGGTTAAAAATATCCACTGTGTATCTGCATGGGAAGGGTTAACCAACCGTTGATTCGTAAGTCAGGAGACCTGCCTATTTGATTTTTTAAGCTTCCTCGAGGAAAGGAATGTTTAAAGTGCATCGTAATCGAACTCATCAGTGGGAGTATATGTATTTTTAACTCTCTGATTGAGGATACATATGTGCTTTTACATTTACGCTTTTCCTATCAGGAAAGGCGTTTTTTAATGCTGAAAAAATATTAGGGGGAATAGAGATGGGCAATAATTTTCTGAAAAAGTGGCTGCTTCCTTGTATTGTTCTTTTGTTAAGTATCTTGATTTTTGCAGGTTGTGGAGCACAGGATGAAGAACAGTCTACCGAGGGTGAAACGGGTGCATCTGATGCAGAGGTAACGGATGAAGAATCAGGGGAGAAGAATGAAGAGCTATTTCCAGTAACCTTTACGGATGATGCTGGTCGGGAAGTAATAATAGAAAACGAACCTGAAACGATTATTTCTATACAAGCTAGTTTTACGGAGATTTTATTTGCACTGGGACTTGGCGGTAAAATAATTGGTGTTTCGGACTATGATAACTATCCTGAAGAGGCGCTGGAAATCCAGAAAGTTGGCGGCCAGGATATGAATGCTGAACTTATCCTGACACTTCTGCCGGATATAGCGCTTGTTACCGATTACCATTACAATAATCACCCTGAAATCTTAGAACAGTATGAAGAAGTAGGGATAAAGGTGATTGTTATTGGCAGTGCAACATCCTTTGAAGATGTGTACAGTAAGATTAAAATGATTGGAACCGCTACAGGCACTCAATCTGAAGCAGAAGAGATAACTGCTGATATGAAGCAACGCCTTGAATCGATCAAAGAAAAAGCAGAATCGATTACAGATAAAAAGAAAGTTTGGGTAGAGGTTTCGCCGGCACCGGACATTTTTACAACTGGTCAAAATACATTTATGCATGAAATGTTGGAGTCCATTCAGGCAATTAACGCTGCCGAAGATGTGGAGGGTTGGGTGAAATTCACAGAAGAAGAAATTGTTAATTTAAACCCGGATATTATTATTACGACCTATGGATATTATATAGAGAATCCTAAAGAAGAAGTATTGTCACGTAATGGATGGGCGGAGGTTCCAGCCGTAAAAAATGATCAAGTATTTGATGTTGACAATGACATGGTTACGAGACCTGGTCCTCGCTTGATCGAAGGAGTGGAAACACTTGCAAAGCTCATCTATCCGAAAGTATTTAACGAATAAGATTGTATGGATGTATGTTTTAAGTGGAGGGATTGTACTTGGTACAACTCTCCTTGGTTTATTAGAGAGTAGTGTGGCAATTCCCATCCCTACTATTTTACATATCGTTTCCGAAAACGCTTTTAATATTGGGTGGCTGAACGATATTCCCAAAAATGAAGAAATGATTATATGGAATATCCGATTACCAAGAGTTTTACTTGCTCTTTGTGTTGGTTCATCTCTGGCATTAGCTGGTGCTGCATTTCAAGGACTTTTACGTAACCCGTTAGCAGACCCTTATACCATTGGAGTTTCATCTGGTGCTGCTTTAGGTGCAGTGTTTGTTTTGTTTTTTCAGGTGACGATAGTTGGGTTAGGAAGTTTTACACTTCCAGTTGTTGCAATTATTAGTGGGTTTATAACGCTATTCATTGTATTTGGATTAGTCAGATTAAGCAGCAGAAATTTAGCTATTGAAACGATAATCCTAGCAGGAATTATTGTGGGGGCTTTTATTGGCTCAGTTACTTCCCTGATTATTTCATTAGGGGACCGGGATTCCATGACACAGATTATTTATTGGTTATATGGAAGTGTCGCAATGAGGGGATGGGAGCATGTTCAATTAATCCTGCCTTTTATGCTTGTTGGAGCATTTATGCTTCTCATTCACTACCGGGAATTGAATGCTCTGGCGTTAGGGGAGGAAGCAGCTGATCATATTGGAGTAAATGTAAAAAGAGGGAAAATTTTTATATTATTAGGTGCATCCTTGTTGACAGGTGCTTCCGTTGCGGTGTCTGGTTCTATAGGATTTGTAGGTCTTGTGATTCCCCATCTGGTTCGTCTTGTAACAGGTCCGAATCACCGGCATCTGCTCCCATTATCTATGCTCGTCGGAGGAGCCTTTCTAATTGCAGCAGATTTGGTTGCAAGAACGATTATTGCTCCGAGTGAGCTTCCAATTGGTGTCATTACAGGTCTAATTGGTGCACCCGTATTTGCGCTATTATTAATTAGAGAAAGAATTGGTAGGAGAGGCTATTTAAATGATTAGAATAGAAAATTTAGCAGGCGGATATAAAAATACCCCAATTATCGAAGATCTTCATCTGGAGATTGAAAATGGAGAGTTTTTTGCACTGCTCGGACCAAATGGGAGTGGTAAAACTACGCTATTTAAGCTGATTACAGGGCAGCTTCCTATCCAAGAAGGGAGAATTTTTCTATCTGGAAAGGAAATATCATTGCTTTCAAAGCTGGAAAAAGCTAAAAAGGTATCTGTGCTGACGCAGGAGGTTCATGCTTCATTTGACTATACTGTCGAAGAAATCATCAGTCTTGGACGTTATCCTTATCAAAAGGGGATCATGAAGCAGTTATCAAAAGCAGACCGGGAAGTCATTGAAGATGTCATGGAGCGAACCAAAATAAGCAAGTATCGAAATACTCAATTCCGAATGATTAGTGGAGGAGAAAAACAGCGGGTCCTATTGGCGAAGGCTATGGCACAGGAGCCTGAAATCCTGCTTTTAGACGAACCGACAAACCATTTGGACATTAAACACACCTTCCATTTACTGGATTTGCTGAAGGAACAACAGCAGAAAAACGGGCTAACGATCTTTGCCATATTACATGATTTAAACCTTGCTTCTCTGTATGCAAATCGCATTGGCTTACTGGACAAAGGAAGATTACTGGAGGTGGGGGATGTAGATACATTGCGGAAAGAAGAGCAATTAAAACAAGTGTATGAGGTCCAGGTAAAAACACAGGCCCATCCAGCTGTATCGAACCCACAAATTCTGATGACTCCACAGCACGCTGCAAATGAAAAACCTATAGACCTGGTCAAATCTTATAAACTGGTGAAAAATAAGAACTATATTCATATTCAATTTGATCAGCCAATGCGAACCATATCCAATGGCGTAATAGGAGAGGGGATTCAGTGGTTAAAGCACTTTTGTAATTTTCATGTTGATAAGCACTATAATTGCTCTGACCCTAAAAGAGATTTGCAGGAAAGGATGGATTCATACCAAATTCCTCATGAACAGGCTGTAGGAATGATGACTGCTGTCAATCTTGAAGATAAGGTAATTGAAACCCAAGAAATAGAAGGCATTCAAATGATGGTAATTGTAACGGCAGGTGTTGGAAATGCCGTTGATATAGCATCTGAATACACACCAAACTCTGCCAGTCAAATTGGTACGATCAATACAATGGTCTTTATAGATGCCCACTTTACAGATGGTGCACTTGTAAATGGATACATGTCAGCAACGGAGGCTAAAGTAAAAGCCTTACAGGACCTTGATATCAGAGACCCTCAATCGAATACAATTGCAACAGGTACATCAACAGATGCTCTGCTTCTCGCCCTAACACAGCGAGGAAGCGTAACTCAATATGCTGGGTCAGGAACAGTAGCAGGAAAAGGAATTGGACAGTTGGTATATCAGACAACGCATAAAGCAGTAAAGAAGTACTTAAAGCGGGTTCAAAATAACGGAATCTACTAGACAGGTGGTGTTGATTTTGATAGAAAGAAGAATGGTTATAGCGGGAACGGGCAGTGGAGTAGGGAAAACGACCCTAACTATTGGAATCATGTCCGCCCTGAAAAAGCGGGGACTAGAGGTGCAGGGGTTTAAATGCGGACCGGATTTTATTGATCCAACCTATCATAGAGCAGTAACGAACCGAATATCCCGTAATCTGGATAGCTGGATGCTTACAGAGGATAGTCTGCTGGATATTTTTACACATGGGAGCAAAAACACCGACATTTCCATAATTGAAGGTGTGATGGGCTTTTTTGATGGGAAATCACCGGAAACGAATGAAGGATCTACTGCAGAGATTGGTATGTTAACAAAAAGTCCCGTGGTACTTGTTGTGAATTGTTCAAGTATGGCTCGGAGTGCTGCTGCAATTGTAAAAGGCTTTCAATCATTTGCGGAGGGAACAAATATAGCAGGTGTGATAGCAAATAGTGTGGGAAGTGAGGGTCACTATCAATTAGTGAAGACGGCAATTGAACAAGAATGCGCGATCCCTGTACTTGGTTATTTAAAACGAGAGCTTGCGATTGAAATCCCTGAGAGGAATTTAGGACTCATCCCTTCTATTGAAAGAGGAGATCTTGATTCACTTTTTGATAAGTTGGGAGATTTGGTGCTGGAAACTGTCGACATCAATAAGCTCCTTGAATTATCAGTTGTTAAGCCACTTGCAGAAACTAACGGACCTTCGCTTTTTGATAAAAAGAAGGAAGCTTCCGTAAGAATTGCCGTAGCAAAAGACGCAGCATTTAATTTTTACTATCCTGAGAACTTAGAGATGCTGGAAGCAAATGGTGTGGAAATTGATTATTTTTCACCATTGGCAAATGATGCTTTGCCTGATAATGTGGATGGACTCTATCTTGGCGGCGGCTTTCCTGAAGAGTTTGCACATAAACTTGCATCAAATCATAAAACGAAACAATCTGTGAAGGCTGCCATTGATAATGGATTACCAACCTTAGCTGAGTGTGGCGGCTTCATGTATTTGACGGAGTCCATTGAAACAAAAGAAAAGATAAAACATAAAATGACAGGCATCATCCCTGGGGAAATTCAAATGCAATCCAGATTGACGGCAATTGGCTACAGAGAAATAAAAGGACAGAATGGGAATTTCTTATTGCGGAATTCGATGGCAAAGGGCCATGAATTTCATTATTCCACCTTTCGTGAGACAGGAGATGAGATTCAACCAGCCTATGAACTGAAAAGCAGGAGAGGCAATCAAAAAGAGGGATATCTTATCAGGAACCTGGTGGCAGGGTTTACATATACTCATTTTGCTTCCAGTCCGTCGATTGTTGAAAATTGGATTGAGAAATGTTTAGAAACAAAAGATGCTCGAGAACAAAGAGGATAAATGGTACCGTATTGTAAAAAATTATGAATACAGGAGGCAGATGTATTATGGGAAGAAATAAAAGAAATGGATTAACATTAGTCTACACAGGTGATGGTAAAGGTAAAACAACAGCAGCAGTAGGTTTAGCGGTGCGCGCGGCTGGAAGAGAGTTTAAAGTTAAAATGCTGCAATTTATTAAATCACCAAGACGTACCTATGGAGAAAAATATTCACTGGAAAAGCTGGGTATTGAAATGGACCAGCTTGGAATTGGATTTACTTGGCTGAAAACCCCTGAGGAACATCGGGAAGCATTAAAGAAAGCCTGGCCAATCGCAAGGGATACTGTCATGAGCGGAGAATATGATTTAGTGATTCTGGATGAATTAAATAATGCTTTAGCGATTGATAGTTTTCCGATTGATGATGTTTTGCCGTTAAATGAAGTGATAGACTTGATTAAAAATAAACCTTCTCACGTTCACCTTGTGATCACCGGAAGAGATGCAAAGCAGGAGATTAGAGATGCAGCTGATCTCGTATCTGTTGTTGGTATGGAAAAGCATTATTATAACGAAGGCGTTAATGCTATTAAAGGAATTGAATTGTAGCTCCAATCACAAAAAAAGAAAAAGGGATCAGGAATAATGGAATATCATTTAATTGCAATTTTTATCGCTGTCCTCATTGACTTTATAATAGGTGATCCGCCAGCATGGCCACACCCTGTCAAATGGATAGGCAGCGGCATTTCCTTATTGGAAAAACTACTGAATAAAGGGATATCACGTAAAAGTAAGGGACTGATAATGGTTTTTCTGATCATCAGTGTGGTTTTTCTCGTATCATTCTCTCTTGTATGGTTGTGCTACTTGATCCATCCAGTGCTGGGAATTGCAGCAGAAGCTATCATTATTTCAACGGCGATTGCCCAAAAAGGTTTGAAACAGGCAGCTCTGGAAGTCTATCAGCCTCTTAAAAATGGGAATATGGTCGATGCAAGACTAAAACTCTCTTATATCGTCGGAAGAGATACAGAAAATCTTAATAAAGAGGAAGTTGTAAGAGGCACGGTTGAAACGGTTGCTGAAAATATAAGTGATGGGGTAACTGCACCTTTATTTTGGGGGCTGATTGGCGGTGCCCCAATTGCTATTGTCTACAGGGCAATCAACACATGTGATTCTATGGTTGGTTATAAAAACGAAAAGTTTCAAGACTTCGGTTGGGCCGCTGCCAGACTGGATGATTTGGTTAATTGGATTCCAAGCCGTTTGACTGCCATTATGATTATGTCAGGACATAAGCCCGCCTGCATGAGCAGGAAACAGGGATTTAGAATTTTATTCCGTGATGCTAAAAGACATCCAAGTCCCAACAGCGGCTGGCTGGAAGCGGCCATAGCATCACTTCTGGGCGTACAGCTTGGCGGGGTGAATTATTATAAAGGAATTATTTCTAACAGACAAACTATGGGAGAACCAATCTTACGATTAAATGAAGAACATATTATAAAAACAAATAGCATTTTGACCCGCACAACGATATTATTTTTGCTATTTATAAGCATGGGAGGATTATTGTATGAACTGGCCGGAACATGGTTCTAATCCGCAATATATCTATAAGGAAATGAAAATATCCAAACCGAAAAACCTGATCGATTTCAGTGCCAATATTAACCCATTCGGTCCTCCTGGAATCTTAAAGGAAAAGTGGTCGGAATTATATCCTGAAATTTATGATTATCCAGATCCCCATACCCTTATTTTGAAAGAACGGATTGCAGAGAGAGAGAATGTGGATCGTTCATCGATCTTAATTGGAAATGGTGGATCAGAGATAATCTCATTGATAGGGAGGATGCTGGCTGGTAAGAATGTATTACTTATTGAACCGGCTTTTTCAGAATATGAAAAAGCATGTAATAAAAATGGCTGTCAAATCTTTTATCATCATCTAAAAGAACCTGAATGGGAGTTGGATGAGAAGGAAATTGCTTTAAAACTGAAGGGTATGGATGCAGTCTTTTTATGCAACCCAAATAATCCAACGGGCATTCGATATCCTCATTCGACGATCGTTAAACTATTGAAGGAATGTAAACAAAATAATAGCTATCTCATTATCGATGAAGCTTTTTATGACTTTTTGGAAGACTATATTCCGATTGCGCCATTGTTAAAAGACTACAGCAATTTAATCATTCTTCGTTCGATGACGAAGATGTATGCGATTCCCGGCTTACGGCTTGGATATGTACTCGCCGGCAAGCATATCATCGAAAAACTATCAGACGATCAGCCGCATTGGTCTGTCAACATACTTGCCATGTCAGCAGGGGAACTGTGCCTGCAGGATGACAGGTTTATAGATAACACCATAAATTTTATACATACGGAACGAGAAAGGCTGTTTTCCTTTTTTCACAGGGAAGCGTTTGTGGTATCGGAGTCTTCCATTAATTTTTATCTATTACGGGACCCACTGGAGAAAGAGCAGATGCCGTTCTTTGAATTTCTGCTGAGGAGAGGAATTGTTCCGAGACATACATATAATTTCCCTGGCTTAGAAGGAAAGTGGTTGCGGTTCGCGATAAAAGGTACGAAAGAAAACAATCGCCTTATGGAGGTGCTGACAGAATGGAGACAGCTTCCATAATCTTCATAACTGGTGGAGTACGAAGTGGAAAAAGCAGCTTTGCCGAAAAAAAAGCTGCTGAAAGAGCATCAGAAATTGGCGGTTCCCTTCATTACCTAGCAACTGGGATGCCGTCTGATCAAGAGATGGAAAATAGAATTGCATGTCACCAGGAGGATAGAAGAAAGAGTGGTTTTTCATGGAAGACGTGGGAGCAATCAACGAATATTGGATCCCTGGCATCCGGCTTCAGGGAAAAAGATGTTCTATTGCTGGACTGTTTAACAACATGGTTAACGAATGAACTTTTTTCTCAGGAAGCAGATTGGAATGAATCGTATTTAAAAGCGGTGTTTCATCGTATTTTAACAGAAATAGAAGCTATAAGAAAAAACTGCCACCAATTGGTTATCGTTAGCAATGAGGTTTTATCCGATCCCCTCCATGAAAAAAATGACCTGGTATTTATGTATTGTCAGCTGATAGGAAACTTACACCGGCAAATCGTGCAAAAGGCGATGCAAGCTTATGCAGTTGAAGCAGGTGTACCAGTGTTAATGAAGGGAGTTAAACGATGAAAGGGATTATGATTCAAGGAACTGCTTCGGATGTAGGAAAAAGCCTCATAACAACAGCAATATGTCGTTTATTTGCAAATGAAGGGGAGAAAGTGGCACCTTTCAAATCACAAAATATGTCTAATAATTCATATGTAACAATTGATGGAAAGGAAATTGGACGTGCACAAGGGATTCAAGCAGAAGCGGCTAAAACGGAAGCAGTAGTTTGGATGAATCCAATTCTGTTAAAACCCCGGTCGGATATGCAATCGGAAATCGTTCTGTTTGGAAAGACAGCTGAGACGTTATCAGGAAAAGAATACCGGGAAAAATTCTACTCAAAAGGTCTTGAGGCTATTCGTTCTTCTTTGGACTATATAGACAAGGAATTTGATGTTGTTGTGATAGAAGGTGCTGGTAGTCCAGCTGAAGTCAATTTGAACGATAGAGAGCTCGTTAATATGAAAGTAGCAGAACTGGCTGATGTCCCGGTATTATTAGTAGCAGATATAGAACGTGGTGGGGTCTTTGCAAACATTGTTGGCACATTGGAGCTGCTTTCCCCTGATGAAAGAAAGAGGGTACAGGGATTAATCATCAATAAATTCCGTGGAGATTTGGAATTGTTTCATGACGGAGTGAAATGGCTGGAGGACAAAACCGGCATTCCCGTACTTGGAGTCCTTCCCTATATTGACAATCATCGGATTGATGGGGAGGATTCTTTATCGATGGAAACGCAAATCGGTAAAAGAGGAAAAAGGGAAATTGACATGGCGGTCATTCATCTTCCCTATATTTCCAACTACAGTGATTTTGAACCATTCCTCTATGAAGATGATGTGTCGGTTCGGTTTATTAAAGAGCCCTCCGAGTTTGGTCAGCCGGATGCGGTCATCCTACCAGGAACAAAAAGTACAATAAATGATTTAAACGGATTAAAAGAGTCGAAGCTCTATGATCAACTTATCAATTATGTTAAAGAAGGCAGATACATTGTTGGAATTAGTGGTGGTTTTCAAATGATGGGGACAGAAATTATCGATCAACGGGGCTCGGATACAGGGAAACCTGGAAGCCTTGTGAAAGGATTACAGTTCATTCCTGCAGAAACCGTCTTTTCTGAAGAGAAAGAAACAGTTAGGGTGAAAGGCCACTATCATCCAAATACAAAATTACCTGGAAACAAACCAATTGAAGGATATAAAATTCATTCAGGGAATACAACGATTTTTGAAAAGGAAATTTTCTTTCTTGAACTGGAGGATAACAAAAAGGAAGGCTATTACGGACACAATGGAAAAATTATTGGTACGTATGTCCATCATCTTTTCCATAACGATGAATGGAGAAATCAATGGTTAAATAAAATCCGTGAATCGAAACATCTGCCAATAAAGGAAACCGTATATGCACAGGATATAAAAGAGGAACGGTATGATAGAATTGCTATGAATATGATAAACCATTTGAACTGGGAAAAGTTAAAAGATATTGCTTATGGATGGGAAAGGGAAAGATGAAGTTGATAAAGGGATTCTTAATTAATCTGCAATTTTTAACCGCACTTCCGATAAAAGCCAACCTGCCAATGGATCAGGAATATTTGGAGAAAAGCATCCGAACTTTTCCTTTATTGGGATTATTCCAGGGTGTTTTATACAGCATGCTTTTATACTCACTTCTGGAATGGACACCTTTCTCGCCCTTAGCTGTTGTTTTTATTGTCTGGTTATTTATGATTATTTCATCGGGTGGAATCCATCTGGACGGATGGATGGATGCAAGCGACGCGTTCTTCTCTTATCAGGATAAAGATAAAAGAGTGGAAATCATGAAGGACCCAAGAACAGGGGCTTTTGGTGTTTTGGCTGTAATCATTCTATTAAGCCTGCGTTTTTTATTCATTTATGAAATTACCATGTTTGCGAGTTTCCAATCCTTCCTGCTTATCATGCTTATTCCCTTCTTAAGTAAAGGAATAATGGGTGTCGTACTGTTAACGATACTACCAGCAAAAAAGGATGGACTGGCATCATTCTTCAGAAAAGCGGGTAAACAGGGCACATTGAAGGTCTATCCGGTGTATCTGATTGTCCTTCTCGGCATTATCACCATATTTGATGCAGATTCTGTATTGCTAGCTATTGCATTAACAGTGTCGGCGTTTGGATGTTATTTGTTCATACGCAGAAAAGCGGAAAAATGGTTTGGCGGAATTACCGGTGACGTGCTTGGAGCTACTGTTGAAGGGACTGAGACTTTCTTATGGATGATATTGTGGCTATTACATTATTTCGTCATGGGATGACAGAGGGGAATAAACGAAGGGCTTATATGGGATGGAATGATTCTCCTCTATGCAATGAGGCAGTTCAGACATTGACAGGCTATACATTTAATCCGTATTCCTATGACTTATTTGTTTCCAGTGATTTACAAAGATGTTTGACCACCATTGAAATTTTATTTTCAGGTGTAGCACCAGCTGTTATTACAGAATTAAGAGAAATGAATTTTGGAACATTTCAAGGAAAGACATATGAAGAATTAAAAGCAGTTAATGAATACCAGCAGTGGATTAATAATCTATTTACCTATACTCCTCCACATGGTGAATCCTTTGAGCAATTTACTGGCAGGGTTCAGAAAGGATGGGACAGGCTGATAGATTTAATTATTCAGCAAGGGTCAAAAAGAGCCTTTATCGTAACACATGGTGGTGTTATTCGCAGCTTGCTGCATGAGTTTTCTCCAATCGAAAGGGAATTCTGGGAGTGGAGTATTCCTCATGGGACTGGGTTTGTGCTGACTTTTGATAGAGAGGGTTTAAGGAGGGGAGAACATTGCATTTTGTTACAGGAGGTGCCTTTAACGGAAAACAGGCATGGGTGAAGGGGAAATATCCCGGGAGTGAATGGATTTCAGCCTACAAGGGAGAACCATTAGTAGAAGATTTGAACACTTTATCAAGTACGTCCATTGTTTTGGAAGGTTTGGAAATCTGGTTGAAAGAACATTCTGCAGAAATGACAGTAAACGAAGCCCGAAACTATTTCGTAAACGTATTGAATGGTTACATAGACTGGGAAAATAGCGCTCAAAATCGAAAAATTATTATCATTGGGACAGATATTACAAAAGGAATTGTTCCTATTGATAAAAATGATAGAAATTGGCGGGACCTGACAGGGTGGGCATATCAGGATTTATCTACCAGGTGTTCGCATGTTGATGTTATCTGGTACGGAATCAATCAAACTATTAAGCCCTGCCATTCGAAGGAAAAGTAGAGGGGAAAGATAAAATGAACGTACGAAAAATGAGCTTATTAGCATTATTTATCGCCTTATCTGTAATAGGAGCGGCTATAAAGGTACCCGCAATTATTGGGAGTGTGGCATTGGACGCTTTTCCAGCATTACTTGCTGCAGTATTCTTTGGAAGTGGAGCCGGTGCTGTCGTTGGTGGCTTGGGCCATATGATGTCTGCACTTATTGGCGGAATGCCATTAGGCCCCCTTCATTTTATAATCGCACTGGAAATGGCTTTGCTTGTTTCCTTATTCGCTGCGCTTTATAAATATGGAAAGAAGATCTTAGCTGGAACTGTATTCCTGATCGGCAATGCATTTGTTGCGCCATTGCCTTTTATTTTCTTATTTGATTTTACGTATTATATCGCGCTTGTACCTTCCTTATTAATTGGTTCTGCACTAAATACAGCGATCGCGTTCATCGCCGTTCCCCGTTTAAATCCTATTTTAAAAGGGACATATCATAGAGGAGAAGTGAAGGGATGAGAGATGCAGTAGTCATTCCATTTAACGGGGAAGAAATGCTTGTGATTACAACAGATAACAGTGGATCGATTGGAATGAAAGAACTGGATAATGTTACAGTTCCATATGAAACTGTCAGCTACTATTCATTAAGAGTTGCGATAATGGAATGTATGGCAGCTGGAGCTAGTCCGGTTTCGGTAGTAATCCAAAACTTTTGCGGAAATGAAGCATGGGATGAGCTTACTTCCGGAGTTCAAAGGGGACTGTCAGAACTTCGTATGGAAAATATTCCGATCACAGGAAGTTCTGAAACCAATTTTTCATTATCCCAATCAGCAATTGGAATCAATATAATTGGGAAAAAACCAGCCCTGAATTCTGTTAAACAAAAGGACCTGCAGGATAAGAAAGCTGCCTTGATTGGATTGCCGCTGGTTGGAGATGAGGTAGTCGTTCAGGCTGATGACATTGCTCCATTATCAATTTTTAAAGAAATTTGTGATCTTCAGGATGTAATGGTATGGCCAGTTGGGTCAAAAGGAGTTCTTAGTGAATTAAAACGTATGTATCCCGGGTTTTACAGGAGTAAGATAACACCAGCTTCCGAGATTGATCTGCTGAAATCTGGGGGACCATCCACTTCCTTTTTAATTACGTATCCTATTGAAAGCGAAAGAAGGATTAAAGAAATCGCAGGTAATTATTTTAATAAACTTTAGGGGGAATCCCCGTGTTGAATTTATATGTCGCCAGACATGGTGAAACAGAATGGAATGTACAAAATAGAATGCAGGGCCGGTTGGATTCTAAATTAACAGCTCAGGGTATTTACCATGCCGGATTATTAGGCAGGAAATTGGCATCTACAGAATTTGAATCTGTGATTTCAAGTCCTAGTACCAGAGCTGTTCATACTGCAGAATTCCTGATGGGGGATCGTCCCTTACCCTTTGAAACAGACGAAAGGTTAATGGAAATACACCTAGGGAGCTGGCAAGGGAAAACAATCGATCAAATAAAGGCGATGGACCCATACAACTATGAATGTTACCTTCATCTTCCAAATAAGTATTGGCGTGATGATGGAGCTGAAAATTTTCAGGATGTAATAACAAGACTGGAATCTATATTAAAGAGTCTTGAAGAAACTTACCAGTCAGGCAATCTGCTGATTGTTACCCATGGCGTTGTCGTAAAGATATTGCAAATGATTTGTAAAAATAACTCACTTACCAAGCTTTGGATCCCTCCTGTTATAGATGGGACAAGTCTGTCTATTGTAAAGATGGAGGATGGGAAAAAGGAGCTCATTCTTGAAGGGGATGTTTCTCATAAAACGGTTATCATTTAGCATGTAAACGTATATAGGAGAAGAGACTTCCAAATTTATGGCGCATGTACGGGAAAAGTATTTGTGCTTTTTCTTTGTTAATGGTTCAGAAATGAATCTGATTTAAATATTTGGAATATATGGTAAAGTGGAGGTAGGTTATAGAAAATGTGAAATAATCTTTAAGCAAATGACCCCTTAAAGATTCAAAAAGTTTAAAAGGACTGATTTGATTGAAGTTATTCATGGATATATTGTTCTTAATTGTCATCGGGTACTTTAGCTATAAGTTTATTCAAGTCCTCGTAAAAATGAAGCAAAAATTTATATTGCCGAAAATAAATGAAGATATTGCAGCCATTAGAAAACATCCTGACAAACCAGTAGATTTCCCGGTATATTCTAAGCAAAAAGTTGGAATCATTATTTATTCTTTGATACTCCTTTTTGTAATTATTATGTTTTTATTAGGAGTGTTTTTCCAACTATTTGATTCGTCATTATACTTGTTATTACTACTGCCAATAGTCAATTCTTATAACATACTCAATCTTTTTGCAGTGGTAGAGGATGGCTTGCTAAGCGGGAGTCGATTTGTTGCATGGAATAAAATAAAATCATTTGAATTTGTACGTATTGACGTCAATCACAAGTTTTACGGATTTTCGGCAGAGGCAAATGAAGGTTATCAATTGAAGGTTAAGACAAAATTCTATTTCACAAGCTGTGTCATTACTTCGGATGAAATGAAAGACAGGCTGAACCATATTTTAAGTGAACATGTACAAGTGAATGAAAAAGCGTCAGCATTAAAAGAAGAAGCAACTATTAATGAATAAATATAAACAAGGATGTGATTAATTTGGGTAAACAGAAGATTAATATTCCACCAGTATCGATGTACGCTATAACTGCGAAGCTTTTTACACATGTGGAAAAATCAGTAGTTTCAGCGTTTGGAGAAAAAGGAAAAACATTGATTCAGCAGGGTGTGGGAAATTTCGGATATAAAGATGCGGAGGAAATTGGAAAGCAAGCTACAGTTGATGGGGAAAATCATAGATTATTCAACTATATCCCTAATGACCATCAGACACAGAATCAATATGAGGATCAGACTATTTATGCTTTAATGGCCAAGCTATTTGCACAAATCAGTAAATCGGTTGTTGATAGATTTGGAGAAAAAGGTGAGAACACTGTTCGAGAAGGGGTTCGAACATTTGGTGAGGAACGTGGTCGTGGTATTGCACAGCGGGCACGGGCCAATGGTGAGGACAATACGAGAGAAAACTATTTGACTAATTATGATATGGGCAGAAGTGAGTTATTTAACTTTACAACAGATTATAAAGAGAATGAAATAGAGCAAAACTTTACCGTTTGCCCATTTGGACAGCAATGGGCTGATGATGACATGCATAAATATGGCATTCTTTACTGTCAGATGATTGATCCCGCTGTTGCGCAAGGCTATAATCCTGATTTTGAGGTTGAGCATGAAAAATATATTTTAAAAGAAGGAAACTGTCATTTCCGTTTTAAATTGGAGGACAAAAAATGATTAATATGAAGCGGTTATCCAGTAATTTAGAGGACTTGTCCAAAATTGGGAGAAATCCAAATGGCGGCATGAACCGTTTTTCTTTTACGGATGAAGAGAAGGAAGCAAATAAATTAGTTGAACAATATATGGAAGAAGCAGGGCTATCTGTCTATTATGATGCGGTAGGTAACTTAATAGGTAGTATGGATGGGGCGGAAAACTTACCGGTTATCCTTCTGGGTTCTCATATTGATACCGTTCCTGATGGCGGAAAATATGATGGAGCACTGGGTGTTTTATCTGCAATTGAAGTGATGCACACAATAAAAGAAAATGGAATCCAGCTGAAGCATCCCGTCAGAGTTATTTCATTTAAAGATGAAGAAGGCAGCAGGTTCGGATATGGCATGATTGGGAGTCGCACAGTTGCAGGTACATTAAAAGCAGAGGATTTATTAAGAGAGGATGATTCCGGTATTTCCATACAGCAGGCGATG
Organism: Virgibacillus profundi; assembly: GCF_002287375.1. Taxonomy (GTDB): domain Bacteria; phylum Bacillota; class Bacilli; order Bacillales; family Amphibacillaceae; genus Virgibacillus_K; species Virgibacillus_K profundi. The sequence continues at coordinate 54,257 of NZ_NPOA01000016.1, read as the reverse complement.
AAAAATTTTGGACTGAAAGAGAGACCGCTGGAAAGTGCAAAATTAGTAAATGTGAAAGCATATCTTGAGATTCATATCGAACAGGGGAAGGTTCTCGAGAGTAATCATGTCGGGGTTGGAAATGTCACTGGTATAGCAGGCCCATTATGGCTCAAGTTCCATTTGAAAGGCCTGGCTGAACATGCTGGGGCAACTCCAATGAACCAGCGGCATGATGCCTTAACAGCAGCGAGCCTAATTATCGCTGAAACGGAAAAAATTGCGAAACAGTTTCCACCTGCAGTTGCAACTGTCGGGAAAATGACAATCAAACCAAATGGCGTTAACGTTATTCCAGGTGAGGTTGAGTGGACCATTGACATTAGAAGTATTGATGAAAGCCAGCGAAATAACATCGAACAAATGATTAAACAATTTGCGGGAAAAATTACAACGAAGAGAGAGCTGGAATTACAAGTATCTGAGTTACAACGTATAGCACCAGTCCAGTGTGATGAGGATATTCAAACAGCTATACAGGAAAGCATTCGGGAAATAGGAGAAGAAGTCGTATCCCTGCCAAGTGGTGCTGGTCATGACGGGATGCAATTTAAAGATCGTTTTCCTGTTGGCATGATTTTTGTTAAATCAGTAGATGGAATCAGCCATAATCCAAAGGAACTTTCTTTAGAAAAGGATATCGAAAAAGGAAGTAATGTATTATATCATACACTGCTTCGAGTGGATGGAACGTCGGGCGACAGCAAATCTATTTAGAGATGCTGCCGCCCGAATCAGCAGTATTACCGCTTGATTGAGTGATGCCCTTACTTGATTAGGAAGTTTCAAAACAACAGTATTTACCCCCTGTAATATATCCTCATTATAAGTGTTCCTTCATTTCTTTCTAAAGTCTTCCATCATCATTATCTATCAACTACATTTTAAGCGTCAGAAAGTTATATTAGTTTTTATTATACCCTAAATGGGTATAGTACTAATAGAATAAATTTATGATTCAAATTAAAAAGGAGAATTTATCAATTGTTAACATATGACGCAATAATAATTGGTTTTGGAAAAGCTGGAAAAACATTGGCCGGGGAACTTGCCAACAAAGGCTGGAAGGTAGCAATGATTGAGAAGGATCCTAACATGTATGGAGGAACTTGTATCAACATTGCATGTATCCCTACAAAAGTACTTGTCCATGATGGGCTGATGAAAATGCCATATCCAGATGCGATTGAACGAAAAGATAAGGTAGTGGAAAAACTGCGGGAAAATAATTACAAAAGTCTTGCCGATAATGACCAGGTCACCATTCACGTATCGGAAGCCAAATTCCGCTCAGATAAAGAAGTGGAAATAGAATTGGATGGAAAAAGGGAAATTTTAACTGCTGAGCATATTTTTATCAACACAGGTGCAACAAGTAACATTCCTCCTTTGAAGGGCGACCTTTCTTCAGATAAGGTCTATACGAGTACAACCCTGATCAATCGCAAACAACTGCCAAAAAAATTAGCAATTATCGGGGGAGGGTATATAGGACTGGAATATGCCTCGATGTATCAAAATTTCGGATCAGAGGTATCCGTAATTACACCGGAGGATAAGCTGTTGCCTTATGAAGATTCGGAAATTGCTGCAGAAGTACAAAAGGTATTGGAAGAAAAAGGGATACAGTTCATTTTTGGAGCAAAAGCAGAGGAAGTTGAAGAGAAAAGTGAAGATGAAGTCAAGTTAGCGTTATCCAATGGTGAAGATTTGATTGCTAATGCAGTGCTGCTTGCTACTGGCCGCAAACCTAATGTGGAGCATCTTGGTCTTGAGAATACTTCGATTGAACTTACGGAAAAAGGAGCCATTAAGGTCAATGACCATCTGGAAACAAAGGTTGACAATGTATGGGCGCTTGGTGACGTGAAAGGCGGGATGCAATTCACGTATATCTCCCTGGATGACTATCGTATTGTTATGAACTATTTATTTGGTGACAAAGAATATTCACTAATGGCCAGGAAAAATGTTCCGTATTCTGTATTTATCGATCCTCCTTTATCAAGAGTAGGCATGACTGCAAAAGAAGCAGAGGATAAGGGCTATGAAATTGCTGGAGGTAAATTATCTGTAGCGTCCCATCCGCGAGCACATGTCATAGATGATTTGCGGGGACTGTTTAAAGTCGTCATCGATAAAAAAAAAGATAAAATTCTTGGTGCTACACTGTTTGGTCCAGAATCACCGGAATTAATCAACCTGGTGAAACTGGCAATGGATTTGGACGCTCCATATACTTATTTGAGAGATCAAGTATATAATCATCCGGTAATGAGTGAATCCTTTAATAATCTATTTGCGATTGAATAAGCAGATAGGAAGTTTTTTTCGAATGATTTCAAGAATATATTCAAACAGGAAGGACCTGCGGAGATTTTCCCCACAGGTTCTTCTATACCTCTTTTCAATAGCCAGTGAAATTTTAAGTTCAAATAATACCTAACAGAGGTATAGTATGATATGGTATAAAATATAAAGGTTAATTCCTCCAGTACACTTTTGAAAAAGGAGAGAAAACAATGGCAAAACATCATAATCATAATGAGGATAAAGGGCATGAACATCATCATGATGAGCATGAACATAACTATGAACAACATGAACATCATAACCATCACGAACACCAGGATCACAACGAACATTCCGGGCATGGTGGTCACGGAGGACATGGGGATCATCATGGACACATGATTGAAGATTTTAAGAAACGTTTCCGGGTATCTCTTATTTTGGCTATACCAATTTCATATTTGTCTGAAATGATTCAAATGCTTTTTGGATATGAAGTCAACTTTACCGGTGATATCTTATTATTATTCATACTTTCCACAATTGTGTTTTTCTATGGTGGAAAACCGTTTTTACTGGGAGCATGGGAGGAACTTAAAGAGAAAACGCCTGGAATGATGATGTTAATTTCTTTAGCTATCGTAACATCCTATGTGTACAGTACATTAACAGCATTCTTTATCGAGGGCAGTGATTTCTTTTTTGAATTGGCAACATTAATAGTTATCATGCTGCTAGGTCACTGGATTGAAATGAAATCCATTATGGGTGCTTCAAAAGCATTGGAGGAACTAATTAAACTAATGCCGAAGGAAGCTCATAAAATAGATGAATCCGGAAATATTGTAGAAGTAACGGTTGAGGATTTGCATCCCGGGGATCAGATTTTAGTTAAATCCGGGGAAAAAATTCCACTTGATGGGGAAATATTTGAAGGGGAATCGTCTGTCGATGAATCTATGTTAACCGGTGAGTCAGTCCCTGTAGAAAAATCACCCGGCATGGAAGCGATTGGTGGAGCAGTTAATGGTGATGGTGTGTTAAAAATTAAAGTTAGCAAAACCGGAGAAGACACCTACCTTTCCCAGGTTATTAAATTAGTAAGTGATGCTGAAAAAACAAAATCAAAAGCCCAGGGATTTGCTGACAGTGCTGCTAAATGGTTATTTTATGTTGCAATAATTGTTGGGATAATTACGTTAGCTTATTGGGCAACAACAGGAGATTTCGAATTTGCTCTGGAAAGAATGGTAACTGTTTTAATTATAGCCTGTCCACATGCTCTCGGTTTAGCAGGGCCATTGGTAACTTCAAGATCAACATCCATTGCAGCTAAAAAGGGATTGCTGATTCGTAATCGTACACCTTTTGAAAGTGGATGGAAGGTGGATCGTGTTGTGTTTGATAAAACAGGTACCTTAACAGAAGGGAACTTTGGGGTTACTGATCTTCACCCGAGCAGTAATGTGAGTGAAGAAGAGTTATTAAAATTAGCTTACTCAGTGGAAACCCAATCAGATCATCCAATCGCAAAAGGAATTGTAAAAGAAGGAAAAGCGCGTAAATTAGATGCTTACGATGTGAAAAATTATAAAAATTTAACTGGTAAAGGACTGGTTGCAGAAGTAAATGGTGAGGAAATTGCAGTTGTCAGTCCTGGGGCGATGAGCTCGAACAATATTTCATATGATGAGAAAGCATTTGATCAACTGGCGCAACAGGGAAAAACAGTTGTCTTTGTTTTAAAGGATAATGTGCTTCAAGGGATGATTGCTTTAGCAGATATTATTAGAGAGTCTTCATATCAAGTGATCAAAGAATTAAATGATCGTGGGATAGAAACGGTTATGATGACAGGAGATAATACCAGGGTGGCAAATTATGTCGGTGAAGCGTTAGGGATCTCAAAGATAATTGCAGAAGTTTTGCCACACGAAAAATCGAATAATGTAAAGGATTTAAAGCAGGGTGGTAAAAAAGTTGCAATGATTGGTGATGGAATTAATGATGCACCTGCTTTAGCGGAAGCGGATTTAGGAATTGCTATTGGAACAGGTACAGATGTTGCCATTGAAACAGCTGACGTAGTTTTAGTGAATAGTAATCCTAAGGATATTTTAAATATCGTTAAATTATCCAAAGCCAGTCATCGAAAAATGGTTCAAAACCTAGGTTGGGCTGCAGGGTATAACATTATTGCCATTCCATTAGCGGCAGGTATTTTAATTAATATTGGAATTGTTATAACCCCGGCTATTGGGGCAGTAGTTATGTCACTAAGTACGATTATATGTGCGGTAAATGCACAATTACTAAAGATTGACTGAGCAGGGTTTCCTGCTAAGCAATTATTTCGACATTTATGTGAATTTAATCACAATATGACTATGGTAGCCTATAATTAACATATAAACCAACTAAAAAAGCAAGGTTGACACAAAAGTACAATGGTTACTAAATACTCAAACGCTTGTCCTGAGCGCTAATATGTATAACCCTTCTGCTAAAATCAATAATATGTATAATAGTGTATTTTCATGAGGGCTAAGTATTTATGAATTTCCAGGAGGGTTTTAAATGAATATGAAGCAAACAAACCTATTTTATGTTGATGCCACCGAACTTGTTGATGGAATTGATTATGAAGTCATAACAGAAACAGGATATATTGATCATAAAGTGGAGCGGCTGTATGGCGTGGATAATCATTCGATTGATTATGATCTGATAAAAATACTCGGACTTGGGGTGGTGAAAAATAATCATCTTCAGGATTACTATATATTCAATGCTGCCAGTGACAATATCATGAATGAAATGATAAGAATTGATGTGTATTATCAAATTACCCATCCCGAATTCGATGATAAGCCTCTAGACAGATGGGTCTTTGGAAGCCCTGCTGGTGTCGATTATTTGTTGAGTCTCCTCGGTTCACAGGGGGCATGGGTGATTTCCAGACTAAAAGGTATTTTTAATGATAAGAAGAATGGGCAAGTCCTTGCGTTCCGTCCACGTTCATCATCCTTAAAATCTAAATAGTTTCAAACAGGAGATGGAGCAATTCAATTACCATGTTTCTAAAAAGTAGGGAAAATAAATTTGTAAGAAAGTATACATAAGTCAGGTGCAATTTGATGGGCAGAAAATGTTTTAATAGAATTAACCACTGAAATAAAAGATAGGATGATGAAAATAAATGAAAAGAATAATCTCAGTATTTACGGTATTGGTTGTTGTTGGATTTGGAGTATATATATATTCGGCAAATGGTGAAGAAAGTGTGAAAGAAGAAAGCGAAACACAAGATATGAAGCAATTGGTAAATGATTACAGTATAGGTGAAAAAACTTCTGAATCTGCATCAATTACGTCTCATGATCTCATTGTGACTGACAGTGACGAAAACCAGTTAACCTATGATTTGCCTGAAGATGAGTTCTTTGTTTCCATCGCACCATATGTTGAGCAAACACATCCATGTGAAATTCATAGCTTAACCGGTTGCCAGGGAGAAATGGTGGATGAAGCGTTCAGCGTATTGATTGAAGACATGGATGGCAATGTAATAGTGGACGAGACAATGAATTCAATGCCAAATGGATTTATCGATCTGTGGCTACCGCGTGACAAGACGTTTCATGTAGAAATTTCACATAATGGGAAAACTGCAGAATCAGAGTTTTCCACGTTTGAGGGTGACAATACCTGCATTACAACCATTCAATTGAAAGAAAGTTCAAGTGTTTAAATATAGTTTCCCGTGCTATCGGAAATGTTTCTAAAAAGTAAAATGACCATCTAAGCAGATTGATGGTCATTTTTTTGTTGGCTCGTATGTGATTTGAACTGTTCTTAATTTCTATTTTGTTTTGCAATGTATACTGAATGTTTATGTTAAAATAAATATAAATGTTGTGAAAAGATATACGCTTAGGTTGAATAGTAAAATAGTTGGCCTGTTCAGCTAAATGATATAAGCAGTTATATGCTATGCTTACCTAAAAATACATAATGGAGAGACTGTGTATGGTAAAAAGCTTAAAAGGCTGGAAAGATCCAACGATATTATTGTCGTCGATTGGGATTTCAAGTATTGGGGACTTTATTTACTTGGTTGTGATTAATATTATTGTATTTCAACTCACAGGTTCAGCGGCAGCTGTTGCGGGGCTTTGGATTATTGGCCCATTAACAAATATTGTAACAAAGCTCTGGACAGGAAGTTTTATTGATTACCGAAGCAAAAGAAAAGTAATGATGGTAACATACATCATCCGAGCGGTGTTCATCTGCCTGATTCCATTAGCCCCAAACATGGTGGTAATTTATGGGATCCTGGTTGTCTTAAGTGTGGCAAAGGCTTTTTTAATCCATCATCAATGACATATGTTGCCATTCTTATTCCAAAGGAAAAAAGAAAACGCTTTAACTCGATTCGCTCATTTGCAAGTTCCGGAGCATTTATTATTGGTCCTGCAATTGGTGGTTCACTCATATTATTAACTTCTGTTGAAGTAACATTATGGCTTACTGCAATATTCTTTGTGATTTCAGCAATTTTATTATTATTTCTTCCTGAAAAAGAAAACATTGATAAAGAAACGATTCCAACATTGACTGTGTCACAAGTGATTCGTGACTTTACGGTCGTTAAGAAGTACATGTCAGAAAATAAATATGTATCATTTGTCTATCTTGGATTTATTATTATTATGATTTTCTCTTTTGCAATGGATGCACAAGAAGTCGTTTTTACCCAACAAGTAATCGGACTGTCTGAATTTGACTATAGTCTGTTGATTAGTATAACTGGAATTGGTTCTGTTATCGGTGCAATTTTATTATCGATTTTTTCAAATAAAATTTCCCTTAGGTATATGATTACAATTGGTCTGATCATGATGACAGTTGGTTATGTAATCTATGCATTCTCGTGGTCTTTTGCATCAATTGTTGTTGGATTTGTAATCCTGGGTTTCTTTAATGTGTTCTTAAATGCAGGAATCATGACTTTCTACCAAAACAATGTTCCTGTTGAAATAATGGGGAGAGTTACAAGCATTTACCAGTTAATCCAAAGTGCTGTTCAAGTAGTATTTATTCTGGCAATCGGGGTTGCGGGAGACCTTGTTTCATTAAGGCTGACGATTGTCGCATTGGCAATTGTCATGTTGCTTTCATCTATTGTCTTTACATTTTCAGTATTAAAGCCGAATAAAAAACAGTTTTACCATGAAGCAGAGGAATTAAATGTTGAAGTAAAATAAAAATGGGGAGTGATCAAATCGATGAGAGAAGTTGTTTCTGCTATCTATATTACGATTGGCACATTACTTTTCACCCTTACTTATTTTGATGGGTTTTATGGGCCAAGATGGATAGAAGGATTAGGAATTGGGTTTGTTTTTATTGGTATTATATATTTTATTTTGTTTGTTATAAAAAGGGGTAATGGAAAATCGGAAAATGAAGATATTCGTAAATTTTAAGAAGAGGGTGGGTGTTTTGCCAAAGCTGAAAGGAAGCAACGTTTTATATCAAACTGCTTCGAATGGATGCAACTTCGGGTGGCAGCAATTTTGCTTAGAAGTTGTCACTTGAATAGCGGTGTTACCCGTGCGATTTGAAGTAGCAGTCGCTCGATTCTGAGATGCTCTCGCTCCACTAGAAGCTTCCTTCGCACATTTATAGTGTACAACTCTACAAACTTTTAGGGATACTGGATTTATTAGAGGAGACAGGATAGCGCCAATGCGGACCTCATCATATAAACATTGCACTTTTCTTGATTATATTATTCAATTATTTGCAGTTCTTTCGGAAATTTGGTCAGTGTTTCAAAACCATCTGCCGTAACAAGCACATCATCTTCTATTCTTACTCCACCTATTCCTGGTAAATAAATGCCAGGTTCAATCGTATATACCATTCCTTCTCTTACTATTCCATCATTTAAGTGGCTCATGGAAGGAAATTCATGGACGTTTATTCCCATACCATGTCCGATGCGATGTGGGAAGTAGTCGCCATATCCTGCTTCGGTAATCAAATCCCGTGCAATTTTGTCTAAATCTCCAATGCGAGTGCCTGGTTTACTTAATTCTAAGGAAGCCAGCTCGGCTTTTAACACCGTATTATAGATTTCTTTTTGTTTTTCTGTGACTGATTTAAAAGCAACTGTACGAGTGATATCAGAACAATATCCGTCAAGTATAACCCCTAAATCGAATAAAACCACGTCACCGGCTTTCAACTTTCGATCGCCTGGGTTACCGTGCGGATCACCGGATTGTTCACCAAATAGAACCATGGTCGAAAAAGACATTTCACGGATCCCTTTTTTCTTCAGTTCAAATTCAATTTTTGCTAAAACTTCCATTTCACTAATCCCTTCCTTAAGGGCATCTACACCTACCTGGACTCCAAAATCAGCCATCTTAGCTGCACGACGAATAATAGCAATTTCTTTTTCATCTTTTACTACACGCATTTCATTTAGTTTATCTTCCACTGAAACTACCTTCGCTTCCGGGAAAAAAGCAAGGAAGGCTTCACTCCGTCCGTAGGATAGAAATTCTTTTTCAATGGCAACTGATTCCGCTTTGGCAAGATCTCTTGTTTCAAGGGAAGTTTTAATTAGTTCCCATGGGTTTTCATGATCCGAATACCCGATGATCTCGTACTCCCAACCGGCATCTTTTAATTGACCTGCTTCCATCGCTGGCAGGACAAACAATGGTTGCGCTTGTTTGAATACGAAAATTCCCATGAGTCGTTCATGTGGGTCGGTGTAGAAATTAGATAAATAGAATACATTCTCGGTTGAATTCACAAATGCTGCTGCTATATTATTTTTGTTCATCCAAGCTGTTACGGATGCTAAACGTTCTCGCATATTTTGACACTCCTATCGATAATTACATTTTTTCCTTTTGTGTTGCTAATGTTACAACTATTAATACGATAAACGCAGCTGGAACTGAAATGACTGCACTGTTTAATTCAAAAGGTCTATTAAGCACAATTTCCCACACTAATGTTGTTACAACACCAGTAATCATGGAAGAAATACCACCAGACGCATTCACACGTTTCCAGAAAAATACAGCTAATACGGCTGGTGTAATTCCTGCACCATAAACAGTATAAGCATACATTTGGACTTCTAATACAGTTGGGAAAAAGCGGATCAATAAATATGCCAATGCACCAAGGATCACGATAAACACTTTTGTCATTCTTAATTGTTTTTTATCTGACGCATTCCGATTAATATACTTTCCATATATATCATAAGTCAAATTTGTTGCAGCAGAAAGTAAATAGGAGTTACCAGTTGTAATGATAAAGGCAGCAGCTGCTGCGAGTAAAATACCACCTATCCATAACGGCAGTGCAAGGGTTGTTGCCATTAGTGCCATTCCGGGCTCGATATCGGGGAAAAGAGAACGCGAGGCAAATGCTATTAGTGAAATAGACGGAGAAATAATTATCATTATTACTAACCAACCGATTTGAGCCTTTTTAGCTGATGCATCTCCTTTTGAGGATGCTAAACGTTGATACATGTTTTGGTCACCAAGTAAAAGAAATAAGGAAGGAAGCAGATAACCCATCAGCTGGATTGTTGTTAATCCTCCTGTTGCAGTTAGATGAGAGTCCGGAACATTTTCAACGATAGAATCCCATCCTCCGGCAATTGCGAAAATGGTTGGTACAGTGATTAATAAACCGCCAACCATCAAAAATCCGCTTAGTGCATCTGTTTGAGAGACAGATTTAAGTCCGCCAATCATCGCAAGAAATATGATTAAGACTGCAGCTATTATCGTACCGATTTCTACACTCATTCCTGTTGTCAGGTTAAGAATGAATCCAAAACCTTTTAGTTGGTAAGAAACGATGCCGACATAAGCTAAAAGTACAATGATACTTGCAAGATTGCGGGCTGTAACACCATATTTTTCTTCAAGAATACCTGAAATTGTATATTTTCCAAATGCCCTGATTTTCGGCGCCGCTACATAAAGTACAAGAATACCGATTACAGTCGGTACCATTAACATGAAGGAAGGGATTATACCAAAACTATAGGCAACAGATGTTTCCCCTCCTGAAATGCTTCCACTCCCTGTCCAGGTTGCTAGCAAGGTACCCATCAATACAAATGGTCCTAAGCTTTTTCCGGCTAGGATAAAGTCTTTACTGCTCGATATCTTCTTTGACATATAAAATCCTAATCCAACCATAATTAAGGCGTAGACCCCAATAAACCATAATAATTGGGGATTTGATTGAAGTTCCATTATCATCAGCTCCTGTACCTTTAAACTTTTGACCTGTATGTGTACTATTTGTTGGGTACTTATCTTATTATGTACCTTTGCATATATTTCACCCAAATTAATGTCTTCTTAAAATTTGAATAAGCAAACAATTAAAATATTATAATTGTTTGCTTATTCATTATTTATTAGGGTTATCAGATGTTATAATCCACACAAATTTAGGAGTTACCACTTTATGCCAGGAGAGACACTAGATTTCATTTATCATTGATTCTAGAGACGAAAGAATTATTAAAAATGATGTTGTTATTCAAACAAATACAGAAGAATTTGAAAGTTATGGGGACTGGCAACATTACAATGCATAAAAAAGAACCAGGTTTTTTTTACCTGGTTCTTTTTATGTTTTCTATTCAGTTAATAATGGATAGAATCCTTCTTCATTATGTGTCTCAGTTCCAACCAATGCTGGGTTAAATACGCAAACCATTCGCATTTGTGTTTTTGCGGTTAAATTATGTTTGTCATTTTCATTTAATAGATACATAGTTCCAGCTTTAATTGGCCAAACTTCTCCAGTTTCAACTTTTTCAATTTCGCCTTCACCTTCAATACAATAAACCGCTTCGATATGGTTTTTGTACCAGAAGTAGCTTTTCGTACCAGCTTTGATGATAGTATCATTTAAGCTGAAGCCCACACCCTCTTTATTTAAAATAAATCGGCGGCTTTCCCAAGTATCTCCCTTAGTTTCATCTTCTGTTCCAATAATGTCATCTAGTGATTTTACGATCATAATGAGATTCTCCTTTATTAGCTGTGTTTTAGTATATATATGCTGTAGTTATTTTGAAAGAACTTGTACGATACTATCTTCAAGAATCGCCAAACCTTTGGTAAGCCCTTCTTCATCTATAACTAGTGGTGGAAGGAATTTTACAACTTCATCACTTGGTCCTGACGTTTCCACGATAAGTCCGCGATCGAAGGCTTCTGCACAGATTTTACCTGCAAGGCCGTCTGCATGTACTGCAATTCCTTGCATCAGACCTCTGCCACGTGCTTCCCCTTTAAGCTCTGGAAACTTGGCAATAATGGTATCTATTTTATTTTTCAATAGATTTGCCTTTTGCTTAATTTCTTTAGAAAACGCCTCTGTTTCCCAGAAACTTAGCGCCTTTTTTGCCGTAATAAATGCTAAATTATTACCACGGAATGTCCCATTATGTTCACCAGGTCCCCACTGATCATACGCTGGTTTGATCAGTGTAATGGCCATTGGAAGACCAGAACCACCAATAGATTTAGAGAGACAAACAATGTCTGGGTTAATTCCTGCAGGTTCAAAGCTAAAGAATGTACCTGTTCTTCCACATCCAGCTTGAACGTCATCAACAATCAATAGAATATCCCAACGTCTGCAGATGCTTTCAATTTTCTTCAACCAATCCATACGGGCTGCATTGATACCGCCTTCTCCTTGAACGGTTTCTAAAATAATAGCTGCAGGTAAGGCAACACCACTCCCACTATCCTCTAGAAACTTTTCAAGATAAGCAGTAGAATCTTGGTCTTCAACATAATCATCAAAAGGCATTGCAACTGAATGATGAAGCGGAACACCAGCTCCATGTCGTTTAAATGAGTTACCAGTAACAGATAACGAACCAATCGTCATTCCGTGGAACGCATTTGTAAAGCTGATAACCGAATCACGACCTGTTACTTTTCTAGCAATCTTTAATGCACTTTCAACTGAGTTCGTTCCTGTAGGCCCGGGAAACATAACTTTATAGTCGAGGTTACGAGGTGTAAGTATAACTTCCTGGAATGTTTCAAGAAATTCCTTTCTTGGTGTCGTTCCCATATCGAGGCTATGAAGAATTCCATCTTCCCGTATATATTCAATAATTTTCTCCTGCATCTTCGCATCATTATGTCCATAATTCAATGCGCCTGCCCCTGCAAAGAAATCAATATATTCTTTATTGTCTACATCCCATAGTTTATATCCTTTTGCTTTTGTAAAAACAGTAGGCCAACCACGGCTGTAACTTCTAACTGCGGATTCTAATTCTTCAAACGTTTTCATTCTATCTTTATTAATTACAGCAGTTGTCATTCTCTCATCCTTTAATTAAATTATTTTTCAAGCGGTCCAATTTTAAACAACATTTCATCTTCGTGTCCGGTGCCAGGGAAATCATCAGTTGTAATATAATCACTGATTTTCCAGTTTGTTTCGAACTTTCTGGCAAGACCTAAAAACAAACGTTTTGATGGTGAATTTGATGGTGAAACAGTTGCTTCCACATAGTGAACACCTTCACATGCATCACGGTCTAACAATTGAAGCAACATTTTAGTTGCCAGCCCATTTCCTCTTTCAGATGAATGAACAGCTACCTGCCAAATAAACAAAGTATCAGGTTGATCCGGATGAATAAATCCGGAAATAAAACCAATCACTTTTTGTGTTTCCTTTCTCACAACTACAATTGATGTATCTGAAAAAATTTCACACCACATGATATAGCTGTAAGAAGAATTTAGGTCAAGATTCCCAGTATGTTTAACAAGCTCCCAAGCAGAAGCTCCGTCTTCCTTATTTGGCTTACGGAAATGATAATCCGTTGTTGTTATGTTTAACTTTTCAGCTACTTCTGAAATATTAATGCTTTCACCTCCTGAACGCTTTCGCATAATTAATTACGATAATTAGCTTATATCCAATATTTGGTTTCGTCAAAGCGGATTAAACATGATTAAGCTTGTTTAAACATGATTAATTACGATTGAATATAAATAAGTGCCTTAGACTATAAAATGTTACCAAATGGTATCGAATAGTATGGATTTCAAAGAATTCAGTAAAACGAAAGCTGGCAAACCCTTATCTATCAAGGGGTTCCAGTTTTTGCGTAAAAAGAGTGCTATGAGGGAATTTAAATCGCTCAAGTTTTACTAAGATTCAAATACTTTTAAAGCAGAATATTTAAAAAAAGGTATAATTATGGGTACGTAGAGGTTCTAATAAAACATTTTTTAAAAAATTACTCGATTAGATTATAGTTATTACGTAGCTTTAAATATAGATTTGGACTCAAATACAGGAATTTATGTTAAACCTAAAGTATAGTTAAACCATCGATTAGACGAAATCAAATATATGAATAAATACCTTTTCGTGGAGGGGTGGAGGGTAAGTATGAAAAAAATCTTTAAACGTATGGCGATAATAGTTTCCGTTATAATTGCGGTTTTTGCTTGTATAATTGTTGCCAGCTATAGTAACCATCAAATACAATTGTCAAAAGAAGATGAATTATTCATTCCTAATGGACAGGTTGTAGAAGTAAATGGTCATCAAATGCATGTGTATATAGAGGGAGATGGAGAAGAAACGCTTGTTTTTATGTCTGGTGGTGGCACGAGCTCACCTGTTTTAGATTTCAAATCACTGTATTCATTGTTAAGCGATAAATATAGAATTGTTGTCGTTGAAAAGGCAGGTTATGGATTTAGTGAGGTCACAGAATCTAAACGAGATATCGACACAATTCTATCTGAAACAAGAGAAGCCCTTTTAAAATCAAAAGTTGAAGGACCATATACTTTATTTCCTCATTCCATGTCGGGCATTGAGGCATTACATTGGGCTCAGGTCTACCCTGAAGAAGTAAAAGCAATCATAGGTTTGGATATGGCTGTTCCAATGGCTTATAAAAATTATGATATAAACATGTCCCTGATCCGATTAGGTACGTTTGCTGCAAATACTGGTTTAACCAGATGGATTCCAAATCTATCCGAAAGTGACGCAATAAAATATGGAACGTTGACAGATAAAGAGAAAGAATTATATGAAGTGATTTTTTATCGGAGAACATCAACTAAAAATATGATCAAAGAAGTTGATCATGTTAAAGAAAACGCAAAAAAGGTCGAAAATGCAGGCATACCAAATGTTCCTATGCTTTTGTTTGCTTCAAATGGTCAAAGAACAGGTTGGGATGAAAAAACTTGGGTTGGATTTCAGAAGGATTTTATTGGTGATCTAGAGAATGGTAAACTCATTGAATTAAACAGCTCCCATTATGTTCAAAATATTAAATATGAACGAATAGCTAAGGATTCAGAGAATTTTATAGAAGGTTTATAGTTTTTCTTTGGAGCAGGGTCGTTTACAGTCAACTAAAGCAGATGATTCAATAGAGTCAAAGGGAATAAGAAAGAGTATGTCTACTTCCAGCTTATTAAAATAAAGGACTTCGAATAATAATTTCCGGCTTCCAAAAGTGATAGGATAGCTTAATTTTAATCTGAAAATAGTAGGGGATATATTTGTAAGTAAACCTTTGAAATCAAGCAATTAATAAGGAGTTCTTCTAGTGAAAAAACTTGTCGTAAGTGTGGCCAGCATAATGAAGATTGGGTTGATTATTGCCATAATTTTATACCAAAAGCCCACCACCATTACACAACTACATCCGGATCAGACAATTGATGAACAGGAAAACCAGGAATCACTAAATGACGCTGAGAAACCAAAGACTGAGCTGTTACAACCAATTCACATAGATGATCCGATTACTTATTCGTTACAAAATGACGAACTGAATATCACCTTCGATAAAGGAAGTAATTGGATTACAGTACCGGTTGAAAAAGATCAATTATTTGATGGGGAGTATAATGGGAATAAGCGAGAACTGATTGAAGTTAGCTATGTACTTACACAAAACCGGGCTGCATTCTTATATTCAGATGGAATGGATTGGGATAATAAAAGAATTTTATTAACGTATTCACTTGATCAAGGTAAAACGTGGAAGGAATCAGTGGTTACGAAACCTTTTCCAGCAATGCGGTTTAGAAAAGTAGATTTTTTAAATGATAAGTTTGGCTATGTGATTATTTCTGGTGGCCGAACGATGTCACAGGAGTTTTCGACAGTCTTCTTAACACATGATGGTGGTGAAAGCTGGGAGGAAACAACGAATTCAGGTGTAACGAGATTAATTTCAGATGGTGGATTTATTGATGAAACGACAGGATTTTTGTCCTTTGGAACAATTAATCCTGAAGAACCGGATCTTTACGTTACGCAAGATGCCGGAAATACTTGGACTGAAGCAAAAGTTAATATTCCAGCGGAGTATAAGGAGATTTTTGTTCAGGCAGAAGTTCCAGTAAAAGAGGGAGGTTATTTGGCAGTTTTGATTAATCAGGGTCCTAATGGTGATTATAAAGGCGGTAAAGTGAAAGGAAAATTTATATCAAAGGATAACGGCAAAACATGGGAGTTCCAGGTGGAGGTAAATCCAAATGAAACAGAAGGGTAAATTAATAAAAATTGCTGGTTGGATTTTATTCCTTTTTGCTTTTGGTTTCTTCTGTCTGCAAATGGGATACTTGTTTGCACATGAAAGATTTCAAGTAGAGTATATTGATAATCGGTTATTTTATCTCATAAATATTTCCTGTGTTATCTGTCTGTCACTGGCTATTTTCCTCCTGCTTACACTCACTAAAAAGTGGAAGTGGATTGGTACGGGTGTTGTGATTGTATTCATTATTGTTAATGGGGTGCTGCTTACCTTCAGTAACCAGGAAGTTAAAAATATAACAAGCATATCACCTAATTTTAAACAAGTATTGTCGATTAAAGAAAATATAGAGAGTGGAAATGCTGTTTACTATAGATCCTATTATGGTATTCTGGCTCGTCCACAGGAAAAATTACCCTATGTAACGGACGGGGAATTTCAAGTGGAGTGGTTAGCGAATGACGTGGCGGCTGTTACATACAAAGCAGCTGACAATACGATCCACCAATTCATCGGGACTTACGGTGACCGGGGGACTGGCAGATCCTATTATTATGTGGGCGCCGAAATTCATGGCAGGTGGAAAGGCAATAATGCGGAGGTTGTAAGCAATACAGAAGGAATTACTGTTACTCAAAATGGAAAAACGGAATTGTTTGAATGGGATAATATTGTTCAATTTGGCACACTTGCAGTTGTTTTAATGAAGAATAACGAAGCTGCCTGGACCATAGCATTAAATGAAAATTTCCAAATGCACTCTAATTCAGCTATTCCACCATCCGGGGAAATTAGTTTGTATCAAGCAACAATGGAAAAAAACAAACCAATAATATTGCAAAATACAACTTCCAACTAAAGTAATTTTAAAGAATGCTTATTTAGATGGAGGTATTTCTTTTTCATGAGGCCTGAGGATTTATTAAACGGTGTTAATAAATCCTCAGGCAGGAATATGCGAAGGTTTATCGAATAGGTTATTAACCGGGAAGAGTATACTTTTAAAAAAAAGTGGGTGTGTCAAATGCCGATTTGTCAAAGCTGTGGTAAAAACTGGACTTGGAAACAAACGTTTAAAACAATATTCAGGTTGAAATGTCCACACTGTGGTGAAAAACAATATGAGTCTGCATCATCAAGAATAAGAAGTGGTATATTTGTGATTATTCCATTAATCGTACTATTACCTCTTAATGCCTGGTTAGATTTTTCGATAGGTATGGCATTAATTCTTGCAATTGTTTTTGTTATTATCATGTTTGGTTTTTATCCATTGATTTTAAAATTAGCTAATGAAGAGGAACCTTATTGGTGAAAAGTGCATGCGCTTTTTTATTAATAATGAAGAATATATTGGGAGAGGTTTTTTATAATGTCTGTTTCTACTTTTCATTTAACCTATGGTAGTCACTCATCGCAATTTGGTGTACTCAGTTTGCCGATGCTGTCTGGTAGATGTCCCGTAGTTATTACGATTCACGGGGGCTTTTGGCAATCGAAATATGGACTTGATGAAAATGAAGCCCTTACTAAGGATTTGAGTCGTAGTGGGTATGCCACTTGGAATATCGAATATCGCCGAATCGGAGAAGATGGGGGTGGTTGGCCAGGTACATTTCATGATGTGATCGATGCGGTAAACCATCTATCTAAGCTTGAAGAACGCTTTCAGCTTGACCTTTCTCGCGTGATTGTTCTTGGGCATTCGGCTGGAGGACAATTAGCTCTCTGGTTGGCATCCAGATCCAGTAAAAATCAAAATGACGAGATGGGAAACCACTTGCATATACCTATAAAGCGTGTAATAAGCTTAGCAGGTGTGTTGGATTTGCAGAAGATGTGGGAGATCCATGATGAAAAAGGGATTAGCAGTCCATTGGAATCTTTTATTGGTGGAACACCCCGGGAAGTATCGAACAGATATAGCATTGCCTCACCAATTGATTTGTTGCCCTTGAATGTCGAGCAAATTTTGATTCATGGAGAGTTGGATCGTCATGTTCCGGTAGAATTGAGTATCGAGTATCACCGTAGGGCTACTGAGCAAGGTGATAAAGTTCATTTGATTGTGCTTCCAGAGGTGGAACACTTTAAGATTATTGACCCGTTTTCAACTGCCTGGAAATCAGTGACCGATTCACTGGAAACTTTACTAAGCAATTAATTAAATTTTTAGCGTGTTGTTGGTTTATAGGCTTCGTTACTGCAACAAGGTATCGTTTTTTGTCGTGGTTTAATAAAATAAGTGAGGTGGCTTGGTTCTGAGAAATAGAATACCTAAAAGAATACATATTATTGGTTCTGTTGGTAGTGGAAAAACTACCTTAGCAAAAGAATTATTTTTAAAGTTTAATATACCATTTCATGAATTGGATAATGTCGTATGGAAAAGACATAAGTCCGGAGATATAAGAAGAACTGTAGAAGAAAGAGAGTCACATTTGAATACAATTATCCAATTAGATAACTGGATAATAGAAGGCGTGCACAATGACGATTGGGTGGCAAATAGTTTCAGAAATGCAGAACTGATTATTTTCCTGGATACAAAATACTCTAGAAGAACATACAGGATATTAAAAAGGTTTTTATTACAAAAAATAGGTTTAGAAAAATCTAATTATAAGCCTACAGCCAAAATATTTTTTAAAATGTTTAAATGGAATAGGCATTTTGAAGAAGTAGGAAAAGCTAATTTTTTTGAAAAATATGGGGTATATAGTGACAAGTTATTAGTTGTACATAATAAAAATAGTATTGATAATTATTTTAACAAATACAAAATGGAGCATCACTTAAAGAAGGGAAAAAATGTAGTGCTTAATAAATAAAAGGGGAAGAGCGCTAATGGCATGTATATTTTGTGAAATAGTCTCTAAAAAAGCGAGTGCATATACTATATATGAGAACGATTTAGTTTGTTGCTTTTTAGATAAATACCCTATTAATACGGGGCATGTTTTGGTGATTCCGAAAAAACATTATCAGGAACTCACTGATGTCGACCAAGAAAGCTTAAGTCAAGTTATCCTTGTATCTCAAAAGGTAGCCAAAGCTCTTGAAGAAATTCTAAATACAGACGGGATAACCAT
This sequence comes from Virgibacillus profundi, assembly GCF_002287375.1. GTDB lineage: Bacteria > Bacillota > Bacilli > Bacillales > Amphibacillaceae > Virgibacillus_K > Virgibacillus_K profundi. The sequence goes on along the minus strand of NZ_NPOA01000016.1, from coordinate 35,213 downwards.
CATGCAAAATAATGGAAAGTTTAAAGACGTCGAACATTATCATATGCACATTATTCCTCGTTTTTTAAATGATGGTTTTTCCTGGATTGAACCTGATGTTAACGTAATTGAAGATGAATTTGTGCATCTAAGTTCTAGTTTGGAGCGATTACTTTCTAAAAGTTAGTAAACATGGGAACAGAAACATAGGCAATGGCAGGCTGCTATTTATATAATCTTGCTATAATGAACCACTCGGAATTGGATAGATAGATATCACCGCTGTTATTCCATAATTTCTCCGCCATGTTTCGAAGCTGAAGATGGCCCTCGCTTAACATATCAATTAAATTCAGTTTTTTAATCAAAATCGAACTGATTTACTCCTCCTTATTTTTACAATACTTACTATATAAAACCCACTCCACATTGTCAACTAAATTGACAATCAGACTTAATTGCTGTAAAATCATATTATAAACTTAGTTGACGATTATAGAATGGTGAGCTATCGCAAATACTGTCGCTTTATAAAAAACAATTGAACTAGCATAAAAAATAGTTGGGAGTAATGGTATGTTAAGACTTTATGTCACACCAGGTTGCACATCCTGCAGAAAGGCAAGGGTTTGGTTACAGGAAAATAATCTGCCTTTTGTTGAAAGGAATACATTTTCGGAGCCGCTCACTTTGCCTGAGATTAAAGGGATTTTTCGTTTAACTGATAATGGAACCGAAGATATCATTTCAACCCGTTCCAAAATATTTCAGAAAAATATTGGTGATATGGATCAATTGTCTCTAAATGTTTTATACAGTTTTATCCAGGAAAATCCTAGTATTTTAAGAAGTCCTATCATTCATGATGAAAAGCGTTTAATGGTTGGTTATAGTAAATCTCAGATTCGCAGGTTTTTACCTAGATCTGTCCGGTCATTGCAATTACACGATGTTTATTAATTATTTCGCAGTTTTCAATTGACTGATGTAAATACTTTTGATATGCCTATTTCTAAAACAGGAATGGGCTTGTTTGGTTTGCTTCATTTTTCTAATGCTTCTGCGTATAGCGACTTTTATGCTTTTTTTATAAATCAGTGGGGGTACACAGTACCTCTCAGAGGAACTATTAAATGGTTACAAAGTACAGGCTGAGGCTGAAGGCATTCAAATTATAAAGGTAGTAATCGAACACGGTTCTCCTAAAACGACTAACACGGGTGACGTTGGTAACTTAACCAATGCTGATGTAATTATCTGTGGAGCCACAGGGTTGCGGTGGAACGTTTCTTAATTGGATCCGTTTCTGAAGCAATCGTACGTTCAGCTCCATGTGATGTTTTAGTTGTTCGTACTCCAGTGATACATGCAGTGAAATGATTAGTGTACTTTAAGTGAAGCAGCAATTATTTTTTGAAAAGAATATATTTTAGCAAAAACCAGATTGCCATTCGTAAAATTATATTTTTACGAATGGCTTTTCTTGAAGCTTCAGGAAAATCAGTAGTGTAAGGAAATAGTTTTGAATAAACAACTCAAGATCGATGAACAGATTTCCAAACATAATTTATAAAAAAGGAATTACCCATAGCTTTAACGAATTATTGTATGGAATAGCAATAAGGAGGTTGATAAAATGGAAAATAACGTACCAGTAAAAAATCAAATGAATGGCGTGTTTGTTCATGTGAAAAATTTGAGGGTTTCAGCAAAATGGTATTCCGATTTATTAGGGTTACCAATTGATTTGGAAAATGTAGCTTCACCGGTTTTTAATGTGCCGGTAACGGTGACAACATCTCTAACTTTAGATGACCACACGTTTGATCCAGATTTCAAACATATTGTAAGTCCAAGTCCGATTTTTAATCTTTTTGCTCCAAACATTGATGAAGCATATAAATATATAAAAGAAAAAGGAATTGTCATTGTGAGAGAAATAGAGAGAGTTGGCGAAACAGCCTGGTTTAATATTAAAGATCCAGATGGAAATGTTGTTATGATTTGTAATTGTTGAGTGATAAGAGTTCTATTTTTGAGGTAAAGGGAGACGAGACCATGCCCATCATGGGAAATCATATGAAAATATCTGACCTGTTCTTATTGGGAAATAAATGCTTATGTTATTGTGGTGGTGAGTAATACAATTGACATTGCCATATGACTGAGGACAATAGTTGATTGTTTAAACTGACAAGTGCTCTATTATCAATAGGGGGGCGATTTAATGAAATTAAACATGCTAATTGGAACCTTGCTGGGTTTTACAACAGTGTTTATAATTATGGGGTTTGTGAACAACGAGTTTAATTGGATCTGGCTGATTGCAATGCTTACGGGTGGTGTAATTGGACATTTGGGAATTGCTTACTTAACCCGGAAAAGGCAGTAAGTTGGGCAGGTAGTACAGTTCATTTTACACCAACGAAAAAAGACGTTCTCAAGGCATCCTTTACATCGTTTAGAGATACTAAAACCTGAAAGTGGGATAGATGCAGGTGATACATCGCTGGATTATTCTTATATTCAATTTTTCATATTAGGCACTTGATCTGAAACAAATAACGTTAACTATTAAAGCGCCTAATACGGTATTTTATAGTAGAATCATACATTTTCTTTTTAGTGAGTTACTATTCTAGGACATACTTTCCTCTATTACATACAATACAGTGTAACAAATAAAAGAGGGAAGGGGTGATAACCCATGGGATGGCATGAAAAATCCCGAAATAATAATCAGTGTAATTCAGTTTCGCCTGCTGAAGACAAAGTTATTGTACACCCTACTATAAAGAGTAGTAAATACTACAACAAATCGCCAAACAGTCAAAAATATCCACCCAACTGAAGTTGAAAATGTTAATCGTACGATCGTTAGAAATGAGCATTATTATCCAGTTTCTAATGCAGATGTAAATGACACAGTAGTTCAGAATTATGATTGTGGTAGTGATTTAAACTCTCCCAATTGTCGAAGAATTAGTCCTGAAAGTAATCGTAATTGTCAAAGAACGAGTCCTGAACGTAACCGCAATAGATGTAACTGTGGCTGTAAAAGGTGGAGCTGGATATAATCTGAAAGCACCTAATGTGGTGCTTTTTCTTTTGAGGATTATATCGTTTTAATTGATTAAAATAGGGGATAAGGAAGATAGTTTTTAAAGTGAACTATAATTTGTAGGGTGTAGGGAAGTTTAAAGGCTAAATGAAAAGGCTGTCACCATAAGTTAGTGCTTTTTGGACAGCCTCTTTATTGTGTTGGAAATAATAATGTCTACTGGCCTCTGTACCTTTTTTTACTATCGTTTTCTATTAAATTGTATGCCCTCTCTACGCCCAAATTGACCAGAGGCACGCAAACAAAGTTCATATGTGGGTCTTTATTAAATTTGATAGCTCTGATTAGGGTAAGGATATTCCTTATAATTAATAAGTGATTTCACTATCCGCTGCAATGCTTGAATCAGGCATCACATTGTTCATTGCACTTAGGAAAGGTACAATAGGTTTTAGAAATCTTTTTATATCAATTTGGTTAGTAAAACAGGTCTGATCATATGATGTAACCGGGGAAAGGGAGAGCAGCATGAGGGCATATGGGGTATGGCTTTTATTTAATATTATTGCCTGGGCATTTGCAATGGTTTATTTCAATCAGAATATAGAAGAATTGACAGTGCGCTTGTTTGGAGTTGCCTTGTATTTTGTGATTTTCTTTATCATGCCACTTGTCGAGGGAAAGCCCAAAGTTATAGTAATGCTCTTGAGTGTTAATGCTGTGATCGCAAGCCTTTCCTTATTTCCAGGCGAAAATGGAGTGTTTAATCCATACCTCATTCTCGTGCTATCCTTGCTGGTGGGATCAGGGTTTTATCACTTGTCATTACGTCTTGGCATGATAATTGGGATTATCAGTACAGCAGGATTATTAGCAGCTATTATGAAATCAAATCTTTCGCCTTTATTACAAATTTTTATCGTTATTTTAATGAGTTTCTTTATTTCTGCACTGGTTCTTTATCGGCAAACGAAGGATCGTACAGAAGATCTTGACGTGAGATATGATGCGCTTCTCAGTGAATATCGGGCAATACGAAGAAAGCTTGTTTCGGAGGAAGAAATAGTGAGACAGGAGGAGCGTATGCTGATTGCCCATGAAATTCATGATTCAGTGGGACATAAGCTGACCGCTCTTCTCATGCAGCTGGAAGCATTTCGGTTAAAAGCTTCCGAAAAAGATAAGGAAAAGGTGGAATCCTTGAAAGAACTGGCGAGTGCAAGTTTGGGAGAAACCAGAAACGCAGTAAAATCGTTGAAGACGAATGAAGCGGGTGGACTTCCTGGAATATTGCGTTTAATCCGCAAACTGGAAATGGAAAGCTTTATTCGGATCCATTTTTCTGTGAAGCATGGTGCGACTGCAGCACCACTTACTGGCGAGCAGTCTTTCGTGATCTACCGGTCAGTACAGGAGGCATTGACAAATATTATGAAGCACTCCAATGCCAGGGAAGCTGAGATTATGTTTGAAGCACCTGGAGGAATTATTTTTCGTTTTGAAATCAGTAATCCAATAACAGATAATCGAAGGTATCAGGAAGGATTCGGAATCTCTTCAATAAGAGAGCGATTAGCAAAATTTGGCGGTGATCTTGAAGTCTTTAAAACAGAGGAGCAATTTATTGTCAGCGGCTTTTTAAAAATTGCAGATACGGGGGATAAGTATGATTCGGATACTACTGGCTGAAGATCAGGTAATGGTAAGACAAGGGTTAAAGTTGATGATTGAAACAGATGAGGAATTGCAGGTGACAGGGGAAGCGGATAATGGCAAGGAAGCCATATCCTTCTGCGAAAAACAGGCATTTGATATTGTTATCCTGGATATTCGTATGCCTGTAATGGATGGTATCGAAGCAGCCAAAGTTATTCAATCCCGCTGGCCGAAAACGAAAATTTTAATGTTAACGACGTTTGATGATAATAGCTATGTGCTGGCGGCATTAAAAATAGGAGTTAGTGGTTATATCCTGAAAAATGGAGATACCGATTCTCTGCTTCGCTCGATCCGAAGTGCTTTGACTGGGGGATTGGCCATTGAAGGACATGTGGCTGCTAAAGTAATGCCGGTATTATTAAAGCGAGAGGAAAATGAACCTGATCCATCTTTAACCCCAAGGGAAAGGGGAATTTTAAAGTGTATTGGGGAAGGGCTAAGCAACGATGAAATTGCAGAAAGACTTGCTTTATCCGTGGGTACGGTGAAAAATAATACGAGTCAGGTTTTAAATAAACTTGAATTAAGGGATCGGACACAGCTTGCTATCTATGCGATTAGGCATGATCTTGTATAAATGAAAGAAAAAATGATTAAAGTAATGGTTATAATACAATATCGTGACCGGAGACAGTGGTGGCACTGTTTCTTTTTTTGGTATTCTAAAACTAATCTCATTTATAAGGAGTGCGAAATCATGCTTGAAACAATAAATCTTAGTAAAAATTTTAAAGGAAAAAAGGCCGTTGATGAAGTAGACATATATTTGGATGAAGGTGAATCTGTTGGCTTACTTGGACCAAATGGAGCTGGTAAATCAACAACGATTTCCATCATCTCTTCGTTGTTAAAACCTTCGTCTGGTGATGTGAAGTTAGATGGGAAGAGTATTATCAAGAACCCGGCTGAAATTAGAAAGATTCTTGGTGTTGTACCACAGGAAATCGCATTATATGAAGAACTTACCGCCTATGAAAATCTGAAATTCTTTGGGGAAATTTATAAAGTGAAAAAGAATATTCTGGAAGAGCGCATTCGGGATGTGCTTGAAATTGTGGGCTTGAAAGAACGGCAAAAAGATCTTGTCAAAACATTTTCTGGTGGTATGAAAAGAAGAGTAAACATTGCAGCAGCATTATTGCATCACCCGAAAATTCTCATTCTTGACGAACCAACAGTCGGCATTGACCCACAATCTAGAAATCATATTTTGGAGACGGTTCGTAAATTAAATGAAGAACAGGAAACGACCATTCTTTATACGAGCCATTATATGGAAGAGGTTGAGCAATTATGTAATCGTGTCTACATTATGGATCACGGAAAAGTGATCGCTTCCGGCAGTAAATCTGAATTATTAAGTATTTTATCCAGTGAAGATACGATCCAGGTACAGCTTAGTGAAACAAGTGACCAATTAATAGAGAAAATTAAATCCTTCGACCATGTACGTCAGGTGGATGAAACAGATGAAGGTATTCGTATTATTTCAAAAAAAGGCAGCAACATTCTGAGTGGATTAGTGCTTGCTGCGGAAAAAGAAGGTATTCAAGTAACACACTATCAAATGGAAACACCAAGTCTTGAAGATGTTTTCCTGCATTTGACTGGGAAAACATTGAGAGATTAAGGAGGTAAAAAGATGGGCTCATTTTTAAAAAAAGATCTATTGGTATTTTGGAGAGATCGAAAAGAGATCCTCTTGTCACTACTGCTTCCTATTGTAATTATACTTTTATTAAATTTTGCTTTCTCTGGTTTATTTGACGAGGGAGCAGAATCTATGGATATAGATGTAGCAATCGTACAGCAAGATAATGAATCGATTGGGTTGGAACAGTTTGAAGTAAGGGTAAATGAATTGGATTTTCCTCCTGCTGAAAAAGAAGCACTACTTACTCAAGCAACGCAAATTTCGCCAGTTAGACTTATCAATGAATTCTTTAATGATCCGGAAATGAAGGAATGGGTTAGCGCACAGGAATTAGGTAAAGAAAAAGCAACAGGATTGGTGGAAGAAGGGGAACTGGATGCATTAATTACCATTCCAGTAGGGTTCACGGAGAGTGTGCTATCTTCGATTCTGCTTGGAGAAGAGACGGAAAAAAACCTGACGATAAACGTTAAAGAAGAATCTAATGAAGCGGGTGCACTTCAAGATATGGTTACAAATTATGTGAACACACTTAATTTCCAGTTCGCACTTGGCACTGCAGCAGAGGCTCCAGCGCCTGAACCAGAGTTGCCAGAAGGAGGCAGAGAAGTAGTCGAAGGGGCTCAAGTCTATACGATGACACAGTATTTTACGGTTGCGATAGCTGCCCTGTTTTGCTTATTTATTGCCTCTACGGTTGCGATGAAAACAGTCACAGAAAAAAGAGAACATGTATTTAATCGAATTATACTAACCAATAGTAAGCCATTTAACTATTTGATGGGCAAAATAATATCTACTTTTTTTATGGCATGGATCCAACTGTTGATTACATTTACAGTTACCCAATTGCTACTGGATGTGTTTTCAGGAATGTCATTCGATTTTTGGCTGGGAACCTTCGTAGTAATAACTGCCTTTTCCATCGCCGTTAGTGGATTAACTGCCATTTTCACACCGATTACGCTACGGTTAAGTGATCCGAATGCAGCAAATGGTATATTTACATTGATTGTTATGGGGATGGGAATGCTCGGGGGAAGTTTTTTTCCAATTGACTTTCTACCCGATTGGGTTCAGCGAATTGGAGAATGGACTCCGAATGGATTGACTCAAGGGACATTATTAGAGTGGATACAATATGGATCTTTTGTCGATTTAATTCTACCGATTATTTTGCTGATGGGCTTTTTTATCGCCTGTCTCATTATTGGGATGTTCCTATTTCCTAGAAGGGAGAGAATATAATGTTCCCAGTATTTAAAGCACAATTGAGAAAAGATATACGAAAACCACTAACAGTCATTTTATTTATTGTTGCCAGCATTGTAGCTTCACTTATATTTGGGGGCAGCACAGAGCAAGAAGAAACAACTGTGGCCATTTTCAGCAGTGGATCTGACGCGAAGGAAATAGAAGAGAAATGGGAAGGATTACTGAATGATATTGAATCCGTAAACTTTGTTATTACAGATGAAGAGAAAGCACGGGAAGATGTGGTAGAAGGAAGGCGTGATGTTGCAATTCACGTGATGGAAAATGACTATCGATTGGTTACCTCATCCCATATGCCACAGGTTCAGATGATTGAACAGCAGGTGCATGAGGTGTTTACAAAAGAAGCGCAGCTTACAGCGGCTGCAGGTAATCAAAGTACAGAGCAGTTTCGTGACGAAATGGAAGATTATATGAATAATCCACCATTCCAAGTTCAAACATTGTCCCTTCAGAATGAGAATCTACTAAAACATGATATGGGTCTTCAGTTATTGTTTGGATTTACCCTCTTCGCCGCTATGTTCATCATCGGATTTAAAGTTAATGGGATCACGGCAGATAAGGTAAGTGGAATATGGGATCGCATGATTTTATCATCTGTCAGTAAAACAAGTATGTATTCAGGACATCTTATTTATAGTTTTTGTATTGGTTTTTTCCAGATGTTCATTGTGCTTCTCGTATTTCAATATTTGATAGGATATGATTTAGGGAATTTTAGTATGATACTTTCCATTGCAGCTGTTTATACGCTGAGTATGGTTAGTCTGGCTATGTTATTGACTGGAATACTCCGGACACCAGAACAATTTAATATGGTTTTCTCATCCGTTATTCCAATGATTCCGATTGTCAGCGGCATCTATATGCCACCAGGTACGATCAGTAATTCCATCCTATTATTTATTGCGGATTTATTCCCGTTGACCCATGGGGTGGAAGCGATGATCGAGGTTGCGCTTTACGATGCAAGCTGGAATGACATTGCTTTACCGATTGCCCTGATGCTTTTAATTGGCGTTGTTTGTATGGGGGTTGGAGTTAATATGGTTGAGCGAAGAAAGGGATGAACTAGCGTACTGGCTAAGTAATACAGCTAAATAAGACTTTGGAAAAGCACCTGATATTCGATTGGGTGCTTTTTTGGTGTGTACTTGTATTTATATTCATCCCAAATATAGACAAAAGCCCAACGTAATAGTTTTTTTATAAAAAGTTCTACATTACGTTGGGTAAAAAAAACAGACATTGTAAAATAAGTACTTCAAAATTGTTCACTGTTTTATAGAATCATTCATTGAAATGAAGACTTGACGGGAAAAAAGTTGTATGAGATTATGTCCCTACCTATCAGTAGGGAGGTTTTTATAATTACTTCAAAAAAGATACGTGATATAGCGTTAAAACATTTCTCGGAGTTTGGCTATGAGTCTACTTCGTTAAATAATATCGCAGAAGAAGTAGGAATAAGAAAAGCTTCAATTTATGCGCATTATAAAGGGAAAGATGAGATTTTTAAAACAGTTTTACACCATGCTTTAAGAACTGAAAAAGCGGAAATAGCGAATTATTTTACGAGTCACCAACATGAATCACTTGAAAATATACTAAGGGGTTATTTTGATTGGTTGAAAGAGGAAAGTAAGAATAATGAATGTCTGAAGTTTTTAATGCGAGTCGTATATTTCCCCCCACCTAACTTAAGAAAGGAAACATCAGATCTTGTGAATCCTTTTTTAACAGAAATGTACCGCCATCTATCTAGGTTTTTGAGAGAAAAATCAAGAGTTGAGAACATGGTGTTTAGTAATCACTATTCAAGCATTGCATTGACTTTTATAACGCTATCCGAAGGTTGTTTTATCGAACTTTTATTTGCCGAAGAGAAGAGTTACGAAGCAAGGGTTAATGCTGCTTTTCCAATCTTTTGGCAAGGGGTGCATTGTGATTGACATGATTGAATAGAAGAGGAGGTTATCAATTTGTATGGGAAAAGAACAGTCGTCGAAGATACCACATAAGGGTGTTATAGCCATCGTATTGGCATCGACATTCCTTTTTACTTTTAGTCAGTTTTTATTAATTACAGCATATCCAACAATTATGGAAGAATTCAATGTCAATGCAACGCAGGTCCAATGGTTAACAACGGCGTTTCTGTTGACGACCATTGTTTTTATTCCAATGACTGGCTATTTATCCAATACCTTTTCATCCAGGACCTTGGTTATTTTCTCTTTGATTTTTTTGGTTATTGGAACAGTTATAGGTACAATAGCACCTGATTTTATTACATTGATTTTATCGAGAATTGTTATGGCAGTTGGTGCGGGAATCATGCTTCCGTTAGTTCAAATCATTTTACTCGCAGTTTTTCCATATGAAAAAAGAGGGTTCGCCATGGGCTTACTGGGAGCTGTTGTAAATGTTGCACCTGCTTCGGCTCCTTCCGTTTCTGGTATTGTTATAGACCTGCTAGATTGGCGGGCTCTGCACTGGATTTTGTTGTTATTGGTACTTATTGTATTTATCTTAGCATGCTTTTTCATGAAAAATGTCACGGAGCAACAGTCATCAAAATTAGATATGTTATCGATATTTTTATCCGGCACTGGTTTTACTAGTATTATTTTGGGATTGAGTAATATAAGTGTCGTGGATTTTATGCATTGGAGTGTAATTGTACCAATTATTTTTGGGGCATTGACGCTGACTTTATTTATTAGAAGACAACTACATTTGGAACTTCCAGTTTTAAATTTACGTCTTTTTAAAGTGAACACGTTTCTTCTTTCTATGATACTTATATTCATAAATATGATGCTCTTGTTGTCTGCGGAAACCATATTGCCTATGTATGCACAGGATGTTTTGGGTACCAGTGCATTTCTTTCGGGTTTCTTATTAGTACCGGGGACAATTCTATTATCTATCATGACAATCATTTCAGGGAATTTATATGATAAATATGGGGGAAGGCGTATTTCAATTATAGGATTCTCTCTGATATTACTTTCTACGATTTTGTTAAGCACGACAAGTATGGAGGCTTCACCCTACTTTATTATGGGTTATTTTTGCATCTTTATGTTAGGGTTTGGTCTGACTTTAATGCCACTTGTAACCGTCAGTGTTAATGCTCTGGAAACATCTGACATCTCGCACGGATCTGCGATTGTAAACACCGTACGCCAATTCGGAATGAGTTTGGGTGTCATTGTTTTAACAACCATTATTAGCCTTACAACAAGTCGTATGGATGCTTCTTATGAAGTTGCCACGTATTGGGGAACGACTTTCGCATTTATTGTTATGAGTGTACTTTCCTTCATAGCAGTTTGCTTATCATTTTTGATTCGGGAAAGCAAAACACAAAATCAGGTTATCCGTTAGAAAACTTGGTTGTCACCAAGCTTTTGGGTGACAGCAAAATTCGTCTTAACACTTCAACGTACTAAAGGGGTTGCTTTCAAACAGCAGCCTTCTCTTATTGAAAATCACGGTCTGGGCTGAGAGCAGCATACTTTAGAAAGAATAGGTTTTGAAGGGAAGATTTTATAATGCATAATAGAAGATACCATAGAGCTTTCGGTGTATATGGAATTTATGAGAAAGAAGGAAAACTCTTAGTCATCAATAAAAATAGTGGACCATATATAAATCGTTATGACTTACCAGGTGGTAGTCTTGAGGAAGGCGAAACTTTGTCTGATGCAATGAATAGAGAATTTCTTGAAGAAACGGGAATTAAGATTGAAATCGAAAAAAATATTGGAGTCATTGATTTTAAATTACCTTGGTTGTGGAAAGATTATACAGATGTGCATCATATAGCAGTGTATTACTATGTTAGAAAGATTGGTGGAAAGCTAAGTGTTCCGAAACAATTTGAGGGACAAGACTCTCTTGGAGCATTATGGATTTCGGAAAAAGATGCGAACCTGGATAATGCTTCACCATTGGTTCTAAAAGCTTTTGAATGGTTAAGAACCAATGAATTAGGAGTGGATGCAGAAATCTATAATGAGTGGGAAGTCTTTAAATAAATCGATTCAGTTATTGAAGGATACACTTTCTTATAATGTATCCTTTTTTCTATTGTATATATAAGCAAATTGTTATATACTAATACGCGTATAGAAAAGGGGTGTTTTTCGTATGCTGAAAACAGCAATTGATTTGGATAGAGCTGCAATGATTTTGAAGTTACTGGGGGATAAAACCCGTTTAACTATGGTGAAAATACTGGATAATCATGATTGTTGTGTTTGTGAGTTTGTTGAGATTTTTAAAGTAAGTCAACCATCCATCAGTCAGCACCTTCGGAAATTAAAAGATGTTGGATTGGTGAAGGAAGAGCGAAGAGGACAATGGATTTTTTACTCAATAAATAAAAATAATGAACATTATCCATTTACCCTGCAGGTCCTTAATCAACTACCTGACCAGGATTATAAATTAAGAGAATTAGAAGAAAAAGGCAATCGAATTACATGCTGTTAATTGGAGGGATAGTGTTTTGTCATCATCAGTAATTATAGCATTGTTAATCTTTTTGGGGACATTGGTTTTGGTTATTTGGCAGCCCAAAGGATTATCGATAGGGTGGTCCGCATGTGGTGGAGCTATCCTTGCTTTACTCGTAGGCGTAGTCGGATTTAATGATGTGATCGAAGTTACCGGGATTGTGTGGAATGCTACATTGGCATTTGTTGCCATTATACTTATATCATTAATATTGGACGAGATTGGGCTGTTTGAATGGGCTGCGCTCCATATGGCCAGAGCTGCAAATGGGGATGGGATAAAAATGTTTGTCTACGTCAGTTTGTTAGGCGCAATTGTTGCTGCCTTTTTCGCAAATGACGGCGCTGCATTGATCCTGACCCCGATTGTATTGGCAATGGTCCGCAACTTGAATTTTCAGGAAAAAATGGTGTTTCCGTTCATTATGGCAAGTGGATTTATCGCTGATACAACATCATTGCCGTTAGTCGTAAGTAACCTGGTTAACATTGTATCTGCAGATTTCTTTGAGATTGGGTTTGTGGAATATGCTTCCCGAATGATTATTCCAAACTTCTTCTCCCTTGCTGCAACGATTATTGTATTATTAATTTATTTTAGAAAAAGTATTCCAAGAAAATACGATTTGTCTCAGTTAAAGGAACCAGTAGAAGCCATTAGAGATCATAAAATGTTTCGTCTATCCTGGTATGTACTTGCTGTACTCTTAATTGGCTATTTTATCAGTGAGTTCATCAACCTGCCTGTTTCGATTGTTGCAGGAATTATAGCGATTTTCTTTATAATTATGGCCAGAAACAGTAAAGCTGTTGATACGAAAGCGGTCATTAAAGGGGCACCATGGAATATCGTATTTTTCTCCATTGGAATGTATGTCGTTGTATTTGGTTTGAGAAATGCAGGGCTTACAGATGTGCTAGCAGATGTAATTCAAGCAAGTGCTGAACAGGGATTATTCATTGCCACCATAGCGATGGGCTTTATTGCCGCTATTCTGTCTTCGATTATGAATAATATGCCGACAGTAATGATTGATGCCATAGCCATAGCTGAAACGAATACTTCCGGAGTAATGCGGGAAGCACTTATTTATGCCAATGTGATTGGGTCTGATTTAGGTCCAAAGATCACACCAATTGGCTCTCTTGCAACACTATTATGGCTTCATGTTTTATCACAAAAAGGGGTTAAAATCTCATGGGGGACCTACTTTAAGACAGGGATTGTTTTAACCATTCCTATATTATTTATAACGTTGTTAGGATTATATTTAACATTAATGATTTTTTAAAAAGGAGCATGAACAACTATGTCTAAAAAAACGATTTATTTCTTATGTACAGGTAATTCCTGCAGAAGCCAAATGGCAGAAGGTTGGGCGAAAAAGTATTTAGGGGATAACTGGGAAGTGAAAAGTGCAGGGATTGAGGCACATGGCTTAAACCCAAATGCAGTTAAGGCTATGGATGAGGCCGGTGTCGATATCTCTGATCAGGAATCGGAAATTATTGACACCGACATTTTGAATAATGCTGCGCTTGCTGTTACGCTTTGTGGAGATGCCGCAGACAGATGTCCAATGACACCACCACATGTAAAACGGGAGCATTGGGGATTTGACGACCCGGCAAAAGCAGAAGGAACAGATGAAGAGAAATGGGCAGTTTTCCAGCGTGTACGTGATGATATTGGTGAGCGGATTAGACGCTTTGCGGAAACTGGGGAATAGAGAGTGGGCTTGCCCTTCCAGTCAACCTGTTAAGGTAGTAAGGGTGCAAAACAACCTCTCTCCCTTTATTATTGTTGAATTTTAATATATTATAGAAAAAGACTAAAAATATTTTTTAAGGGAGAGAATACAATGGAATCCAATAATAATGCAAAAATTGGTGATGAAATCTCATTTAACTCTGGAATAAAAGGTATCGTCGAAAAGGTCAATGACAATTCAGTGATTGTGAAGGTAACTGAAAATAAGACGGATTTAGAATTTAAAGGGAACAAGACAGTTGTAGGACATAAAAATTATTCAATTATCTAAGATATTATGTAACGAAGTAGATAAGCTGGAAAGAGCTTTTTCCTTTAAAAATACTCAGGGGTAAAAGTAAAATACCCCCTGAGTGTTCTTTAACTTTGTAAGTAAAAATACTGAGTTTTGCACATGGGGCGAGTTCTAAAGTGAACCGTCCCATTAAAATATTGCCCTCGTAAATGAATTCATTTTAACGCTTCCTGTATATATTTATATAGTTCAGCGTCCATCCCATATTGCAGCTCATTCCCAGGGTTTTCTGCATGGAATTTTTCAGCCTGTTTCCATATGCCTGGATCATTCACTGTGGTTGATTGGAGAATCCTTTTCCATTCTTCTGCCAATAATTTCACATTCCGATTTGTAGGTGGGTTGCCTTTTTCCTTTTCCAATCGTATTTTTTCTAAAACCCTCTTAAACTCTTCCTCTGCATTTTCTAAATCTTCTTCTTCAAAATTATTATAAAAATTCCTTATGCTATCTAATTGCAGTTTTGTAAAATATTTATCCTGGTACATTTTCATTGCTCCCAATAGCTGTGTTATTTCTTCTACCGACATTATTTCCTTGCTCCGGATGATTTTCAAGGTAATCTCTAATTCGTTTAATAAATTTTCCTGTACGTGGATATCTCCTTTTAACCGTCCGATTTGTGATTCAATGATGTTTGCAGCAGAGCTTTCTTCTTTATTCATCATGACCGTCTTAATATCATCTAAAGAAAGGCCCATTTGTTTTAAAGATAGGATTTGCTGTAGATTCGTTAAATCTGACTTTGTATAAAGACGGTGTCCGGATTCTGTAAATTCAGATGGCGAAAACAAATGAATTTGATCATAATATCTCAGGGTTCTTATTGTTAATCCTGTTAATGTTGCAAGCTCTCCTACTTTCCAGTATTCTTTCACGCCGATCACATCCCTTAAAATTAGTTTACAGAAGTTCCTGGACTTCACTTTGTTCAAAGCTATATGTTCTTCCACAGATTTGACAACCTGTTTCAATAGGTTCTTTATTATTAATTGCCTGTTTTAAATCGTTCTTGCTAAGTGAATGAAGCATCCCATAGAACATTTCTTTTGAACATCCACAGAAAAATTGAACAGGACTATATCCAATTACATGTACATCCGTAAATAACTTACTCAACTTTTCCTCCATATTATCCACGCTAGAATTATTTAATAACTTCTGATTTTTGTTAAAGACTTGCCTCACTTCATCAATAAGACCTGGTGGAGCCCCTGGAAGTAATTGAGCAAACACAGCATTGCTGAAAAGGAGCTGATTGTCATTTCCAAATCGTATATTGGCCCCGATATAAGTTTGGGTTTGCTCACTCTGAATAAAATAATGGGCAATATCATCAGCAATATTTCCATAAGGCATATCGGTTATCCCGGTAAACTGATTCATATGCGAGCCTTTTATCATACGAATTGTTCCTTTATGACCAATCAGCTTACCAAGCGATCCATCAAAAGGAGCTTTCAATAACTCTCCATTTAGATAACCACGAACATTTCCTTTAGCGTCTGCATCTGCAAAAACCTTATATTTTGGGTCACTCATTGTAAGTTGAAGACTTATTCTTTGATCTCCTTTTAGGGTACCGGAAATTAAACTGACAACAGATAAGGTTTTACCTAATGTAAGTTTTAGAACTTTGTTTGTTTCTTTATTCAGATTAAGAATTTCATTAATCAATTTCGTATTATCAACAAAAAATAAACGAACTTGTTTATTAAATATTAGTGTCCTAACAATTGTATTTTCCATTATATTTTTCCTTTCTACTATTTTAATTATTGTTAACTTCATTATAAAACATTACCTTACGTAAGGTTCAAGTCTTGTGTTATGCAATGGACCAACTGGAATAGTAGAACTTGTTTTTATAAAGCGTTCGGGTCTTTTTATGACTTGCATGAAGAGGGATATTAAATGGAAAATCAAGTGTTTCTACTGTTAAAGGAAAGGTATGAACAGGACCGGACGATATTATCTGCGAGGGATTTACAGGAGAATAAGGAGAAGCGGTGGTAGAGTGAAAAATCGAGGCTGATAGGATATCTTTGCTAACAGCCTCTACTGCTGTAATTGTTTAAGAAATTTCTTTAACGACTGTTCCGGAAATGCGGTCGTGAGGAAGTACTGCCCCATCCTGGGATTCAAAAGCTTTGCGATTTTTCAGGTACTCCAATGTGCTCAATGTATCCCGGTAAGCCATGCGCTTAATAATTCTACCAGATGTTAGTTCTGAACGATCCTCACTTTCAAGTGCAAGTCCCATTTTTTTATAACCAATGGTTTGAGAACGTTGTTTTAATTGAGCATATTCAAGTGTCCACATTACGACGGTAGGCATGATTAAAACATGTACCACTTCATTCTTTACTTTTTTTCGCATGAAATACTCAACCCCGGCTGTTAAAGCAGTTGAAATGGCAGCGTCAATCAAATAAGCTTTCAAACGTTTTTTTGTAATAGCATTCATCCTGGTTCCTCCTCCTAAATTTGCTACCTTATCATACGAATGGGAAATAAATAAGTTTCAAGTATTGTCAGGGATTTAAATGCTTGTCCCACGTTGCTTAACTATAAAGTGGTGAATTTGATTTTTTCAAGGTTCCGAATTAGAGAACGGAAAAGCTGTATATAAACACGGTTTTAATTTTGAAACAGTACCTTGCATTAAATGGTACTGAATGTTATATTGTTAATATCAAAGTACTTGGTATAAATCAGTACTATTCATTATATAATAGTAAAAACGGAGAAGAAGGTGATTGTGTCTTGAATATACAATTCAATAAAGGGGCGCTGGAGCTGTGTGTGCTTGCATTACTGGATAAAACGGATCGATATGGATACGAGCTTGTTCAAAAAATTTCCGAACAGATTACCATATCGGAAGGCTCTGTATACCCACTGTTAAGAAGGCTGAAAAAAGAGGATTATGTTACGACATATCTGCAGGAGTCCACAGAAGGGCCTTCACGAAAATATTATATGCTTACAGACAAAGGAAGAGAATACCTGCGAGTGATTATTCCGGAATGGCAGATTTTCTCAAGCGGTGTGAATTACTTAATAAAGGAGGGTACTGGCAATGAATAGAGAACAATTTTTAAAGCAATTAAATGCCTCTTTAAAAAAACTGTCCGATGAAGAAAAAGAAGATATTTTACAGGATTTCGAGGAGCATTTTGATATCGGCAAGAGTGAGGGGAAACCAGAAGAGGAAATTTCTAAATCACTTGGTTCACCAAATCAAATCGGAAAAGAATTAATAGCAACACACTATCTGGGAAAAGCAGAGGATCATTATTCGGCCGGTAATATCTTTCGTGCTGTCTGGGCAGTTATCGGTTTGGGATTTTTCAATTTAGTTATTGTGCTTGGGCCATTTATAGCAATACTTTCTGTTGTTCTAGCCGGATGGATAACAGGACTAGCATTTATTATTTCACCATTATTGGTTTTAATAAATGTTGTAATCTATCCCGGGGCCTTTGAACTTTTTGATTTATTCTTTTCCATTGCACTTACTGGTCTTGGCATATTGATTGCAATTGGAATGCTGTATGTGACGAGATTTATTACAACTGGATTTGTTCGTTATTTAAACTACAATGCAAAGCTTGTGAAAGGTGGGTTGAAACATGAATAATGTTAAGAAAATAGTTATGATAGCCTTACTTTTCCTGTTAGTCGGGGGAATTGGAAGTATTATAACATTTAATTTCACCGAACCAACTTCAGTTGCAGAGGCAAAGGAGGTTGACGATACTAATATTACTGCGATTGACATTCAATCAAATAATGAAAGAGTAGAGATTATTCCTGCAAAAGATCAGAAAATCAGAATCGAACTATCAGGCAGAAGTAATGACAAAAAGAAAAATTTGTCCGTTGAAGAAAATGGAAATACATTATTCATTCAAACAGATAATCAGAATCATAAGCTTTTTAACTTTGGGTTTTTCACGGAATCTTTAACGTTAACTGTATATTTACCTGAAAAGCTGTATGACACACTGATTGTAGAAATTGATAATGGCAGCCTGGAAGCGGAGGCTTTAAATATTAAGGATATCAAGGCAGCCTCAAAAAATGGACGTATAGATATGGAGAATATTACAGCTGAGACGGTACAGGTGAAAACGGATAACGGAAAAATAGCACTTTCTCAAGTTGAGGGGGAGATTACGGGAAAAACAAGTAATGGAGCTATCTCATTGGAAACCAAAAGTCTGGACCAACCACTTGAGCTTGAAACCGATAACGGAAGCATTAAAGTTCAAACGGAGAAGGAACCAACAAATGCCATATTTGACGTAAGGACCGATAATGGCAGTGTTAAAGTATTTGGCGATTCCAATTGGGAAACAGTAGTTGGAAATGGCGATAATTTGATAAAATTAAAAACGGATAATGGGAGTATCAGGGTAGAAAAATAACCGGGAATAGGTGCCATAGTTTACGAGATCGTAAAACATCAGCCCGGGAGCGGAAACAGCTAAACCGAGAGACAAAATAGTAGCCCGGGCAACCGAAATAAGCCGAAACTTTCGTACTGGATTTTATCGAATTGGGATTTTCCATGAGCAAACTTTCAAACAAGTGTAGTTGACAATACCAAATTATTATTTTACTATTAGCTTAACAAAAGACGGAAGGATGAAACAGCACATGATTCAATAATCCTAATTTATAGAAATAATTGATAGCTTAACCTATTCATTCAGCTTATTATCATTTTTAGATAATCTGAATGCCAATTTGTTATGTTTATTGATTGATTTTCTGAGGATAGGGTTATTGCATAATATACTGTATAAAGGCTAAAGACTGTTAAAATAAGTCTGTTTAAGTCTGTACGATGTATTGCATTGCCTGCTACCCTCAGAAAATGAGAATAGCAGGCTTTTTTTATTTTTAAAAACCTGACAACTTTGCTTGAAGGAGGAGACTACTGTGACCGATGGTAATATACTTATTAAAAATATGTCATTTCAATATATATCCATGATGCAACCTCTGTTTAAAAATGTGAACCTTAATATCAATGAAAATTGGAAATTGGGGCTCGTAGGCAGAAATGGGAGAGGAAAAACTACATTTTTAGAAATACTGCTAAATGAACTGGATTATGAAGGAGATGTACAATCAAACTTAGAGTTTAAATATTTCCCGCAATATCCAAAGGGCTCTGATGACGTTACTGCACTCGAAGTGTTACAGCAACATAATGCCAATATAGAAGTTTGGCAAATAGAGCGTGAATTATCTTACATGGATTTGCCCTCTGATATATTAGATAAAAGCTTTAACATTTTAAGTGGTGGGGAACAAACAAAAGTCCTGCTCATTGAACTATTTTTAAATCAAAATTCATTTCCATTAATTGATGAACCAACCAATAATCTTGATTCACACGGCAGACGAATTGTTGGCAACTATTTAAATAATAAAAAAGGTTATATTGTAATAAGCCATGATGAATATTTTTTAAATCAATTTGTTGATCATATCTTGGCAATAAATAAAGAATCTATTGAACTTATAACGGGTAATATTGACACTTGGAAATATGAAAGGGAAAATGCGGATAAACTTTCAGAGGAGCAGAATGCTAAATTAAAATCTGAAATAAAACGCCTAAACCAAGCTTCAGGAACAGTGAGTACTTGGGGTCAAAAAAGAGAAAACAGTACAAAAGATGCTGCTGAAAGGCGATTGGCAGCTAAGCAAATGAAAAGAGCGAAGGCAATTAAAAAGAGAACGGAAGAGATGATTGAAGACAAGGAAAGCTTGATTAATAACGTGGAAGCAGCATCCAATCTCAAGATGCTTGTTAAAGAACCCAGGAAACAAATCCTGTTCCTACGTAATTTTTCAATAATAAGAAATGGTATGCCACTATTTGAACCAATTAATATAGACGTATATCCAAATGAACGCTTCTTTATAAAAGGGAAGAATGGCGTTGGTAAGTCTACATTACTTGATTTTATACTTGGGAATGAACACTGGGAAACGACAGGGGAATATAGGGTTAATTTACCTGAAAATTTATCGGTTCTGAATCAAAAAAATCAGGATGACTTAGACTACCCTTCATTCATCAACAAACTGAATTCCAAGGAGAAAGAAAACTATTGGCACTTATTACATCAATTAGGTGTTCACAGATCCAGTTTTTCAGATAAATCAAGCAAGGATTGGAGCTCAGGTGAACAGAAAAAAGTATTCTTAGCTGATGCACTACTAGGGAAAAATGAGTTATTTGTTTGGGATGAAGTAACCAACTATTTGGATATCGTAGTAATTAATCAGCTGATAGATGCAATCAATAAATTTCAGCCTACCATGATTGGTGTTGACCATAATGAATATTTCGTTCACTCCATAGCTACTAAAAAAAAAGAACTAACAAATGGCTCATTCTGATGCAAACGTGGGAATATGGAAGTAACTGCAATGGGGCTTTAAGGATAAAATAAGCAGGAAACCTGTTGTTTGTTCCCTGCTTATTGTTCCACTGATAGGAAAGTATAACTTTTTTAGGATATCAGTATAAGTGCAACTAAGGCTTTCGCCATTAAGGCTTGGCGATAAGCTGAGTTTTCTAAAAATTATAATTTCATAGGAAAAATTGAAGTTGCGGGAAGTGGAGAGTCTCTCTAATAAAGGATTTACTTTAAGCAAAACACATTTGCAGGTATCTGAAGTTTATAGGCTATATTCATTGATGCTTCGAAGTTTTTTCTCATGCTGGACATTTTTGCTGGATAAATAATCAACTGTTTCCTGCGTTTCAGTCAATTCCACTCGGATACCATCAACCTTTTTTTCAAGTCGATTAAAGCGGGTATCAACTTGCTTAAAACCTTCATCCATACGATTTTCTAATCCTGACTGCATCTTATCCATTCGGTTTTCCAATCCCGACTTCATATCATCCATACGATTTTCTAATCCTAATTTCATATTATCCATTCGATTTTCCAATCCTGACTTCACATCATCCATCCGATTTTCTAGTTCTGATTTCATATTATCCATTCGGTTTCCAAGATCTGAATTCATTCTACCCAATTTTTCGTCCATTTTTTTGTCGATTGTTTCAGAATGTAGCTCTAATGCTTTTAAAATTTCCTGTAAGCTTGCTTGTTCCATCTTCTCTCACCTCCTAGCCTAAATCTATTATAAACGATGATTGATATTTTTGAAAGGAAGTGTCGAATGGATAGAAATTGCATGATGAAGGTATAAAATGCTGTAAAACGTAGATTTGGAAAGAAATAGTGAAGAAGAAAGTTAATTTTCCATAATAAGATGTACTAAAGAATTCATTTTAGCTAATATAAATTTCCGGAAAAATTCGACAATAATACGAAAACTGCGAACAGGCCGTTTCCCATCCGCAGTTCTTCATTACAACAAACAGCTATTCCTTCTTATCCTGCTCACTTCCGCCATCGAGTTCTTCACTATGTTCTGTTTGGTATTGCCGGATGAGTTCCTTTTCCTCATCTGAGCGGATTACCTCTTCGGTTAATACTTCATTTGCCATATATTTGTGGAAAAAGAATTCTCCTGCAGCAATGATCAGTGCTGATATGATGGCTGCATTTCCGAGCGCAATATTTCCTTCGATCAGAAAGAGACCAAGGTACCAAGTTCCCATAAATGCTAAACCGAGATCTGCCAGTGTAGCACCCCAATTTTCAAAACGTGGTAAAAGAAATAGATCTCCGACCACATAGGAAACGCCAGTCAGTAAAACACTAATTGTAAGGATATCACCAAATGACACACCATAAAACATACCTAAAACGACCCATAATACTGCAGTACACATAACAAATTTAATAAGTAATGCTTTTACATGCTCCATTATTTTTCATCTCCGTTTCTCAAATGCTATACGACAGTTAGGTTGTCCACTTTTTATTTTATTATTTAAAAAGCCTGTGCCTGTATATGAGGGTAATATAAACCAATTGATTGAATTGAGGAGATATTAAATAAGAAAGTCCTTTCTAAGAAAGGAGGATGGATGAAGGCAGTAACCTATCAAGGAAAGCAAAAAGCAGTAGTGAAAACAGTTGGGGAATTGTTCCCAAAATAAAAAGCGATAACCTCCTTAGATTCAAGAGATTATCGCATATCTTTCTAGTCTTCCAGTTCTTCCAATTCCAATATTTCATCAAATGCCTCGGATACTTGATCAAATTCCTCATCCGTTTCAATTGCTGAGAATTCCCCATCATCATCGACTCTGAGGAAATAGAGATCAATGTCATCTTCAGTGTCATCCTGTACATCCTCAACAAAGCTGACAGCAACATAGTCTGTACCTTCTAATGTAACCTTTGCCAGCACTTCAACTTCCTGATCTTCTCCCGTTTCATCACTAATTGTAAAAACTTCTCCAACTTCAATTTCATCCATAAAAATGACCCTCCGCTTCCTCTTAGAAATGTATTAGTAATTACTATCTTTAGTATTACTTTAAGTAGGATAAAAATGCAAATAATATTGTAATTTTGGTAGATGAAAAAGGAATGATTGGAATAGTTAAATAACCTAGATATAATGAATTTCAAATTAAAGATACTCATAGCAGTTGCCTTTTGTACAAAAAAATCGGATCGGGTTCGTGAAAAAGAAGGTTAATAACAACTTTTGGATTTGATGTTAATAATAAAATAAATAAATTAAAAGGACTTGGCACCCTAAATGGAGAAATTATTTAATAATCTGGTGATGAATTTGTATTTTTAACAGAGAATGGATTTGTATTGGAGAAAATAATTGAACCACAGTCAATTCCAGAGTGCTTAGAGAAAATGCCTAAATTAATAAATGAAAAAAAAGACCGTCTTTTATAGTTATCAAATCGAGAAAATAAGGTAAAATGGAGGGTACTGTATGTCACATGTAGAGAAGCCTGGCAAAATTGTCATTCTAAATGGTACTCCAAGATCTGGTAAATCCAGTATAGCGGCTGTAATTCAAAATTCATTTAAAGGGGTGTGGATGAATCTTGGGGTTGACCAATTCATGAAAATGACCCCGAAAAGCTATCAGCCTGGCATCGGTTTGCGCCCTGGGGCTGAGCACCCTGACCTTGAGCCGCTTATTGTGACAATGTATCATGCCTTGTATGAATCTATAGCAATATATAGTCACTTGGGTCTAAATGTCGTAGTGGATGTCGGTCATCATGACGGCTATTCTGTTCCTCGGGATATCCTGAAAGAATGTTCCAAGATATTGAATGGACCTGAGGTATTATTCGTGGGGATCCGCTGCCCAATTGATATTATTATGGAGCGGCGGAAGGACACCTGGAATAGGGGATATAATCCAGATGGCACAGTGCCAAGACCAGTCAGGCTGTGGCAGGAGCTTGTCCATGTTCCTGGTATCTATGACCTGGAAGTTGATACTTCCATTCTACCCCCGGAAGAATGTGCCCGTATTATATATAAACGACTTAATGATGGCCCACCTCCAAGTGCTTTTCGGAGAATTAGTGAGGAAGTGGAAGAATAAATAGTTTCTTGGATAGCTCTATCTATTAAACAGCAAAGAAGGTGATGTTTCTGTTATTTGAAAAAGATAATCTCAGCGTCCGGTATTTACAAGAGAAGGACAAGCATTTACTGGTAAAATGGCTTTCTAACGCCAAAGTTCTGGAATTCTATGAAGGAAGGGATAATCCGTTTGATTTAGAAAAGGTAAATCAGTCGTTTTATCATGGGGATGAAACCGTGATAAAATGTATGGTGGAATATCAAGGAGTACCAATTGGTTATATACAATTTTACCAGGTAAATAGTAAAACAAGCACAATTGATCATGATGATGCGGATGAAACTGTTTATGGAATGGATCAATTTATAGGTGAGCCTGATTATTGGAGTAAAGGAATTGGAACATTGCTTGTAAAGTCAATGGTGGAATATTTAATGGAACAAGTAGAAGCAGATCGGGTAATTATGGATCCGCAAGTAACAAATAACAGAGCATTAAAATGTTATGAAAAGTGCGGTTTTAAAAGAGTTAAGCTCTTACCGAAGCACGAGTTTCACGAAGGAGAATACAGGGATTGCTGGTTAATTGAGTATAAGAAGTCTATTTGATTCAATTTGTTTCTAAAGGGAAAAGTAGAGTTGATGATATCCTTTTTTAATTGAATGGACATTTTAGATATAGTAATCCTGCTGTAAATCAGAAATAATTAGAATATATTAAAAATGCCAGTCCCTATCGCTTCACTCTTTAACGATAGGGACTGGCACCCTTTCAATTAGTTATTTCTTTTTTCCTTATAGGCTTTTGCATATTGATCTGCTGCAAAGATGGCATCGACTACTTCGTCTGCTGTTATGTTGAATGCTTCGTGAATTGTTTCACTATCGATTGTTGCTGCTTCTGCCACTTTCATAATATCTTCTCTTGAAACATCTTTTAATTTGATATCTTCCAGTGTAACCGGTAGACCGAGACTAATGTATAATTCAAGATAACGCTCGACTTCGTTGATATTATGTTTTTCCAGAGCAAGCTGGACAAGTGTACCAAATGCGACCTTCTCACCATGGGTCAGGTTATGAATATCCCCTTTCAAAGCAGTGAAACCGTTATGAATGGCGTGAGCTGCCGCAAGACCGCCACTTTCAAAGCCTAAACCGCTGAGCAATGTATTGGCTTCTACAACTGCTTCCAGTGCTGGTGTGACTGATTTGGCTTTGTTGGATTCATAGGCAAGATGGGCATATTGAAAAAGGGTTTCTTCACATTTTTCAGCAATTGCCTGTCCTGCAATTGTAGTGCTACCACCTGCCATCGCATTACCCCCTGCATTAATGACACTGCGAGCCTCGACCCATGTGGCCAGCGCATCGGCGATTCCGGAAGCGAGAAATCTTGGTGGTGCTCCTGCGATTATTTTTGTATCAACCACAACCAGATCCGGGTTTTTATTATAGAAACGATAATTTTCAAAGGTGCCTTCATCTGAATAAACGACGGAAAGGGCACTTGTTGGCGCATCTGTTGATGCGGTTGTCGGTACAATTACAGTATAGCCCTGTACTTCGTCAGATACAGCTTTGGCGGTATCAAGTGTTTTCCCACCTCCAACACCAATCACAACGGGCGCATTATCCTTTTTGGCAATCTCTGCAATCCGCTGAATTTCCGTTTTGGAAGCTTCGCCGTTAAATAGGACTTCTTCCGTTTTAATATTTTCCTGTTTCAGCTGGTTGACGACCTCATTGCCGGCAATCTCCCAAACCGTTTCATCCGCGATGACAATGGCCTGTTCACCAAGTTCTCTCACGTATTCTCCTATATCCTGAATTGCATTTTTTCCCTGTACATATTTAGCGGGACTAATAAAAATGCGTATGCTCATAATTACAACACTCCTTTAATTTACGCTCTATTTATATCTTCCCAATATATCTTAGAAAAAAACATAAAATCTGGATATGATAAAACAATTGGATAAGGCATCAAAAAGAATAGCACTTGGTGTACAATCGCTTGAAGAATTGGATAACCATAATGATAATCTTTTTCGCCTTTTTCGGAGGGTTTTATACTCTCTCAATCCCCGAAATTCAATGATAATCCACTTTAGTGACCACCGTTATTCCATTTTCCCACATATTCTTTTGTAAATACGAAGTGTTATATTATATTAATACTGACAACAGCATGAAAGGCGAGAAGATCATGAAGCGGTTTATATATATAGTTGTACCATTACTTATTATCATTTTCATTAGTATGTATGGGTTTCGTGAATGGATAGCTACTCAGAAGGAAAAGCCTGATGGAATAGAGTCAGGTACAGAAAATTGGGTAGGCGCTTGGGCGGCGAGTTTGCAAGCTCCTTATGAAGACGGGCTTTCCTCGGAAGGATTTGAAGATCAGACGCTTCGATTCATTATACAACCCCATATTGATGGCAAAAGGATGCGGATTCGCTTGTCCAATGTATTTGGCACAGACCCACTGACTGTTGATGAGGTTCATGTTGCGGTTTCAGATAATGGAGCTGAAACTGTCCCTGGTACAGAAAAACAAATTACTTTTGAAAATGCAAAAAAAGTAACCATTCCTCCAGGAGAAAAAGTTTTTAGTGATCCGCTGGCGTTTGAGGTCAGCAGTGATGAAGCACTTGCCGTGAGTATTTATGTCCATGATAAAACTGGACCTGCATCATGGCATCCGCGTTCGATTCAAACAAGCTATATTGCTTCAGACAATCAAGTCGAAGAGACAGGTGCATCAGCTTTTAAAACGGAAGAAGAAGCATGGTTTTGGCTGGACGGGGTGGATGTTATACCTGATTCTCCGGTTAACGGAGCTATTGCAGTAGTGGGAAGCTCGATTGCGAATGGAAATTTTTCAACATTAAATGAGAACCGTCGCTGGCCTGATTTCTTAGCAAAACGATTAAACGGAGAAAACTCAGACCTCAGAATGTCGGTATTAAATGCTGGAATATCTGCAAATCAATTGCTTAAGAGTCCACCGGAAAAAGGGGAGCATGTATTGGCAAGGCTGGAACGGGACGTGTTTAGTCAATCGGGAATTAAAGCGATAATTTTGCATGCAGGGCTCAATGATCTAAGGCATCACCCCGAGTATGATGCAGAAAAAATAATCGATCGAATGAAAGAGATTATTAACGCTGCGCATGAACAGGGACTAAAAATATATGGTGCAACATTAACACCTTTTAAAGGGTCTGGTATGTACACAGATGAAGGGGAAAGGACTCGTCAGGAGGTTATCAGTTGGATTAGAAAAAGTGAGGAATTTGACGGTCTGATTGACTTTGATAAAACTCTGAGAGATCCAGAAGACCCTGAACGTTACCTTCCAGAATACGATTCCGGAGACCATTTGCATCCGAATGATAAGGGCTATGAGAGGATGGCTGAGTCTGTGGATCTTGGTATGTTTGAATAAGTGAAGTGGCGGGGGTGAGGAAACTGGTCATACTCACTTTGATTTAAGTGCCGATCGCCATGCCTTTTAATGTTGTAAAGCGATGGGGGATTAACATTACTTTAGGTTTTACCTACAGAAGTTTTTTCATATCTATTGTTAAACAATAGATAGTGTAAGGCAGAAGTCGCTTCTTGTACATGCACCATTCATGTTATAATAATGGAAAGGAAGGTGATCTGAGTGGATTTTATTACTCGTGACCAATTTGACCAATTTGTAAGGGATAGCGAAGAAATCAAAGTAGAAGACCTTATCTTTATTTTAGAAGAGAAACTTGGATATTCGGTCTTTATTGAAAAAAAGCCACATTTAACGAGTGAACAGAAAAAGCACATGACAGATCATATCTTCTCAAATGAAGCTATTATAAAACAATTGGATAAGGCATCAAAAGAACAAAATTATATTATAGATGATAATAAAGCATTAGAAATCATCCGTGAGGCGCGGGATGGAAAATAAACGTTTAAATGTTGTTTGGGAAAGGACTGCACTTGAAGGATTGGGAAAACTTGATAGTGAATGAATAAAAAACACCAGCTTTCTCATGAAAAAGTGGTGTTTTTCTTTGGCAATCCTGCCAGAGAATGTGGTGAGGGATAGGCTCTAATTTTATATTTATTCCGATTAATCTTTTTCTCCTCTATATTTTAATCTATTAGCCACTGCTATAACTAAATTATTTAATGCCCTTCCGCAGCCATTGCCTCTGCCTTCGTTTGATGAACTGTACCAAATGGATGTTCAGGTGGTGCATAGATCGTGTACAGCTTCAGCGGTTCGTTGCCTGTATTTATTAGATTATGCCATTTACCAGCTGGAACCATGATGGCGTAATCCTCACTCACATCTCGTTGAAAAGTTAAATTACTTTCCGTATCACCCATCTGCACAACACCTTGGCCCTCTTCAATTCGCAAGAACTGATCAACCGAAGGATGAACCTCCAATCCAATATCGCTGCCAACCGGGATGCTCATCAACGTAACCTGCAAATTGTCCCCTGTCCATAAAGCTGTACGAAATGTATCGTTCGCCTCGGCAGCATCTTCAATATTCACCACAAATGGCTGTTTTCCATAATCCTTTAAATCAACCCTGGCACCCTCATGTAACGGACGCCAATCATTATGTCCCGTATGCCCAAACGCATTTGGATAAGCTGGGTATCTAGTCTGTCTGCCATAGTTATACATTGGTGCGTTGGTGTAATATTGATATGGGTACATGTATGAATAATAGTACATATTTACTCAACCCTTTCAAATATTTATCATCGTTATACTATGCAGTGGTGTGGGTGAATGTACTTGGGATGGGGGTTGTTTGAGTTGTAATAGCTTGCTCATGTTTTCGTCAGTTTAACTTAAAAAAGAAATTGCGGAATGAACCTTGTATTGGAGATTACAGGCTAATTAACTTTACAATAAAATCATTTCAAGTAAAATAATAGTTAACTATATATGGTTATCAAGAGTGAACGAGAGTACTGGCTCAGCGACTTCACAGCAACCGGTCTAATTGGTAAGGTGCTTCCACCAGCAAAGCATTGCTTTGAATGATAACAAACGGCCAGGGCTCTTTGTTGCGATCAATTGCAATGAGGGGTTTTTTTGTTATCTATTTGTTTTATGGTAAGGAAGAATTCAAAAATGAAAGGAATGGTAATGATGAACAGCAGTGGATGGGTAAGAGGCTATATGTCAAAAAGTTATAGTGGAGAGGATTTTTTAATTCATGTGGGAACCACTATAGAACGACAGTTGAAGGAATGGGATGAGGGTTATGAAGTTAATATAATGAAGTTTAGGGATTATGTGTTTGTGGTGAAGAAGGGTGATAGATATTATGAGATGAAGCTGGCTGAGAAGGAGGTTGAGATGTTGAAGGATAAGAGTCCGTATTCGTTGGATCGAAGGATTTGGGTGGAGTTGGAAAGACAGGTAATACAGTTTTTAGAGGGTTATGGGAATTATGTTGGAAGAGTTTTATGATTTGGTTTCGTTTTAGGTAGCCTGACCGGAGATCTTCAACTACTGATATAATAAATACTCATGTAATGATATATAAGAAAATAGATGGCTAGTTATTAAACAAATCCATTGTTTATAAAGGGTTAAAAAACGAAGGAGATAGTGGCTGAATTTTGTTTTTAGAATCATTAAAGACTTTACTGTAAAAATGCATTCTTATAAGGTGGAAAGAATAAAGGGAATGGCTGAAAGGGCAGTATGGTTAGGGAATGATAAGACTCATTATGTTATAAAGAGGGTAGATAGGGATATTAAAGATTAAAAAAACCTTATTGACTTTACTGTCTATTTCATTAGCATGAGATTGTAAGCTACACAGTATATGGATGAAATGGTAAGATAGACCTCAATGGGTTAAGTTTCCCAACAGAAAAGGAGGGGTGTTATTGAGTAATAAGTTTGACGGGATTATTGAGAAGGCAAAGGAATTTTTTAGAAAGGAAATCGTTCCTAGTCATATTGCTAAGACAGAAGGTTTGATAAAGTTAAAGGAATTTAATCTTAATCCATTCTTGGATAAGTACAAGGCTAGTTTTTTAACGGGCAATGATGACCCAAAGAGCATAGCAAAAGCATTAGTTTATCCAAGGGTGTTAGGTGCATCCATTAATACTATCTTTGGTAATCAGCTACAAAAGTTTTGTAGTGAGGTTTTAGAGGGCTTTGCATCAACTACATCAGGAATAGACATAGAATTTATTGATAAATTAGATGGTAGGCGAAAGTATTGTCAAATTAAGGCAGGCCCAAATACAATCAATAAAGATGATGTAGAAACTATAAAAGGTCATTTTGCGGGGGTTAAAAACCTTGCAAGGACTAATAATCTAAATATTGGTTTTAATGATCTTATTGTAGGTGTCTTTTATGGTACTCGTGAGGATTTAAGTGGGCATTATAAAAAGATAGGTAAAGAACATCCTGTGTTTATTGGGGCTGAATTTTGGTATAGGCTCACTGGTGAAAAGGACTTTTACCAAAGACTCACTGATGGTATTGGGGATATTGCCACTGAGTATGATGGTTCTGAACTGATGGACAAAGTAATTAACACCTTAGCAAAAGAAATTGAGAAAAGTTTAGAGCCGCCACAGGAGATAGACTTGGAGATTAAAGAAGTGGCTGATGGAAAAGAAAAATATGATGTTTAAATGAAAAGGGGGGAGATGCTATTACAGCATCCATCCCTTTTTAATTAATTTGATTTAATATATTTACTATAGATAACCCTATAGCCTTAGCCATGTTTACAGGTACTGCATTACCTATCTGTTTATAAGCATTAGCTGTAGAACAATCAAACTCCCAATTATCAGGAAAACTCTGTATCCTTGCATATTCTCTAACAGTAAATGGTCTAGTGTCATCAGGATGGCATCTTTCAGTCTGCTTTTGGGCGGGTGAGCAGGTTAGGGTTAAAGATGGTTCATCCCATGATAGCCTTCTAGCCATTCCAGTTCTACCTCCACCTGAGTAATAACTTTTACCCATGTATTCCTTTGCAAGCTCATCAGGTAAGTCTCTCCAATAACCTCCAGGAGGTACAAGATCTAGTACATTTTTTTTAGAATCAGGATACTTTGCACCCTCAGATTTAGGAACATCTTTAAGAATGTCCTTTAAAGTTAATTCATAGCCATATGGTTTAGGAAATAAATACTCTAGATCATTATAATTGTTTACTAAGTCATTTCTAATTCCTATAATTACTATTCTTTCCCTTTTTTGAGCTACATCATAATCTAATGCCCTTAGAACTTTCCATTTAACTTTATAACCAATCTCAGAAAAAACATCTAGCATAATCTTTAAAGTGTTGCCCCCATCATGATTAACAAGTCCTTTTACATTCTCGGCTAAAAACATTTTTGGCTTTAATTTATCAAGTATTTTAGCATAGTGAAAAAACATTGTACCTCTGGCATCCTGTAAACCACCTTTTTTTCCTGCATAGCTAAATGACTGACAAGGATAGCCCCCTGATAATAAATCAAGCTCTCCGACCGAGGGAACATCAATATAATTTTCTATACCATTTTCAGTTACCTTTTCAATGTCCTCCTGAATGATATTCCAATTAGGTCTGTTTTTTCTTAGTGTTTGGCAAGCATGTTTATCAATTTCAATATTTCCAAGGGAATCAAATCCAGCATACTCAAGTCCTAAGCCTAGACCACCTGCACCTGCAAATAACTCTAATACAGAATAGTTTTTATTTGCTTTAATATCTCTTACCTCAACAAAATCATTAAGATCATCACTTATTTGTTTGCTACTTTTTTTATAAATGACTTTTTCAGGACTTTTTTCCTCAACCTCTAAATCAAATGCCATTTGTTCAGTTATATCCTCAAAATTCACATCAAGGGTTTCACATAGTTTTATAGCATTAGATTTGATAGGATTAAAATTAGGGGAGAGTAACATAGAAAGCTGATTCTTACTTATGCTTAATTGCTCAGCTAATTCTTTTTGAGTAGATATGCCATGTCTTTTCATATGTAATCTTACTTTCTTTTTGCTAATTGTATACATTTATACCCCTCACTTAGTTAAAAACTATTTGAACTTTTGTTAGGGTTATTATATATGCTAGTTTACTATGAGTCAACAAAAGAAGACAATAATTTTGGATTTTTGAATAACAAATAATATGCCTTAGCACTACACAAAATAGAACAGTGAAATTATATAAGTCTTCTCTCTACAGATGTAACCTGCTTTTACTGAGTACACCTTAGTTTAATACAGGCATTACTACAGCCTAAGACTTGAGCAAAGCATCATAAGTCATTACAGCTAATGAATGTATAAGGGCAGTATTATAGCTTGTATATATGCGGGGCTAAGTATAGAATCTAGTTATTCATGAGGTGCTAAGCTAAACAATTTGTTACAATATAACCAATATAGTTAAAATCAGTCGTATCCTGAGTAATTAGTAGATATTTCCGAGGTGATAATTTGTCGAATTATAATGTTAGTAATAGTACTGTTAACGTTTTACTAGGATGGATTGAACAAGATATAGTTGCAATTCCTGAAATTCAGCGCCCATTTGTTTGGAAACCATCTAAAGTGAGGGATTTATTAGATTCCTTATATAAAGATTACCCAGTTGGTTATATCATAACATGGCAAAATCCAGATGCGCGATTAAAGGATGGGACCGTTTCTAGTGGGAAAAGAATATTGATTGACGGGCAACAACGTATAACAGCTTTAATGGCAGCAATTTCTGATAAAGAAGTTGTAGATAAGGATTACAAGAAAAAATCTATTAATATAGCGTTTAATCCAATAGAGGAAAAATTTGAAGTAGAGAATCCAGCAATTCGTAAGGATAAAAAATGGATTCCCAATATAGCTGAAGTGTTTAAACCGGAATTTAGTATGTATAAATTTATTAATCATTATTGCGAAACAAATTCAGGAACTGATCCGGATGTTATCAGTAATGTAATTCAAAAACTAATCCAAATTAAGAATAGCTCAATAGGTATTATTGAACTGGCTCATACATTGGATATTGAAAAAGTCACTGAAATTTTCATTAGAATTAACTCAGCTGGTGTAAATTTGAGTCAAGCGGATTTTGCTATGTCAAAAATATCAGTGAATGATAATTATGAAGTAATCATTTCCAAGCAGCGAAATGGTCCAACAGGGACAGTCGAGCTCATCTTTCAGAGGGAGTATGGGAACTTTTTGGATGTGGGGGGATGATTTGAGGGGGAAAAATGTGAGTGCAATTGTCATTATGAATAGATCTCGGAGCAGAGGCGGTTCTTGTACTTCATTTTTCTAGGAATTAAAAGTAGTAGAACTGCCTCCTTGCTTCCTGGCACAAATTAATTATAATAAAACTTTCCCTTGTCAGTGAGGTAAGTACTATGAGTTAATAAGGGTGTCGGGCCGACAGATTCTTTCGAAAGGAGGCTGATTATATTGATCACAAAACCTGAGGTGATTTCTGCATAGGCAGAAATCGCAGGCGTATGGAGCCGCTTGAAGCGGCTCTATTTAATTTTTATTATGTTTTTCAGAACATTGGCATCTTTCCAATTCCCTAAAAATCAATTATACTTTGAGTACGGAAATCTTAGTCTAAACTTAAGAGAAAGGAGACGTTAACGATGAATGATATGAACATGTTTAAACAAATTATCCAGGTACACCTTGATAAGGAGGACGTAAATCGTGCAATACAAAAATGGAAAAGAGGTTCTTCCCCCTAGATTGCTAAAAGAGATGCAGAAGTATATCCAGGGTGAACTGATTTATATTCCCAAGGAAGAAAATCAACGAGCGGGATGGGGAGAGGTAAACGGTTCCCGAGCGATAATTGCCAAGAGAAATAAAGCGATTTTTCAGCATTACAGTGATGGCAAGTCTGTGGAAGAATTAGAGCAGATGTATAGTTTATCCAATGATAGTATTCGAAAAATTATTTATAAAACCAGGGAGCATGTCATGAATCAAAACAGAATAGGATAAGGGCTTCTTAAAGACTTTTGTAAAATAATGTAAGCGTGGTGAATTTACCACGCTTACATTTTTTCGTTTCCCTTAGGCCCTCGGATTTACGCTCCAGCGTGTGTATAAAATGATTATAATTATTCTTTCGCTTGTTTGCAGGAGTTGTTTCGTGCGTTAATAGGTATGTCGCAATAGATTCTGGTGAAAGGAGGCTGAATGATAATGATTTCAAAAATAAAGGTGATTTTTGTATAAAGGAAATCTCAGGAAAACAAAAGGAATAAGCATGTTCATCGAAAGCCTATTCGGACCTAAGATGCAGATTCCCACTCCACGAAACATGAGATTATTTGCAGGGGAAATGTCCGTCGAATGCCGAAGACCAGAAGCCTTCCCGGTTGTATGAGAAACAATGGAAACAACACTAAGGGAGGGATCAAATTGCATTTTCATTTTGATATTTATAAAAGTATCGTAAACGGCCACAGGGAACAACTGATGAAAGAAGCCAGTGAATATAGAATGGCTGCTAAAATTAATTACGCAGCAGATAGAAAAATGAAGAGAAAAATGCTTTTCAGATCATTTTTTGATCCGGGAAATGCTGATTGATCAAAAAAGCAGGAGATGGATAGAAGCATAACTTTTGCACTTATACTGATTTCCTAAAAAAGGAATGCTTTCCTATCAGTGTAAGTAAAGTGAATTGATAAGTCTGGCAAATGATTTTTTAAAAAATAGGGAGAGACTAACCATCAGCTTATGGTTCTGGTTGAATAAGCAAAGGAAAATCCATTTTTCTAAGGACGAAATGGATTTTCCTTTTTTATTATAGGTAAGTGTCGATTACCTGCGCTAAATGGTGCCATTTAGTTGAACAAGCTATAACAGGAGATGAAAATTTTAAGATTGATATTCGGTAATCGGGTACAGAAATATATTGCGTTTAGGGATTCTCCGGTAGGGTGTAGAAATACTTATCAAACTAGTACAAAAGTATTTTTTTGCCTTTATGCTTGGCTTGTTACATTCAGGTGGTTTCTATGTCTATCCTAAGCCCTTTAATGTTTTGCCGAAATAAGTCTCCCTCTTCAAGCGCGTGAAGGGCATAGCCCAACGGTAAGGGGGAGATGAATTTCGGTTGGTGATAGCCAAATATGCCTCATCATGATATAATGGGAACGTATATTCTGATGGAAGTGAGGTAATTTGATATGGCTAAACAAAATAAAGCATATAAGTTTCGCTTGTATCCAACAGAAGAACAGACAATGCTCCTGCATAAAACATTTGGTTGCGTTCGTTTTGTATATAACAAAATGTTAGCCGAACGAAAAGAGTTCTATGAAATGCTCAAACATGATAAAGAAGCTCTTAAAAAGATAAAGCATCCAACTCCTG
>NZ_NPOA01000154.1 GCF_002287375.1 Virgibacillus profundi | reverse complement strand
ATCATACCGCGCTTTCCATTCTAACCTTTTGTCTGTAAGAGTCATCGTATAACCTCCCAAATGATTTCTAAGAAGATTATCACACGGATGTCTTACTATTAAAATGTGGGAAGTATTTGACGCTTACTTATTCACGATTTTAAGTCTTATTCTGGTCTTAGCCCAAAATCCTACCACTTGCATCATGGTAAACAGCAAAATCATGTTCCGTTTTTTGAGTAGGGTCATTTTTTTACAATACAGCCCATTCCAAT
>NZ_NPOA01000153.1 GCF_002287375.1 Virgibacillus profundi | reverse complement strand
ACTAAATTAGATCAACTCCTACCATGGTCATCGACAATTCCAGAAGAATGTCGTGTTCCAAATAAATCTAAATAAATCATAACATTAGTCCACATCTAGAAATAGGTGTGGACTATTTTACGCTTACGTCGCTTGTTACACGCATCAACTCAGCTGTTCCAAACGCTTTATTGTAAAACGTTATGGCTTTAGCAGCATCCTTGATAATGATGTATGGTGTCACAGTGTGATGGTCTTTCAGCACGCTTTTTGTT
>NZ_NPOA01000152.1 GCF_002287375.1 Virgibacillus profundi | reverse complement strand
GTCGCTTGTTACACGCATCAACTCAGCTGTTCCAAACGCTTTATTGTAAAACGTTATGGCTTTAGCAGCATCCTTGATAATGATGTATGGTGTCACAGTGTGATGGTCTTTCAGCACGCTTTTTGTTCTAGATTTCATAAAACATTCCTCCATTTATTAATATTTGATGCTTTCATTCTAAAAAATCAAGTACTGAGAACTGTTGCATCATAATTTATTTTAAATTAAATTGGAATGGGCTGTATTGTAAAAAAATGACCCTACTCAAAAAACGGAACATGATTTTGCTGTTTACCATGATGCAAGTGGTAGGATTTTGGGCTAAGACCAGAATAAGACTTAAAATCGTGAATAA
>NZ_NPOA01000151.1 GCF_002287375.1 Virgibacillus profundi | reverse complement strand
AAAAGATATAGACTGCGAAGTAACTTTTAATGATAATATGTGCTAAATCTACCGCTACGGAAACACATTTCGCTTTCCGCGGGCGGCTGGTGAGCCTCCTCGTGCTACTCGTCTTTAGGGGTCTCACCTATGCCTTTCCTCCCGCAGGAGTCTTCAATGTGTTTCCTCCACTGGGACGGTGCTCTTTCTAGCGTAGGCAGAATACGAAGACTCCTACGGGAACAAAGGTTTTCGGTGGGACGAGTAATCGCAGTCCCAGCACGCGTCCGAAGACCCCGCAGAGTGGTTTTCTCGAGGAGGCTGAGGCCGTGCCCGTGGAAAGCGAAGTATTCTGCCGGAGCGAGTTTTAGCGCTCAA
>NZ_NPOA01000150.1 GCF_002287375.1 Virgibacillus profundi | reverse complement strand
CGCATACAGAGCGGTAATTCCAGCTCCAATAGCGTATATTAAAGTTGTTGCGGTTAAAAAGCTCGTAGTTGGATTTCTCGCACGAGGGCTTGGCCGCGGTCTCACGACCGTCGCGCCGTGGCTTCTCGTGCGTTCCTCGGCCGGGTCCGTGGTGGCATTAGGTTGTCGTCGCGGGGAAGGTCGTCGTTTACTGTGAGAAAATTAGAGTGTTCAAAGCAGGCTTATGCCGTTGAATACATTAGCATGGAATAATAAGATAGGACCTCGGTTCTATTTTGTTGGTTTCTAGAGCTGAGGTAATGATTAATAGGGATAGTTGGGGGCATTAGTATTTAACTGTCAGAGGTGAAATTCTTGGATTAAGGTAGATTCATC
>NZ_NPOA01000149.1 GCF_002287375.1 Virgibacillus profundi | reverse complement strand
AATGTTGCCGTAATCCGAGAATTTCACCTCTGACAGTTAAATACGAATGCCCCCAACTATCCCTATTAATCATTACCTCAGCTCTAGAAACCAACAAAATAGAACCAAGGTCCTATCTTATTATTCCATGCTAATGTATTCAAGGCGTGTGCCTGCTTGAAACACTCTAATTTCCTCAAAGTAAAGGATCTGGATCGCGGACCCCACCCAGTGAAGGGCAGGCCCGTTCTCTAGAAGGATGGCTACCGCGCAAAACCGGCACTCACACTGCTAACGCAGGCGGGCCAGGCGCAGCGTACCAGAAATCCAACTACGAGCTTTTTAACCGCAACAACTTTAATATACGCTATTGGAGCTGGAATTACCGCTCTGTATGCG
>NZ_NPOA01000148.1 GCF_002287375.1 Virgibacillus profundi | reverse complement strand
ATCACGGGAAGTAAAAGTCGTAACAAGGTTTCCGTAGGTGAACCTGCGGAAGGATCATTAACACATAAACACATTCGAGGCCGTGTCTCAACCACACGTGTCTCGTCTTACTATCCACCCGTGGTCATGTTTTTTCGTGCCCCTACTTCGGTAAGGGTCTATCCACTTTGTCGTATCGGGCAATGTGCCGACGAACGTATTGTCTGGACAAAGTGGCCTTTTTCTTTACCTATTCTGATTGCTATACCTTGCACTGATTACCATATGCACACGAAAGTGTGTGTATGTTTATTGGCACGAAAGTGCCAGTAAAAACCTAATACAACTCGTAACAACGGATCTCTCGGCTAACGCATCGATGAAGAACGCAGCTTTCAC
>NZ_NPOA01000147.1 GCF_002287375.1 Virgibacillus profundi | reverse complement strand
ATCACGGGAAGTAAAAGTCGTAACAAGGTTTCCGTAGGTGAACCTGCGGAAGGATCATTAACACGTATCCAAACGTTTCAACCCCATTATGCGAAACACAATCCGCGCCCTGACCGTGTCCGAGCCACTCGATATGGCTTGGCAGCCTGCAGTTGGGAACGGCTGCATGGCTGGAGCTCTGTCCTGGTCCTTTTATTAGGCCCTTGAACATCCGCATGGTAGGTGCTGCCTTTTTTTCCACACCAACACCTTCTCTGGTTTGACGGAAAACAAAAAAAGTCACGGGTTTACTTGTGATTTTTCTGAGATATTGAACGCTGAACAACTTTTAGCAACGGATATCTTGGTTCTCGCATCGATGAAGAACGCAGCGCGGAC
>NZ_NPOA01000146.1 GCF_002287375.1 Virgibacillus profundi | reverse complement strand
AATCCGTCGTAGACAATCCAAGAATTTCACCTCTGACAGCGAAATACGAATGCCCCCAACTGTCCCTCTTAATCATTACTTTGGCGCAAACCAACAAAATAGTACCAAAGTCCTATCTTATTATTCCATGCTAATATATTCAACGGCGTAAGCCTGCTTTGAACACTCTAATTTTCTCACAGTAAACGATGGGAATCCTCTGCCCGACAACTTAATGCCAGACAGACTCTTCCCAAGGATGGCCGGAGACGATGCAACGCCAGACCGACCGCTCCCACCAGAAATCCAACTACGAGCTTTTTAACCGCAACAACTTTAATATACGCTATTGGAGCTGGAATTACCGCTAGTATGCCAG
>NZ_NPOA01000015.1 GCF_002287375.1 Virgibacillus profundi | reverse complement strand
CGCCGCTCGTTCCACAAGTTCACACCCCGAAGGGTGATCCCTTGCTTCCCGCGCTCGACTTGCATGTATTAGGCACGCCGCCAGCGTTCGTCCTGAGCCAAGATCAAACTCTCCAAAAAAGTTTGAATAGAAATCGACACCAATCGATCCTATCAATTGTCTTAGCTTTTCAGAAGTGTTACCTTCTGATTTGTTACTTAAGAAAAACAATACATGTTCTTCTTGACATACTGGTTGTTTTGTTCAGTTTTCAAGGAGCAAATTTCTTGTCGCTCTCAATTCGGCGACTTTATCAATATACCACATCGACTTATATGATGTCAACAAGTATTTTTAACTTTTTGTCGCTAATTCCAACGGGAACTTTGCAACGACATTAACTTTATCATGGTTAATTTACAAAGTCAACGATTTTTTTACAAATAATTTACTTTCATATTACCGGGGTAAATAAACCAATGTTAATAAAGGAACATCAAGTTAAGTTCAAGCTTCTTTATCAACATTGGAAACACAAACCACACATAATTCTATTCAGGGTCGACTAAAAAGGTGCATCATTATTTACAACGTACATTCGATGATATACACCGTACCCTTTTGTTTCCTCCTTCACGATTTCAATAATATTTTTTTCCACCATGTAAGAAATTATTGCTGTAAGATCTAATGTATAGGAAGCTACCTGAGGCAAGGCCTTTAATTCTCCATATACCCAAGGTGTATCTTTTGATTGCATCGTATCTAATAAATGTTTTACGGATACCCTTGCCCTGCTCTTTATGACAAAGTCCATTGCAATGAGCATCAATTGAATGCGTTTCTCCATTTCTTCGGTGCTTTCAATAAACTCTTCATATAATTTATAAACTTCGAGATCGATTTGTTTCACTTGCCTCCATACAGTTACTTCAGGATAATAGCCCTTTTCAATCACTGCCAATCGAGCCAGATAATGAAGGGAATAAAGTATTTTACTGTTCGCATCTTTATATTCATTTGATTCATATAGCTCTTTTGCTTCACTGTAGCTTTTGACGAGCTTACCGAATTCAATTACTTTTCGTAAATCTCTTTTATCATAAGGAAAGTCTCTTAGCTGATCCTTTAAATTACTAATATATTCATTACGATCAAAAATTACTCTACCATAAATAATCCACTCTACAGCTCTGCGGTATCCACTTGTATCGATCCATTTCATTAATAAATTCTCTGTAACCACATGCAATGCTGCAGTTTTCTCAGCAAATTCGTAATGTTTTACATGCCAGGATTGATTTGCTTCATTAATTATTATAAGTAATATCACATCAAAATTATCTGTGATCGGACTGGTTGGTTTTGTTTTCTCCATTACAAGAACACCTAGTGTATTTGAGTCACTTGCATGTTCTTGATATATCGGTCTTAGGAAATTATCCATCATTGATTTCCTCCATTTTTTCTAAGTTTA
The DNA here is from genome assembly GCF_002287375.1 of Virgibacillus profundi. GTDB lineage: Bacteria > Bacillota > Bacilli > Bacillales > Amphibacillaceae > Virgibacillus_K > Virgibacillus_K profundi. The sequence continues at coordinate 132,713 of NZ_NPOA01000015.1, read as the reverse complement.
GTTTATATTGGGGTAGTGTATAGAAATATAGCTTTAGTTAATCCCTGGACATAGACAGCCATGTACTGGCGCAGTCTATATATCGCTAAACAAGACGTACTGAAGTATTTTGTTCTCTCAATACTATATATATATTTCGTTACATTTACGTGAAATCCTTTTTTCTTCAACGAATATTTTTTAAAAATATGCTATACTACCTATGTAATATTTAAGGAGGACAACTATGGCTCGACTAATGTATTCAAGTAAAATAAATAAAATAAGATCCTTTGCATTGATTTTAATTTTTGGTGGCATTCTTTTAATGTATGGAGGAATATTATCAAGAGGTATTGATTGGTTGGTATTAATTTTCTTTATCCTTGGTGTATTAATGATTGTTTTAAGTTGTATGGTTTACGTCTGGATCGGAACATTGTCATTAAAAGCAATTCCAATTGTATGTCCAAATTGCGAGAAACCAACAAAAATGCTTGGCCGGGTTGATGCTTGTATGCACTGCAAACAAACGTTGACACTCGATAAGAACTTGGAAGGTAAAGAATTTGATGAAAAATACAATACACGTAAATATAGAAGAGAACTAAAAGAAGAACAAAAAAACACCTCAGAGTAAAATCCGTCATCGATTGACGGATTTTTTTGGCAAATAGGATAGTATTCAAACTTTCCTATTTGCATAGGTGTAACTATAATTAGCAATAAAGATGTTTGATTCGGTACACCATTCATTCAATGAAGGAGGCTATCTATTTGAATCCATTACTTCAATTCGATTTTGCTAATAATCAACAGGCAATACTCTTTAAAAATCCACGGGACATAATTAGTGCTCTCTCTATAGAAGAAGTTATTCCCGCCTTGCAAAAAGTACAGGAAGCGGTAAATTCCGGTTTTTATGCTGCAGGTTATATTTCTTATGAAGCTTCACCGGCATTTAATCATAATTTTCGGGTTAAGCCAAATCACCTGATGCCTTTACTATGGTTCGGTATTTTTGATAATCCCCACGATGAACCATTAAAAAGCTCAAGAGCATTTCAAACTACTGAATGGATTCCAACAACAAATGTAGATCGATTTAATTCCAGCATTGCTAAAATCAAAAACTATATAGAACAAGGAGATACACGTCAGGTAAATTATACGCTCCGGATGCAGTCACATTTTAGTGGTGATACCATTTCTTACTATAATCAATTGCAAAAGCTTGGGTCAGCTAATTACGCTGCATATCTTGATACTGGCGATTTCACGATACTGTCTGCTTCACCCGAACTATTCTTTCATTTAAAGGACGGAAAAATCACTTCCAAACCAATGAAAGGAACCATTGGTCGCGGGATAAATGAGGAAGAGGATAGAACAAATGCCCAGTGGCTCTATCATTCTGAAAAAAACAGGACAGAAAATGCAATGATAGTCGATCTAATGAAAGACGAATTAGGCGCAATTGCCAACCCTGGTACTGTGGAAGTTCCACATTTATTTACGATTGAAAAATATCCGACTGTTTACCAGATGACTTCAACTGTTACTGCCGAAATCGCAGCAAATCTTGGGATAGCTGACATTTTCAAAGCCTTATTCCCATGTGGGTCCATCACTGGTGCGCCTAAGGTTAGTACAATGAATATAATTGATGAACTGGAAGATAGTCCGCGTGAAGTATATTGTGGAGCAATTGGCTATATCACTCCGGATCAGGAAGCAATCTTCAATGTCCCGATTCGAACTGTATTGATAGATAACGAAAATAATAGAGCACAATACGGTGTTGGTGGCGGGATAACCCGGGATTCGACTGATAAGGAAGAGTATGGGGAAGTTTTAACAAAAACAAAGGTATTACATGTCAGACATGATGAATTTCAACTATTGGAATCACTCGGACTTAGAGAAGGAAAGTATCTGGTGCTCGAAAATCATTTAAAACGATTGCAGCAGTCTGCAGCATACTTTCGATTTGAGATAAATTTGAAATCAATCAGGGAAAAGCTTCTGGATTTTGCAGAAAAACATATAGATAGACAGTGGAAAGTACGTTTACTCGTAAACAAAGATGGAAGTATTAACATGGAAGGGAAAGTAACGCAGCCTTTTCAGCATTCAATGGAAGTAGCTTTAGCAAATACATCTATCGATAAGGAAGATATATTTTTATATCATAAAACAACAAATCGTACAGTTTATGAAAATAGACTGGAGCAGCATCAAGACGTTTTTGATGTTCTCCTGTGGAATCAGGACCATGAAATAACTGAATTTACCATGGGGAATGTAGTAGTGGAAATGAACAACAAACTTTATACCCCGCCGGTTGCATGTGGACTGCTGGCCGGAACATTCAGGGAAGCATTGCTGAAGGATGGAAGTCTTACCGAACGCAGGGTAATGCTAGATGAACTTGATTCATGCTCACGCCTCTGGCTGATCAACAGTGTAAGGGAATGGGTGCCCGTACAATTCAGGAAGTAGGACTTTGCTCTAAAACTAAAAAAATCCAAATGCAACTTAATCGCATTTGGATTTTTATCATGAATGATTAATGTTTCGTTGTTTCCAAGCTTTGGCATATTTCACATGTACCATAAATCTCCATGCGATGACGGCTGACATCAAAGCCTGTTACCTGCTCGGCTAATGACTCCACTTCATCTAATGACGGATAGTGAAAATCTACTATTTTACCACATTCATCACAAATAATGTGATAATGTTCTGTTGTATTACAATCAAATCGGCTTGAGGAATCACCATAGGTCAATTCGCGGATAAGTCCGTTCTCACGTAATACACGCAGATTGTTATAGACTGTAGCAACACTCATGTTAGGAAATTTCCCCTCAAGTGCTTTATAAATTTCATCAGCTGTCGGATGAACACCTGAGTTTAGAAGATATTCAAGAACCGCATGACGTTGTGGTGTGATCCGGACGCCTGACTCTTTTAATGTATGAATAGCTTCATTTAAGTGTTTTTCAGACATCGTCAACACCTCGCTTTCAATAGTTTATCTAAGCATAATAGCATTATTATATTATAATCTTTATAAATAGTTTACTTTGTTTCAAGGCATTATGTCAATATAAGTATATTATAACCCGTATTTAATTATAACTAACTAACTATTAATTATTCAATTATAAATAAAAATGTCCCCTAAATTAGCGGGACATCCTTTTTTATATAGAATTGGGCGTAAAACCACTAAACCTTTAGGTTAGTGGATGTTAGTCTGCCCTTATCCTTATCCTTGTTCTTGTATATATTTTTCAATTGTTTCTTTACTAACGTTGCTTATGGAACATGCAAAATAACCATCGCTCCAAAAAGTTCTCTCTTTCCAAAAATGATTTTTTAAGAAGTTGCATTGACTTTTTCAAATTCTATAAGTAGAAATTTGTTTTAAAAGCCTTACAATCTGCAAAATGCTAATTTTCGTATTCTCTGGTTATGTCGATAAGAATACCTTTCACTTCGCTTCCGACATAATTTAATAGCTTTTTTCTATACTTGCATACGAAAATTAAATGTGTCATCAATAAGAATTTGCTGTGATTTTTAGATTGATAATCCATTAGATAGCCACGATTCCTTTTCCATATTTACATGGTTTCAATTTCTTCGGATCTGGATTCTTTTTGTTATCTAACTTAACACTTTTTCCTTTGTTCATTGTTCCTATAACCTTACATAAGTTACCTTCGAAATAAACTAAATCATTAGGCTGATAAAAATAACGTTGTTTTCGAATCGTTTTTCTTCCTTTTGAAATTTTCTGACCACGGAAACCCTTTAGATTTTCGCCATTAGTGTTTTTGCTTCTCCTCGTTCGACCACAGTGCAATTCAGCGGCGGCTACTTTTTTTCCTGTTCTTAAATCAATGTACTTCGCATCGTAAAACTTTTGCAAAGAACGATTATTGCTTCTCGATTGTTTGAAAAATATAGGTTTCACTCTTTTGTGTTCCGTTCCACCTGCAATGACAAATGCATCGTTGTAGTGTGTTTTTTTAATCCCTAGTCTAATGCGGTTATTTTTTGTGATATACCCATAGGTATGTGTAACATCTTTTAAATTCACAAGTCTAAAGCGGACCGTGCTCATAAAGGTAGCATCTCTAAATTTGTTCAATTTTGGTTTTTTAGTTTGCCACTCATAAAGATATTTCCCTTTTTTATGGTTTGCGGAAGTGTGACATTTATTGCAAAGTGTAATTAGATTACTAGGGGCATCAGTACCTTCGTTATCCCTGAAAACAATATGATGTATTTCAAGAATTGGATGTGCTTCGTTGTTCTTGCAATCTGGATTTTGACAAGTATGCTTATCTCTGTGAAGGATATATTCACGGAGATTCCAGAAACCCATCATTTCTCCTTCTTGATATTGTTTTCCTGTGATTTCAGGGTTTTTAATCTTTTGAATATCGAAATTCGCTACTTCGATTATAGTTTTTGAAATCGGGAGAATTCCTTTTAACATATCTATAAACCGAATATGAGTATCTAGTTTATGCTGTACAGTCGGCGCAAACCAACCTTTCTTCTTGCTTGTAATTCGATTATCAAATCTTGGTTCCCGATGTCTTTTTCTGCTTCTTCTCTGTTTTCGATAATCCGAACGCTCTTTTAAGCGTTTTTTCACACCATCTAACAATTCCAATTCAGCAGATAATAATTCCTCTTTTTCAGACACAACAGAAACCCCAATGTATTTGTATCCACTATCTATCCCTAGTGTTAAGTCTTGCGTATGAGTTGTCGTTTCGAAAAGCAATTGAATGGTAAACGGTTTTCGCTGCACAACTTTTGCTTTTTTCTGTTTCAACATTCTTCTTACTTTGCCAAACCTCTTGGTTGGCATAAGTGCTTTTCCGCTTTTGTCTAATACATGTACTTTCACATTCAAAACTCCTTAAACGAGAGTAATTCAGCTATAAGCTGTAGGTCCACATCGCCAATGTTCAAATAGGTTTTAAAACAGCAACACTTCTCTTGCCATCAGAGATATTTAATCACTGTCCGCATTGCAAGGGACTTGTGGAGCATCCCAGGGTGCCTATCTATTCTAAATGAACGTAGTAAACTCGCAGCCTTGGGCATTACGGAATACTCAGGCCTAATCAACCAACTTGTAAGTTAAGCGCCCTTACAAGCCACTATCTTTTAGGGTAGTTGGCTGTTGACATATCTGCCTTCAATGGAATTTCTTCTCCACCCAGGCTTTGGTTTACATATCTTGCAGCTACAAACAAGAAATCAGAAAGTCTGTTCAAATAGGAGACAACCAATGGATTCACTACATCCTCCCCAAGACCAACCGCTGTACGCTCTGCTCTTCTGGCAACTGTTCGCGCTGTATGCAAGGCACTTGATGCACTATGTCCGGATGGTAAAATGAAGTTTTTTAAGGGCTGAAGCTGCTCATCCCATGCATCGATTTGGTCTTCCAGCTCCTGAATATGCTCTTGTTTCAACTTCCAGGTTACTTCTTTATCACCGGGTGTAGCCAGTTCAGCACCAACATGAAATAAAATGGTTTGAACACGGTGCATTTTTTCGAGAAATACTTCCTTCTCTTCCCACTTTTCCTGATCAAGAAAGCTTAGCCCCAGACCAATCATCGAGTTTGCTTCATCACATGTGCCATAAGCTTCGACGCGCAAATCATTTTTCGCCACACGCTTTCCGTAAATTAATGATGTTTTTCCCTTATCACCTGATCGTGTGTAAATACGCATAATTAATACCCCCTGGATAAATCTATTTTATTCATCATTTCAGCTTTTCCCTGCACATATACATCCAGATTTTCCGTAAATATTTCCAATGCACGAGTCGTATACTGTTTAGACATGCCTGATAAATGAGGTGTTATGGTTATATTTTCTTCCTGCCAGAATATATGCTCCTTCGGCAGTGGCTCTTCTTCAAAAACATCCAATATCGCATGGGATATTTCCTTTTCCTGAATCGCCTTTAATAAATCCTCACTTCGAACTAAATCTCCCCGCCCCATATTTAAAAACACGGCATGACCCGGCAGCAACTGAAAATGTTCGTATGTAAAAAGTCCGCTTGTTTCGTTTGTGCTTGGCAATACCGATACAACAAAATCTGCATATGGCAATACGTTTTTCATATCATTTACTTTATGCGTCTCATCAAAATACGCTACTTCCCTGCCACTTCTGGATACACCAATTGTCTTGATCTGAAAAGCTTTGGCCAAACGTGCAACCTCTTGCCCAATTGAACCGGTTCCGAGTATAAGCATGGTCTTACCGGTAATTTCCTGCATGTGTACAGAACGATCCCAATGCTGTTCCGCTTCACTTTTATATAACGCTTTTGCCTGGCGGTACACTTGCAATAACATGCCTATCGCATATTCAGCCATGGGAATCTTATGAATTCCCCTTGCATTTGTGACAACGATATTCTTTTCCTCAATTTCCTTAAACGGCATTTGTTCCAATCCTGCTGACATCACCATGATCCATTTCAGCTTGGCCGCGTGTTTTACTAATTCAGCTGTCAGGTCACTACCATAAGTTACTAGAATTTCTGCATCATTTAAATGTTCTTTGGCTTCATCCATATTATTGCAAAATATAAAAGTTTGGTCTGTATTATTTTCTATTAATTTCTCCCGATGTTTTTCGGATACTTTTGCAGAAAAAAGAATCAAGCAGATCCCCTCCCTATTCTAATTCTTACTTCTATTCTAAACGTTTTTCTAATTTTTGAACAATGAAAAGAAACTTTCGTTTGGTTTTATTTAGAGGTACAGGATTATTAGAGTTTGCCAGTAGTCAATACTACAATTTATATCCTTAAATGAAGGCCCTATTCGTAAGTTTAGTTGCTTTTTAAAATTCGTAGTAGATATTAACTGCGACATATCTGAGTGGTTGTTTTCCGCTGAGGACCGTTGCTTTCCGCGGGCACGGCTTCAGCCTCCTCGAGAAAACCACTCTGCGGGGTCTTCAGACACGTGCTTTTCCCGCAGGAGTCAACGGTCCTCCGCTCCAAACAAACATCATAAAGGTGGATAGCAATTGTTTGATTCAATCAAACGATAAATCACTTTTTAAAATTGACAAGCATAATACTAGCGGAAGAAATATACGAAGACTCCTGCGGGAGGAAAGGCATAGGTGAGACCCCACAGTGCGTAGCACGAGGAGGCTCACCAGCCACCCGCGGAAAGCGAAGTATATTTCTGGAGCGGTAATTACGCACCTTTCATCATCTTTAGTTACGTCGTCTTTTATATCTTTTGCGGCAAAAACAATATTCTTTAAAAACAGCCTAATTAAAAAATTCCAAACAAAAAGCAGCCCCGCTATCAGGACTGCTTCCTATATCATTTATAATTCTTCGCGAATATATTCCAATGCTTCTTCCACATGTCCTTTTACACTTACTTTGCGGAATTCTTTTTGCAGCTTGCCTTCTTTATCGATGATGAAAGTTGACCGCTCAATTCCGTAATACTCTTTTCCGAAATTATTTTTCAGCTTCCAGACTTCGAAATCCTCGGCTAGTTTATGATCTTCATCCGCTAATAGTAAGAATGGCAGATCATGCTTGTCTATGAATTTCTGATGCTGTTCCACTGGATCCGGGCTTACGCCAATAATCACTGCATCAAGCTCACCAAATTTTTCATGATTATCTCTAAAATCACATGCCTCTGTTGTACAGCCTGGTGTCATGTCTTTCGGATAAAAATATAAAACAACATGCTTGCCTTTAAAATCAGACAGGCTCACCTTTTCCCCATTCTGACTTGGCAAAGTGAAATCTGCTACTTGTTGTCCAACTTCTACTGTCATTAACGATACCTCCATACAATTATTCTACCTTCACTATATCATATGGAAGATAATGAATCATTCCTCACTGTTTCTCTGACCTGACTGAACGAGTTTTAAAACAAATGCTGTTGGCAGCACATATCCAATCAGGGCTTGAATTAATGCGATAAACCGGCCAATCCCAATTGGTGTAATATCACCATAACCAATCGTTAATAATGTTACCCCACTAAAATACATCGAATGAATAACAGAACCCAAAACATTAACCTGTCTCAACTCCCCATCTTCTACCAGGATAATCCCCTGAAAGGAAAGAATAAAATAGATCAACCCAAATCCGATAATAACAATACTATAAATGATCAATAATATATAAAACAGCTCCACCGAAAAACGGCTGTCCCGCATCTCCATTCGCCTTTTGATTTTTCCACCCCGAATAAATTCACTCAGACTCTTTAGGACAATAAAGCATATTACAGCAATAGAAATCCATGGAATGATATTCATACCGCGCCCCTTTTTAATTGTTCTATATGAGCGTGTTCAAAAAAGAGGATAACCTGAACTTTTTGAACATCCACTACTATACATATGCTCTTATAAAGACAAGCTTGTCATTTATTTTTCCATTGGAATACGATAGGATAAAACTAGAGCAAAGAAAGCGGTGGTTTATTTTGAAAAGAATTTTTCTGATTGAAGATGATCCGAAAATTGCCCAGCTGTTAAAAGAATACCTGGAACGATATGAATACAAGGTTGAGCTTGTTGAGGCGTTTGATAAAATTATTGATGAATTTAAAACGGTAGATCCACATCTTGTATTAATGGATATAAACCTGCCCCGCTATGATGGTTTTTATTGGTGCAGGCAAATCCGCAGTATCTCAAACTGCCCGATTATTTTCATATCCGCTCGTGATTCCGGAATGGATCAGGTGATGGCAATTGAAAATGGCGGTGATGATTATATAACCAAACCATTTAATTTTGACGTTGTTCAAGCAAAAATTAAAGGGATCATTCGCCGGATTTATGGCGAGTATGCACTAAGTAAGCAGGCTGACTTTTTGGAGGTAAATGGCTTTTATTTACATTTAACCGCCATGGAAATAGAATATGACAACAAGTCTGCAGTCCTGACAAAGAATGAATTTATTTTACTTAAAGCATTTATCGATCGGTTAAACCAGGTTTTATCCAGAACGTATTTGCTGGAAATACTATGGGATGATGAACATTTTGTCGATGACAATACGCTATCGGTTAATATTACAAGACTGCGAAAGAAACTGGAGGAAATCGGCATTCAAAAAAGCATTCAAACAGTTAGAGGGGCTGGATACAAAATGAGTGATACATGGAGCGAAAAGGAATGAGAGATTTTTTAAAAGACAACCTGCCCTTTATTTTATTTTTTTACTCCCAATGTGTTCTTATCATAGGTATTGCTCAGCTGGCTTCGATTATTGCTGGTCAATCTATGGGGCCTGATATACTCATTTATTTAATTGTTTTACCAACCTTCTGCCTCATCGTGTTTTTATTATTTCGATACGGTAAATTTCGTGATTTTTACATCAAGCATGAGCAGGCTATCGAAAGCTTTCCGGAGGCACCTAATCACTTATTGGAAAATATAAAAAGACAGCATGACATAAAAACAAATCGCTATGCTGAAGAAGTTGACAAGCTAGAGCAGCAAAAACAACTGGAATTCAATTTTATTCAGCAATGGGTGCATCAAATGAAGACACCTGTTTCCGTGATGCACTTAACGATGCAAAAAGAAAAATTAAATTTGCCGGAGGATTATTATCATAGCATGACCGAGGAGCTGGAACGACTGCAGCAGGGACTGGATCTTGTCTTATATCAATCACGCTTGCAAAAATTTGATCGTGATTTCCATGTGCAAAAGCTAGCCCTTAAACCAATGGTAACCGATGTGATTCAGGAGTTTAAGTCTAGCTTCATTCGTCATCATGTATTTCCAACCGTTACCATCGATGAGACAATTACGGTTGCCACAGATCCGAAATGGTTTCGCTTTGTTATTACACAGCTGCTTTCCAATGCGATCAAATATTCAAAAGAATCATCAGATAAAATATATTTTACCGTAATGGAAAAGGCTAAGACATTGACCCTGGAGATCCGCGATACAGGACATGGCATTCCAACCCAGGATTTAAACAGGGTTTTTGATCCATTTTTCACTGGTCTAAATGGACGAACATTCCGGGAGTCGACTGGAATGGGTCTGTATTTATCAAAGCAAATCTGTGATGCACTTGGTCATGATTTGGAAATAACGTCAGTGCAGGATAAAGGGACAGCAGTCACCATTACTTTTCAGAATCCTTAACCTTACAACTATGTAAGGTTTGTTTTTTCATTTGAAAGAAAGAACGATAGGTGGTAAATAGTCCACTGCGATATAATATAAGGAAGGTTTAATCAGACTGATAAAAAAAGATCCCCGCAGGCAGCAAGGAGGCAAGCTGATGTCGATATTAACAGCGGAAAATTTATCAATGGTTTATGGCAGTAAAAGCAGTATGCAATACGAAGCATTACAACACTTTAATTTAACCGTAAGTAGTGGTGAGTTTATCGGAATTATGGGTCCATCCGGAAGCGGTAAAACAACATTACTAAATTTATTATCAACCATCGACACACCCACATCGGGAAAAATAAATATAAATGGTTCAACAATTACTTCCCTAGCTAAAAATAAATTGGCGAAGTTTCGCCGGAAAGAGATGGGGTTTATTTTTCAGGATTATAATCTGTTGGACACACTGACAATCGGTGAAAACATTTTACTTCCATTAACATTAAATAAAGTGAAAGTAAAAGAGATGGAAAAAAGACTTGTAATCGTTACGAAGCAACTGGGAATCGATGCAATTATTCATAAAAGGATTTACGAAGTGTCTGGCGGACAAATGCAGCGTGCAGCGATAGCACGCGCCATTATTCATGACCCCACCATCATTTTTGCAGATGAACCAACAGGAAACCTTGATTCGAAAGCCTCCCTTCAAGTGATGGAATCATTAAGTAAACTGCAGGAAGTTAGAAAAACAACGACCTTGATGGTCACCCATGATCCCTTTGCAGCAAGCTTTTGTGGCCGTGTAATTTTTATTAAGGATGGTAAATTATTTAATGAAATCCATCGCGGGGACAATCGCCAAACCTTTTTCCAGGACATTTTAAATGTGCAGTCATTGTTGGGAGGAAATATGGATGACTTTCAGACAATTCGCATTTAATAATGTTAAACGAAATACACGTGCCTATTTAAGTTACTTTTTGAGTTGCGTGTTTGCAGTAACTGTATTCTTCATGTATGCCGTAATCGTTTTTCATCCTGACATCGCAAATTATGAATTTCGTGACATCGTTCAACGTGGAATAATTGTTTCAGAGGTTATTATCTATGGATTTTCTTTTTTATTTGTTCTCTATTCAACAGACTCCTTTATTAAATCGAGAAAACGGGAATATGGTCTGCTCACAACTCTTGGTATTAGTAAATCTCAATTAAACCGACTGCTTATTTTGGAAAATACAATTATTGGAATCACTTCTATTGTGACAGGAATTATAATAGGCGCATTACTGACAAAGCTATTTTTAATGGTTTTTTCCGCAGTACTTGGTTTAGGTGAGGTCTTGCCATTTTTCCTATCTTTAAAAGCAATTGGTATAACCGCTGGATTATTTTTCATTATGTTTGAATTGAATTCACTCGCAGTTGTCTGGACATTACGTACAAAATCAATCATGGAAGTTTTCCGTGGTTCGAAGTCACCTAAAAAAGCACCGAAGTTCTCTAAAGCTTTAAGCATTTTATCGCTTGGAGCCATTGGAACTGCCTATTATTTAGCCTATACTGCTGATTTGGTATCTATGATGCTCCGAATGCTTCCTATATTAATATTAATTATTCCTGGAACCTATTTTCTTTTTACACAGTTAAGTATTGCACTAACTAATGGGCTCAAACGCAATAAAAAATATTATTATCATCATTTAAATATGCTAACTGTTTCTGATTTAACATTTAAATTAAAGGATAATGCCAGGTTATTATTTTTTGTTACCATTTTAAGCGCAGTTGCTTTCACCTCTTCCGGTGTATTGTATGGGTTATTTCAAAGTGTGGAAATGCAGGCAGAGCGGTTTGCTCCACAGGATGTTACCCTAATCAGCAAAGGAAAAACAAATGAAGCGGCTTTTCGTGATGAAACGAAGCAGGTTAAACAAAGCTTTCATGAAGAGAATATTCCTTTTGAAGCATTGCAGGTTAATTCGACACAGGTAAAAGTTAACTCAAGTGACAGCAGATGGAATGACACATGGTTAATGGTATATTCCTATTCTGATTACAAAGAAATGGTGGAATTAAATGGCGATACTGTTCCGTTTAACATAGATAATGGGAATGCATTTGTTTTGATGGATGATTTTGTTTCCCCCCAAATGGAATTTGAATTACCTGAGCATTTCACGATAGAATCGGAGAATGAAAAAGTTAACGTTGCGGTTGAATCATCTGACAATACGCTGAACAGAAGCTTTTATGTTTCTTTTCCCCTAATTGTTTCAGATGATCTATTTGATCGATTTTATACAGCGGCAAAAGGAAATGAAATTTACTATAATTATGTCATGGATATACCAAATTGGACTAATTATGCCGAGGAAATTGCAACCATCGTTGGAAACGGAAATATTGATTATGATATTGCATTTTCGGATTCACAGGCACAGTTCTACACGACGAATAAAGAGGCAATGTCCTACCTTTTCTTTTTCGGTATATTTATTAGTGTTCTATTCTTTTTAGCAGCCGGATCTATTCTTTATTTTCGAATGTATCAGGGCTTGGATAAGGATTTACATCATTTCCATTCCTTATATCGAATCGGTTTGACTGATAAGGAAATGAGGAAAATAGCAACAAAACAATTGGCACTTTTGTTTTTTATTCCATTTTTTGTTGCGCTTGTTCATGCAGGCTTTGCTTTTAAAGCACTCTCTAACATGCTTTCTACATCAGTTACATTACCTGTCATTATTGTCATTACCATTTATTTCATCATTCATTTTGCAAACTTTATTTTTATCCGGAATATTTATACATCAAAACTAAAAAAAGTTATGTAAAATCTTTATGTGCAATGAATAATTATGGGTTCATTTCGTTTTTTTGTTATAGTATTAAATGTGATTGATGGATTTTGATAGTCAGGGAGGATATTTTAGATGGATTTTACCAAATCAAAAAGATTACATGAAGAAGCACTTGAACATATTGTTGGTGGTGTAAACTCACCATCCCGTGCCTATAAAGCAGTTGGCGGCGGTTCACCAGTTTATATGGAGCGTGGCCAGGGTGCCTATTTCTGGGATGTTGACGGGAATAAATATATTGATTATCTGGCAGCATATGGTCCAATAATTACCGGACATGCCCACCCACATATTGCTAAAGCTATTGCACATGCGGCGACAACCGGTGTACTGTACGGCACACCTACACGCCTAGAAAATCAATTTGCAAAAATGCTGAAGGATGCGATTCCTTCATTGGAAAAAGTACGTTTTGTAAACTCCGGTACAGAAGCGGTAATGACAACGGTCCGTGTTGCACGTGCCTATACCGATCGGACAAAAATAATCAAATTTGCCGGAAGCTATCACGGACATTTCGATGCAGTACTTGTAGAGGCTGGATCAGGCCCTGCAACATTAGGTACCCCAGACTCTGCAGGAATTCCGAAGTCAGTTGCAGAGGATGTTATTACAGTTCCATTTAATAATTTAGATGCATTTAAGGAAGCATTGGACCATTGGGGAGATCAAATTGCGGCTGTTTTAGTTGAACCTATTGTAGGGAACTTTGGCATTGTTGAGCCACATGAAGGGTTCCTAAAAGCTGTAAATGATTTAACACATGATGCCGGGGCATTGGTTATTTATGATGAAATAATTACTGCATTTCGATTTACTTATGGAAGTGCCCAGCAAGTATATGGGATAGAGCCTGACATGACAGCAATGGGGAAAATCATTGGTGGTGGCTTGCCAATTGGAGCTTACGGTGGACGTAAGGATATTATGGAACAAGTTGCACCTTTAGGTCCAGCCTATCAGGCAGGAACCATGGCCGGAAACCCTGCTTCCATGGCATCCGGTATCGCCTGCCTGGAAGTTTTACAAGCAGATGGAGTATATGAAAAACTGGATCAGCTAGGCGAACAGCTGGAGATTGGGATTTTGGAAAAAGCACGTTTTAACGGGATTCCAATTTCTATCAATCGCTTATGTGGTGCTTTAACCGTGTACTTTGGCGACTCGAAAATCACAAATTTCGAACAGGCTGAAGCTACTGATGGCGAAGCTTTTGCGAAGTTTTTCCAGTTAATGCTTGAGCAAGGTGTGAACCTGGCACCTTCTAAATTTGAAGCATGGTTTTTAACAACAGAGCACACAGAAGCTGACATTGACGAAACGATTGAAGCTGTAGGAAGAGCTTTTGCGAAAATGGCTGAATAATTTTTAGATCTTTAACAGTACATCCTTCTTTATGGAGGATGTATTTTTTAATTGGCAAAGAAAAAACACCAAGCCTTACCTCTAAATGAGTTTAATAAGAATTGGTGTTTTTTGTGATGGTCTAGAACTATTTATACAATTTGCGAAGGTTTTGACGGGCACCCTCTGAAAGGGATCCACCGATATCCATTAATTCGACAATGTCTTTAAAGGCGCTTTCGGGAATCGCTAAATCAGCTAGCTCTTCTGGAGAAAAACCTAAGTTAATCTCATCTTCCCTGCCCTCTTTTAATTTGGTAACAAAGCCAGGTTCGGTAACGAAAGGTGTAGACGCACCGACCATATCAGAAAATTGGAAAGCTTCCAGTGCCTTTTCTGGTGTGTTGATGCCACCTGTAGCCATAACCGGAATACGACCAGCGATATGTTCGTACACAACCTGATTCATGAATTCATTTTTAAAATTACCTTGGCGAATCGTTTGTTTATAAATGTTCTTGCCCCAACTTGCAGTAGCTAAATATTGGATATTTGCTACTTCCATAATTCGATCCATGAAGTAAAGGAAGTCTTCTACACTGTAACCAATTTCATTGCCGCGCGTTTCTTCCGATGTGGCTCTAAACCCGAGAATAAAGTCAGCAGGTGCTTCTTCATCAATAACTTTCTGAACAGCCTCCACCACTTCGATACCAAAACGTGAACGATTTTCAATAGTTTGCACGCCGTATTCATCATCACGCTGATTTGAAAAAGTGGATAAAAACGTTTGAATTAATAAGCGCTGGGCACTTGAAATTTCAACACCGTCAAAACCAGCTTTAATCGCACGACGGGTTGCGTCAGCATATTGCGTAATGACATGCCCGATTTTACGTTTAGTCATCGGTAAGACCGTATGTTCAACGGGACTCTTCAGGTTCATTTTACTTGGACCATAAACGACACCAAAATCCTTAAGCGATATTTTGGAGAAACGACCAGCATGTGTTAATTGAATAATTGCCTTAGCACCGTCTTTTTTCATCGCCCCGGCAAGTTTCTTGAGACCATCGATGCTGCGATCATCATCGATACTAAAGCCATATTCAAACAATTGCCCATATTCCTCGATATACGCAGCACCTGTAATTTGTAAAGGTGCTGAACAAGCACGTCGCTGTGCATAAGCCAAATCTTCCTGCGTAACATAACCTTCAACGGTTGAGGAATTCGTAATCATCGGGGATAGGACAAAGCGATTATCTAATTCAATACCATTTGGTAGAACGATCGTTTTAAATAAGGGTCTGTATTGTTCTGTTGTCTTCATATGTATATCCACTTCCCTCCATCACGCTATATTTGCTGTTAACTAAATGTTACCACCTTGCCGGGTAGTGTCAATTTAATAGAGTTTCTCTACCTGTAACAATAGATTTATTCCAGATAAATTTATCATACGTTGTAATGATTTGCTATTCTTATAATTTTATAAATAGAAAAAGATACTCTGTTTGAGGTATTGTTAATACATGATATACTAAAATATAGGCTGTTTTCGCATAGATTGGGACTGCACACTGCTCGTCCCACCGAAGTGATTGGGGACTGAGATTACTCACCCCACCAAAAGACTTGTTGTTATCTGCACCATAGTCGATGTAAAAGACGACGTAATTAGAGATGATGAAAGGTGCGTAATTATCGCTCCAGAAATATACTTCGCTTTCCGCGGGCGGCTGGTGAGCCTCCTCGTGCTACGCACTGTGGGGTCTCACCTATGCCTTTCCTCCCGCAGGAGTCTTCGTATATTTCTTCCGCTGGTATTTCGGTTACTACCGTTAAACAGTATTAGTAATCAATATTAAAACTTCGAACCACCTCACTAGTTCGGGTGAGTGAAGGGCGGTGACTCCTGCGGGAACAGCACGTGTCCGAAGACCCCGCAGAGTGGTTTTCTCGAGGAGGCTGAGGCCGTGCCCGCGGAAAGCATCCGCCCGCAGCGATCCCGAACGGCGATTATTGCAAATACTTATAGCAAACAGTAATTACGTCGTCTTCTATAGAAACAGAGAAGGTTAAAAAGCAACAAATGGTTTCGATGGGGCGAGTAGTGCGCAGTCCCAGTATTTTGGTGGGGCGAACGAAGTGCAGTCCCAAAGTTTACAAAAAGAGCCTAAATATATATGATGAAATTTAAAAAAGAAAGAAGGATTAGTAATGAAAAAACGAGGAAATTTCTTATTCATTGAAAAGAATGATGACATTTATACCTTAAGTATGACACCAGAAATGCAAGATGATATTGGTACTGTTGGATTTGTAGAATACTTAGATGGCGATACACTTAACGTAGATGATGCAATTTTAAACTTAGAAGCTGCAAAGACTGTTCTTGAACTGGCCTCTCCAATAGCCGGTAAAATTGTTGGACGCAATGAAGCAGCAATAAGTGAACCAGCCCTGCTAAACTCAGCCAAAACAGAAGAAAATTGGGTTGTAAAACTAACAGACGTGGATGAAGCAGCATTTAACAAATTAGAAGAAGCTTAATTAATAAATTCTTGGTAGACCTATTTGTCTATGTTAATCAGCGTACAGATTGACAATAGTAATAGGTCTATTTTTGGTAACTATATATCTCTGGGGAGTAGGCTATGGATCAGGAAGCTAGATTGGATTATCTAATTGATTATTTATTGAATGAGAACCCAAATACTAAGGAACAAATGATGCAGTATAAAACGAATACCGTAGAAGAAAAAATAACGTTGTTTTGGGGGCTGTGTAATATCCGAAAACCTGACCCGGTTCGAGGAGAATTTACTGAGGTTCAAGATGCTTTCTTAACACAGTGGAATAACGAAAGACATGTAACCACATTGCATGATTTAGAAGCTGCTGGGCCTCAACTTTATTTATGGCAAGGTGATATTACGAGTCTGGCAGTTGATGCAATTGTTAATGCAGCCAATAGTGAAATGCTAGGTTGCACACAAGCAAATCATCATTGTATCGACAATATTATTCATACCCGTTCGGGCGTGCAATTGCGCTTAGATTGTGATGTGCTAATAAAAGAACAAGGTCGTAAAGAGCCGATTGGGAAAGCGAAAATTACGAAAGCCTATAATTTACCAGCAAACTATGTCATTCATACCGTTGGGCCATTTATCAACCAACGTGGTGTCTCACCGTTAAAAGAGCAATTACTCGCTTCGTCTTATTATTCCTGTTTAGCATTAGCGGATGAGAATCAATTAGGCAGCCTTGCTTTTTGCTGTATTTCGACAGGTGAATTTAATTTCCCGAATCAACGTGCAGCTGAAATTGCGATTCAAACGGTGAAAAAATATATAAGAAATACCGGATCAAAGCTTCATATTATTTTTAATGTATTTAAGGATGAGGATTTAAAAATTTATCAGTCTATATTAACGCAGAGAGAATAGGGGATTGTTATGCAGGAACTTAAAGGACATTGGCAGACATTAACGATGGAATCAGAATCATCATTATCACAAGCCGATTTATTAAACCAACTAACAGAAGAAGCTGAAGCAATTGTCATTGGAATTGGTGCAGGAATGTCTGCAGCGACCGGGTTTACATATGTAGGGAAAAGATTTACGGATGCTTTTCCTGATTTTACCCAGAAGTATCGCTTCTTTGATATGTTACAAGCAAGTCTATTTGATTTTGAAGATGAACAAGAATATTGGGCATTTCAAAGCCGCTTCAGTTTGTTGAATTTCTTTGATCAACCAGTAGGACAAGCATATGTCGATTTGCGACACATGATGACTGGTAAAAATTATCATGTTATTACGACGAATGCCGATAATGCATTTTATGCAGCGGCGTTTGATATGGAAAAAGTGTTTCGCATTCAAGGAGAATACGGGCTGTGGCAATGCTCCGAACATTGTCACCAACAGACATATCACGATGAAGCCTTAATTCGCCAAATGGCCCGGGAACAATCAGATATGAAGATACCTGCAAATTTAGTTCCTCATTGCCCGAAATGTGGAGCCGGTTTGGAAGTTAATAAACGTAATGAAGAAAAAGGAATGGTCGAAGATGGTCATTTCCATGAACAGAAAGAGCGTTATGATCAATTCTTAAAAGAAAATCAAGACAAGAAAGTACTTTTTTTGGAAATTGGTGTGGGACATACAACCCCACAATTTATTAAACACCCGTTCCAACAAATGACGGAAAAAAATGCGAAAGCGTTATTTGTGACAATGAATCAAAAAGATTACTTCATTCCACACGGGATTCGTCCGCAAACAGTGCGAATTGATGAAAATATTGCTGAAGTGTTACATGCGAGTAGCAAGTGAATAATGGGGGCTAGCAAATGTATTTAATTGAATCAAAGCGTAATGGAGAATGGATTTATGACCCAGGAATGGCAATGGCCCTGCAAGAATATGTGAAAGACCATATTTTCTTAGATGATGATGTTTTGTTCCCATACATGATGCACCCAGCTGTTCAAATTGGAAAATTTCAGAATGCATACGAGGAAGTCAATCAGCCTTATATGGATGCAAATGATATTAAAATCATTCGCCGTGAAACAGGTGGCGGTGCAATTTACCTCGATGATCGAAATATGAGTTTTTGTTTCTTATTTGATGGCAGTAATGACATTTATGGGAACTACGTGAGTTTGTATGAACCGGTCGTCAAAGCACTTGAGAATTTAGGTGTAGATCATTTAGAACAAAAAGGCCGTAATGATTTAGTTTTAGATGGTAAGAAAATTTCTGGTGCAGCGATGACCTTACAGAAAGGTCGCGTTTACGCTGGGTATTCGTTACTTATGGATCCTAATTATGAAGCAATGGTATCCGTCTTGAACCCAAACCAAAAGAAAATTGATTCACATGGTATCAGGTCCGTCCGTAGTCGAGTAGGATCAATTCGTCCCCATATAGCACCGGAATACCAGGAAATGACGGTCTGGGACTTTACGGATTATATGATTTGCCAATTACTTGAAGTTGATGACGTCAGTGAAGCGAAGCGCTATGAACTAACGCCAGAAGATTGGGTGGGTGTCGATAAAATTGCTGCTGAGAAATACAACAATTGGGACTGGAATTATGGCCGCTTTAATCAGTTCGAATATCGTTTAACAGAACGTTTTCCAATTGGAACGATTAGTGTCGGCTTAGGCGTTGAGCATGCTAAAATTGCTGCCATCCAGATTACGGGTGACTTCTTTGGTACAAAAGATATAAAAGAAATAGAAGCAGCTTTAGTCGGGGTACGGTTAAGAAAAAAGGACTTATTAAATGCGTTAGAGCCGTTCGATTTGGCTAATTATTTCGTAAAACTAACGAAAGAAGAATTAGTTAGTTTTATCTTAAGCGAAAAAGTATAAACACCATGAGATTTAGAAAGAAGGGTCAAATTGGTTAAATTAGGGATTTTAGATTACGCTCAAATTGACGAAGGCTCGAGTGCCGGGGAAGCTTTGCAGCATACGATTACGCTAGCTCAATTAGCGGAAGATTTAGGTTACGAACGGTTTTGGATGGCAGAACATCATAACGTTCCTGCTTTTGCCAGTAGTTCACCGGAACTGATCATGATGCGTTTAGCAGATGCGACCGAGCGGATTCGTATCGGTTCTGGCGGTGTGATGATTCCGCATTATAGTCCTTATAAAGTAGCTGAAAATTTTCGGATTCTCGAAGCGTTTCATCCTGGTCGAATTGATTTAGGAATAGGCAACACGCTAGGAACGGCCATTGTGAATCGGACATTGAATGAGAATAAAAAGGGTAAGCTCAATTACGAACAGAGTATTGTTGATTTAACCAAGTATTTGAGCGACCAAGTGGATGAAAACCATCGTTTCTCCGGGATTACTGCTAACCCGGTTATTTCAACAGTTCCTCAAATGTGGGTGCTATCAACTAGTGTCAGAAATGCTAAGATGGCTGCTAATTTAGGAATTGGCTATACGTTTGGATTATTTCCAATTGCAGGTATTGATAAAATAAAAATTGGTATCCAAGCAGCGAAGGCATATCGTGAGAATTTTAAACCTTCGTCTTTCATGCCGGAACCCAAAGTGTCCATTGCCCCATTTGTTGTCGTTGCCGAAACGAATGAGGAAGCTAAAAGATACGCAGAAGCCTTAGATTTCTGGTTACTCGGCACAGATAATTTTGGCTATTTAAAAGAATTCCCATCAGTTGAAACAGCTCGAAACTATCCATATACAGAAAAGGAAAAGGCAATTATTCAAGCGAATCGAACCCGGATGGTTGTGGGCGATATTGAAAGTGTCACAGAACAATTAAAGGCGTTGATTACTCAATTTAAGGCAGATGAAGTCCTGTTAATACCGCTTATGCCAGGGTTAGAAGCCCGCAAAAAAGCTATTAAATTATTGGCTGGAGCATTCAATTAGGATTTCTGAGAAGTTCGGTAACTTTAAGCAGGAGTTGAATAAGGCGATCATTCATTTGATTGTCTTTTCTTTTTTGAGAACCGTTTGGAATATTACGTTAATATTAAATTACTGGGGGATTAAATCATGCAGATTCGCGAAATTACAGATAAAGATAATAAAACGATGGAGCAAATTATTAAACGGTCATTGGAATCATTTGGCTTAAACATTCCAGGAACAGCCTATTTTGACCCCCAACTCGGAAGTCTAGCCCAATTTTACAAGCAACAAACAAATGCAAAGTATTGGGTTGTAGTGAATGAACAAGATGAAGTGTTTGGTGGCGTGGGTATTGCACCATTTGGACTAAAAACGGAGATTTGCGAACTGCAGAAGCTATACATTACACCCGAAACTCAGGGTATGGGTCTGTCGAGGATACTGATGAAAGTAGCACTAGACTTCGCCAAGGAACACTATACATACTGTTACTTAGAAACGTTGAATAAACTCCAGACAGCTAATCTGCTTTACACCAAATTAGGTTTCCAACAACTTGATAAACCACTGGATGGTTCAGAGCATAATGCTATGGACGCTTGGTATATAAAAGAATTACCGTAAAAACGTAATTTAAAACAGAGCTGACCCAATATTATTTTGGCTCAGCCCTTCCTATTATTGCTAATTCACATAATCTTCCCGGAATAGACTCATAATGGACGCATCATGATAACTGCCATCCACAAAGAAATGCTTTTTCAGCTCCCCTTCCATTTGGAATCCGACTTTTTGATAAATATGAACAGCTTTTTCATTGATATTGACCACAAACAAGAATAATTTGCGTAAGTTCAATTGATTGAAGCCGTACTCGACAATCAGTCTTGTCGCATCGGTTGCATAACCTTTACCTTGTTGTGCGGGATCGATCATGATTGCAAATTCTGCGTTCCGATGACGGGCATCAATATCAAACAGACCGAGATAACCGACTTTTTCTTTTGAATGATAAAGAATGAATTGTCTGTGTGAGTCACTGTCATGTCCAGCCTCATAGGACTTCCTCAATTTATCCATCGTTGTATAGGGCTCGTCACACCAATAATCCATCACATTAGGGTTCGTTCGCATTTTATAAATGAATTCCAAGTCTTCTTTCTCAAGTGGTCGAAGATGTAATGTGTCTCTCATTTGATTTGCTCCTTGTCTTATTGGAATATTTAAATGGTAACAAAAATTTGAATTTATTTCACCAATAAGCTGTAAGGCGCTGGTTAATTAGTATTTTTGGTATACTCTGGGTCATATAGTTGGATCATTCTTACTTCTAATAGCCGCCCTTCGCAATTATTACTTATGCGTGATTGTGGAGAAATGAATTTACTTAATCATACATTCTATTGTAAACTGAATTCACACAGCTATTTAGATGATTTATTATAAAATAATAAGGGGGAAACTAACATGACTAAAAAGGAATTGACAATGGAAAAACGTGAAGAATTACTCCAAGTATTGAAAGATCGTTTTGAGAAAAACATGCACCGGCATGAAGGTCTTGAATGGGCTGAAGTCCAAGCAAAGCTGGATGCTAATACTGAAAAACTGTGGTCACTCAATGAAATGGAGGAAACTGGCGGTGAACCGGACGTTGTAGGTCATGACAATGACGAATACATTTTTTATGATTGTTCAGCAGAAAGTCCTAAAGGTCGCAGAAGTGTTTGCTACGATCTTGCTGCGCTGGAGTCAAGGAAAAAACATAAACCAGAAAATAATGCGATTGATATGGCAACTGCCATGGGCATTGAAATTTTAATGGAAGAAGAATATCGAGCGTTGCAGGAACTTGAAAATTTTGATAAGAAAACGTCAACTTGGGTGCAAACACCTGCTGATATCAGAGAACTCGGTGGCGCTCTTTTTTGTGATTATCGCTTCGGGCACGTATTTGTGTATCATAACGGTGCGGAATCCTACTATGGCGCCAGAGGGTTCCGCGGTTCGTTAAGAGTCTAAATTTTGTACAGACAGCCTAAATATGAATTTGCAAACATATAAATAACAAGGCTTAGAGAAATTTTCTCTAAGCCTTGTTAATAGCGATTTATTCCTTTTTAATTTAGTCATTTAACGCCTTACAAGCGAACCCTAAAATTTAGGATAACTCCACGATGGAACGCTTCTCAATAACATCTATTTCACAACAACCTTTTCACTTCCATCATCCAAATCCTGTACCTGATACAAATCATAGTAGCTCCCTTGCACCCGCATCAACTCATCATGTGAACCTACCTCAACAATTTCACCATTTTCGATAACTACAATTCTATCTGCATGTGTAATTGTTGCCAAGCGGTGTGCCACGATAAATGTTGTACGATCAGAAGCTAATTTTTCCATTGCTTCCTGAATGGTATGCTCACTTTCTAAATCCAATGCGGATGTTGCTTCATCAAAAATCAATATTGGAGGATTTTTCAAAAATACCCTTGCAATGGCGATCCGCTGTTTTTGTCCACCTGACAATTTAACTCCACGTTCCCCTACTTGCGTGTCATAGCCATATGGCAGATTTTCAACAAAATCATGAGCATTTGCTGCTTTGGCTGCAGCTATAACTTCTTCATCCGAAGCATCAGGTTTACCCATTCGTATGTTCATAGCAATGGATTCACTGAATAATGTATTATCCTGTAAGACCATCCCAATGTTATTTCTGAGTGAACGTGCCTTTACATCACGAATATCGATGCCATCAACCTTGATGGAACCACTGGTAACATCGTAAAATCGTGGAATCAAACTAATTAATGTAGATTTTCCTCCACCACTCATGCCAACAAAAGCAATGGTTTCCCCACGTTTTACATGCAAGCTGACATTTTTTAAAACTTCATTTTCTTCTTCCTCATATTGAAAAGATACATCTGAGATTTCAACAGATCCATCGATTCGTCCAAGCTCTTTCGCATTCTTTTTATCAGTAATATCGTATTTTTCATTTAAAAATTCAAACACACGATCAATCGATGCAATAGATTGCACTAAAACTGTTGATGAATTCACCAATCGCCTCAATGGACTGTACACTCTCTCCATATATCCGACAAAAGCCATCATTGTCCCCATTGAAATGTCACCAATTATTACTTGATAGCCTGCAAAACCAATGACGAGTAACGGAGCTAAATCGGTAATTGTATTGGTTACTGCAAATGTTTTTGCGTTCCAAATGGTATGATCAATTGACTTTTCCCAGAAATCATCATTTCGTTTAGCAAACTGGCCCTGTTCATAATCTTCCAATGCAAAGCTTCGTGTTACAGGCATCCCCTGAACACGCTCATGTAAATGCCCTTGCACTTCAGCTAATGATTGTGACCGGTCACGAGTCAACCAGCGTAATTTCGCATAAAAATATTTTACCGAAAAACCGTATAACGGGAATAAAATAATTGCAACAATCGTTAACCAAACATCCATTGTAAGCATAATAGCTATAGCAATTACAATTGTAATTAAATCCAGCCATACGTTCATTAAGCCAGTTATCACGAAAGTTTTCGTTTGTTCGACATCATGTATTACCCGGGAAATAATTTCGCCGGTTTTTGTCTTAGAATAGAACTTCAGGCTCAGCTTTTGTATGTGATCAAACAGCCTGTCCCTTATATCATATAGGATTCTGTTGCCTACCCATTGCGCTAAATATTGTCGAATGTATTCTATCGGGGGACGCAATACAAAGAAAATCACAAATGCAATTCCCATTAACCAAAATAGATCTGTTATTTTCTCGGAATTGCTCATATTTCCTGCATCAATAATATTATCTATGACATATTTTAAAATTAATGGCATAAGTAGTGGTATTCCAAATTTCAGAATACCTACTAGTATCGTCCATAAAATTTTCCATTTATATGGTTTTACGAACTTTAGGTATTGCTTTACACTGCTCATAAGTTAATCTTCCTTATTCTCATAGTCAATTCAATAGAAAAGCCTTGCTACAGAAAGTAACAAGGGTCTTGATGGGACGAACGAAGTGCAGTCCCAAGGATTTCTAACTTAAAGTTATCGGTATGTTAAGTACCGTTCATACCATTCGTCTACAAAATCCGGTGCGAATGGCCCCTTCTTCTGACGAACCCATCGTAACAGATAATCGATATTATTATGCAAAATGCGATCCAAAACTCTGGGATAATTCATTTGTTCACTATGTTCCACGTATTCATCTTCATCCAGTAGATCATAGGTCATATCAGGATAAACCTTCACATCCAAGTCATAATCAATATATTTCAATGCTTCTTCATCATAAACAAATGGAGAGCTTATATTGCAATAATAATAGATCCCATCATTTCTAAGCATTCCGATAATATTAAACCAATGTTTCGCATGGAAATAACAAATGGCCGGTTCCCTTGTTATCCATGTCCTCCCATCGCTTTCCGTCACTTTTGTTTTGTCATTCGCCCCGATAACTACTGTTTCCGTTCCTTTTAGAACTAAACTATTGTCCCAAACACGATGTAAGCTTCCATCATGTTTATAGCTTTGTATTTGCATTTTAGAACCCGGTCTCGGAGCAACCATCCTATCTTCCTTCCTATACATTTTCATTAATCCATTTTAATCCTGCATATATTATACTGCCTACAAAATTAAATATAAAGTATTATGACCACAAGTATGGAAGCAGAACAAAAAAACAACATTCAAAGAAGACTGAGATTAACCAAACTTTTCAGCGATAGTCTTGATTGCTTATCCTATTTTTGTGCTTAAAGATAGAATTCCTCTCTACGCCCAAACGGACTGGAAACTGACGCTAACTGTCCAATAGAACGGCTCTATACGACCAATTGAACTAAAACCTGATGCTAACTATCCAATAGAAGAGACAGCAGAACTAAGAAAGTACCAGTTCGTATCCGTTGTGGGGTTTTAAAGCAATACAGCTTACTAAAAAAAGAAAAAGAGCTTCCTTGAAGAAAGGAAACTCTTTTTCTTTTTAGTTACGGGGTAGGTAATTACTTCTTATTTTGCTGAGATTTTTGATTTTGCTTTTTTACTTCTTGAGCATTTGTCTCAGAAGCAAATTCAGTACCGTACTGACCTTGTCCTTGAGCTGCTTGTTGATTTTGTTGTTTTACTTTTTGAACGTTTGTACCTGCAGCTGTCTTGTTTGGTTTTTTAGCCATCAGTATCACCTCCGCAATAATTAATTTGTCCATTATAGTTTTTGTTATCCACTTTATTTTAAATTGGAAAAATATACCTTTAATGAATAAAAAACACTGAACTAACATAAATTATTGACGAGCATTCCTATGCATTGGAGGAGAGTACACGCTTAAATGAAACGGGATAAAAGCTATTCTTCTTCAATATATTGCATCATTTTCTGGTGGGAAACGGGGAAAGGGTATTTCTTCAAGTTATCTTTTCCCACAAATAATAACCGTCCATCTCCTAATTCCTGCTGGGGTGTTTTAGCTTCAAAAATATCCAGCTGCCAGATAAGATGTGTAAAAACATGTTTTAGTTTTCCTTTTTTTTCTTTTATTTTTATATCCAATCCATATTCATTATAAATCCAATTCCCGACATGATCCCAGCCTACTTCATCAATTGGAACCATGGGAAACTGCCATAGATTTGCTAATAACCCTTTGTCTGAACGCTTTTCAATAACGTATTCACCCAGGTCATTTTTTATAAGTAAGACAGCATAAGCATGTGTCTTTTGCTTTTTTGCTTTGGTTTTAATCGGCAGCGTTTCTTCTATTCCTTCAGCAAAGGCCTGGCAATATTCTTGGACCGGACAAAGCAGACAGCCAGGGGATTTAGGTGTACAAACCAGAGCACCCAATTCCATGACTGCCTGGTTAAATGATGCAGGGTCTTCTTCACTAATCAATTCCCGAACATAGACATCAAATATTTTTTTCGTGCGTTGTTGTGCAATATCTTCTTCAATTTTTAAAATACGAGAAAAAACGCGCATTACATTACCATCTACTGCTGGTTCCGGTTTATTATAGGCAATGGAAAGAATTGCTCCTTTTGTGTATGGGCCGACACCTTTTAATGATGCTAATTCTCTTGTATTATCAGGAACCTCTCCCCCATAGTCAGCAACAACCTCACGAACAGCGTTTTGTAAGTTCCTTGCACGGGAATAGTAACCTAGACCCTCCCATGCTTTTAAAACATCCTGAGGGTCAGCAGCAGCTAATTCGTATACTGTTGGAAATTTGTCAATAAAACGAAGAAAATATGGAATGACCGTGTCAACCTTTGTTTGCTGAAGCATGATCTCCGAAACCCATATTTTATACGGATCCTGGTCTTGACGCCAAGGTAAATCCCGTTTATTTAAATGATACCAATGAAGTAAATCCTGTTGAAAACCTAAAGTGTTAAAATTTTGTAAAGTTTTATCAGTCATAATAGCACACCCTTTATGTTACAATAAGCGAAATAAGTAAAATTTTTATCGAAATTTAAATAGAGAACCGTAATATCTAAGGAGGACCTATCTTAATGGATACTGGAACGCATATAGTTATGGGAGTTGCACTTGCAGGACTGGCTACATTAGATCCTGTTGTGCATAATGACCCTGCACTATTTAATGCAGTACTTGTCGGAACAATTGTCGGTTCTCATGCACCGGACTTTGATACTGTACTGAAACTTAAAAATAATGCAACCTATATAAGGCATCACCGTGGGGCAACCCATTCCGTACCAGCAGTAATCCTATGGGGAATATTAATTGCATCCATTATTTATATGTTTGTTCCACAGGTTAATTTTCTGCATTTATGGATATGGACGTTTTTAGCTGTGATCATTCACGTGTTTGTTGATATATTTAATGCCTATGGAACACAGGCCTATCGACCGTTTACCAGTAAGTGGATTGCCCATGGGTTTATCAATACATTTGACCCTTATATTTTCATGCTGCATATCGCAGGTATTGGTGTATGGGCACTTGGAGCTAATCCAGGGATTACATGGCTCGTTATTTATGCGGTAATCCTATTGTATTATATCAAACGTTTTATTGATAAACGGGAAATTGTAAGAAAGATAAAAGATCATTTTCCAAATACGGAACAAATTGCAACATCACCAACGATTAAACAAAATTATTGGCGTGTAGCAATTACAACTGACACAAAATTTTACGTTGGTGCTGCGGAAAATGGCCATATTGAAATTATTGATGAGTTTAACAAGGTCCCATTGCCTGAATCGGCCATCATGGAGCTAGCACAAAAAGATAAAAATATTTCAGCATTTTTATCATTCTCACCGGTTTATCGCTGGGAAGTAAACGACTATGATGATTTTACAGAAGTCCGTTTCATTGATTTACGTTATCGTTCCAAAGGATACTACCCCTTTGTTGCGGTCGTGCAAATTGATGACAATATGCGAATAATGAGTTCCTATACCGGTTGGATTTTTTCCGAAAATAAATTACAAAGCAAATTACATGTTGAGGAAAGTCCAATTTAAAGCTCTCCCTGGCTCGCGAAATATTAAGTCGGTTTTGCTCAATTTAGGCTTGGTGATGCTCTATTTGCAACGGCTTTAATCCAGTTTTGACTAGAGAAATACTATTTAAAACAGCAGGCATCATCACCTGCTGTTTTTTTATTTTTTCTCTTTATCCCCTAATAAGGAAATTGGAATTGCTTCTTCTTTTTTATATACTTCATCTAATAGATTTATTCGTTGTCCCCATGCGAACACACCATTTACATAGTTAATTTTAAATGTAAAGCCAGGCTCCATTTTTAATTGATATACTTCATTTGCTGAGAAATCTCCTGGATTCATTGTATATGATATAGCAACTTGCATTTTCCGTTCATTTATTGCAACTTCGCTAATATTCCCTAGCATTTCTGCTTTCTGTGCTTTTTCTTTGAGCTTCCCAATTTCTGCATGTAATTGCTCAATGGAGTAATCACTATATCGATAATTCATTTTATGCTCTCCCTTCCCCTTCCCCTTCCCCTTATCATTTTACATTTTACCAATTGTTTAAGACAATGGAAATGATGTTACTCACAAATTTACTGGAATTTTTTTATGAATAGGGGGAATAACCATGCCAAATGTTGCTATTACTGGAGCTGGAAGCGGTCTTGGCCGTGCTTTAGCACTTCAATATGCTAAAAACAATTATCAGGTTTTTTTACTTGGACGAACAGATACTAAATTACAAATGGTGAAAAGCGAAATTCTCAAATCTAACGGACAAGCTGAAATCATTTTATGTGATGTAAGTGAAGAAGCATCTGTTAGTATCGCCTTTCAACAGATTGGTGAACTGGATGTATTTATAAATAATGCAGGTATCGGTATTTTTGGACCATTGGATCATTATAAAAATGATGAAATAGAAACAACGCTTGCCACAAATGTTAAGGGTACTATTTATACAGTACAGTCTGCACTTCCACTAATCAGAAAAAGCAATGGTAGAATTTTGACAATTATATCCACTGCAGGCCTGAGGGGAAAAGTGAATGAATCCATCTATTGTGCGAGCAAATTTGCTGTAAGAGGCTTTACAGAAAGTCTGCAAAAAGAGTGGGAGGATGAACCGATCGCGATTACCGCAGTGTATATGGGAGGAATGAACACACCATTCTGGGAAAGTTCCACACATGTTGATGATCCAACAAAATTAAAAGGGCCAGAAATTGTAGCAGAACAAATTTTCAATGAAGATGATGGAAGAAATGAAATTTATGTAGATCGTTAAAATGTGGGGGTAGCGCGCCAAAGATATTTTGGTGTACTACCTCCTTTTTCATTTATTAACTCTTCAAACTATAAAAAAGACGCCGCAAGATACAAATCCAGAAATGCAGTGTGTGGACCTTAGGACTTGAAAAAAGCTGATGCAAACTGTCCATTAAAACGCTTCTATGTGCTCGAACGATGCCAAAATAGGAGTAAACAGTCACATAAAACACTGCTATGTGCCCAAGCGATAACGAAACAAGTGTAAACGGTCATATAAAAAGCTTCTATGTGCCCGAACGATGCTAAAACATGTGCGAACGGTCACATAAAACGCTTCTCTACGCCTGGACGTCTTGTTTTATATCTTTTATAGCAAAAACAACAAATCTTTCGGTGGGACATGTAACTGCAATCCCAATCTTGAGAAAACAACCTTTACCTAAAGCCGAATAAGACTCGAAACCCCACTGTTCCCTAGACTATAAAACATCGCTATTATTCTGCTGTGCTTCCTGTACCTGTTGCCGTGTATCATGCAGTTGCTGGAAAGCTTGCTGAAATTGGGCGTTTTCCGTTGCTTCCGTTCCTGCCTGGTTCTGAGCATTTTCCAGTACCTGTTCAGCTTTCTTAAGCTCTTGTTCTGCTTGCTCAAGCAAGTTGGGATCTGAGCCTTGAGCAAGTCGGACATTTTCTTCGGCATCATGTATTTGCTGGCTTGCTTGCTGCAATTGCTGATGTAGATTCTGTTGTGCCATATAAGTAACCTCCACTAATTCATTATTAATAATACATATCTATTATTCGTAATGATCGTGGGTTTTATCCAAACTCTCATCCAAAAATCGATTAATCAATTCTATTGAAAAACCTTTACGGAACAATCCTTCCTTTAGCTTATTACGCAGTTCATAGCCATCCAATTTCACCTGATGTTTTCTTAGCAGCTTCTCTCCCTGATAAATGAGTGCATCCCATTCGGCATCCTCATCTTTTTCTTCATTTATATTTGCTAAAGCATCTTTAATTACATCTTGTGTGAAGCCTTTTTGCATCAAAGTTCCTTGAAGCTTTTGCTTTTGTTTGCGAAAAGATTCCTTTTTACCTCTATTCAATTTTTTATCAACCCATTTTAATATTTTTTCATATTGAATCTCGTATGGATAGTTTTCAACAGCACTGGCAGCAATTGAGGCTGAAACCCCTTTTTCCAACAGTTCTTTCTTGATTAGCAATGGCCCCTTTGACGAGGTGTTCATCCTTGTCCGAACAAACATTTCAGCAAATAGCTTGTCATCCAGCAGGTTTTGACTTTCCAATTTTTCCATAATTTGTGTGATATGCTCCGGTTCTACTTCTTTTTTCACTAAATAATCATAAATTTCCTTTTTTGTTCGCATTCGGTAGCTTAGAAAATTGATAGCTTGGGTATATGATTTATGTACATTATCTTTTTGGACAAGTGTAGTAATCATGGAATCGTCCAATTCAAGACCTTTTCGAAGCTTATATTCAATTAATATAGTTTCATCTACACTAAATCCGTATTTTTCGTCCTGACCTTCGTTCAAAAAGATATTATACCGATTCTTATGTTTCTTTTGTGTAGTGATCCGGGTAATTTTTCTCAAAGTTTCTCACCCCTTTCCCTTATAATAACAAATCGGTAGCGAAAGTTCCTGCTTAGGGAAGTCCAATAATCAGGCGCTGGAGCTACGACCCGAGAAAATTCTCCGGACACTACTGTAAGAATCGTTACGATTGGCATATACTATTGATATATACTTTTAAATTTGGAGGGGTGTTCATTGAACATATTAATGACCGGTGGAACCGGATTTGTTGGAAGAAACCTCATAAAGTCACTTATTGCGAAGGATCATCATATCTACATACTCACAAGAACTCCGGACAAATACACAAACAACGAGAAAACCACATTCATAAGCTATCATTATCCAGTTGAAGAATTACCTGTAATACATGCTGTCATCAATCTTGCCGGTGAATCACTCTTTGGCTACTGGTCCAAGTCGAAAAAGAAAGCAATATTAGACAGCAGAATTGAAACAACAGAAAAGATCCTTGATATCATGAAAAAACTAGATAAAAAGCCGGACGTATTTATTAGTTGTTCAGCTGTTGGGCTTTACGGCATTTCAGAGGACCTGATTTTCACAGAAGCAACTGCAAACCCTGGTGGAGATTTTCTGGCCAGGGTCACCCTCGAATGGGAAAAAACTGCGAAACAGGCTGAAACTATGGGTATTCGTACAATATTAACGAGATTTGGTGTTATTTTAGGAAAAGAAGGATCCCTGCCTCTCATGAGCCTCCCTGTTAAAATGTTTGCTGGTGGAAAAATTGGGAATGGTGAGCAATGGATTTCATGGATTCATATAGAAGATGTCGTTAATCTTATTCAGTTTTGCTTGTTTAATAAGCAGATGGAAGGTCCGGTTAATGTTACTTCACCCAATCCAAAACGGAATAAAGATTTCACTAAAACTTTAGCAAAGGTATTAAAAAGACCATACTGGATCACTGCACCCTCCCCATTAATACGTCTGGCTATCGGAGAAATGAGCCAGCTCATAAGAAAGGGACAATATGTTTTACCAAAAAAAGCTGAGGATAATAACTTCCAATTTGCCTATCCCAATTTAGAAGAAGCATTGAGAGAAATTGTGTCGAAAAAGACATGAAGCTTTGTCGAAACTTTTATTGAAAAAAATTAAAAAAATGATTCCCTTTTTATAAAAAAAATTGTAAAATATAAATATCAAAATACGAAAGAGATGACTTACGTAAGTAAACTGAGCAGAACGAGTTAAATAGGGAAGGCAAATGGTGCGCCACCAGTTTTGACTGGTTCTAGTGGGTTCGATTCCCACCCCGAATTTTTTTGTTGAACGTTAACTGAAAATTCGCGGGTGGGTGCATACTAACTAGATTTCCTTATGGATATTTAGGTACCCTCCTGTGTCAATAAGGAGGGTATTTTTATGCTGAAAACACGTGATTTACATGAAGTGCCGGTTTTATTTGAATTGTTATCACACCCAGAAGTATTTCCCTATGTCAGGCAGAAGGCTGCAACAAGTGATGAGTTTTATTTTATTACAAAACAAACAATGGAAGCTGAAGAAAGTGGGGAGTTAATCTCCCGAACGATAGTTGATGAATATTATCATCCAATTGGCACGATCAATCTATTTGATATCGATAAAAATCACGGTTTTCTAGCTACCTGGATCGGCCAGCCTTATTTTGGAAAAGGATATAATAAGCGTGCAAA
Organism: Virgibacillus profundi; assembly: GCF_002287375.1. GTDB lineage: Bacteria > Bacillota > Bacilli > Bacillales > Amphibacillaceae > Virgibacillus_K > Virgibacillus_K profundi. Next base: position 99,808 of record NZ_NPOA01000015.1, on the reverse strand, counting down.
AGAACTGTTTTTTGATGAATTATTTTTCACCCATGGTATTGATGGTATTTTTATGAAGGTACGAAAAACAAACACAAGGTCCATGAAGGCAGTATTGAAATTACCATACACCGCATTTGGAAATACAATCTACACGGAAGTTTATCAAAAAATTAATGAAATAGGAGAAGTCTATGATCTATTTGTCATTACGAAGGAACATTATATGTCCTATCAGCAATTTGCAACGATCGAACCTGCTGCTACAGGAGAAGAAGTTTCCTAGAACATATGTATATTCCACTACTGGTGAGGGCATCCTAAACGAAAAGTGAGGGATGGAAAAATGAAAGGAAAGTCAAAACTGAACCAAAGAGAAAAGTTCCTATCAAAAACACAGGAAGTTCGTTATCAAAAGGAATTTAAACAGGCTGATAGTATTTATAACGAATTAACGAAAAAAGGAAACCGAAGCTGAAGTGCTTTGGTTTCCTTTTTTATTGACTGTTTTTTGCATAGATTATTGGTATATGCCCAGTAGTCGATATAAGATGCGACGTAACTTTAGTGTGATTTCGATGAGTGATAATTCAGCGCTCCAGAAACACATTTCGCTTTCCGCGGGCGGCTGGTGAGCCTCCTCGTGCTGCGCACTCCGGGGTCTCACCTATGCCTTTCCTCCCGCAGGAGTCTTCAATGTGTTTCCTCCGCTGGCATTCCGGTTACTATCGATGAACCGAATTAGTAAACAATAAACAAAACATCAAACCACCCCACCAGTTCGGGTGAGCGTAGGGCGGTGACTCCTGCGGGAATAGCACGTGTCTGGAGACCCCGCAGAGTGGTTTTCTCGAGGAGGCTGAAGCCGTGCCCGCGGAAAGCATCCGCCCGCAGCGATCCCGGACGGCAGCAATAGCACATATCATGGGAATTTAATCTTAATTTACGTCGCAGTCTATATAAACTCTGAAGGTTAAAATCAACAAATGGTTTCGATGGGGCGAGTAGTGCGCAGCCCCAGTATTTTGATGGGACGAGTAACCGCAGTCCCAAAGTTTAGGAAAAGAGTCTTTTTATTTGAGCAAATTATCCACATGAATCCACAATCTGTGCGTAAGTGCCGTAAAGGCTTTTACAATAAGGCCCACTTATGCACAGGGATTTGTTACTAAACCTGTGGATACTGTGGACATATAACAAAAGTGTAGTGGGTATACATTTTCTCCTGTTTATAACTTTGTTGATAAATTTAATATTATATTGTATTGACATCATGTGTCATCTGTTATACTATAACTATAACAGATGACACATGAAAAAGGATGTGCAATTGAATGTGTTTATAAACTTGGATTTTGAATCGAAGGAACCTATTTATGTTCAACTAATCCATCAGATCATTGAAGGTATTGCAAAAGGGAAAATTCAGCCAGGTGAAGCATTACCATCTGTCAGATCTTTAGCTGCTGATATCGGAATTAATCTTCATACCGTTAACAAAGCCTATCAGCATCTGAAGCAGGAAGGATTTATTTTAATCCATCGGCAAAAGGGTGTGGTGGTTAACCCTGAAGGCGTGCCAGAGGCCGATGATGCGTACAGGGATCAGCTTAAAAGTAAGCTGCATCCACTAATTGCCGAATCCATTTGTCGTAAGGTTTCGGAGCAAGAGTTTTCAGAGCTTTGCAGTCAATTATTTACCGAATTTAACGAGGGAAAAGGTGGGAAGTAAATGAACATAACGATTGTTTTATTAGTAGTGATATTAATCCCGGTATTTGTTTCATTGATGTTTATTCCCTATTGGACCAGAAAAACAGAAAGCTTTGGGGTTTCGATACCGGGGGAAGTCTACCATAGCCCAGTACTAAAAGCGATGCGAAAACAATACGCTTTAATGACTGGGAATCTAAGTATTCTGGTGATGGGTATCTTTTTACTGTTTGGCTTTTTCATTGAAAATGATGAAAATACAATCAGTATTCTGTTTGGCATCATAATCGCTGTATATATTATCAGTAGTTTTCTCATTTATTTGAAGTTCCATGGCAATATGAAAGCATTGAAGGTAAAGGAAAACTGGGCGAAGGAGAAATCACAGCAAGTATTTATTGATATGCACTTTCGTGAGCAGAAGATAACCTATTCGAATCTATGGTTTATATTTTCATTTATCATCGCATTCGCAACTATTGCTTTAACATTTCAGTCCTATCATCAGATTCCGGACAGAATCCCTATGCAGTATAACTTTCAAGGCGAGGTCACAAATTGGGCAGATAAGTCCTATCGATCTGTGCTTATCATGCCGATCATGCAATTGTATTTAACATTGCTCTTTATATTTATAAACACAATAATTGCCAAGGCAAAACAGCAAATCAATGCAGAGAAGCCGGAGGAATCAGTGCGGAGAAACATCATTTTTAGACGAAGATGGTCTCTTTATATCATTATTACAGGTACTGCTTTAACATTAATGTTTTCCTTCATTCAGCTATCATTCATCTATCCAATAAATCAGCAGCTGTTGACGATCGTACCACTTGTATTCAGTCTTGCCGTCACGCTGGGCGCTATTATCCTTTCTATTACAACAGGTCAGGGCGGCAGTCGTGTTAAAACAAGCACAGGGGAAAATGGAGATATTATCGATCGTGATGATGATAAATATTGGAAACTTGGCCAGTTTTATTTTAATAAAAATGACCCCGCCCTCTTTTTAGAAAAAAGATTTGGAGTTGGCTGGACCATTAATTTTGCAAGACCACTGGCATGGATTATTTTTGTAGCTATTATTTTATTAGCTGTAGGAATCCCTATTTTATTAGGGGCTTAAATTGAGATGGGGGGATTAAATATGCAGGAATTTTTCGATGCGATTAATTGGGCAGTTATTGCACCTGTTCTTGTGATTCAAGGTATTTTAATAATTATTGCAATGATTGATTGGGCGAAAGCTGACAATACAAATGGTCCCAAATGGATGTGGTTTTTCATCATTATCTTCGTAAATATTTTCGGGCCAATATTATATTTCATTTTCGGAAGGAGCCAGCGCTAATGACGACTTTATTAACAGTAAAAAATCTTTCTAAAACATATGACAGTAAAGCAGCAGTTAAAAATATCAGCTTTGAATTTCAGTCTGGTAAATGTATTGCACTAATCGGGCCAAATGGTGCTGGAAAGACAACTATTTTACGAACATTAGCTGGCCTTCTGAAACCTTCTTCAGGAACTGTAAAATTTACGGATATGAAAGAAAATGATGATCTCAGAAAACATATCGGCTATCTGCCGCAATATCCTGTATTTTATTCATGGATGACAGGTATGGAATTTCTAGTTTACAGTGGCCAGCTTGCCTTTCTTTCAAAAACTGAAGCTGGTAAACGTGCAGAGGATCTCCTTGTAAAAGTGGGAATTTCTGAAGCAAAACATCAACGTATCGGAAAATACTCGGGTGGGATGAAGCAACGGCTTGGTATTGCACAGGCAATCATTCATAAGCCAAAGCTATTAATGCTTGATGAACCTGTTTCATCACTGGATCCAATTGGCCGTCGTGAGGTTTTAACATTAATGGAAGAACTGAAGAAGGAAATGACGATCCTCTTTTCCACCCATATTTTAAGTGATGCTGACGAGATTAGTGATGAGCTGCTGCTACTTAGAAAAGGTGAGATTGTAGAAGCTGGTTCCATGTCTGAATTACGTCAAAAATATCAAACTTCTAAAATTGAACTTGAATTTCAGGATGATCTGGAGAACTATCAATTAAAAGTGAATAAACTTACTAATGTTATGGATAGTTATATTGATAGAAATGTACTGCATGTAACAGCAACAGATATTATCCAGGCAAGACAGGAAATACTAACAGCCGCTGCAAATGAAAACTGGCCGTTAACAAACTTTACGCTCAATCGTGCCTCTCTGGAAGACATGTTTATGAAAGTGGTGAATAACTAATGCAATGGTCTACATTATTCAAAAAGGAAATGCTGGAGAATTGGCATAATAAAAAATGGATCTGGGTACCTTTAGTAATTATTTTAATTGCGATTTTAGATCCGATTTCCAATTATTATTTACCACAAATCATTGAATCTGTCGGAGGCGTACCAGATGGAACAGTAATAGAACTACCAGAATTCACTCCAGCAGAAGTTGTGATGATGAGCCTTGGGCAATTCAGCAGTCTTGGTGTTTTAATTATTGTCCTGATGTCTATGGGCACAATAGCAGGCGAGCGAAAAAGTGGTGTTTCAGAGCTTATTTTAGTAAAGCCTGTTTCTTTTAAAAATTATATAACTGCTAAATGGGCAGCACTGCTTGTAATCGTATGGGGATCATTGTTTATTGGTATGCTTGCAAGCTGGTACTATACGAATCTTCTTTATGGCGAACTATCATTGACAGCTCTCTTACAAATTGTTTTTTTCTATGGGCTGTGGTTTATGCTCGTTATATCATTGTCCATTTTTTATAATACATTATTCAAAACACCAGGCCTGGTCGCTTTCCTAACTATCATAACGATCATGCTCATGAGTGTTATAACACAAGTTTTCGCCCATGTACTCGAGTGGAGCCCAAATAACCTATCCAGTCATATATTTGAAATGCTTATGACAGATTCAATTCCTTCAGACCTGATAGGTTCAGCAATTGTTACCATAGCCATTTCAATTATCCTTGTAGCAGCTTCAATTCTTACATTTAAGAATAAGGAGCTAGCTGAGTGAAATGGAAGCTCTTTTTGATGTAATCAGCAAGAACAAAGACCGACTTTATCCAAGTTGGTCTTTAGCATTTCTATATAATGCCATTTTAAATTGTCGCACACTATTATGGAATACTCGTTTATTTTTTACCAAGAAAAAATTATGGCTAACGTAAATAATACAGACCATAAAATGATGCCAACAAAAACAAAAAGTATAAAAATTTTAAAAGCGTCGAATACAGATGTAATCGTAAACCAACCACTTAATAAAAGAATAGGATAAATTGTGATCAGCATTATAACAAAATGGACAGCGCTTTGTTTAGTAAGACTCCAATGTTCTATATTATAAATTATGGATGCAGCGCCGACAAAAAAGGCAATTAGGCTTACAACAAATGTACCTTTAGCATCCGAATACTTCCCCTGAAAATAAAGTAATAAAGCAATACCGCTCATAATGATGAATGGTATTCCACCTCTTAAAAGAGCTTTCATAATCAATATTTTTAACCTACTTTCAAAAAATTTTTTTTATTCAAGATTATTGCCCAGGTGTAGAACATCAGTTAAATTACTTTTGCACTAAATACATTTCATTGGGGAACTGAATATTCGTAATCATTTATATTTATTTTAACACAAAATAACAATTACCCTACGTTAAAATACATAAGTAATAATCAATTCAGTGGGAAGAGCAGTATGCAAAAAAGAAGGACTGAAGCCGCATAACCGCTTCAGTCCTTCGCTTATTTTACTTTGACAGTCGTTATCCTTCTTACTAGCAGGAATGATATAATGTATATCCCTATCCCCACTCCGAGCATTTGAAAGAAGAATGTTAACTTTAAATCTGAAATCACTTCGACAAAAAAGTCAAAGATCCAACCCTGTGCAATTCCGAGAAGTAATACAACAACAACTACCCCTGCAACAGATCCGCCACCTGCTAATCCATACTTATAAAATAACAAACCAACAATAAACATGACTGCGAAGAAAAAGAACGCAATGGATGCATCCACGAAAACCCTTGTTAACCAAGTATCCTGTAACAGTGATGCAGCATGTATAAAATGAAACGTGTGAATACCAGTAGCCTCTGTAAATAATAATGTAAGGGCATGTAATGTATTTGCGATAATAGATTTTACAAATGCCAATCCTAAGAAAAACAAACCAATACTGATAAATATATTTTTTCTGGTTGCACCTATTTTTAATGCAAAAGGAATATTGTCCTTAACAGTTAAAAAGCCGACTATAGCACAATATACATAGATTGGAATCGTGAATGCAAAAAAGTATTTTCCATCTTCAACACTTAGTAAAAAATAGGAAAAGGCTAGCGAAACGACTAAAATACTTAGTAAAATCGTCCAAAAAATCATCAATGAATGGCGAATATCTGTAATAAAAAAATATAGTAATCCTTTTATTTGTCTAGCCATAATTTAAGCCCCCTTCTTTCTTTCCGTTAAATAAATCATTAGCTCTTGAATTGGTATACCTTCCACATGGAGTCCTTGCATTTTTGCTTCTTCCATATTTCCATAAACATATGCTGTCATCATTCCTGCAAGCTGTTTCTTCTCAATCACTTCTTTGTCGGAAAGAAATGCTTCCACTTCCTCGATGGTTCCAGATACTGCGACTGTATTATCTCTAAGGATTTCCGACTCTTCTTGCAGGATCAATGACCCTTCCTGTAATATCAAAACTTCCTCAAATAATAAACTCACCTCATCAATTAAGTGTGTCGAGAAAATGATGGTGCGCTTCTCTGCTTGGTATTCCTCCAGCATTATTTCATAGAATTTTTTTCTTGAAGGTGCATCAAGTCCAATATATGGTTCATCAAAGATAGTAATTGGTGCTTTGCTCGCTAACCCAACAGTGATCCCCAGTGCTGATTCCATTCCTTTGGATAGTGTTTTTACTTTCGAATTAAGATTAAGGTTGTATTCTTTAATTAACGCCTCAGCAAGATCCTGATCCCAATTCGGATAAAAGAATGAATAAATTTTGAGTACATTTTTCACCTTTAAATCTTTCCTGAAATTATGCCCCTCTTTTATTAAACAAATGGACTCCGTTAAACGCTGATTATCAAATGGGTTCTCCCCATCGATTAAAATCTGTCCATCACTCGCTAATATTTGTCCTGATAATATATCCATAAATGTAGTTTTCCCTGCACCGTTTCTTCCGAGTAAACCGTATATTTTCGGTTCTTCCAAGTTAAATGAAATGTTTTTTAGTGCATGATTATCCTTGTATTTTTTGGATAAGTTTCTCACTTCAATTTTCATTGGTTATCCTCCCTTTTCACCATTTCCATTAATTCATTTTCATTAATTCGTAGCTTCCTAGCCTCATTTTTTAATGGAAGCACATAATTGTTGTAAAACGATTTCTTATACTTTTTGATTAAAATTTCCTTCGCATCTTCTGTTACAAACATTCCAACACCCCTTCGTTTAAAAAGAATTGACTCTGAAACGAGCTCATTGATCCCTTTTGCAGCAGTGGCTGGATTAATTTTGTAATAGGCTGCAAATTCATTGGTCGAAGGCACTCTCTCTCCAGCCTTCATATTTCCATCGATGATTGAGTCCTCTAACTGTTCTTTTATTTGAAGGAATATTGGTTTGTTTTCATCTAATGATTTTCTCATCATAGGCTCCTTCGTTAATTGGTTAATTACTTATGTAACTAACCGTATAACTATTTAACATTTTTGTCAATACTTTTTTTAAAAAAAGGCTCTCTTTGTAAACTTTGGGACTGCACTTCGTTCGCCCCACCAAAATACTAGGACTGCGCACTACTCGCCCCATCGAAACCATTTGTTGCTTTTTAACCTTCGCAGTATCTATAAACTGCGAAGTAAAATCAATGGTAATAGGTTTAATCCATCGCTCCGGAAATACACTACGCTATAATTGCAAGTATTGGCAATGAACCATATGAACTAATTGGTACAAAGCATTGAACTCTCCACCAGTCCGGGTGAGCGGAGGGCGGTGACTCCTGCGGGAATAGCACGTGTCCGAAGACCCCGCAGAGTGGGTTTCTCGAGGAGGCTGAGGCCGTGCCCTAAGGATGCGCATCCGCCCGCAGCGATCCCGGACGGCGGCAATAGCACAGTTATTGGAATCAATCTCTATTTACGTCGCATTTTATATCAACTATGGTGCAAAATTACAACAAGTTTTTTGATGAGGCGAGTAATCGCAGTCCCAAATCACTTCGGTGGGATGAGCAGTGCGCAGTCCCAATCTCTGCAAAAACAGCCTTTTCAAAAAAATAAGGATTAGCACAATTTAGATGCTAATCCTTAATCTTCTCCGATATTCTTATCTTCTTTTTTTGGTAACCGACCAGCCTTTTTAGCTGATTCTCTTAATAAAAACTCCACATGACTATTGACACTGCGGAATTCATCTTTTGCCCATGACTGCAGAATATCATATAATTTTGGGTCGATACGTAATGGAAAATTCTTTTTCTTAGCCATAAAAACCCTCTTTGTTATTGATATAATGATCCAGTGTTGATTACTGGCTGTGCTCCATGATCAGAAACAATAGCTACAAGTAAATTATTTGTCATCGCAGCCTTGCGTTCATCATCCAGCTCGACCAATCCGTCATGTTCCAGTTGTTCAATCGCATCCTGTACCATTCCCACAGCACCTTCAACGATCTTTTTACGGGCAGCAATGATCGCACTTGCCTGTTGACGCTGCAGCATGGCCTGAGCAATTTCTGTTGAATAGGCGAGATGTGTAAGTCTTGCTTCAATTACCTCTACGCCAGCTACTCGCAAGCGTTCCTGCAACTCTGTCGTCAGCTCATTGGAAACCTCTTCCGCATTGCCCCGAAGTGTCAGCTCCACATTTTCAAAAGTATCATAAGGGTACTTTGTAGCGACAGCACGGATTGCCGTTTCACTTTGAATTTCGACAAATTGCTCATAGCGATCCACATCAAATACAGCCTTCGCCGCATCAATTACCTTGAACACAATTACTGCGGCAATTTCAATCGGGTTCCCATTTACATCATTTACTTTTAATCTATTACTGTTAAAATTTCGTACACGCAGTGAAATCGTTCGTCGGACTGAAAACGGGACAGTAACTACAATCCCTTCCTGGCGAATCGTTCCCATATATTTTCCGAGAAAAATGACAACAACAGATTGATTTGGCTGAATCAGCGTTATCCCACTACCTAAAGTGATTGCCACAATTAAACAAATTCCACCCAATACAAATTGTTGCTGAAAGATACTAAATACTGTTCCCGCCACTAACAGTGCAATTATGAGAATTCCTAAAAAACCATTCATTATCCATGCCTGTTTCTCCTGAATCATTTGAACTCCCCTTTCCTATTTGAAAAGTTATCTGCGCATTATGGATCTTTTTACTAACTTTAAACTTCGTCACTAACAGTTGGCTGTTTTCTTGCAAAACAAAGGATCGCTGCAATCAGGTAAAAGATACCACCCATAACTGCTAGACCAATGTTTGTAAAAGCAACCACAACAATTGCGACAATAAAAATGATTCCGGCTGCTTTTGGTTTTTTATTTCCCCTGAGTAATACCATCGCAACAATGCCTAATACTATTGCAATTACTGAAGCTATCGCAATTTGCCAGCCAAACTCCCCCATATAATTAACAAATTCGTTTAAATCCATCATGGCAATCTCGGGAAACTCTTCTGTTGTTCCTTCATTTAAAATGTCTTGTACAAGACCTTCATTATTGTGTAGCCAAATCATGGCAACACCTATAAATGCTAAAAAAGTAAATACTATAGCTCCAACAATCCCTAAGATAACTTCACCTGTTCGTTTAATAACTACCTCCCCCTTTTCATATTATTTCTATATCAATATGATATCACTTTTGTATATATTTGTAAATAATTTATGAGAAAATTAATAAAAATAACTTATCCAGCATTATCTTCTAAATTATTAATTGGATCTCTTTGTGGGATAACAAAATAATCCATACCATTTGTTCTAATCTCAACATTACCAAAGGCGGCTGTTGAATAGATTGTTGCATTTACTTTATATAAGTTTTCAACAACTCGATCAACTGGATGTCCAAAATCATTTTCTTTACTATAGGTAAGAATGGCGATTTGTGGATTCACTTCCTGCAGGAAACCAAGCGAAGTACTAGTATTAGAGCCGTGATGTGCAACCTTAATAATTTCAGATTGTAAATCCTGGCTTTCTAAAAGCGATTTTTCCTGTTCTATTTCCACATCACTCATTAATAACATATCAATTTCTTTAAAGCTTATTTTTAACACAATTGATGATTGGTTATTGCTTTTATTTTTCTCATACGTATTTAAGACTTTTATTTTCAGCATCGAATCAACGGTTATATGCTCGTTTTTCTTAGCAATTTTTATTGGTATATCCTGCTTATATATTTGATTAATGTATCTGGCATAGGTTTTTGTAGAATGCAGCTTTCCGGAATCAAGTATTTGCTTTACTTTTACTGACTTCATGACTTGTGGAAGCCCGCCAATATGGTCAATATCCGGATGTGTTGCAATTAGCAGATCAATTGTTTTTATTTGCTTACTTTCAAGAAAAGAAACTACCTTTTTCCCTGCCTTAGGAGGTCCACCATCAATAAGGATCGTTTTTTTCGAAGGTGTTTGAATAAGAATGCTGTCACCTTGTCCAACATCGATAAAGTGAACACGCATTTCTGGTAATGCCTCACTGTAAATGTATGCTGGTGCAGTAGTAAATATGGAAAAGATTATCATAATAATGATCAGCTGCTTATTCTTACACATGGAAAACATCCTTTGTATTTTAGAAGTTCCCCTTAGTTTTTCACTTTTTTTGTTAAATATTTATTGCGGAGTTATAAAATGTGTAATCTTGCGGTGACTTAGAAGAGTTCACGATAATTTGTAGTGAACGCACAGTAGCTTGTTGTACATAAAAAACCCGCTGAGCACAGTTGCCCAGCGGGTTTCATCATATACTTTATGCTTTTTGCACAACTATTTCATCTTCTACAACATCTACATGAACCTTTTCCACTGCGTCTTCCTCTAAAATCAGATCTGTTAGCTGATTCTCGATTTTATCCTGAATAACTCTGCGTAAAGGTCTTGCACCAAAACGCTTGTCATAGCCAAGTCGTACTAATTCATCTTTTGCTGCATCCGAAATGGTAATGTTTATATTATTTTCTTCAATGGTGTTTTGTAATTCTTCAAGCATAAGGTCTACGATTTCAAGTAAGTTTTCTTCAGACAGTTCATTGAAATTAATGATGGCATCAAAACGGTTTAGGAATTCCGGTTTGAAATATGCTGCAAGGTTTTCCAATGTTGCTACTGATTCATGTGCTTCACTATTGAATCCAACATTTATCGGTTTCACACCTGTTCCTGCGTTACTTGTCATGATGATTACCGTTTCTTTAAAGCTTACTGTTCTGCCATGAGAGTCTGTCAGATGTCCATCCTCCATAATTTGCAGGAACATATTTTGTACATCTGGGTGTGCTTTTTCAATTTCATCAAGCAAAATAATTGAATATGGGTTATGGCGCACACGCTCTGTTAACTGACCAGCTTCTTCATGTCCAACATATCCAGGAGGTGAACCGATTATTTTAGACACCGCGTGTTTTTCCATATATTCACTCATATCCAGACGAATCATTGATTCACGAGAACCAAATAATTCTTCCGCAAGTGCTTTCGTTAACTCCGTTTTACCAACACCAGTAGGTCCTACAAACAGGAAGGAGCCAATTGGACGGTATTTTGATTTTAATCCTGCACGGCTGCGTCGGATTGCTTTTGCAACTTTATCAACCGCCTGATCCTGACCGATTACTTTTGCACTTAAGCTTTCAGCAATATTTTTCATTTTTTCCTGTTCATCTGTTTGAAGTTTTGTTACTGGTATACCGGTTTTTTCTTCCACAAGCAACTGAATGTCAGTAATATCTACATCAATCACCTGTTCTTCACCTTTTGCTGCTTCCAGTTGTTTTTGCAGCTGGATCTCCTGATAGCGAAGATTCGCTGCTCTTTCATAATCCTCTTTTTCCGCAGCTGCCTCTTTTTCTTTAATAATTTCTTCCAGGCGCTGATTAATGGAGCTGGAATCTTTTACTGCATTGGCTAAATTCAGGCGTGACCCAACTTCATCCATCAGGTCAATTGCTTTATCCGGCAGGAATCTATCCTGGATATAGCGGCTTGAAAGTGTTACAAAAGCATGAATTGCCTCATCAGAGTAACGTACCTCATGGAATTTTTCATAACGATCTTTAATACCATTTAATATTTGCACTGCTTCTTCAGCAGTTGGCTCTTTAACAATAATCGGCTGCAGGCGTCGCTCTAGTGCCGCATCCTTTTCAATTTGACGGTATTCCTTCAATGTTGTTGCACCAATTAATTGTAATTCACCACGTGCAAGTGCTGGTTTTAAAATGTTTCCTGCATCCATTTGCGAGCCTTCTGCAGATCCTGCACCGACCAACAGATGGATCTCGTCCACAAATAGAATGACATCCTGACGTTCCTGCAATTCCTGAATCAATTGTTTCATACGTTCTTCAAATTGTCCGCGAATACCTGTGTTCGCAACTAATGATGCGACATCCAGAAGATATAATTCTTTGTTCATCAATTTTGCAGGAACATCGCCTTCTGTTATTTTAACAGCTAGTCCTTCCGCAATTGCCGTTTTACCTACACCAGGTTCACCAATTAATACCGGGTTGTTTTTGTTTCTTCTATTTAATGTTTCAATAACACGTTTTACTTCATGATCACGGCCGATTACAGGATCAATTAACCCTGCTCTTGCTGCACCTGTAACATTTTTCGCTAATTGGTCGATTAAACCATTTCCATTGTTCCCTTGTTTTTGTTTTGTTTTGGTTGTTGCTTTATTGGATCCATTCCCTTGGAAAAAGTTATTAGAGAATGCCTCATTACCATTGTCGAATGGTGAATTTGAGAAAAAGTCATTTGAATTCATCATTTTACCCTGAATTTCCTGAAAGCAATCATTACAAAGATGCATTTGAACCTTTTCATTATTCATTTGCATTGCCATATTAATATTTGCTGGATTTACTTTACAATTTTGACATTGCATTTTCCATTCCTCCTTGAATTTTTCAAATATATTAATTAATCAAAGTCTGACTTTGACTATCTTTGACCTTACAAATTTTATTATACTCTGACCTATTTTGACTTTCAAGTGTTTTGATCAAAAAAGTTTAAAAAAAGCTAAATATTTTTGTGGGTTAGAACTTACTTAATGAAGTAGTTCAGTGTAAACTGAATTTATTGAACTTTTATATAAAAAGCTAAACCCTTACTATTTAGGATAGAAAGGAAGTGAACAAATGCTTGTCGCCTTACTACTGTTAGCAGCTGCATTTATAATCCAAACCGTTTACATAATGTACTACAGGAAACAGATAAGGGATATTGGAAATCAATTGTCTTTTATTTCAAAGCATAATTCTTTTAAATTTATTCAAACACAAATCAAGCCAAAGGAAATTTCTCGATTGATTGATTTGTGCAATACGCTGCTTCGTAATCAAAGAGAACTGAACCAGGAATTTATTAAAAAAAGTGAAGAAATCAATGCAACAATCGTTAGCCTGTCCCATGACATACGAACTCCTATTACATCACTTGACGGTTATCTTCAACTGGCAAAACGCTCCGAAGACTTTAAAGAAAAAACGCAGTATGTCGTGATGGCCGAGACTAGAATAAAACAGATTAACACGCTTGTGGATGAGTTGTTTCTGTATACGAAGTTGCAAAACCCGGATTATAGTTTGGAACTGGAACCGATTGATATTATGAATGTGCTGAAAAGGTGTCTGTTCTCATTTATCGAAGCATTTTCACGAAATGGTGATGAACCGAACCTCAATCTCCCGGAATCTTCCATTTATATTAGGGGAAATGAGAGTGCATTGGAAAGGGTGTACGAAAACATTATAAGAAATTACTTTTTGCATGGAAAAGGCGTTTTAACTATTCGTTATGAAGAGAAAGAAAATGAGGTTTTGTTTCACTTTACCAATTTGCTCAAGCAGAGCCAATTAATCAACTTTGATAAAATATTCACCCGTTTTTACAAGGAAGACCCATCACGTACCAACCATTCTACAGGATTGGGGCTTTCTATCGTAAAGTCTCTTATCGATAAAATGAACGGTTCTGTTCATGCTGACTTAAAGGGTAACCAATTTTGCATCAGTGTGGCTTTGATCAAAACAGAAAAGGGGAATGAAGATGTGCGATGAGATGAATCAGCCTAGTATTCTGATTATCGAGGATGATGAGCATATCAACAACATTATTTATGACGTGTTACGAAAAGAGAACTATGTGTGCACGCAAGCGTATTCTGGTAGCGAAGGAAAAATGAATGTTACTCGTTATGTGTATGAACTCATTATCTTGGATCTAATGCTACCTGGTCTATCAGGTGAAGACTTTATGTATGAATTAAGGAAAGAATTAAAGTTCGATACACCGGTTATTGTATTGTCGGCCAAGGAAAAACTGGATCATAAATTAAACTTATTCGAATTGGGAGCCGACGATTATGTCACGAAGCCGTTCGAAGTTGAAGAATTGCTTGCCAGGATCAATGTGCAATTAAAAAGAAATGCCAAAACCGAATCCGTTACTCCATACAGGCATAAAAATTTACTTCTGGAAAGCGAGACAAGGAGTGTTAGAGTTAATAATGCTGAGTTGAATCTTACAAGACAGGAATACAAAATTATTGAACTGTTGGTGAAAAATCCTACCAGGGTGTTTACGAAGCAGGATCTGTACGAGCTTGCATGGGATGATCTATATATAGGAGAAGACAAGACAATCACTGTTCACATTAGTAATATCAGAAATAAAATTAGAATTCATACCGAAGAGACTTATATCGACACGGTTTGGGGAATTGGCTTCAGGTTGAGTACCTAATATTTCTTTGAACTTTCTTAACCTTTTCTTGACGATGTATTAGCTTCTTTTATTTATCCTAATGTGTAAGAGGAGGTGCCGAATATGACAGGAGCAATTATTGAAATTAGCCAGCTAACCAAACAGTTCAAATCGAAAGAAGTAGTCCATAAAGCGGATCTCAAAATAGTGAAGGGCGAGATTTTCGGTTTGATTGGACAAAATGGAGCGGGAAAGTCCACCTTGCTGAAGATGATCGGGGGATTAATGTATCCGTCATCTGGAGAAATTCATTTATTTGATCATGCAGTGGGGGAAAACCATGCTTATTTTGAAAGAATGGGCTTGCTGATTGAGGATCCAGGGTTGTTTCCCCATTATTCCGCATATGAAAATTTGGATTTGATGGCAATTTCTTATGGACTGAAGGACCGAAGCAAGCATATTAACGAACTGCTGAAACTTGTCGGGCTGGATGGATCAAACAAGACCAAGGTCAAAAATTATTCCATGGGGATGAAGCAACGACTTGGGATTGCCATTGCGTTGATGGGAAGCCCGGATGTTTTAATTTTGGATGAACCGATCAATGGTTTGGATCCACAGGGCATTTCCGAGGTCAGAAAGTTGATTCTGGAACTGAATAAAACGGGAATGACCATCATTATTTCCAGCCATATCCTGGAGGAGCTGTCGAAAGTAGCGACAAAATATGCGATTCTTCATCATGGAGAGATTATCGAGATTAATTCTAAAGAAGAACTGCTGCTTAAATGCGAGGTTCGAATTGAGGTAGAAGTGGACAAAGCAAGTTTGGCCATTCCCATTCTGGAAGAACACCTGAATATCAATAATTACAAGGTGATTAGTGATCGAACATTATATGTATATGATACACATGTTGAAAACCATCAAATAACAAAGGTTTTAGTTGAAAACGGTGTTTCTGTTCAGTCGATCATGAAGCATAAACAGAGTTTGGAACAATATTTTTTGAAGCGGACCAGAGCAGAGGGTGATTCCCATGATTAATCTCTTCAAGATGGACCTTCATCGCTTTAAAAATAATAAAATCATGTATCTATTGCTGGTGATCTTCTCAGCCTTTGAAATATTCGGTATATTTATGATGAAACAATATGAGCAACCTATGGAACAAGGCGGCACTTCAGTTAGCTCAATGAATGCCAGTGATTTTATCCAATTAGTACTGTCTCAAACACCATCATGGGTGCTGATGTATGTTACGGTATTCAGTGTTTATTTCTATATGAGTGAATATAACTCCGGCTTTTACAAAAATTATATATCCATGAATAACGCACGGATGTATTCCGTCATTTCAAAAATTCTTATTCTAGGCATGTTTACATTGCTCATGTTAGTAACAATGGTTATTTCTGATCTGATCGGAAGAACCATTTTCTTCAATAATGCAGCTATTGGCGATTGGGGTTATTTTGTAAAATTGCTTGTCGGTCAGTTTTTACTCCATTGGGCATTTTCAATTTTGGTTCTGTTTATTTCGATTGTCAGTAGAAGCATGATTACTAGCTTAGTTATAGGGGTAGTCCTTGCGTTAAATGTCCCTGGGATGGTTGTTGGTGCATTGGAATCTCTTGTTGGTAATATAAATCTTTCTTCCTATTTGCTGGTGAACACGATTGTCAGTACAAAAGATTTCAATAACATGAATGATGTCATTCACGTAGCTAGTGTGGCAATTATTTTTATGCTGATATTTTCCTACATTGCCGTTAGATATAAAGTGAAAGAGGACTTGAGATGAGTGCGGATTAGCGGTAATTAGAATTTAATGGCAGGTGAGAGTCACTACTATAGACTCTCACCTGATTATTAATTATTTAGCTGCTGCCTTCTCCTTATTCCTGAGTTCCACACGCCTGATCTTTCCAGACGTAGTTTTCGGAAGCTCCTCCAAAAACTCAATTTTCCTCGGATATTTATATGGTGCGGTTAATTCTTTAACATGATCCTGCAGTTCTTTGACCAAATCAGGATTCACCGTATCTACACCGTTGCGGACGACAATAAATGCTTTTACAATACTACCACGTACTTCATCTGGACTTGCGACAACGGCACATTCCTGAACATAGGGATGCTTGACCAACGCATCTTCTACTTCAAATGGTCCAATCGTATATCCTGAACTGATAATGATGTCATCACTGCGGCCTTCAAACCAGAAGTAACCTTCTTCATCCTTATATGCCTGGTCACCTGTCACATAATATTCGCCGCGCTGAGACATTTTGGTTCGTTCCATGTCTTTATAATACTCTCTAAATAATGCAGGACTTCCTAGTTTCAGTGCAATATCACCAATTTCATTTGCAGCTACAGGCTCGCCAAATTCATCGATAATCTCTACTTCATTTCCCGGAGTCGGTTTTCCCATGGAACCAGGTTTCACTTCCATATCCTTCATAATCCCAAGCAGTAATGTATTTTCGGTTTGACCATAGCCATCACGTACAGTAATGTCATAATGTTTACGGAATGTATCGATAACTTCCACATTCAATGGTTCTCCGGCAGAAACCGCACTATGAAGGGCCGGCAGCTGATAATCATCCAAATTATCCACTTTTGCCATAATCCGATATTCTGTTGGTGTACAGCATAATACATTTATATCATAATTTTGTAGGAGACTTAAATAGGTTTTTGGATCAAACTTACCGTCATAAATAAATCCAGTTGCCCCTGTACCGAGAACAGACAAGAATGGACTCCAAATCCATTTTTGCCAGCCAGGTCCAGCTGTCGCCCAGACCTTATCCCCTTCATTTATGCATAACCAATTTTCAGGTGCTGTCTGTAAATGAGCAAAGCCCCAGCCATGTGTATGTACAACACCCTTTGGATTGCCGGTAGTACCGGATGTATAAGGTAAAAATGCAATGTCGTCCCGTGTTGTTGCAGCCACCTGCAGCTCTTCTGATGCATCCTCTTGCAAACGATCAAGATATAGCCAACCATCAGCAGGCTCGCCAACGGAAAATTTCTTTAGTTGATCATATTCTTTAATTTCCTTATATTGATCCACAAAAGGGAAATAACTGACGATACCACTTACTTCACCATGTGTTACCCGGTACTGTAAATCTTTTGATTTCAGCATTTCCGAGCTTGGTATGATAATGATTCCTGTTTTTAATGCTGCCAGATACACCTCATACACATCGATCAATCTTGGTATCATTACGAGTATTTTATCGCCTCTTTTTAAACCATTGTCCAAAAAGGCGTTTCCAATTTTATTAACATTTTTAAATAATTGTGCATATGTAATTTCCTTCGTATTACCAGCTTCATTTTGCCAAATCAATGCTTTTCTCGAAGGATCTGATGCGTAGCGTTCCATTTCCATTGCAATATTATAATCTTTCGGAGCAATTAAGTCTTCTCTATTCATCCTATCATCTCCTATTGCCAGTATATTTATTAAGTATAGCAAAAATTTTAAAAGTTTTAAATAAAAAATAGAAAAGAAAGATATTGCCATTCCAGTCAGATTCAAAAAAGTGGTACAAT
Organism: Virgibacillus profundi; assembly: GCF_002287375.1. Taxonomy (GTDB): domain Bacteria; phylum Bacillota; class Bacilli; order Bacillales; family Amphibacillaceae; genus Virgibacillus_K; species Virgibacillus_K profundi. The sequence goes on along the minus strand of NZ_NPOA01000015.1, from coordinate 81,509 downwards.
TATAATATATAAATTTATTTGAAATAAGTTGGTGAAAGTTGAGTGAGATATCAAAGAGAAGCACCATTTCGTTTTCAATTTAATGAGTCGGAACCTGCTACTTTTCAAATTGTAAGGATTGATAATAAATCGGTTCAGTCTTCCAGGGGCGAGGCAAAAATCGTTGATATAAGTATAAAAGGACTTCGTCTGAATTCTGAGCTGAATATTCCTGAAACAGACAATAAAGCAATACAATTGGCGTTAACCTTTAAACTTAATGAAGTAGAATTTACGTGCAATGGGGATATTATGTGGAAGAAAATGACAGGGTCTTCCTTTGACTATGGTATACAATTTGTGGGTGATGACTTTGCTCAAAGGAATTTAATTGAACAGTTAAAAATTTACGCCAGGAAGATATCTGATGATAATTGAAAAAAGAGAGGCTAACCAGCTACATTACACGCTGGATAAACCTCTCCTTATCCATATATCCCTTCAGGTAACGTGTCTTTTAAGACAAGGTCATCTAAACTCTTAAAGCTATATCCTTGTTTTTTCAATTCGGTAATTAGGTTCTGCAGTGCTTTTGCATTGTCTTCTGATACCGTGTGAAGCAATACAATTGCTCCTGGATGAACCTGTGCCATAATTTGATCAAATGCGTACTCCCAGCCTTTTTGTTTACTTGTCTCCCAGTCAATAAAAGCCAATGACCAAAATATGTGAATAAGTCCCAGGTCATTCGCCCACTTTAATGTCTGCTCATTAAAAATCCCTCTCGGTGGTCTTAAGTATTTCATTTCCTTTTGGCTTGATACCTCTGCCACTGCTTCTTCCAATGTTTCTAACTCTTTTTGCATCGCATCCTTTGAAAGTATCGAAAAATCAGGATGGTGATAGGAATGGTTTCCAATAATATGCCCTTCATCTGCCATTCTTCGTACAAGGTCAGGCTCACTATCGACATAATGACCTGTTACGAAAAAGGTTGCTGGCACCCCTTCTTTTTTTAACACATCCAGAATATCAGCAGTATATCCTTGTTCATAGCCATTATCAAAGGTTAAATAAATATTTTTTTCACCTGAGAAATCAGCATAATAAGCACCATACGTATCCAGTATTTCCCGGTACTTACCTACATCCGGGATTTGATGATCCGCATTCTTCTTATATCCCCAGCCATAACCACCGGAAGCTTCAAAATTCGTAATACCAATGAAAAAGGTAAGAAAAACAATGATTGATGCAGCTACAATTCTTTTCAGCATAACAACCCACCTATTTTCTTCTTACCTTTTCCTTTCGTTTATAATTTTATTCGGATTATAAAATAATCGCTGCAACCCAGCCAAAAATAAATAATGGAATGTTATAGTGAATAAAAGTTGGAACACATGTATCCCAAATGTGATTGTGCTTTCCGTCAGCATTCAAGCCGGATGTTGGTCCGAGTGTACTGTCAGATGCTGGAGATCCCGCGTCTCCCAATGCCCCTGAAGTACCAATTAATGCTGCAGTTGCTAATGGCGAGAACCCTGCAGCTATACAAATAGGTACAAAAAGCGCCGCAATTATTGGAATCGTCCCAAACGAGGATCCAATTCCTAATGTAACGATTAACCCAACTAATAATAAGATAAATGCAATAACCGCTTTATTATCCCCCAATATTCCTGAAGAAACCTCCACTAATGCATTAACTGCTCCCGTTTCCTTTAAAATATTTCCGAATCCTGATGCAACAAGCATAACAAAGGCAATTGTACCCATCATACCAACACCTTCAGAAACGATACTGTCACCTTTCTTAAAGGGAACGACAAGGAATAAAAACATAAATACAAGTCCTGTCAAAGCACCTGCGATTAGATTTCCAGTTATTATTTGGACAACCAATGCCGCTACAATGGCAACAATTGTCAGCATATGCTTTTTATTAAATGTAACTTTTGTAGATTCAGATGGAATTATTGTTGCTTCTGTACCACCTGCACCTAGTATAGCATCTCGATCCTTTCGATATGTGATAAATATAGCAATAAATAATCCTACAATCATGCCTGAACCTGGAATTAACATAGACAAAGCTGTTTCTCCAGTTGTTATTGCTACTCCATTTTCCTCCATACCTGACACGATTGTTTCATGAAAAATAAGTCCAAATCCTGCTGGGATCATAACATATGGTGCTTTTAAACCAAATGTTAATGCTGTTGCAACAGCACGGCGATCCATACGCATGTTATCAAAAAGCTTTAATAATGGTGGAATTAAAATTGGAATAAATGCAATATGCACAGGTACCAGGTTTTGTGATAAACACGCCACACCCGCAATCGCCAAGAGCATCATTGTTTTCTTTCCTGTCAGAACACGAATTAAATAGTTTACTAGAATCGTAGTAATTCCTGTATAGCTGATCGATACGGCAAAAGCACCGAGTAAAATATAGCTTAATGCTGTATTAGCCTGTCCTCCCATTCCTGCAACTAACAAATCAATGGAATCCACAAGTGAAAGTCCTGCCATTAAACCCGCAGTAAGTGCTGCAGCAATAATTGCGATGATTACATTCACACGTAATAAACTAAGAATTGTCATAACTAAAACTGATACAACAACGACCCATTCCATTCCCGTTTCCCCTCTCTATATCTATTAATTATTATTATTAACTTTAATACTTTACTATGATAAAGCATTAAAGTGTAGAAATCAACCCTTTTTTATATAAAAAATTAGGCTCTTTTTTGTAAATTTTGGGACTTCACAACGTTCGCCCGTCAAAATACTGTTGCTTTTTTAACCTTCGTTGTTTCTATAAAATACGACGTATGCGCTTGGTTATTTTCCGCTGCGGACCGTTGCTTTCCGCGGGCACGGCTTCAGCCTCCTCGAGAAAACCACTCTGCGGGGTCTTCAGACACGTGCTATTCCCGCAGGAGTCAACGGTCCTCCGCTCCAAACAACCATCATAAAAAGAGATAGCAATTGTTTTATTCAATTAAATAATAAATCACTTTTTGATTGACAAGCACAATTCTAGCGGAGGAAACACATGAAGACTCCTGCGGGAGGAAAGGCATAGGTGAGACCCCGGAGTGCGTAGCACGAGGAGGCTCACCAGCCGCCCGCGGAAAGCGAAATGTGTTTCCGCAGCGAATTCGAGCTCTCAACCAGCGTTCGCAAATGAATTTTCACTGCGGCGTCTTTTACATCAACTATGGTGCAGAAACTTCGGTGGGAAATGCAGTGCGCAGTATGAGAAAACACCCAAAAAATGAAAACCCTGCCGGAATTGAAACAGGGTTTTCATTTTTATTTTAAATTAAACGAAAAGGATAGATGATCCTGAATGGGGATCCAGGCTCCGATTCCTTGTTTCGTTACATTCTTGACTACAATTGATTTTTTCGATCCTTTTAATTGAATATATACCTCACCAAACGTAACCTGCCCTTTTTCATTCACTGCCGGGGCAAAGGCTTGTAAAGTAGCTTGTTTTTTCGCTGGCACATTATAGGAATTATCTTTTTTTGTATTTTTACCGATTACTGTTTGATACGAGAGAGGCAAATCGGTTTTACTTTTTGATTTTAACAGCATCATTTTTTTAATATCATCCGGGTTATTTATTTTATTCGTGAGTGCTCCTGTAATTTGCTTTTCTTCCTGTTGATTATAATTCATTTCCTGATTAGTATCTCCCCCGAGATTATTCAGTTCATTCATATTTATTTGCTGATACTCCCAGTTTATCGTTGTTTCCAGTGATTTATAATTTAGTGGCCAGCGCCCAATGTACACCATCCCTCTGTAACCAAATGCGATTGGTGAGGGCTTGATGGATGTTTCATTCAGGAGTTTGATTAAATCGGGATTATCTATCGGTGTATCAATTGATTCCATCAGTTCCTTTGTCGTTTCACTTGGTTCAATTACCTCCTGATCCTCTGTTGAGTTTGGATACGTATTTTCTTTGGATATTGTCAGCACATGGCTGGGGATTTCATAATCGTCCTTTGATTTTTTCTTTTCTTCACTAAATCCATTTATCGGAAATAAGAAAATAAATATTAACACAATTAATGCGATGCCATAAATTTTCCCTTTATTCATGTGTCCCATTCCTTTCCTTTTCCCATAGTTTTTTCTGACACATGAATTTTATACCTTTATTTTTTAGGTATAGTCATTTATATGCTTAATTCAATTGTTTCCATACTTTCCTCAATTTTGATACTACCCTCAACAGAGCGAATCATCGAGCAGTTTCGACGGGAAATCTCCAAATTTTTATATAATTTCTCCGGATCCAGATGATAGCCTTTAATTGTATATTTTAAAGAAATACGTTCAATCCGATTTGCTTCTTCAGGATTTCTTTCCACATCTGCATTAATGATAATATCCTCTACTTCTGTGCGTTGTTTTTCCAATATTTTTCGAAAAACAGACCCACTACATCCCGCTATTGATGCCACCATTAGCTGAAAAGGACGGTATCCATGATCTTCATTTCCGGAAATGGATAATTCCCCATAGTCCAAATCAATACGCATCCCATTTTCCTTCAAATAAAATTCCATTACTAACCCCTCCATTTTATAGACTTCTTTTACTATTACCTTAATTAATTCAATCCTAACCTGCATTTCAAACCAATTGACCTATGGCAAAAAATGGCTTAGATTTAGACTTAGAATAACATGAATGAGGTAATAAAATGGTTTCAGTTAAAACAAGATTTTGGATTTTAATAGCACTTGTCACAATATCCGGATTCTCTCAAGGAATGCTTTTGCCATTACTGGCGATTATTCTGGAGCAAAATGGAGTTTCCTCATCCATCAATGGACTTCATGCAACAGGTTTATATATTGGTGTGCTTATCGCTTCACCCTTTATGGAAAAACCAATGCGGAAATTTGGATTTAAGCCAATCATCATCGTAGGTGGATTGCTTGTATTTATCTCGCTGGCTCTATTTCCATTTTGGGAAGCATTATGGTTTTGGTTTATCCTGAGAATGGTAATCGGGATTGGGGATCAAATGCTGCATTTCGGTACACAAACCTGGATTACAACAACTGCAACAAAAGAAAACAGGGGTAGAAGCATCGCTTATTATGGATTGTTTTTCGGTTTGGGATTTGCACTCGGACCTTTAATGACCAGACTTTTATCTGTAAACGAAGCACTTCCCTTCTTTATGTCTGCCGTTCTCAGTATGCTCGTATGGTCCACCATGCTGTTTGTTCGTAATAAATGGCCGGAGCAGGAAGTGGATACAGTTCATGCATCAAGCTCAATAGGCAGATTTGTTCAAACAGGAAAAATCGCCTGGGTCGCCCTCCTGCCAGGCTTTGGTTATGGATTTTTAGAAGCATCCTTACATAGTATATTTCCTATTTATGGATTAAGAATTGGTCATGATGTTGGTATTTTATCGTTAATTATTCCATGTTTTGCAGCAGGCAGCCTGATTACACAACTGCCACTGGGAATATTGAGTGACAGAGTTGGCAGGAAACCCGTTCTACTATTTGTATTAACTGCCGGAATAGGCTGTTTTCTTTTAGCAGCATTAATGGAGACATCTGTACTCGCTTTATTTATATTATTTACATTAGCCGGGATGTTTGTAGGGTCACTGTTTTCACTGGGAATCTCCTACATGACAGATCTATTACCTAGAAATTTACTCCCTGCAGGCAATTTGATGGTCGGAATCACCTTCAGCCTTGGCAGTATTAGCGGGCCATTTTTAGGTGGAATCTATGTAGAAGCTTTTCCTGGCGTATCATTTTTCTATTTAATTGTTGCAGTACTGATAGTTATCGTTGGTGCTATCTATTTTCAAAGAGGTAAAAGAGCTGTGGTTGGAGGGTGAAATGGCACTTTTGTGATATAGGTATTCTGCGGAAGATATATTTGTGTTTCGGGTGATATATTTTTGCTCCGGCAGATATTTCTGTGCTCTAACAGATATTTCTGGTCTCCGGATGATATTTCTGTGCTCCGGCAGATATATTCCGCACTCCTCCCGATATCATCACCTAATGAACAAAAGACACTCCAAATCCAAGGAGTGTCTTTTCATTATAAAAATCTGCTATAGCGATTTTCCAGCCTATCCTGCATAAATCCAATCAGGATACAGATCGGCCAATAAATAAATGCAACAAGTACATACATTGTCATGGCATCGAACTCTCTTCCAGCTACAATTTGTGTTTTCTGGAAAAGCTCTGGAACGGTGATAACTGCTGCCAATGATGTTGCCTTCACAATGTCCATAAATACATTGGTTAATGGTGGTATTGCTATTCTAGTCGCTTGTGGCAGAATAATTTTTCTCAATGTCGGCCAATAGTTTATATTTAATGCTCTGGCTGATTCCCATTGGCCGCGATCAATACTATTCAATGAGGATCGATCTATTTCGGCAATGTATGCTGCACTGTTCAGGCCAAAGCCAAGAATTGCTGCAACCAATGCCGAGAACTCAATTCCAACATAAGGAAGTCCAAAATATAATATGAACAAAAATACAAGCATCGGTGTTCCACGCATGAATGATATATAGATACGTGCTGGCCATCTTAAAACAAGTTTTTTAGAACCTCTTGCCAAAGCTAAAAATAAACCTAGCACCAGCCCCATTGCCATACCGGCTATTGAAACAAGAAGTGTCATTGGCAGCCCGCCAAGGACAAATGGCAGGCTTTCTATAGCCAGTCCTATATCAAATAACCCACCAAAGTCGAAACCATTAAAGTTCATCATTTAAAACTCCTTATATTCGGGTTTAAAAAGAACCAGGACATTTAAAATGTCATTTTCGCTGGATTTTCCCCAAAAATATCCCTTAAAGATCCAAGCCTTCAATCTCCTCAATTTCACCTTCTGGTTTTTGTGAAGCATCTTCCTCATAGAATTTTATTGCAAGTTCAGTAAGTGTTCCATCTTCACGCATTTCATTTAATACAGCATTAATTTCTTCTGTAACCTGGTCTGCATCTTTTGGTATTACGACAGCTTGCTCTGTTGGATGGAATTTTAATGTTGGGTGAAGATGCAGGTCAAAATCAGGAAATGCCCCAACACCAAATTTTGTTAAATAATAATCATTTATAACGACATCTGTTCTTGAATTACTGACATCACTCAAATAAGCTTCATTTGGTGCGTTTCCATATGTAACTACCTCTGCACCAAAATGTTCCGCAATTTGACTGTAGATTGTCGTTGCTCCACCGCCGGCCTTTTTCCCTTCCAGATCTTCCAATGTTTCAATTCCTGAATTATCCGATTCTCGAACCGCCATTGTTGAATAGGAATATTTATACGGATCGCTAAAATTAAATGCTTCCTTTCGCTTATCTGTTGGTTCAATATCATTTGCAGCCACATCTATTCTTCCACTTTGAATTGCGGGAAGCATCGAATCAATACCCATAATCTCAAATGAAACATCCAGATCAAGACGTTTTGCAACCTCACGCATTACCTCCACATCATAACCTGTTAATTGGTCTTCACTTTCTTCTTCCCCATCATAATAAGAAGCTGCAATTAATGTTCCGGAAGTTCCAACAACCAGCTCACCTGCATCTTGAATGTCAGCCCATCTTTCATCAGTAGTATTTTCTTCTGCATCGCTTTCTTTCTCTGCACTATCATCCACTTCTCCACTAGTATTATCCTCATTCGATTCCCCACAGGCACTCAAAACGGCAAATATTACAAGCAATGCAAACAATAATTTAAACCTTTTCAATTACAAAACCCCTTCCCCATTATATGTTGTTATATTATTTTATCCATCAAAATTGTAACAGTATAACTCTTTAAAATCAACATAAAATAATCTGTATTTATAAATTAAAGGAAACAGTACAAACAGAAGTATAAACCTTCTTTTTAGAAGTGCAATTTATATATTGACTTTATTTATTATCATGATATTATAATAACAAATACTACATTATAATTATTATAAATAAGCAACATAATTACTGTAATTAACATAGCAATAATAAAAATGGAGGTGCCTGAAATGGCAGTAGATACAGAAACCTTAAAGCAGCCAAATCAATCAAATGTTTCAATAAGCAATAAATTTATCCCCAAGTTAAAGGAGCATAAAGAATTGATTGCAGCACTATTCAGTGGTTTTTTAATTCTTTTAACATGGGCCATGGGTGATTATATATCTGAGACACTTTGGGTTACTCTCCACCTAATTGCCTTTGTGATTGGAGGTTATGCCAAGGCCAAAGAAGGAATTACAGAAACCATTACAAACAAAGAGTTGAATGTCGAAATGCTGATGATCTTCGCAGCCATTGGCTCTGCAGCAATCGGTTACTGGACAGAGGGAGCTATACTTATCTTTATCTTTGCTCTATCCGGAGCACTGGAAACATACACAATGAATAGAAGTAATAAAGAAATATCCTCACTGATGGATCTTCAACCAGAGGAAGCATTATTAGTAAAGGGGACTCTAGAAAAAGTTGTACCAGTCACGCAGCTTAGCATTAATGATACAATTCTTGTGCTTGCAGGGGAGAGAATTCCTGCAGATGGTCAAATTATAAAAGGTGCAACTTCTATTGACGAAAGCGCAATAACCGGCGAATCCATTCCTGTCAGCAAATCCGGCAGTCATGATGTTTATGCAGGTACAGTTGCACTTGATGGTACAATTACTGTAAAAATAACAACACGGCCGAATGAGACTTTATTTCAAAAAATAATCCAATTGGTGCAATCTGCGCAGGATGAAAAATCCCCCTCCCAATTATTCATTGAAAAATTCGAGGGGACCTATGTAAAAGTAGTTTTAGCAGTTGTTGCAATCATGATGTTTTTGCCTTATTTTTTATTTGGCTGGACATTGTCTGAAAGCATTTACCGTGCAATGATATTACTTGTAGTTGCATCTCCATGTGCGCTGGTTGCTTCGATTATGCCAGCTACTTTATCAGCCATATCAAACAGCGCTAAAAGTGGGGTGCTCTTCAAGGGCGGGGTGCATATTGAAAGCTTAAGCAATATTAAAGCAATCGCCTTTGATAAGACAGGAACTTTAACGAATGGAAAGCCAATCGTAACAGACGCTTATTTTCATCCTGATTTTGATAAAAATGAAACACGGGCGATCGTTGGAGCTATTGAACATGAATCAACCCATCCATTGGCACAAGCAATTACCGCATATAGCGAGGAACAGTTCAATGACATGCGTAAAATAGAAGTAATCGACATGAAAAATGTTAGCGGAAATGGTGTAACAGCATTCATAGACAATAACCAGTGGGATATCGGCAAGCCAGATTTTGTCGGGAAGGAAAATGCAGCGGTATTTTATGATGGCATTTCCGAAAAATTAGCGGTTCAGGGGAAAACAGTTGTATTTGCAAAAAGAAATGATCAAATTGTAGCAGTTTTCGCCTTAAAAGATACCGTCAGAAAAGATACAAAAAAAGCTATTAAATTACTTAAAAAACATGGTGTCCCTACATTTATGCTTACCGGTGATAATGAAATTACTGCTAGAGCTCTGGCGGATGAAGCTGGAATCGACCATTATATTGCGAACTGCTTACCAGAAGAAAAAGTTCAGCATGTGAAGGACCTAAAAAATAAGTATGGGAACGTTGCTATGGTTGGTGACGGAATTAATGATGCACCAGCGTTAGCGACCGCGAACATTGGGATCGCAATGGGAGAGGGAACTGACGTTGCTTTGGAAACAGCAGATGTTGTATTAATGAAAAATGACTTGTCCAAAATTACAAATGCGATCCGTTTATCTGGCAGGATGAATAAAATTGTCAAACAGAATATCATTTTCTCTTTAAGCGTCATTTTAATTCTAATCTTTTCAAACTTTATTCAGGTTTTGGATCTGCCGCTTGGTGTGATCGGACATGAAGGAAGTACCATTCTAGTTATTTTAAACGGATTACGGCTATTAAAATAAGGTGTTCCATAAGTGGAGCACCTTATTTCATCGTTTATTTTCAGCTGTTTTATACTCTCTAATCGTTGCGTTTATAACGCCACCGATCATAATTATTATGCCGGAAAGGTAAAACCATATCATCAGCACAATGACTGTACCTAAACTCCCATAGGTTGCAGAGTAATTGCCGATTGTACTTACATAATACGAAAAACCCATGGATGCAATTTGCCAAAAAACAGTGGCAAACAATGCACCCCAAACCGCATTTTTAAAATATATTTTGAAATTCGGTGCCAGCTTATACAGGGCAAGTAGCACAATGAAAAATATAACCGAGGAAATCAGCCAGCGCAACGTTTCCCAAATGGCAATAAATCCTTCCGATAAGCCAAAAAAGGAAAACAAATAAACCCCAATCATCCTGCCGAAAATTGGTAGTAAAAATGCAATACAAATGATCGTCACCATACCAATTGTAACAATAATCGCAATTAATCTGGCAACAATAAATGACCTGTCCTCATCCACCTCATAAGCCTTATTAAAAGCACGTGTAAGTGCATTGACACCGTTTGATGCTGCCCATAGCGTACCAATGATACTAATGGACAAGAGGCCTCCATTTTGATTATTAACAAGCCCACTGATGTTGGTATTTATCAAATCCATTATTTGTGCAGGTGCAATGTTAGCCAGTACATCGATAACGGATTGATCATCGATAGGCAGATATCCTATTAATGTAAGCAAAAAAAGTAAAAATGGGAATAGTGATAATAAGAAAAAATATGCTAACTGGGCAGCCAGTCCAAAGACATCTGTTTCCATAATTCTTTGAAAGAGCTTCTTCCCAAACATTATTGCTATTTTCACATCAGCACTCTCCCATTTGAAAGTTTAAGTATCCTGTCTTATTCTATTCTTTCCGGCTCACTTTTATTAGTAACCTTTTCCAATGTGTCCTCAACCTGCTCCAGTGCGTTTATGGCACTTTCTGCCCCACTTGAAAAGTTCTGATTAAATTTATCAAAAGCATTTCGCATATTGTGAATTGCCTCCGACGGATTTTGTATAAAATAAGTGGAACCTGATTTTGCAGCGTTCAGTTTTTCCTTCGTATAATCCCTTGTATCCTTATCAAACAATGTAACTAAACCTCCAGCTGCTGCACCTATTGCTACCCCTAAAAATAATCTGCGTTTACCCATCTACATTCTCTCCTTATTGTATGCTTTATTGTTATATATTGAAGTAAATTAATACATTCTTCCGAAACAAGTTTATACGTGTAGTCAAATTCACCTGTGAAATATGGACCCTGGGATATTAATATCTGTTAGTTAATCTGCAAAATCCATTAGTTTGGCAACTGCGGATGTCCTGTCGATTTCCAGAAGTTCTTATCATTATACGCGAATCATATTTTAACACTTTTCGTAGTTTCACTTATATTATAAGCAACTATTCGAGGGATAAGCAAAGGATTTCCCATAATATACTCTTTTACTTCCCTGACGGCACAAAAATAAACGAAGATTGACGATTTTCCAAATAAAATTAAATGAATTTTAAAAAATAGCTTGACTTTTGTACGTAATTTTCGGAATATTAGTTATAGGTAGAATAGATACTAAATAAAGGAGGAAGAGAAAATGCTAGATATACTTAGTGAGATTAGTGCCTTTGTTTGGGGTCCACCAACACTCATCTTAATAGTTGGTACGGGCTTGTACTTAACGTTTAGACTTGGATTTTTGCAGATTACTGCACTGCCTTATGCTTTAAAGTATGCATTCAGTCCAAAAAAGCAAGATAAAAAGTCAAAAGGTGACATTAGTCACTACCAGGCACTAACAACCGCGATGGCTGCCACTATTGGTACAGGTAATATAGTTGGGGTAGCAACTGCTGTCGTATTGGGTGGTCCAGGGGCAGTTTTCTGGATGTGGATTACCGCAATATTTGGGATGGCAACTAAATATGCCGAAGCAGTTCTTGCCGTAAAATATCGGGTTGAGAACAGCAAAGGAGAAATGTCAGGGGGACCGATGTATTATCTTGAAAAAGGACTAAAACAAAAATGGCTAGGTGTTTTATTCGCCATTTTCGGTGCGATTGCAGCATTTGGAATTGGTAATATGGTTCAATCCAACTCTGTGTCTGATGCATTAGAATCTTCATTTAGTGTCCCTACATGGATAACAGGTATTGTCCTTACAATTTTAACTGGTTTAGTTATTCTTGGCGGAATCAAAAGTATTGGTAGAGTAACCGCATTTTTTGTTCCAATCATGGCATTATTTTATATCATTGGCGGTTTAATCATTATGGTAATTAATTTTGATATGATTCCGTCTGCTGTTAGCCTAATTTTCACAGATGCATTTACAGGTTCCGCACTTGGAGGCGGTATATTAGGAACCGTTATCAGATATGGTGTGGCACGTGGTGTATTCTCCAATGAAGCTGGTCTGGGATCTGCACCGATTGCAGCTGCTGCAGCAAAAACGGATTACCCTGGACGTCAAGGACTTGTTTCCATGACACAGGTGCTTTTTGATACTATAATCGTTTGTTCGATTACTGGAATTACCATTGTAATGGCAAATATGTATTCCAGTGGATTAGACGGTGCTCCTTTAACAAGCGCATCTTTCTCGGCATTCCTAGGTGATACTGGTGGTTATCTTGTGACAATCGCAGTTGTATTCTTTGCCTTTTCTACGCTTGTTGGCTGGTCGTATTATGGAGAGAAATGTTTTAGTTATCTATTCAAAGATAAGGCAATTCCATATTATCGTCTCGTCTTTGTACTTGTAGTATTTTATGGTGCTGTCGAAGTCATTGATGTCGTTTGGTTGATGGCTGATATTATGAACGCATTAATGGCTATTCCAAACTTGATCGGCTTATTAGGGCTATCAGGTGTAGTCGTTTATGAAACGAAGAAATTTATGAAAGTTGCTAAAGAGGAGAAAGCGAAAGAAAAAGCTGGCTCTGCTTAAACAAAGAAAGAGGAAACCTTGAAAAGAAAATTCAGGGTTTCCTCACTTTTATTTGATTGATTCACACTATGCAAGTGGGGCAATACAATTCTCATCATTATTTTTTGCCTTATTGACATAGCTTTGCACATCATACGCTTTAAATTCATCAGCCCTTAAGGTTTGTAAAAATTCATGTGCTTCTTTTGGATGCTGTTTATGTGGTGTGATCCATTCATCTTCTTTATTTTCCGGTAAAATAATTGGCATTCTGTGATGAATATCCTGCATAAACTCATTAGCATCCTTTGTTAATATCGTACATGTAAAAAGCTCTTTATCTTCATCCACCCATTTATCCCAAAGACCGGCAAAAGCAAATAATTTCCGATCAGTAAGCTCTATTCGCTTTGGCTGTTTCTCCTGATCTGTCTTTTTCCATTCATAAAAACTGTCTGCTACAATCAAACATCTTTTTCGTGACATTAAATGCTTGAAGCTTGGTTTTTCATGTGCTGTTTCACTTCTGGCATTGATCATTTTATAGCCGATTTTTTCATCCTTTGCCCATGACGGTACAAGACCCCAGCGCAAATACCCCGCTCGCTTCTCTTTTCCATCGTGAATAATCGCTAACACATTTTGTCCTGGTGCAATGTTATAGCTTGGCTGATAGGAATCAATTGGCTTTTCCAGGTTAAATTCATTTAATATCTCTAATTCATCTGCAAGTAATGTATAGCGTCCACACATTTTAACTTCACCCCACCATTAAAATATACTAAGGTCCCACTGACTGGCAATGTGTCTTAATAAACGAATTCCTGCGATGCTATTCCCTTTATCATCCAGAGCAGGTCCATATACCCCAATCCCGCAACCATTGATAAAAGGCAATTCCTCATCACGAACTCTTGGTGGGGATAATGCGATAATACCACCGGAAACACCACTCTTGGCAGGTATCCCAACATATGCGGCAAACTTTCCTGAAGCATCATACATGCCACATGTCAGCATTAATGCTTTGGCAAGACGGGCGACCTGCCTTGGAATAATTTCTTCCAACGTATTCGGATCCTCCCCATCATTTGCAAGGATCATACCCATTTTAGCCAGATCATCAAGGGTTACTTCGATGGAACATTGTTTAAAATAAGTTTCCAATGTGATATTCATATCTGATTCCAAGAAACCTGTTTCCAATAAATAATAGCCAATCGCCCTGTTTCTCATGGAGGAATCTCTTTCTGATTCATATATATCAACATTCAATGCCGGCCGATAACCAATTATTTTTTCCATCAAGTCAAAGAGTGGTTTCAATTTTTCATCTGAAGTTTTTCCTGGAAGCATGGAAGTAACCGTAATTGCCCCTGCGTTAATTAATGGATTAAAAGGCTTTTTAAGCTGTTGCATTTCCAAATGCATAATAGAATTGAATGCTTCTCCCGTTGGTTCCACGTCAACACGATCGAGAATATAAGATACACCGCGCTCCATACATGCAATGATAAAACTAAAAACCTTCGATATACTTTGGATGGTAAATGGCACCTCGACATCCCCTGAGCTAACCCTCATGCCGTCATTTCCAATAATCGTTATTCCCAAATGGTCCCGATTAGCTTCCTGAAGGATAGGTATATAGGATGCCACCTCTCCATCAGCTGTATGTTTTCTATAAAATGAAACCCAGTCATCAACATAATTTTGCAACCATTCCTGGTTCGTTTCTGTATTCCAATTCACTGTCCCTTGTACCATAGCTATCACCTCACCTCTAGTATGTGTATGCTGCTCTAAAAAAATTGGATATTTTCAGCAGTATATTAACCAATACCCTACTTTTGCTTATCTTTACGTCTCTTCATGAAATATAAGTGATATGATGAAAAGTCGCAAACAATATGAAAGGAAATTCGATCAGTTTGGGCGTAGAGAGACGTTCTATGCGACCGTTCGCTTCTTGCTTTGGTCCATTTGGGCGTAGAGAGGCGTTCAATGTGACCGTTCACTTCTTGCTTTGGTCCGTTCGGGCGTAGAGTGGCGCTCTATGCGACCGTTTGCTTCTTGCTTTGGTCCGTTCGGGCGTAGAGTGGCGCTCTATGCGACCGTTTGCTTCTTTTTTGTTCCGTTCGGGCGTAGAGAGAGGTTCTATTGGACGCTTTACCGTATTATTCTTCAACGTTGGTCGTATATCTGCTTAAATCATTCTAAGAAAAATTATACAGGACTTTGAACATCTGATCTCCTATACCTTTTTCTTAGAAAAATGGCTATCGCCAAGCCTTTTCGGCGATACCTTAGTTGCACTTATGCAAGTAGGTAAGTTTTATACTTTCCTACTTGCCAAAAAACTTCTCCTATAGAACAAAAGAAAGGACTAGCCAAGATGGCTAGTCCTAAAATTATTTGCAATTTATTTTCCAATAAATTGTTGTGTCCAATGGTTTCCTTGCTCTACAAAACCTACACCGATGTGTGTAAAGTTACCGTTTAAAATGTTCGCACGGTGTCCTTCACTGTTCATCCAAGCATTTACAACTTCTTCTGGAGTACGTTGCCCTTTTGCAATGTTCTCACCAGCTGTGCTGTAAGAGATACCAAATTGTTTCATCATATCAAATGGTGAACCATATGTTGGGCTATTGTGTGCAAAGTAGTTATTTGCTGCCATATCATTTGATTTTTCACGAGCTACTTTACTTAGGTTTGTATCAATTTCGAGTGCTGATAGGCCATGTTTTGCTCTTTCCTGATTTGTTAATTCTACTACTTCTTGCTCATACTGACTTAGTTGTTGGTTTTGAGCTTGATTTTGATTTTGTTGCTCTTGTTCTTTAGTTGGTTGTTGTACTGGAGCTTCAGGCTGCTTAGCTGGTTGCTCTTCTTTTTGTACTGGTTGTTCTTCTTTAACCGGAGTTTCTTCTTTTTGTACCGGTTGTTCTTTTTTAGCAGGTGTTTCCTCTTTTTGTTCTGGTTGTTCTTCTTTAGCTGGAGTTTCCTCTTTTTGAACTGGTTGTTTTACTTCTTCTTTTTTAGGTTGTTCTTTTTGTTCAGCTTCAGCTTTGTTCCAACCAAAGTCATTCCAATCTATTTGGAATTTGTTCATATATTTATTTACTGCTTCATTTATATTATTCTCTGAAAGATTACCCCAATTTCCACTTACAGAATAAAAGACTTTATATGAATTAACATTTGATTGATCAGCGTTTGCTGATGCATCTGCTGTTGATTGAAAAGCTCCTCCGAATAACAATGCTGTTGATAAAGCTGTTACGATACCAATTTTCTTAAACATCTTGATGAACATCTCCTTTTGTTTTGTTTGTCTTGCAAAATCATCATAGCATGGGTTTCTTGTAATATTTTTGGCAGGCTTTGCCAATCCTAAAAAAATAGACTCCCCATGTTCATAGAATGATAGAGTAACCCTTTTATTTAATAGACATGACCGAAAAGTGGAAATCAGAGAAATAGGCAAATTTTAAATTAAATGGAAATAAGTACTATAAAATCGCCATTGACACCTCTTAAAATGGGGTTGTTTTATTACAGCACCCTGGAATTTGTAATGATATTGTTACTTGATTTTCTAACGCTGGATGCCTTATTTTTAATAGTAGCGTACTTTATTTATTGGTAGTTTACCAAAATGTGTATCTTGTAAGTCTACCCCCGTAAACTATAATAAATGAAAGAAATGCTATAGAAGGATATACGTATTATATAGACTAGTAAATTGTCATCATTGGAGGATCATATTATGTTATCTACTGCAGAAATCGGTATAGATTTAGGAACTGCAAACATTCTTATATATTCAAAAACTAAAGGAATTGTTTTAAATGAGCCATCTGTTGTGGCTATTGACGTGAATACGAAGCAAGTAGTAGCGGTTGGTGCTGAAGCAAAGGAAATGGTTGGGAAAACGCCTCAGAACATTGTCCCTATTCGTCCATTAAGAGATGGCGTTATTGCTGATTATGATGTTACCACACAAATGCTAAAAGAATTACTGAAAAAAGTAAGTAAGAAATTAGGCTTGTCCATGAGAAAGCCAACAGTTGTTGTTTGCACACCTTCTGGAAGTACCAGTGTGGAACGACGTGCGATCCATAATGCTGTAACAAGCTATGGGGCAAAACATGTTCACCTTATTGAAGAACCGGTTGCAGCGGCGATTGGATCCGACCTGCCGGTTGATGAGCCTGTAGCTAATGTGATTGTTGATATTGGTGGAGGTACTTCAGAAGTTGGGATCATTTCATTTGGCGGTGTTGTTTCCTGTAACTCCGTGCGTATTGGTGGAGACAAAATGGACGATGAAATCATTCATCATATCCGCAAAAACTATAATATTTTAATTGGTGAGCGCACAGCTGAGAATATTAAAATGGAAATCGGTTATGCGCAGGCAGATCATAAAGAAGAAACAATGGAAATACGTGGACGTGATATGGTAACAGGTTTACCAAAAACAGTTACGATTACATCTACAGAAATTTATACAGCTCTAAAAGAATCATTGGAACAAATATTGGAAGCAATCCGATCTACTTTGGAAAACTGTCCACCTGAATTGAGCGGCGATATTGTTGATCATGGTATTGTACTTACTGGTGGCGGCTCCCTTTTAAGTGGCATGCAGGAATGGCTTGCCGATGAAATAATTGTACCAGTACATCTAGCTCCAAGCCCATTGGAATCCGTTGCAATTGGAACCGGCCGGGCAATAAAAATGATTTCAAAACTGCAAAAAGCAGCGAAATAAAGTGATTATGCTCATACATCCAAGATGTGTGAGCATTTTTAATGGGTGTATAGCTGGCGATATTTTCGCTCTCCGGGCGATATATTTGCTCTCCAGACGATAAAATCATTCTCCGGACGATATATTCTCGCTCCGCCCAACACCATTAACTCCCCCCACGATATCCCAGCTTCCCGGAAATTAGTCCTGCTGTTTGCTTTGTCTGTTCCTTGATCCGCTGCAGACTTTCTCCTTCAAAATGACTGGAGAGTCCGCTTACTGTTAATGCAGCAACTACCTGCCCCTGAAAATCATAGATTGGATAGGAGATGCCTGTCGTATCTGCGTCCTGTTCCCCTAAACTATAGGCATATCCCTCCCTCTTTATTCTATCCAGCTCCTGCCTCAATTCCTTTCCATTAATTTTTTTATTAAGTGAAATTAAATCAGATTCATTCAAGACTTCGGCCTGTCTTGTTTTCGGCAAATAAGCAAGCAACATTTTTGGCCCTGATCCGATATACAACGGAGAGCTTTTGCCGATTCTTGTATATAATCGGAGCGCACGGGTACTTTCCACTTTTTCAATATATGTAGCCTCATTATGATTGACGATTACCAGGTGAATGACCTCATTTATATCCTGTGCCAGTTGCTGCATAAAAGGTAATGCTACCCCTCTTATTTCCAGATTTTCTGATACACGCTGTCCCAGTTCGAGCAATTTTATCCCTAAGCGATAGCGGCTATCATGCTCATTTTCCTTTATTTTGTATAAAAATCCACTTGTTTCCAATGACGACAATAATCGATAGGCTGTTGGTTTTGGAATACTTGACTGCTCAGAAATTTCCTTTAGAGAAAGCTCAGGAGAGTCTTCCGTAAATAAATCCAGTAATTTTAATGCTTTGATCACACTTTGATTCATAGTCAAGCTCCTTGATGATAATTTTACAAAAGAAGTTCCCCCCACTATCCGCAGAGGGATGTAGCAGGATTAAATATTTACACGAGATTTTTCTACATTCACTGTCTCTAAAATATTTACTCCACGTTTTGCCATTTCCTTTATATAGGTTTCCCCATAAACAATTTTCTCCGGTGGATAGACACCTTTTTTAGTGATTGTACCATTCCCTATCATTTGTGCAACGACAGAAATCGTGTTAGCAGTAGCTCGGGCCATTGCCGTTACGTTTGTTTTTCTATCCTTATATGTGGTCATTTCATATTCATATGTTGCAGGCACTCCATCTTTTTTACCAGAAACAATTACTCTCAGCAGGACAGCATCATCTTTTTCTCCCAGATCAACAACGGGATCGAGCACCTTCAGCAATACTTCACGTGGGTTGATCATTTGGCCATTTACTTCTACCTCATAATCCATTTTAGTAAGATTCAAATCCACCAGCAACTTGAACTTTTCAGCATGACCGGGATAGCGAATCGTTTTATATTCAAGTGTATCTATATCCGGATACGAAAGTGATAAGGTCGAAGTTCCTCCCGAAGTATGGAAGGCTTCCAATGGACCAAACCTTTCAAAATAAACACGTTCCACCTCTGACAATGATGGGATCTCTTGTTTAATTCCACCTCGAACAATTAGTGACGGGTCGGTATAATGGTCAAACACACCTTCCATCGAAAATACGTGATTGTATTCAAACGGAGGCTCAGGTTTGACCGGAATTCCACCTACATATAGCTTGATAGACTCCAATTCATCCAATTTGCCCGCGCCATGGCCTGATAGAATATTAATCATTCCTGGTGCAACACCAAGATCAGGTATGAGTGTTACACCTGCTGCATCCGCATCATCATGCATTGCTAAAACTTTATCCGTCATGTGGCCGATATGTCCACCAAGATCGACTGAATTCACGCCAACCTCAATTGCTGTTTTAGCAACGATTTCATTAAATGAATAAAATAACGCATTGATAATTACGTCAAATTGACGCATATAATTTGCTAAGTCCTGAGAATCCCCTGCATTTACCTGATATGCTTTAAGCTTAGGAGATTTCAGCTGATCACATACTAATTGCGCTCTGCCCAGATCAATATCTGCCAAACCTACTGCAGCCACACCCGCGCTTGCAGCTAAATCCCGAGCCGCTTCTTTTCCCATTAAACCTGAACCTAATACTCCTATTTTCATACACTTCACTCCCTGTATATGTTATATTTCGATTAATCATCAGCCCGGCACTTTCTATTAGTCTATTACGCTGGGCTTTTTTAGTGTTTTATCAGCTCCGGCAACCTATCACCATGTAGACAGGTTTAAGTTTACCTGCGATTTATTCCACATCAATTTGTGCCCGTTGCAGTTTTCCACTATAGTCTACGTAAATTGCTTTCCATTCGGTAAACACATCCAAGGCCTGCACGCCTGAATCACGATGGCCGTTACCTGTACCTTTTGTACCACCAAATGGTAGGTGAATTTCAGCACCTGTCGTTCCTGCATTTACATAAACAATTCCGGTATCCAAATCACGCTGTGCTTTAAACATGCGGTTTACATCATTTGTAAAGATCGAGCTCGAAAGACCATATGTCACACCATTATTAACTTCAATAGCCTCCTCAAAGCTTTTCACCGGAATTAACGATACAACCGGGCCAAAAATTTCCTCCTGTGCAATCCGCATGTCAGCTGTTGCATCCGTAAATAATGTCGGAGCGAAATAATTTCCCTTGCCATGGTCATCATCTGTTAACTCATAACCACCAGCAAGTAGTTTAGCCCCTTCATTTTTCCCAATATCAATATAACTTTTTATTTTTTCCATTCCCGCATGATTAATAATCGGACCAACCTTAATGGACTCATCCAGGCCGTTACCGATACTCAGATTTTCCATGGATGCAAGCAAGCGTTCTTCCAACGTCTCTTTTACAGATTCATGAACAATTACCCGGCTGCATGCCGTACAACGCTGCCCACTCGTTCCAAAAGCACTCCAAAGAATTCCTTCAACAGCCAGATCTATATCGGCATCATCCATCACGATAACAGCGTTTTTACCACCCATTTCCAGTGATACCTTTTTCAATTGCTTTCCACATTCGCTGGCAATATTTCGTCCTGTATCATTCGATCCTGTAAATGAAATAACACGAATATCATCATGATGAACCATCGCATCACCTACTGCAGACCCTGCACCAAAGACAACATTTATAACCCCTTTTGGCAGCCCTGCTTCTTCAAATATTTTTGCAAGCTCATAGGCCATAATCGGTGTTTCTGTTGCTGGCTTCCATATCACAGCATTACCAGCAACGATAGCAGGGAATGATTTCCATGTAGCAATCGCAATTGGAAAGTTCCATGGTGTTATAATGCCAACAACCCCAACTGGTGTACGCTGACTCATGGCAAATTTATCTTTTAATTCTGCTGGTGTGGTTTGACCGAATAAACGCCTGCCTTCACCTGCCATATAAAACGCCATATCAATTCCTTCCTGTACCTCCCCACGTGCCTCTTCAATCACCTTGCCATTTTCCATCGTTAACAGTTGGGACAGTCTTTCTTTACGTTCCTTCATAATGTATCCAACTTGATAAAGAACTTCTGCACGCTGTGGTGCCGGAACTAGTGCCCATTCCTTCTGTGCCTTTTTAGCTGCTGTAACAGCCGCTTCTACACTCTCATCACCTGATAATGGTACTTGAACAACCTCTTCTCCCGTAGCGGGGTTAATTACTGCAGTGGATTCATTTACTTCCACCCACTCGCCGTTAATATAGTTCGAAAGTTTTTGTGTTTGTAATGTTACTGCTGTCATAAAAATTACCTCCTGAGATTTTATATATTTCACCTGCTAAAAGCTACTTCATACTACCGATAAATTAAGCTGCTTCAAGCGGTTGATCACTTCATCCAATATGCCCGTGGTTACAGATAATGCTATTCTAAAAAAACCCTCTCCTCCTGGGCCAAAAGCTGTCCCTGGTGACACAATAATACCTGCTTCTTCAAGCAGTTTATTCGCAAATGAAACCGAGCTGAAGCCTTCCGGAACCTTTGCCCAAAGAAATATCGTACCTTTTGGTTTTTCAGCAACAATCCCTATTTCATTTAATTTGTTGTACAGTTTTTCCATCCGCTCCTGATAAACTTTATTATTTGCTGTAACAGATGATAAATCACTATTCAATGCAGCTGCAGCAGCTTTTTGAATCGGAAGAAACTGACTTGTATCAATATTGCTTTTTAATGTTGCCAGTGCTTGAATGATTTCTTTGTTTCCGACGACATAGCCAATTCTCCATCCCGTCATATTAAAGGTTTTTGACAGTGAGCCAAATTCCACTGCGTAGTCTTTGGCACCCGGAGCCTGCAGCACACTCGGAGATTTATAATCATCAAATGTGACAAGATCATATGCGGCATCATTTGCAAGAACCAGATTATTCTCCTCGGCAAATGCAACCGTTTCCAAAAAAGTGCTTAATTCGACAGTAGCCGCTGTTGGATTGCTTGGATAATTTAAAAACATCAGCTTGGACCGTTTGATGTCTTCTTTGGATAGATTATCATAAAGTGGTACATAGCCATTTTCTGTATCCAATGGCAGTGGAACACTTTCCCCGCCAGCTAAATGAACACTATTTCGATAAACAGGATAACCTGGATCCGGAACAATTACTGCATCTCCCGGGTTAATCACTGCCTGAATTAAATTGGCTATCCCCTCTTTCGATCCAATCAGTGTTAAAACTTCCTGCTCAGGGTCCAAATCAACCCCATAGTTTTTCTTGTAAAATGCTGCTACCGCTTCTTTAAATTCAACACATCCACTATAGGATGAATACCGATGGTTATCAGGATTCTTAGCTTCCTCCACTAATTTTTCGTAAATAAAATCGGGTGTCGGCAAATCCGGTGCACCAATTCCTAAATCAATCACATCTACCCCCTTGCTTTCAAGTTCTTTTTTCTTTCTTTGAAATTCCGAAAATAAGTATGGTGGCAGATTTTTTACTTTATCGGAAACAAAGGTCATTAGGGTCCCTCCCATTTCATTAAATGAAACGATATTTCATATATATTTTAAGTATAAATCATTATTCCTAAATTTTCAATTGTTTTTAAAATACTGATTATAATTTGTAATAGAAAATTAGAAAACTTGGTTGTCACCAAGCCTTCCGTGACAGCCTAGCCTGCACTTATGCAGTAAGAAAGTATTTTATACTTTCTTAACTGCCTATAGAAAGACGGATTTTTTTGTTAGAATGATACTAATTGAGTGCGTTCAAAAAGGAGGATAAAAAGGACCGAGAAGTTCGAGGCGGTGTAGTTTCGAGCATAAGCCATGCATCTCTGAACATACATCGCACGCAGGAAAGGTGGTTTTTCTTTCCAAGGAGCGGAATGTATGCAATTAGATACATAAGCATACGTTCTAGCACGCAGGAAAAGTGTTTTTCTTTTCCAAGGAGCGGAGAAACAAGCCAACGAAGAAATTCGATGTGTCATTTTTACCGGACTTTTTTGAACATCCACTTATAAACTATGTAGATAAGGAGCACTTCTATGAATACTGAAATAACCTATGCACAGTCTTTAGATGAGCAGGATGAACTTAAAAGCTTTCGTGAGGAATTTTATATTTCAAATGACTTGATTTATTTTGACGGAAATTCATTGGGACTTCTTTCAAAGCGGGCAGAAAAAGCAGTTAATACCTTGATGGAATCCTGGAAAAAGCATGCAATTGATGGATGGTCAGAAGGGGCACATCCATGGTTTTATTTATCCGAAAACTTAGGGAAAATGTCAGCAGATTTAATTGGAGCAAGGCCTGAGGAGGTAATCGTTACAGGATCCACAACAACAAATCTGCATCAGCTCGTATCAAGTTTTTTCAAACCAAAGGGCAAAAAGACGAAAATACTTGCAGATGAATTAAATTTCCCTTCCGATATTTACGCACTAAAAAGTCAGCTGCAACTAAAGGGATTAGACCCTGAAGATCATCTTATACAGGTGAAAAGCAAAAATGGAAATACACTGGAAACTCAGGATATTATTGATGCCATGACAGACGAGGTAGCATTAATTGTATTACCTGCTGTGCTTTACCGGAGTGGACAAATTCTGGATATGGAAAGATTGACAAAAGAAGCACATAAACGGGGTATTCTTATCGGCTTTGATCTATGTCATTCCATCGGCTCTATCCCCCATCAATTAGCTGATTGGCAGGTTGACTTTGCATTTTGGTGTACATATAAGCATTTGAATGGCGGCCCTGGCAGTGTAGGTGGACTTTATGTAAATCAAAAGCATTTCGGAACCTCCCCAGGGCTTGCTGGGTGGTTTGGTTCAGCTAAGGATAAACAATTCGATATGAAGCATACACTAACCCAGGCTGAACATGCAGGGGCCTTCCAAATCGGCACACCACATGTATTAAGTGCAGCACCATTATTGGGATCACTCGAAATGTTCCAGGAAGCTGGGATCAGGAGAATCCGCAAAAAATCGCTAGAGTTAACGAATTACTTAATGGAATTGATTGAAGTAGAACTAGCTGACGATGGATTTAAAATTGTTAACCCGCGGGACGGGCAGACACGTGGTGCACATATTTTTTTGGAACATCCAGAGGCTACTCGCATTTGTAAAGCACTCAAAGCCGATAGTGTCATTCCCGACTTCCGCAATCCAAATGGAATTCGTTTAGCACCAGTTGCACTTTATAATACGTTTGAAGAAGTTTGGCAAATGGTGCAAATTTTAAAAAGGATTATGAAGGAAGAAAGCTATAAAAAATATGAAAACAGCCGAGGTGTTATCGCATAATGACAAAATGGATTGATATTTCTCAAAGGTTGACAAACGATATGGCATGCTGGCCCGGAGATACTCCCTTCTCCTTTTCCCTAACCTATTCAAAAGAACAAACAGGCTCTGTTAATATTGGCCAAATGACTGCAAGCCTGCATACAGGGACACATGTTGATGCCCCCTTCCACTATGATGATAATGGAAAAACAATCGATCAGCTGGATATAAATCGATATATTGGAAGGGCTGTGGTTATTGATGTCAGTCATGTAGAAAAAATTACAGCTAACGTGTTACAGGAGTTTGATTTAGATGGCGTGAAACGGCTTCTCTTGCACACGTCCCTGCCAAATAACCCGAAACGCTTTCCGGATACAATGCCGATTCTTGATCCGGATACTGCACCATACTTAAAGGAAAAAGGTGTCATCCTAATCGGTGTGGATATGCCCTCTGTGGATCCTGCCGATAGTAAAAACATCGAAACACATCAGGCATTATATAAACATGGGATTAACATTCTGGAAAATATTATGCTGGATCATGTACAAACGGGTACCTATGAATTAATTGCGCTGCCACTGTCAATAGATGGAGCTGACGGCAGCCCGGTACGAGCTGTTATACGTCCAATTAAAGAAAGTGGGAACTTATATGACTGATAATAAATATGGTGATACATTTAAATCCGAAAAAGGTATCCATACAGATTTTATTGAGAAAATGACCTATGGTGATTATTTACAGCTTGATACATTATTATCCAGTCAGAAACGATTATCTGATCATCATGATGAAATGCTATTTATTATCATCCATCATGTCAGTGAGCTTTGGCTCAAGTTAATTATTCATGAAACCCAAGGCGCAGTGGCAGCAATTCAGCGTGGGGAACTTCAGGCTTCCTTTAAAATGCTTGCACGTGTTTCTAAAATACAATCACAAATTATTCAGGCCTGGGATGTTTTATCCACTTTAACTCCAGCGGAATACATGGAATTCCGTGATAAGTTAGGCAATGCTTCCGGGTTCCAATCCTACCAATATCGCCTGGTCGAATTTGTTCTTGGATATAAAACGCCATTTATCCTAAAAATATATAAAAAGGATCCAGAGCTCCATGAAATTCTGGAAAAAGCCTATCATTCCCCGGGACTTTATGATGTTGCGATTCAGGCACTTGCTCGAAGTGGCTTTCCTATTGACGAGGCTGTTTTAACACGTGATTTTTCCAAAACATATAAAAAAGACGCATCTGTGGAGCAGGCTTGGCTTGCGGTATACAAAAATGTTGATAAATACTGGGATCTTTATCAGCTTGGAGAAAAACTGGTGGACATTGAAGATTGGTTCCAGCAATGGCGCTTCAGACATATGAAAACTGTTGAGCGAATCATCGGCCACAAAACAGGAACCGGTGGATCGTCAGGTGTTGGCTATTTGAAAAAGGTGCTCGATCACTATTTCTTCCCCGAACTGTGGGATATTCGAACAAAAATATGAGCATTATTAAAAGCTTTTGTCGTAAGTTTTGGGACTGCACTTCGTTCGTCCCATCGAAACCATTTGTTGCTTTATAATCTTTGGAATAAATGTAAACTACGACGTATGTGCTTGGTTGTTTTCCGCTGCGGACCCGTTGCTTTCCGCGGGCACGGCTTCAGCCTCCTCGCGGAAGATCACCGCTGTGGGGTCTTCAGACACGTGCTGTTCCCGCAGGAGTCAACGGTCCTCCGCTCCAAACAACAACCATAAAAGTGGATGCAATTGTTGATTTAATCAAGTGTTAGATCACTTTTGAAGTTGACAAGCACAATACCAGCGGAGGAAATATACGAAGACTCCTGCGGGATGAAAGGCATCGGTGAGACCCCGTAGTGCGTAGCACGAGGAGGCTCACCAGCCGCCCGCGGAAAGCGTAGTGTATTTCTGTAGCGTTGAATTAGCACTCATCTCCTAAAGAGTGGGAGGAAGTTCCGCTAAAATTATAACGCAGTTTTTTCTGATAAAACAAAAATTTTCACAGCCTTATAAAAAACTATATACACATGTTATACTAAAAAGATGTTTTTCAACTCAGATTTACTATGAAAGGAAGGCAAACATGCAAACAAAAAAAGATCAATGGTCGACGAAACTCGGCTTTATTTTATCATCAGCAGGAGCTGCTATCGGCCTTGGGGCAATTTGGAAATTCCCTTATATGACGGGAATGAATGGTGGAGGAGCCTTTTTCCTATTATTTATTGCCTTTACTATCATCATTGGCCTTCCTATATTAATTGCTGAATTCATTATAGGCAGAGGTGCTGAGAAAGAAGCCGTCAGCGCCTATAAAAAGCTTGCACCGAAAAGCTTATGGTCCATCATCGGGAAATGGGGTGTTGCCGGTGCATTTCTCCTTATGTCTTTTTACAGTGTTGTTGGTGGGTGGGTACTTACCTATAGTGGTTTATCCATACCAGGGATGATTATTCGGGACGGAGCTAATTACCCGGAGTTATTTGCCAGCATAACAGGAAACCCGATGATTACGATTCTTGCCCATGGATTATTTATCCTGATTAATGTCATCGTCATTTCATATGGAATTAAAGATGGAATTGAGAAATCCAGTAAAATTCTAATGCCATTATTATTTGTGTTTTTTATTATTCTCGTCATTCGTGCAGTTACTTTCGAAGGGGCTATGGAAGGAATCCAATTCTTTCTTCAACCCGATTTTTCCAAATTAAATGCGGAAAATGTTCTGTATGCACTTGGGCAGTCTTTCTTCTCCCTGGCTGTTGGTATTTCTGTGATGGTTACCTACAGCTCCTATTTGAAAAAAGATGTAAGTCTTCCAATGTCAGCAGGCTCTGTCTCGATCATGAATATTTTCGTTTCCCTGCTGGCTGGTTTGGCCATATTCCCTGTTGTATTCGCATTTGGACTTGAACCAGCAGAAGGACCAGGTCTTTTGTTTATCGTCTTGCCAGAAGCCTTTGCTCAAATGCCATTTGGTGAAATTTTCCTAAGCTTATTTTTATTATTATTCCTATTCGCTGTGTTAACCTCATCGTTTAGTATGCTGGAGATTATTACATCTGCATTCACAGAGAAAAAAGAACGTTCACGTAAAAAAGTAGCTGCCATTGCAGGGGTGGTAGTCTTCATTGCAGGGATTCCTGCTGCATTATCATCCAGTAATTTAGCTGATTTTAAAATCTTTGGTTTAACCATTTTTGATGCAACTGATTTTCTGGTAAGTAATATAATGCTTCCGGGCGGGTGTTTATTAATCGCTCTGTTTATCGGCTTTAAAATGGATAAAACACTTATCAGGCAGGAATTTTTCTATGGGAACCGCTTATCTCCAGGCATCTACCAGGTATGGTTTCAGTTAATGCGCTGGATTGTTCCAATCACGATTATAATCGTTTTCCTTGGGTCACTAGGGATACTTTAGGGTACGATTAGAAGTAGAGGTTCGTAAACTCTGGTAAAGGGGAGAATATGAATGACACAAAAAGTCGTCATTGTCGGCGGCGTTGGTGGCGGTGCTACTGTAGCTGCACAAATTCGCAGGAATGATAAGGATTCGGAAGTCATTATTTTTGATAAAGGGAATCATATTTCTTTTTCCAATTGCGGCATGCCCTATTATATTGGCGGAACAGTTGAGGAACGGGATAATTTATTAATTCCCACAGATAAATTTATGGAAAAATACGATGTCGATGTTAGAGTTAACAGTGAAGTAATCGCCATCGACCGTAATCAAAAACTTATTCAATACAGCACGGCTTCAGGGATAAAGGAAGAAACATATGACAAGCTTATCTTATCTCCAGGCGCATCAGCTAATGCTCCAAATATAGAGGGAATTAATGAGAAGCGAACATTTACATTGCACACGATACCAGATATGGATCAGATCCACTCATTTATAAAGGAAAAAAAGCCAAAAACTGCAGCCATTGTCGGAGCAGGCTTTATTGGTATGGAAATGGTTGAAAACCTGCATGCTCTGGGATTGGATTGCACTGTCATTGACAGGTCCAAGCAGGTCACGAAAATAATCGAAAAAGACATGGCCTCCATTGTTGAGGATCATCTGAAGGAAAAAAATGTAAAACTTATTCTGGATGATGGGCTGGCTTCTTTTTCCAATGATGGCAGAGAGCTTCTGCTAACAAGTGGTAAGACTGTTCAGGCAGATATGACCATACTGGCAATTGGGATAAAACCAAACACAAAGCTTGCGATTGATGCCTCATTGAAGCTGGGAGAAACAGGAGCAATTCATGTAAATGAGTTTATGCAAACGACAGATCCGGATATTTACGCTTTAGGTGATGCCGTTGAAACAATGGATCAAATTACAAAAACAACAAGACATGTTGCGCTTGCCTGGCCGGCACATAGACAGGCATTCATTATTGCGAGCCATCTTGATGGAGAAATTATTGCGTACAGCGGAACACTCGGCTCAGCAATTTTAAAGATTTTTGATTTAACGGTGGGAGCAACAGGACATACTAGTACCTCCCTTAAACGCCTTGGGTATACATTTAAAGAAGCGACATTATCAACGTACTCCTATGCAAGGTATTATCCAGGTTCTGATAAGCTTTGGCTGAAAGTATTATTTGATGAAAAATCTGGGGCAATCTATGGTGCTCATGTCGTAGGTTTTGCAGGTGCCGATAAACGACTTGCTGTATTAGCTACTGCAATTAAGGCTAAATTAACGGTGGCTGATTTGCCCGAGCTTGAGCTCGCATATGCTCCACCATATTCCAGTTCAAAGGATCCAATAAATATTCTGGGATATAAAGCAAGTGCAGCATTAGAGCGATAAGGCAGGGTTTAGTTGCAATGGGGAGCAAATTATTTGCTCTCCATTTTAATTTGGTATGGTTTTGAGGATAGTTGAGAGATAGCTGCTGTTTGTTGAGAGACAACTGCCGATAGTTGAGAGACAACTGCCTAAAGTTGAGACACAGCAAGTGTTAGTTGAGAGATAAACCTATTTAGTTAGTTTATCTCTCAACTTCTATCTTAAGTCTCTCAACTTTCCACTCCACTCTCTTAACTTCCATCTAATATCTCTCAACCCAAAATCCTCTAGCTTCAAGCAAACGTCTTCCATTACCATAAATGCAAAAAATCCCAGCTGCATTCGGCTGGGATTTTCTTAAATAGTTACAGATCTTCTTCAAATCGGTAGACAAGCTTAAAGTTATTTTCATTTAATAATTCGGCAACATGAACACGTGTACCATGACCAAAGATGACTTCATCTTGTGTCATTGCAACGATCATTGATTTAACGTCGTTTTGTACATCAATATAAATATCACCAACAACAGGCTTCAATGAATTATCACTTTCAGCTAAGTAAGAAATGGATTCATCCTGAAGTTGCTGTTCCTCTGGTACTAAATTTTTATCAAAATAGGCGATTTCCTGACTAGCATCTGCTCTTCCTGGAACCAATACGACATATTCACTATGTTTAACGCCATTATCTCTTGTTGTTACAACATTTCCATCTTCAACACTATCCACTTTTTCAATTTCATTCAGTGAATAATGATCAAGAAAGTCCGGGGCCGGCTTAACAATTAAAATATAATCTCCAGGTTCCGGTTTGCTATCTTTATCAATGGTGTACCGTTTGCCATAAAAAATAAATGTATCATTATGCTTTGGTTTAAAATAATCAATTTCACTTGCTCTGGTTAAAATCTGCTGCATGTCTTTCAAACGATACAAGTGAACTGACATTTTAAACATAGGTTTGACTGAATACACCTTATGCAGTTCATTTTTGTAAAAAACAAATTGTCCTTTTCTAACATGAAATAGTTTCACATTCCTACCTCCTATTTTAGATACACATAATAATTATTTATAAGATCATTTCTTATTTTCCCATAACTGCCCCTTATTTAAACATAATTTTTCATAAAAGTATACTATAAAATTATTTACCGTACATTCGCTTCCATATGTACAAAAGGAAGCTCTGTATCAACCACACCCAGAATCTGTTTAGTTTTCATATTTTCTCCGCGCAACCATTGATTAAAATCAAAAATTATAGGTTCACGATTTCCTCCCAATGCAAACCATGCCTTCTTTTGTTTTGGAAAGTAAGCAGATGTATGAATGGTACCTGCCCAATTTTTATATTGCGTAGAAAATACACCTTTATCCGGATCATTCAACAGGCGAAATGCTTTATAGGCATCTGTCACTTTACTTTCCTGCTTTTTAATTGCCTCCATCCGCTTATATGAATCATCCAGATGGTGGCGATTCTCATCCTTCAACAATTCAAAATGATTTGTGCAAACATTGGATTTACGCACCTCCACCCCTCTTGGTGTAGCTTCAACAACAAATGTTTCTTCCTCTTCATCCAGCACAATATAGCTGAATGAATGGCGATGCGGTATTTCCTTCAACAGGGTAATGGCCTCACCAACAGTTGCACAGTTTTCCAAAACAATTCGGCCAATCATATTACAGATAAACCCATCCTCAGGCTTCTTCCGGTGCATGAAATTATAGCCCAGTGCAAGCCCCTTTTCATTCATGCCATCCATCCTGCCTGTTATTCGTTGAGATGGCCCGATCACTGCATACCCCTGGTCTGTTGGCTGATAAATCGTATAGCGCCCCTCATACGTTTTTGGATGATAATCATAGTTTCGGATCATATAATCAGATCCTGTGAAAATAGAACAGCCGCTTTTCATATATTCAAGCCGATAGCCGCCAAATTCCTGCAGCACCTCCTCTATCGTCCATCCCAATGCATCCTGAAGACCCAATAACTCATCCCAAATGCCTGGCGCAAAAGGAAGGATTGCATCTTTCACTTCCTCCGCTGTAATGATAAACCTCGGCCTCCTTATCTTCCATTGTTTATTACGATTTTGAATGGTAAAAGAATCCTTTAATAAATTTCCCTGCATATATCCAAAATCATAATGACTTCCCCGAAATTGAATTACATCACTATATATCTGTTTCATTCAATCATCCCTCTTTAATCATTTCAACTTACTTACAGTTTAAGCGATTCGGTTCATTTAAGAAAAGAATCCGTATCATTTTGAAACTTTCTAAGGGCTTCATCCGTAAGAATAATTGGAGAAATAATTTTAGGAGATGAACATATGACAGGAATATTAACAACAACGATTCTCTCATTCATTTTGTATTTTATTATTGCTTTATATTTTATTGGTAAAAATAAAAAGCAACGTGTAACTACAATTAAAGCAGTTGCACTAATTTTTGCGATTCTATTTATTATTGGCGCAATTATCATTTATATACTGATGCCCGCCATTACGATTCCAAATATTACTATAGCAAATCTAATTATTGGTTTTGTAGGTATGCTTGGATTGTACGGCTTAACAACTAGCCAGCCGTTTACAAAATCGAGCAAGAATTTTGATGTGGTAACAGGTGGGATTATATTACTCGCAGTTATTGCCATTCCTGCCTTTATTATTTTAGGAATATTTGCGTTGGGAGATTCGCATGATTCCATTGTGAAGGAAGAAGTGGAGGAGGCAAAACCACTTGATAAAGATGCTTCACCAATTGTAGTTTCACCGGAATTCGCTCGAAATAAGGTACAAAAATCAATGAGTGTTGTGCCGAACACGCAGTTTTATGATTTGGGAAAACTTCAGGTACAAAAAATAAATGATGATATCGTATTTGTTGCACCAGTTGAGTTTTCCGGTTTCTGGCGTTATTTCCGTGGAAAAGAAACAGAAGGATATTTTACGATTTCTGCCACCGATATCAATGCACAGCCAAGCTTTGTAGAAAGCAAAATGAAATATACAAACTCAAGTTATTTTAATCATAATATCCAGCGCACTATTTATAATGCACATCCGAGCTACATTCAAAGCGGTGAAGCGCAAATTGAAGTGGATGAGGATGGCAAGCCATGGTATGTGCAAACATTGTATAAACCAATTGGCTTAACGAATAAACCTGATATGAGTAAGCTAAACGTTGCAGTTGTTGATCCCGTAACAAGTGATGTTACCTTATATGATACTGCTGAAGCACCGGATTTCGTTGATGGTTCGATAAGCTCCGAAATGGCTTCAGATGAGAATGAGTACTTCGGGAAATATATACACGGCTGGTTGAATTCAGTCTTCGGTAAAAAAGATGTGAAAATTCCAAATGAGTCTGGAACTGAAAGTAGTGTAACACCGATATTTGATGAAAATGGGGATATGCATTATTTCACAGACATGTCTTCACCAAAGGAAAATATTGATTCTGCACTTGGTTATACACTGATCAATGCCCGAACAGGTGAGTTAGTTTACTATAACGGGGATAAAAATAGTGGAATCATGGATAGTAAAGGGGCAAAGGAAATCGTTAATAAAGAGTTCCCTGAAAAAAACTGGACTGGTTCTATGCCTATTTTATATAACATTGATGGGGACCCAACATGGGTTGTGAATGTGTTAGATCCAAACGGTCTGTTTAAACATTACGCCTATATTAAAGCAGCCGATTCTGATTTTGTTGTGTTTGGTGATACAGCAAGACAAACACTGGAAGCATACCGCCTGGCACTTGCTACAGATCCAAGTAATGTTCAATCAACAGAAGAAGGTGCATTGGAGGACCGCAGTGGCGAGGTTGCCCGTGTTTTAGTTACGACACAGGATAAAAGTCAGATTGTCCAATTCCTATTAAATGGAGATAAAACAATTTATACAATAAACTCCGGTAAGGCCCCACTGTCCATATTCCTGAAAGAAGGCGACAGCGTACAGCTGGAAGCGAATATTCGGGATAATGGTACAGGAATCGTTGAGCGTATTGAGATTGAGGGATTGACGGGGAATTAACTTGATGTGAAGCTGTCGGGCATAGTTGCCCGGCAGTTTTTTTGTGCTGTACTCCGGATGATATATTTCCTCTCCAGACGATATATCTGGGCTCCGGACGATATTTTTCCTTTCCAGACGATATAACTGGGCTCCGGATGATATTTTTCCTCTCCGGACGATATATCTGGGCTCCGGATGATATTTTTCCTCTCCGGACGATATATCTGGGCTCCGGATGGTATTTTTCCTCTCCGGACGATATATCTGGGCTCCAGCAGATATAATTCCTATCCGGACGATATATCACTGCTTCAGCAGATAATTTCTCTCCAGATAAAAATCGACCTGGAAGACAATCTTCCAGGTCGATTTATTATTTATTTTCCATCTCTTCCACCAGCAATGAGAGCTCTTCCCAGCGCTCCATTTTTGCTTCTAGATCTGCTTCTATTTTTTGTTGTTCCCCGTACAATTCCTGAACTTTTTCGGAGTCACTGCCTGCTTCGACAATTCCCTGCTGCAGTTCTTCTATTTTTCCTTCCAATTCCATAATCACATCTTCAATACTTTCCCATTCCTTTTGTTCCATGTAAGACAGCTTTTTCTTTTGCTTTTTCGGTTTGGGTTCACCTTTGGCAGGTTTCGTTTTAGTCTCAGCATTTTCTCTATGCTGTTCTATATATTCACTGTAATTTCCAAAAAAGTTCTTGTGTTTGCCTTCACCAGTAAATACTAATAAACGATCAACCACCCGATCTAAAAAGTAACGATCGTGGGATACAGTAATAACAACGCCTGGGAAATTATCAAGGTATTCCTCCAATACACTCAATGTCTGTACATCCAGATCATTTGTTGGTTCATCTAAAAACAATACATTTGGCTCCGTCATTAAAACCTTCAGCAAATATAGCCGGCGTCTTTCCCCACCCGATAGTTTTCGAATATAGGTCCACTGCTCGGCCCTCGAAAATAAAAACCGCTCAAGCATTTGTTCCGCAGTAATAACGTCTCCATCGATCGTATGAATGACTTCGGCAACCTCTTTAATATAATCGATGATTCGCATACTGCCATCCAGCTCTTCTTCACCTTGTGTATAGTAACCAATTCTAACGGTTTCCCCTATTTCAATTTCACCTTGATCTGGAGGAATGCGCTCAGCCATTATATTCAATAATGTTGTTTTGCCGGAACCATTTGCCCCAATAATTCCAAGCCTTTCACCAGGCACCACGAGATGGCTGAAATCATCCAGCAATGTTTTTCCATCATAGGATTTTTCAATATTTTTTACTTCAATTACTTTTTTCCCAAGTCTTATCGAGCCCACCTGGAATTCCACATTTTGTTTTTTTGTATCAAAGGTTTTCTCCTTCATTTCCTCCACACGGCCGATTCTTGCCTTTTGCTTTGTCGAGCGTGCTTTTGCTCCACGTTTCAGCCAGGCAAGCTCTCGCCGCAATGTGTTTTGATGTTTTAGTTCACTGCTTTCTTCCAGTGCTTCCCGCTCGGCTTTTTTCTCTAAGAAAATTTCATAATTGCCTTCATAAATATATAGATTACCATTATCCAGCTCAAAGATTCGATTTGTTACACGATTTAAAAAATACCTGTCATGTGTCACAAGCACTAAAGAACCTTTATACATTTGCAGAAATTTTTCTAGCCATTCTACGGTTTCATTATCCAAATGGTTTGTTGGCTCATCAAGGATTAATAAATCTGCAGGCTGAATGAGGGCCTTCGCAATGGCAACACGCTTTTTCTGGCCACCTGAAAGCTCTGTCACCTGTTTATTAAAATCAGTAATCCCTAATTTTGTCAGCACTGTCTTAGCTGTTGTATTGGCTTCCCATGCTTCATGTTCATCCATTTTTTGCTGTAGTTTAAGCAATTTGGACTGTGCCTCGTCATTTGTTGCATCACTTTGAAGCTTTAGGAGAGCATCTTCATATTCCCTCATCAGTTTCATCACAGTAGATTCCCCATAATAAATCTGCTCGATAACTGTTAAGCTCGGATCAAGCTGTGGATCCTGTGCTAAATATTCAATATGGTAATCTTTCGCATGCTTAATTACACCTTTTTCCGGTGTTTCGATTCCTGCAATTGTTTTTAAAAATGTTGACTTACCAGTCCCATTTACACCGATTAAGCCGATCCGTTCCCTTTCAGCTATTGTACAAGTAATCTCATTAAACAACACTTTTTCTCCAAATGATTTATATAAATTTTCAATAGTCAGCATGTGTAAGAACCTTCCTTAAAAAATAGTATTCTTATTTTGTTTGATTTTTTTTACTAAACAATGCTTTCAATACGATAACGATTAAAAATAATAACCAGGATGTAACGACATAGAAAACAACTTTACTTGCTTCATTCATGTCAGAAAAAAAGAATGCCATTCCCGTCCATATGACTCCAATCATAATCAGTTGCGTGACTAAAAGTTTCATGTGTATTCCTCCGAATCAGTAAAATTACCCACATTCCAGTTTATCCTACTGTAGACCATTTTTCCATAAAAATAGCCGGGAGTGCATTCGATTTATCAGCATCCCGGCTATTTATTGTTTGGCTTATCTTTTCGATCTGATGTGAATACTCAATTTGTGGTAATTCTAACTCGATTCGATGTACTCTTCCCAAATTCGGTTTCCAGTTGCTCGGGTGATTCGCTCGTTCGATTGTAAGTGGCCTACTCAATCGATTCAAGTCCAATAGCTTAAAAACTCTACTCCCCCATACTCCGTAAAATATTCGCCATTTCAATTGCGGATACAGCTGCTTCTGAGCCTTTATTCCCTGCTTTTGTCCCGGCACGTTCAATTGCCTGTTCGATTGTTTCCGTTGTTAACACACCAAAAATAACCGGCTTTCCGGATTGGACTGATGCGTTGGAAACACCCTTTGCTGCCTCGTTGCAAACATAATCAAAATGTGGTGTGGAACCTCTGATCACTGTTCCCAGTGTAATCACTGCATCATACGCAGAATTTGCAGCCATTTTACTTGCGATTAATGGAAGCTCAAATGCTCCTGGAACCCAGGCAATATCAATGTTCTCCTCAGCAACACCGTGCCTTTTTAATGTATCTGTAGCTCCATCCAGCAATTTACCTGTAATAAATTCGTTGAATCTTGCTACAACAATTCCTATTTTTAAATCTGTTCCCACTAAATTTCCTTCAAAAATTTTTCCCATGCTTATCGTCCCCTTCATTTAACTATGGATTTGTTTCACTATTTTTTTCTGATAATCAACCAATGCTTCAATGGTAATTATTTTCAAGTCAAATTCCTGAGCCATTAGCTTTAGATCCGGCACGCGGGCCATTGTTCCATCCTCTTTAATAATTTCACAAATTACACCAGATGGAAAAGCACCACTCAATTTTGCTAAATCAACAGAAGCTTCGGTATGACCACGTCTGCTCAAAACACCACCAGTTTTTGCGACAAGTGGAAAGACATGACCAGGCCGTTTGAAATCTGCTGCCTTCGCATTTGTATTTGCTAATGCCTGAATCGTTTTAGCGCGTTCATTCGCACTAATACCTGTCGTTGTATCCATATGATCAATTGTAACTGTAAAAGCCGTACCTAATGGATCCGTACTTTGATCAGTCATTAAGGAAAGACCAATTTTATTGGCATGGTCTGCTTGAATCGTTGTACAGACAAGTCCTTTTCCATAGGTGATCATAAAATTAATCATTTCGGGTGTCGCTTTTTCCGAAAGTGCCACAAGATCACCTTCGTTTTCCCTATTTTCGTCATCTACAACAATGATTGATTTACCCATTTTCAAATCACTTATTGCCTCTTCGATTGTATGAAACATCTGATTCCCTCCCATTACATGAACCCATTATTTTGAAGAAATGCTTCGCTCATTCCTTCTTTTTCCTGTGCATATTGTTGTTTGAGCATATTTTGAACATATTTTGCTAACATATCACATTCAATATTTACAATATCATTTTGACCCTTTTCACCAAGAATCGTTTCTGACACCGTATGTGGAATAAGCGAGATCGTAAATGTATTTCGATCTATACTGAAAATGGTGAGGCTGATTCCGTCAACTGTAACGGAACCTTTATGCAATAAAAATCCTGCAAGTTCTTCTGGTATTTCGATGTCATAGTAAATCGCATTTTCCTGTTTACGCTTCCCGGTAATTTTCCCTGTGCCATCGACATGACCTGAAACAAAATGCCCGCCAAACCTGCCATTAGCAGCCATCGCTCTTTCCAAATTCACTTTTGAACCTGCTTTCAATGCCTTTAATGACGTTGATTTAATCGTTTCAGGCATCGCATCTAAACTAAAATTGCCGGAAGCAAACTCCGTGACCGTCAAGCAGATTCCATTTACGGAAATGCTGTCACCGATATTTATATCTTCTATAACCTTTATCGAATCAATTATCATTTCAACTGCATGTTCCGAAACTTTTTGTATCTTTTTCACTGTGCCAATTTCTTCAATTATCCCAGTAAACATATATCTCTTCCTTTCTTAATTTATTAATTATTTTAAACTCAAAAAAGCCCCTGAATCAGCTTCAGAGGCGTAAGGACAGAATTTTAAATTGCAAGCAACATACGAAAAACAGGTATATTAAAATAAAGCACAAAAAATACAGCTATCCTAATAAAAAAATGCTTGCCTAAAATTCCTTCTCCCATCCAGACTATAACTGTCGGCTCTGGAGTTTCACCAGATCCACCGCTTGGTTTAAAACCGCACGGGTCACGGACTAAGAAGCATTGCTTCAACACCGTCGATTGGGAATTTCACCCGACCCCGAAGGAAATTCTCATATGAAGTTGTATCTTTGTTATAACTTAAATGTGCTCATAGTGCAAGTTATTAGGGTTGCCTATTTTTTTGTTTTGGTTTAATTATGGTCGTTTTGGATACTTGTTGACGAATTTAGTCAACATTTCGTCAACAACTATTGTATAATAATCATATATAGTAAAATTTACCTATAAAGGAGATGCTGATAAAAATGGCAAATAGTTTTAAAGAATTAACTCTTTGGTCAATTTCTAGAGGGTTTTAAAATGCATAACTTCATCCTTATTTTCAATGATCACGTTTTCTTTTTTTAATTAATATACATTATTTCAAAAATAAATTCCCCCTCACTTTTTTCGATATTAGTTATAAGAGAAGATTTATCGATGATTGTAAGAATCTAACAGAAGAAGACATTGATAACATTAGAAACTATATTGAGTTTATGCAGCAGAAATTAAAAAAGAGGAAATAATTAATATAAGGAGGATATTATGTATAAGGTAAAGTGGTATTTATCAACCTGGTTTATTTGCATTTGTTTCTTTTTGTCATTCCTATATGTTCCAGTAGTAATCGGTATCGTTCTTTTAATATTAAGGATAAATGAAGACAAAAAGATAAAAAAATATTGGGAAGAAAGTGGATTCGATGACATCATTGAAGCGCAGAAAGAGAAGGACCGTATCGAAAAGGAAATAGAATCATTAAAGAGCAGTTCTCAAAAAGAGCTTGATAAATTCAATAATGAAATTAATTCTTCTAAATCAGTTATAGAAGAATTAAATAACAAAAGAGATGAACTTAAGGATAAAATTATAATCCTTGATGATGAACTATTATATCAATCTTTTGGTTTTTATGATCCAAAATATGACTTAGAAAACTCAGAGCAATATAAAGAAAAATTAAAGGAAATCAGAAACCAACAAAAGGAAATGGTTAAAAATAAAACTGCTACTTCGCATTCAGATAACTGGCAATTAGATGGAAGTAAACAAAAAGGCAAGGTTATGAACAACAACAATATAAAACTAACTTTGCGCTCTTTTAATAATGAATGTGACGCTGCAGTTTCAAACGTCAAATTTAACAACATAAATTCGATGGAAAAGAGAATCAAAAAAGCGTATGATCAGTTAAACAAAACGAATAAAAATAATCAGATAGATATCAAAGAAAAATATTTAGCTTTAAAGTTAGATGAACTATATTTGGCATACGAGTATGTTCAAAAAAAAGAAGAAGAAAAAGAAGAACAGCGCCGTATCAGGGAACAAATTCGCGAAGAAAAGAAACTACAACTCGAAATAGAAAGGCAACGGAAAAAGATTGAGAAAGACGAAAAGCATCACGAGTTAGCACTTATTAAATATAACGAACAATTGCTTAATGCAACTGAAGAAACTAAAAAAGAATTAGAAGTGAAAATAAAAGAAGTAACAGTAAAAATGGGGGATTTAAAGAGAGAAAAAGAACAAGTGGATTACAGAGAGCAAAATGCAAGAGCTGGATATGTCTATATTATATCGAATATCGGCTCATTTGGTGAAGATATATTCAAAATAGGTATGACCAGACGGTTGGAGCCAACTGAGCGCGTTAAGGAATTAGGCGATGCCTCGGTTCCATTTACTTATGATATACACGCCATGATCTTTTCTAATGACGCTCCTACCTTAGAAACTGCCTTACATCAAGAGTTTAGCGATCAACGAGTAAACTTAGTCAATATGCGTAAAGAGTTTTTTAATGTACCTTTAGAACAGATTGAGAAAATTGTAAGAGAAAAACATGACAAAGTAGTTGAGTTTACCAAGCTAGCAGAAGCTGAAGAGTGGAGAAAAAGTAATCAAATTATAGAAAATACAAAAGAAGAGATAACAGCTTAATATTTTTTAAGATTAAATAATATGGTGTACATTAATTTGTACACCTATTCTTATAGATTTAAACAGAACGTAAGCTTGCAAAAAGGAAGATATCATGCATTTCACTACACTGTTAGATGATGTTGTTCAGGAGCACAAATGTTAGCTACAAAATAACTTATGGAGGTGCAGTTTCTAATAATAGATACTGAGGAAGTAGTGTGTTGCGATTTCATTTGGCATATCATCAGGTATTTCTTATTTGACTTAAATGAAAGAAATACATTTCCAATTGAAGGATTTTGCTGTCATTTGTCGAATTATAAGCTAATAGATCCATAAGGGGGTTTTTGCAATAACTACATATACCGAAAGAGAAATCACACAACCTGTTCAACTTTGTGATTCCAATGGTAATCTAAATAAAGAAAGTATCGGCTGGGCGCGTAATCCTATAATTACATCCAATCTAACAGGACATTTCTTGCGCAAGAAAAAATGGAATTATTGGTGCGTATTTGGTAAGGATGCAATGTTTTCAGCAACCATTAGTCATCTCGACTATGCTGCTGTCTGTTTTGTGTATACCCTAGAATACAGCACAAAGAAGTTTCACGAGGAAACAATTCTTATCCCATTTAGCAAAAAAGTGGTAATGTCTGAAAATGTTTACGATAGTATGGAAGCGATCCATAAAGACCTTGGCATATTTTTCGTCTGGAATGAAGATCATATGACACTAAAGGTGAGCAGTATAGATTTTGGTGGAGAAGCACTAAAGACTGATATAAAAATAAATTACCCAACAAACCTGGATACACTGAATGTTGTTGTACCCTGGAATGACAACCAATTTCAGTTCACAGCAAAACATCATTGTCTGCCGGCAGAAGGTGAATTTTCTTTGGGAAGCAAAACGTTTACATTTAATCCGGAAACAGATTTTGCAGTACTCGACTATGGACGTGGTGTTTGGCCACGTGAAAGTACCTGGAATTGGGGTATGGCATCAGGAAGACAATCGGATGATGTCATTGGATTAAATTTCGGTGGACAATGGACGGATCGCACAGGCTCCAATGAAAATGCAGTTATTTTGAATGGAAGCATAACGAAAATTAATGAGGATGTTGAATTCATTTATGATCAAGCAGACTATATGAAACCCTGGAAAATTCATACAGTTTCTGAACAAGTACGTCTTACTTTTACCCCATTTTTCGAGCGTAAAGCCTATTCCAATGTACTTGTTGTGAAATCAGATGTACACCAAATGGTCGGACATTATTCCGGAGAGATACAGCTTCCAAATGGGAAAACACTGGTGATTGATGGTTTACTTGGTTGCATTGAAGAACATATGGCGAAATGGTAAGGATTGTACAATTAAACTATTTAATAATGCTAATACTATATCTACATAATTTCCGAAAGGGGTTGTTCAATATGCTGCAAAAAGGAAAAGCCAATTGTATTACCGATGTGGAAGGCGTTATGGTTGGACATGTCACTTTATATGAAAAAATTGATGAGGAAAACACGATTTGTACGGGAGTTACTGCAATCCTGCCACATGGAGAGAATCTTTTTAATAAGAAAACACGTGCAGGAAGTGCAGTGATCAATGGATTTGGTAAAACTGCAGGTCTGATTCAAGTAGATGAACTTGGGCTGCTGGAATCTCCAATCATGCTTACAAACACTTTTAGTGTGGGAGCCGTTTTGCAGGGTACGTTGCAATATATGATGGATACTACGAAGGAAATTGGTGACACAACAAGTACGATTAATATTGTTGTCGGGGAATGCAATGACAGTTATTTGAACGCTATTCGCCATCAAGCGATAAAGCCTGAACATGCTATACAAGCAATTAAAAATGCTACAGGTGATCCAGTAGAAGAAGGGGCTGTAGGAGCCGGTAAAGGAATGGTTTGCTTTAACTACAAAGGCGGAATTGGAACAGCTTCACGAGTCATAAACGTCGAAAAGGAAAATTATACTGTTGGCTGCCTAGTTCTGAGCAATTTCGGAAAGCGGGAGGAAGCATTATTTGCTGATTTTGATAAAATAAAAATGGATACACCGGATGGTTCCATCATGATAATCATTGCAACAGATGCACCACTTTATGATCGACAGCTAAAACGTCTTGCAAAGCGCTGTGCAGCTGGACTTGGACGAACCGGGAGTCACATTGATAATGGCAGTGGAGATATAGCCATAGCATTTTCAACTGCCAATCCCTATGAACATCATGTGAAAACACCTATGCAGTATGGAAATTATCTTCGAGATGACCACCCAGTAATGAATCAATTATTTCAAGCCGTTATTGAGACAACGGAAGTAGCGATTATCAATTCATTAAAAAATGCAGAAACTACGGAAGGCAGAAAAGGTAGAGTTGTGGAAAAGGCTCCATTTTAAAGGATGAGTGGAATTTCCGCTCATCCTTCATCCTTTTGCTATTTTCTTAAATACTTTCATTACACCCATAGCTGCACAAAAAGAGATGATTCCAAAAAGGATGACAAGGGCCGGATCCGTGTTGCCAAATTCAATTTTGCCTGAAAATACTGATCCTGTTTCTATTACCTCCTGAATATCCGGGGTGTAAAAAAAGGT
The DNA here is from genome assembly GCF_002287375.1 of Virgibacillus profundi. Classification (GTDB taxonomy): domain Bacteria; phylum Bacillota; class Bacilli; order Bacillales; family Amphibacillaceae; genus Virgibacillus_K; species Virgibacillus_K profundi. The sequence continues at coordinate 38,789 of NZ_NPOA01000015.1, read as the reverse complement.
AGAAACAATGCCCGTTCCAATTTGCAAAAGGAAGTAAACCCCTAGGAAAATTACAGTAAAACCTATGTATTTCAGCATGCATATCCCCTTTCCTTAATCTGTATCATTTGCTGCTGTATCAGGCTGCACCTGATTCTGCTCTTTAAAATAATTATTTATTTTTACAGTAATTAATATAAAACCTAAGGTAATCAATATACTAAAGGTCCAGCCACTTATATTCATATAGATAAGCATTTTCCCAAAGCCATCAGCACCATATGTATGGATGAGCCAGCCTTTTAGTCCATTATGGAAAATTCCACGAACGACAAATAGCAATGTCAATAACTGAAACCATCTAAAGATTCCTCTCGTACGGTACAATCTTTTACTCGCTTCACGCCGGTATCCTTGCAAATATGCCCAGTCAACAGCAAAATAGAGTGCCAATGGTTTTCTAAATAACATCGATAATAAATAGACAATAACATAACCAAAACCTAAATAAACCTGATTCCATAGCATATTATCTGCAGAAGATGACAATAAATTTACAGCTGTACTAATGAATAGTGAACCAATGATAAATAATCCAGCTATATTTAACTGTTTTTCCATTATAAATCGGTAAATGGTATAAATAAATCCGGGAACTGTTGATAATAGGATTGCAAGATAATCTCCAAGTGGTTCTCTTCCATGGGTCCAGATCAAATAGGGAATTGCCGCATAGCAAATTAAATCCAGAAAAATAAGCTTTCTATTCATCGGCTTTCACCTACTTGTCCATGGGTGAAATAATATTCATAAGCCCTTCTGATAAAGTCAGTAATTTCCGGATCATATTCGTACACACCCAAATTTTCTTTCTTTTCCCAATTAAGATGCCAAACTTTTTGTGAAAGTTTTTGATCGCCTTTGAACATGTTATCTACCAGGCCCATCCACCTTTTCGCCAAACTCTGGGCTTCTGATGACGAAGGTTCCTTATGAATATGCAATCGAATATCATTTATAAGCGCTGTCCATTTTTCAACTTCCTCATGATCCTCACCAATTCGCGGAAGTTGATTTAAAATTTCCTGCTCTTCTTCGGTAAAATACTTGTTCCAATTCGCTATTATTTTCTGTTTGTCACTTTTTACATCGGTAAATGTATTGAAAATACCTTGCCAGTCATCATCCCCATTTAATTCCATCAGTTGTATGATTGCCTGTATTTTTTCTTTTGATTTTTGCAGCTGCTTCTCTTCTGCTTGGATAATTTCCAATCTTATTTGCAGTAAATCTTTGGCCGATTTTATTTGATCTGCAAGTATTTCGTGAATGGTCTCCAGCTCAAATCCCAGTTCTTTTAAAAATATGATATTATGCAGCTTTAAAACAGCATCATTATCATAATAACGGCGTCCACCCTCACCGATACTAGTTGGTGGCAATAGCCCAATCTCATCATAATATCTCAATGTACGAATCGTTACATTACTTAGCTTAGAAAGCTTTCCTATTGAATACATGAAACAACCTCCCCCGTTAATGATTATTTTCATTATACAGGGTTACGTTACGGGAGGTGCAACTACTTTTTCAATTTTTCTCCAATTTTGATTTTGTCAAAAAAGATTTCGGCACATCTGCTTTAAATAGTAATAATTGTTCTGTCGTCGGGTGGTTAAATGACAATACCTTTGCATGCAGTCCCAGTCTGCCGATTTCATTTGTCTTTGAGCCATATTTCTTATCACCAACAACTGGATAACCCAAATCCTGCATATGGACACGAATTTGGTTTTTCCGCCCTGTTTCAAGCTGTACTTCAAGTAAGGAATAATCTTGGTTGGATTGGATAACTTTATAGCGGGTTACCGCATGCAGACCATCATTTTTTGTTTGGCTTGAATACACTAAATGGGTTTTACTTTCACGTAGCCATGACGAAATATAGCCCTTTTCCTTTGCCACTTTTCCCTCAACAAGTGCAGCATAGGACCGCTTTTTTACAATCGTCTTCCAATTATTTTGCAAGGTGCGCTTTACCTGCTCACTTTTAGCGAACATCATCACACCTGATGTATCTTTATCCAAACGATGAACAACAAAAATTCTGTTTTGTGGATTCTCTAGTCTGACATACTCCATCAATTGATGATGTGCCGTTTGTCTTTTTTCCTTTTCTGTAGCTATTGACAGCAAGCCAGCTTCTTTATTAATTACAATGATGTCGTCATCCTCATATAAAATAGACATGCCGATTAAAGCATTTTCTTTTACTGCTGCTTTATTTTTCAAAATCGTAACAGTCTGACCTGCCTGCAGTGAATAATTATGTTTTGTTTCAATATGATCATCCACTGTTACCTGCCCACGTGTAAGGATGGATTTCACTGAATTACGGCTGCGATTGGACATAGCTTCCCGTAAGAAAGGCAGTAATTCTTGCTGTTCCCTGACCGTATATATGAGAGAATTCGCTTGCTTCTTGTTTCTTGTATTGTGTTTTTTAGACATGTTTATCTCCTTCACCTAAAAAATGCTAAGTTAACTGTTCTTTTAATCATGACAGCTTTCCTTAACATTAAAGTTAAATTATCCTGATTGCAACCTAATCCTCATCCTTCACATCAATATCTTCCGGAATCGGTTCATTTAGATATTCCTGGATCATTCTTTGGTACTTTTCCACCTGTTCAAAATGCGTGGTAAATTGCGCTTTATTAATTAAGTACTGCTCCCCATCATGAATAGAGCGAATGCGTCCCTGCAGTACAAGGGCTTTGATTTTGTATGCTTCGATGGATAAATATTCAGCAGTTTCCTGGATGGTTAGGTACATGACATTTTATTCTCCCCTGCAGTAATTACTTTTTATCTGATCTGAATTTCTGATTAAGCATTTCATACAACAGACTGTGATCACTCAACCATTTCATAATAACTTCTTTTGCCTCATTTTGCTCAAAAGAATACCATTGTTCCTCCATTCCAAGTTCAATTACTTTATCTTTAAAGTTCCTAAATGGTTTTCTTCCTTCAAGTACTCTAGCTAATTTTTCAGTTATTGCTGGTTTTTGTTTATCGCAGAATTTAAGCATAACATCATATGCTTCAGATGAAGTTATTTGCGGGATTGAAAGAAGACTCTCAGCTTCTTCATCATTCCAGTCGACTTCCGGTTCTCCCGTTAATGATTCCGGAGCATCCAAAATTACCTCCCCTGTTTCCTTATTTAAAACATATGACATTTCATCAAAGTTATCTAAATAGGCTGAAGCTAATTCATCCATTAATTCCATAACTTAAAAAACCCTTCTTTTTATTATTTATTTTTAAATGACAAATAATCCTCGTAGTGGATGTAAACTGCGAAGTAAATTGGGATTGATTCCAATAACATGTGCTATTGTCGCCGTCCGGGATCGCTGCGGGCGGATGCTTTCCGCGGGCACGGCCTCAGCCTCCTCAAGAAACCCACTCTGCGGGGTCTTCGGACACGTGCTATTCCCGCAGGAGTCACCGCCCTCCGCTCACCCGGACTGGTGGAGTGTTCAATGCTTTGTACCAATTAGTTCATATGGTTCATTGCCAATACTTGCAATTATAGCGGAGGAAATACACGGAGACTCCTGCGGGAGCAGAGGCCTAGATGAGACCCCGGAGAGCGGAAGCTCGAGGAGGCTCATCAGCCGCCCGCGGAAAGCGTAGTGTATTTCCGGAGCGATGGATTAAACCTATTACTATTGATTTTACTTCGCAGATTATTTCTTTTCTGTAAAAAAACAATCTTTTAGAAAACAGCAATGCAAAAAATCAGGACGTCCCTATTTGAGATGTCCTGATTTATTTTCCACCTTTTATTTCTGCTCCAGCACATCATGAAATTCTAGAGTTTTCTCTAATTTACTTTTTGCATAGGGACATAAAGGATTGATATTTTTCCCTTTTTCTCTGGCGTATATGACAACCTGCTCTACTAATTTCCCGGCAATCCCCTGGCCCCGGAGCTCGTCCGACACATAGGTATGATCAATAACCAATCGATTATCCCCGTTTTCTACAAATGTAATTTCTGCTAATGGATCCTTTATGTCGTCCCCAACGTAAAATTTACTTGCTCCCTTATTGATTGTAGCCATTGTGTTGCCTCCATTTTTTATTGAAATTATAACCTTGAACATCCGTACATTCTTATATGATCATATCACTTTATATAATTACTCTACAACACCTATTCTTCTTTTCCCTTAAACAGGTAATGTTACAATGATCGACAGGATAAATAATATCGCTAAATAATTTACAGAGTAGAGAAAATTCATATGTGCCCATTTCCAGTTGTTTTCGGTAAAAAATCCTGTCAAACTGAGGATCAGCCAGCCAACATTAAGGATTGTGATTATCACGATGAATGTCGTGCCGAGTGCGGATAAAAAGAATGGTAGTGGCAGCAGACATGCAACATAAACAAACATTTGGCGTTTTGTCACATTCATACCATGCACAACAGGCAGCATCGCAACATTGGCTGCTTTATATTCCTTATATTTCTTAATGGCAATTGCAAATGTATGCGGCATTTGCCAAATAAACAAAATAAGAAATAAAACAATCGGTACAATATGATAAGCAGAATCAATTGCTGCCCAGCCAATTAAAGGTGTCACCGCACCGGAAAGACTGCCGATTACCGTATTAAGTGTATATTTTCGTTTGGACCACATCGTATACAGAAAAACATAGGTAAACCAGCCGATGAACGCATATATTACCGTTTCGAACGTGATAAATAATAATAGAATAAAACCTAGGAGTGTCGTAATAATCCCCGTTGCTAAAACGGCTTTCAGTGAAAAATTACCAGTTACTGTTGGACGAAGCTTCGTCCGCTCCATGACAGTATCGATATCAACATCGTACCAGTTATTAAAAATAAGTGCACCTGCCATAACGAGAGTACTTCCTACAATAGTCAACAAAAATAACACCCAATGATCGATAAAGGAAGCGTTGGTAAAATGAAGTGCCAGCCAGAATCCGGCAAAAACAGGCAATACATTCAGGATCAAAACTTTTGCTTTAAATAGTGAGATAAGATCAGAGATCAGTGTTGTTTTTTGCATATTAATAGACTCGTTAACCCCCTTCTGTGAAGCGGGTATTTCTTTATTTCTCATTATATATCCTCCACTAATTCTAGACGAAATCATAGTTGAAATCTAGTTTATTTTATAGTAAATCCAAGAATAATTATATCACGGAATAGAATTACATTCTAATATACAAGCCGTTAAAAAAATTCTCACGAAATAATGACAATTTGCGCTATATTTCTTTTTTAAAAGGCTCTTTTCGTATAGATTGTTGCTAATATCACCGCAGTTGATACAAAAGACGACGTATGTGTTTGGTAGTTTTCCGCTACGGACCGTTGCTTTCCGCGGGCACGGCTTCAGTCTCCTCGAGAAAACCCTCTGCGGGGTCTTCAGACACGTGCTATTCCCGCAGGAGTCAACGGTCCTCCGCTCCAAACAACCATCATAAAGGTGAATAGCAATTAAATGATTCAATCAAACGATAAATCATTTTTTGAAGTTGACAAGCACAATACCAGCGGAGGAAAAACACGAAGACTCCTGCGGGAGGAGAGGCATAGGTGAGACCCCACAGTGCGTAGCACGAGGAGGCTCACCAGCCGCCCGCGGAAAGCGTAGTGTATTTCCGGAGCGATAATGACCACCAGTCATCATCTCTTACATCCCACTTTATATCAACTTTCCTGTAAAAAACAACAAATCTTTTGGTGGGGCGAGTAATCGCAGCCCCAAATCATTTCGGTGGGACGAGTAACCGCAGTCCCAATCTTTTAGAAAACAGCATTTTTTTAAAAACTAGTACAAATTTCTCATAATTTTATTGCAATCTATAATTTACTCGCTTATAATTATACTAATCATCAGAAGTGTTTAAAAATTCAATCACCGATGATGTAAGGATAATAATAGAGGGGGAAGGGATATTGATGAATAAAGTACGATTTTGGTCAGTTGGGATTCTATTATTAGTTTTGAGTATGGTTCTGTTTGGCTGTGGAGATTCAGATACAGCGTCCTCGGAAGACGGGGATTCAGCTGACGGTAAAACAAAGCTGGTTGTCGGAACAGATGCTACTTATGCACCGATGGAATATATGGATGAGGATGGAAATATTGTTGGTATCGATATCGATATTGTGGAAGCGATTGCAGAGGCAGCTGACTTTGAAGTGGAATTTAAAAATATTGGCTGGGAACCATTATTTCCTGCGGTAGATAATGAAGAAGTCGATTTTGCGGTTTCATCTATTACAATTACGGATGAACGAAAGGAATCCTTTGATTTCACAGATCCGTATTATGTAGCAAATCAGGTCATTCTCGTACCTGAAGATACAGATATCACAGAATATGCGGACCTTGAGGATAAACGGGTATCTGTTCAAATCAATACAACAGGGCATATCGTTGTAAAGGAATTACTCGGCAATACTAGTGCTGATATTGTTGCAGCTGAAACAATGCCTTTTGCTATAGAAGAAATGTTAAACGAAAATGCTGACGCTGCTGTTGGGGATAATTCCGTTGTTAATGAGTACATCAAGAATAATCCCAATGTGGAATTAAAAGTAATTGAAGATGACAGTTTTGAAAAGGAATTTTATGGATTAATGGTTAAACAAGGAAACACAGAAGTCATGGATTTATTAAATGAAGGGATTCAAGCAATAAAAGATAGCGGGAAATTGAAGGAAATTACCGGTTTTGATGTGGAGTAATCAGATGGTATTCACCATAAATCTAGCTAACTTACATTCAGGAGGTGATGACCATCGATTTCTTAGATATACGTTTTGATATGATTTGGAATTATAAAGAACTTTTTATTCGTGGGATCTGGGTGACCCTGGGACTGACTGTGATTGGCTACTTAGGTGGAATTATACTGGGGTTATTCCTTGGAATGGGAAAACTGTCCAAGCGAAAATGGATCTACTACCCTTGTAAATACTATGTTGACTTTTTCCGTGGTACCCCATTACTCGTGCAGATTTTACTTATTCACCTGGCAGTAATTCCTTCTATTTTTGGTCATTCGCTTGGTTATTTCGTATCCGGAGCCACTGCTCTACTGCTTAATTGTGGTGCATATAATGCAGAAATCATCCGGGCAGGAATCCAATCGATTGAAAAAGGTCAAACGGAAGCAGCGAGATCCCTTGGTATGCCAAGTGGTGTTGCTATGAAAAATATTATCCTGCCACAGGCATTCAGACGAATGGTTCCACCGCTTGGTAATGAATTAATAGCGTTATTGAAGGATTCATCATTAGTAACGGTTATTGCGGCAAATGATTTGCTGTATGCTGGCAAGGTTGTTGCTGGAGCATATTCACGGTTCTGGGAGCCATATATTACGGTCGCCATTTTATACTTAATGCTAACATTTGTATTTACGAAGGTCATTGCATATGTCGAGAAACGCTTTAGCAATAGTTATGTGCCTTCACAAAGAAGACGAATATTCACATTTGGTCGTTCGTAGATAGGAAGGTGAACAGATGATTAAAATTGAAGGACTGCATAAATCATTTGGTCAGTTGGAAGTTTTAAAAGGAATTGATTACGAAGTAAAAGAAAAGGAAATCATTTGTGTCATCGGTCCAAGCGGTTCCGGGAAGAGTACTTTCCTCCGATGTATTAACTTACTGGAGGATATTACAGATGGTGCTGTTTTTATTAATGGTTTAAAAGTAAATGATTCCGGTACAAATATAAATGAAATCCGTAAAGATGTTGGCATGGTATTTCAACAGTTTAATTTATTCCCACATATGAACGTGCTGAACAATATTACCATTTCACCCAGAAAAATCAGGAAAATGAATCCAAAGGAAGCGGAGCAACTGGCAGTCGAATTGCTTGAAAAGGTTGGTCTTGCCGATAAAGCAAAAAGCTTTCCTGAACAATTATCAGGTGGGCAAATGCAACGGGTGGCGATTGCAAGAGCACTGGCAATGCAGCCGAAGATCATGTTATTTGATGAGCCAACCTCCGCACTTGATCCGGAAATGGTTAAAGAAGTGCTGGATGTCATGAAGCAGCTTGCTTTTGAAGGGATGACTATGGTTGTCGTGACACACGAAATGGGATTCGCAAAAGAAATGGGAGACAGGGTGCTATTTATGGATGAGGGTAAGCTTGTAGAAGAAGGAACCCCTGATGCAATATTTAATAATTCCACAAATGAGCGGACAAAAGCATTTTTGAGTATGGTGCTGTAATCTGTGCATGGTTTTTCGTTTGAAAGAATCTCTTTTATAATAAAGAAACGAAATGAAAAGTAATTTGCAGCCTAAATTACTTAACTAAATTAATTAAGCTGGTTTGGCATCATTGCCCAAACCAGCTTTTTTCCTAAATCCAACTATTTTTAATGTGCCACTCTCTGTTTATAACTTTTATACAATCCAAATATGCTTCCAGCAGCAAACACGATATCTAACAGTCTTAACTGCCATATTAAAAAAAGCATCCTTTTCTATTAAAAGACGCTTTTTTAACAAGGTATTTTTATAAGGCTTCCTCTACCGTAACTAGATCTCTAAACACTTCATTCCCCAATCTTTCCTTCACCTGTCTCTCCCAGTATTTCACTGTATCAACAGTAACTTTTTCCCTTTCCGCTATTTCTTCTACAGTCATTTTTAAACGAATATGGGAATCCAAATAATTCCACTGGTTTTCTGTCAGCTCTGATCGCAGCATGTCCCATAGAAACGGGTCATCAATACGCCCTTCTTTCGTATACAGCGCTACCATATCATGTTTCAGCATTCTCTCATACCGCTGTACTTTCGTATTCTTACGAGCTGGTTCGGTAAATCGCTTTTTAACAATATAATTGAAGTATGTAGATAGGATGCCATTATCCTGCTGGTATGTCCTGTTAGCATTCCACCTAGCATAAAGACCTTCCTGGTAGTATTCCTGATGTTGGTCGCCGATGCGCAGTTTATTAATATGGTAGTAAATTCTCCTTTCATTTTGTTTGAAAATCTCTTCGAAAGTAAACAATGACTCCTGATTCATTTTTCCCCTCATCCCCCTATTGGTTTTTAATTACACCGCTACTCCTACCATTAATAAAAGTAATTTGATGTAACTAAATTCAAAATTTTTATAAAATTTATAACTTTACTTATACGATAGTATATAAGTCCTATTTTATCAAGGGTAAAGTAAAGATTTATGGGGTAAATTGTCTAATTATACAAATATATGACTTATATCACTCTTCGGGAATAAATGGATAAAAGTAATTTTTAAAAAAGGTCTTCAATTAAAAAGCCACAGTATCAAAACACTGTGGCAAGAAAATTTATATTCACTTATTTTTTTGATTTAAAGAGGTTTATTTCTCGATAAAATTATATTCTACCTCATCTTCTCCCATTTCAACCTTCAAATCATATTCATCCAAAAGCCATGCGTCCTTTTCATCAAAGTAAAAGGTAATCCCCTTTACTTCGGTGTTAATTCCTATTTTCCCAGTATCTCCAACGGAAATCCCTAAGAAGTAATTCGAATGAGCTGTTGGAATGCCACCATAAATTTTAGCGAAAAATTGAATGAAATCTCCTGCTTCCAAGTCCATCTCATCTATATACCAATCTGCAGCTGCATCAGTAATTTCCAATTTCATATCTATCTACCCCATCCGTTCATTTTTTATCTCTCAAACTTCTTCAATTATAACATGCTTACCCTTAAAACTTCATTAATATGCAGTGTACATTCTACTGGTGCAGTAAATTTCCCTGTTAGATTTTTAAAAAGTGTTTACCAAATTAAAAATTGAAATTTTATGATAAAATGAGTGGCAAACGCAGGTACAAATCACACGTGCGTAATAAGAACTGCCCGTGCAACTATGGCAGTTATTAGTTTGATTGTTTTATTCATTTTAATACCTGACATTTTTAGAAAACTTCTCTGCCAAACAAGAATTTATTCCATAGGGAGTGACATAAATGGCAACAACAATGATACGAACGTTAAACCTTAATGACTTTTCCAATCTGGAATCTATGGAAACAGGAATAGAAGACGATTATGTAAAAAGAATTTTCAACCGATTAATAACGGGGAACAATCGTTTATATGGGTTGTTTTCAGACGGGCAATTAGTGAGTTATGGTGGCTTCACTATATACGCTAAGCGATATGCCATGTTAGGCAGGCTACGCAGTGATCGTCGCTATCGAGGGAGAAATTTTGCAACAACTCTAATGTCCCATATCATGCACGAGGCGTTTAAATTAAATGGCATTCAATGGGTCGGTGCGAATACACAGGAAGATAATTTAGCTACACGCCGTATTCTCGAAAAACTCGGGATGAAACAAGAGTCTGTTTTACATGGTGCGCTTACAAAGGATACAAAAGCACTCGAATCTGGTGCAAAGCCCTGGAATAAAATTTATGATCTCAAACGAAAAAAGGATTGGATCAATGAAGTATATGTGAAAAAAACAGCTGTTTTCCCATACGAGTGCTATTACCCCCTTCCCGCTTCAAAGGAATTGTTTCCAGAGGATCATTTGCTGGAGTGGTCATTTTACGAAAATGATGCGAGAACACGATTTCTCATCACAAAGAAGGATCAAAAGAAGCATCATTATCTGCATGCCGTCTATCCTTGGAGTGATATCACAAAACAAGCAGGACTATGGGAGACCATCGCAAACGATTATCACCAATTAGTGGAACAAACAGCGGATGAGACGTACATATGGATGGATTTAACAAAAGAAGAAGTACAATCCCTCCCTGGGGATCACAAATTTACACTGCCCTCCCCTTGGATATTACATGGGATGGAGAGAAAAAAATGGAAGGAATCAGTAAAAGCAGTAGCCAGTTTCTCCACTTTACATCATTAAAGCATTAGGGACTGAATCTTGTTACATTACGGATTAAAAAATATCGCTGCAAAGAAACACAGATTTTCTTTTGCAACGATATTTTAGGGCTCCTAGTACAGAGAGGAATCAATAATGGTTAAAATAGTTGGATAAATACATGCGGAAATTAAAAAAGACCATCAAAAAAATGGTCTTTTCAACTTATATTTTATAAAATTTAAACGCAGTTACGCTGTTTGCTTGATCATACCTTTAATCTTTTTGGTTATTTTTTCAAAAGAAGTATCCAGTGACACTGCTAATTCCGTGAACATAATACTTTGGGTCTGTTCTAAAACTTTTCGATCCTGAATGCTCATCTTTTTGTTGTCTTTCCGGATCTCCTGTTCCTTCCGCATTAATGTATTAATTAAATTGGAAATATCATGTCGGTCACCAGTATTTACAATCCCCTGGAACTTTTTGTTTCGCTGTCTCGAATCATCAATCCACTGTATACCTGGCTCTTGGAAAGATTCCAGTACTCCATTTGCTTCCTCTTTTTCCATAATCGGATGCATGGTTGCTTTCTCATTATCTACCGGAGAACTTATCTTTAATTTCGGATCATCAATCGGATGCATCACATAATAAGTTCTTGTAACATTGTTTAAAGTTTTATCACTTATCTCAACAATCTCACATAAGCCATGTGTGGAATAAATAATCAAATCACCAACACTAAACATCCTAACGCCCTCCAGCTTTTTAATCGTCAACTTAGTTTACATTACTAGTATACACCTTATTTCGCAAGTTGTCAATTCAGTTGACAATTTGGAGAGGATTTTGTATAGTGTTTTTTGGCAGGAAAGTATAAAACATTTACTTCCTGAAGAATGGTAAGGAGTGGTTTATTTGGGGTTTGACTTAAAAAACCTAGATATATTCGATGTACTGAGCGAACGACAACTTCAACTTCGAAAAATAACTGAAAATCTATGGAATGACCACGGCAATATTAATATATCAAATTCTGAGTGGTTTATTATGGCAAGAATATACAAAAAGCAACCAACCATTGCATATGTTTCAAAAAATGTGGACATATCCAGGCAAGCAACACATAAATTCATAAAAAAGCTAGAGTCAAAGGGATTAGTGGAAATCAGTAGTGTGAAAAATAACAAAAAAAACAAAAGCATTCGATTAACCGAGTTAGGGGAAGAATGCTATGAAAAAAATGAATCACTGAAAGCTGATCTGGAGAGGAAAATTGCTGATAATATTGGAAATGAACAATTACAGCTCCTTAAAAGGATTTTAAAATCTGATTGGGGTTTATAAAAAGATAACGCTATTAGCCAGGCTCGCGGTTAATAGCGCAAAACTTTTATCAGTTAATACCACTTCTTATTGAACCTTGATTGGTGGTAATTTAGCTTCAAATTCTTTTCTTTTTGATTCAAACCAGCTTGGCAGCATTAGCTTTTCCCCCAGTTTATCCGGTGTTTCATCAACTGCAAACCCTGGTGCATCTGTAGCTATTTCAAAAAGAATGCCACCCGCTTCCTGGAAATAAAGTGCCTTGAAATAATTACGATCCTTCATTTCCGTAGGCTGAAGCTTCTTTGTTTCAAGTAGCTCCTGCCACCTCTGGTGTTCCTCTTCATTCTTTGCTCTCCATGCAATATGATGAATTGTTCCGGCGCCAGCTAAACCTCGTACAGAAGGGGATAGCTTGATATCAATCCTATTCCCGAGCGACTCTTGTGTTTGATAGCGTAAATAATCTCCCGCTTGTCTTACAAATTCCATGCCTAGAATATTCTCTAAAACGTCAGCTGTTTCATTTGGCTGCGCGGAATATAACGTTGCTCCTCCGAATCCTTGAATTGCATGTTCTTTATCGATTTCATTTGTACCCCAACTGTTATCTGTATCCGTTTCCCTTTCGACCAGCTCGATTTGTAACCCATCCGGATCCTGAAACTGAATAGAGGTTTCATTAAACCGGGAATCCAATGTAAAAGAAATTCCTTCTTGCTGTAATCTATTTTTCCAAAAATCCATGGAACCTATTGGTATAACATAACTGGTTGTTCCAACTTGTCCACTGCCCACACGTCCTTTAGGAAGTTTAGGCCAAGGGAAAAAGGTAATGATGGTTCCAGGATCTCCCGATTTATTCCCAAAATATAAGTGATACACTTCAGGTCGGTCAAAATTTACTGTTTTTTTTACAAGTCGCAACCCTAATACATTCGAATAAAAATCATAATTTACCTGGGGATCATTTACGATTGCCGTGATATGATGAATTCCGGGTGTTCTTAGCATGAAGCTCCCTCCATTCTATTTAGGTCTTTCTATGGAAATGACGTCACCAATACCAGCATAATTTGGTCCTGCCAATCGGCTCATTGCACCAAGTTTTTCATGATTAATTCTGCCATCTTCATATATTTCTTCATCCATGTGAAATCTAACTATCTTTCCGATTATCAGGTCGGTTCCTATCGTATTATTTTCACCCAGTTGAACAGAATGCTCCAATATGCATTCGAATCGAACCTTAGATTCTTTTATTCCGGGGACAGATATGCTTTCACTTTCAGCTAAGGTTAAGCCGGCTTTTTCAATTTCACTGATCTGCGGTGGCAGTGAAGCAGCAGTGATATTAATCTTTTCCACATTTTGCTCGTCAACAATGTGTACAACGAATTCTTTCTTTTCCATAATGTTTCGTGCCGTATCCTTCTGAATTCCATTTTTTCGCTGTGTAGAAATGGAGATCATTGGAGGATTGGATGATACTACATTGAAATAACTAAATGGCGCCCCATTTATGGTTCCATCCTCTCCAACACTTGTTATAAATGCTATTGGTCTTGGGACAATACTGCCGATTAACAGTTTATAATTTTCCCGTTCTGTGTTGTCATTTGGGTTAAAGCTAAGCAAATCAATTCCTCCTTATTTATCCAGGCTTCTTATTTCCAGTGGTATCAGTGATTTAATCAGTTGTTCACGGTGTTGTTCATATTGGGATGGCAACTTTAATTCTTGCCCCATTGTTTCATGGGACTCATCATGTGCAAATCCCGGTGGATCTGTTGCAATTTCAAACAGGATTTCCCCATGTTCTTTAAAATAGATAGCATTAAAATAATTTCTGTCCTGAACTGGTGTTACTCGATAACCTTGGTCACCAACATATTTCTGCCAATCCAATTGATCTTCATCATCTTTTGCACGCCATGCAATATGGTGAACTGTTCCTACCCCCATTTGCCCTCTTCCAATCGGCGTTCGTTTCACATCAATAATATTTCCAATATCACCATGGGATCTGAAACGGATTAAATCATCTTCTTCAGCGACTTTTTCCAGCCCCATAACATCTTGAAGTGTCCTCTCAGTTTTTTCCGGATTGGTAGATAATAAGACCGCTCCACCGAAACCTTTAATGGCAACTTCCGGTGTGACATCCCCATGAGTCCAATTGTTTGCTTCTCCTTCATTTCTTTCCACAAGTTCAAGTTGCAGGCCGTGTACATCAGCGAATTCCAAATAAGTCTCTCCAAATCGTTCCGTTTTATTGAACTCAATATTAAATTTCGTTAATCTGTTTTCCCAGAAATTCAAGGCTCCAACTGGAATGATGTAAGTGGTAACACCTACCTGGCCACCGCCAATCTTTCCTTGATACGCATTAGCCCATGGAAAAAATGTAATAATTGTACCTGGTTTCCCACCATCATCACCAAAGTAAAGATGATAGGTGCCGGGATCATCAAAGTTAACTGTTTTTTTAACGAGTCTTAATCCTAAAACACCTGCATAGAAATCTGCGTTTTCCTGTGGGTGGCCTACAATTGCTGTAATATGGTGAATACCTTCTGTTTTCTTCATTTAAATTGTCTCCTTCATACTATTTAATTGTTATACATTTGATTTTAAATAAATATTACTAACTCAGTTTATGATACCTATTGTGTTTTCTATTTTTATTTATCCTTAATTCATTTATCTTTAATTAAATATAATATTATACTAACTTTTTCCTATTGTCAACTCCTTTTAATGAAAAGCAATAGGATGAACAAGCTAATTAAAAATCATTTTATATCCGAACTTTTATAACATTACATATGGACTGATATATTATTATTTCTCAATTTATAAGAAATCAAAACAAAAGGATTCATATTCTGTATCAGTAGAGGAGATTATTCCACTGGTGAAGTTTCATTGAAACAGCAGCAGGAGATATCTAATTTTAATGTTCTAGAAATACCCATTTCAAAACATAATGATAACGCTTTCCTTTTACAAAATTTCTGCTATACTATTGGTAGAAATTCACCACGTATTATCCCTCATAAAATTGAAAAGGAAGATTGCCTATGCCAGTGGCACAGCTTATCAAGGAAAAGCCCACAGTCTATACCCGCCATGATCAATTATTCAAGGAACTGATCCACACATTTTTCGAAGAGTTTTTGGATGCTTTTTTCCCGGAGGTCCACCAAATAATTGACTTCCATGAAGTGAAACCATTATCAGAAGAGGTTTTCACAGACCTGCTTGAGGGAGAAGCCCGCCGACTTGATATCGTAGTTGAAGCAAAAATGAAGGATATCGAATCTGTTATTATTATTCATATTGAGCCACAAAGTTTCAAACAAGCCCATTTCCACGAGCGAATGTATCAATACTTCAGCCTGCTTTATCATAAATACCGGAAGCCAATTATACCGATAGCAGTATTTAGTTATGATGAAAACTGGGAAAAGAATCAATATACGATGGAATTTCCTTTCCTCCATGTACTCACATTTAATTATCTCACACTACATCTGCGTAAAAAGAACTGGAGAAATTACCTAAAGTCCGGCAACCCTGCTGCTGCGGCTCTTCCTGAGTAAAATGGGTTACACTAAAGAAGAACGAGTACAGGTAAAGAAGGAATTTCTAAGAATGCTAGTGAAAATGAAGTTGGATCCAACAAAACAAAGACTGGTCTACGGTTTTTTTGAAAGATATTTAAAACTGAATGAACAGGAGGAGATTATATTGAAGAACGAAATTCAACAGATGGATGAAGCAGATAAAATTATGGAAATTCCTATCTCTTATGAGGAAAAAGGTAGAGAAAAAGAAAAAAAAGAAGTCGCACTGAAAATGCTGAAGAAAGATGCATCCATTGATTTTATTGCAGAAGTTACAGGTTTGGACAAAAAGGAAATTGAAGCATTGAAGGAAAAATGAATAATGATGGACATCCTGAGATAAATGTTACGACTATCGACCATCCATGGACGATATAAAAAAATAAAAGCGCACCACTCATTACTTACTAGTGGTGCGTCCATCATAATTATTAGAATTCCTCATAAACAGCAGGATCCTGATCTTTCTGTCTGCCATCCGGCCGGGTTAATTCTGCAATAGCATTCATTTCTGTTTCGTTTAGAGAAAAGTCAAAAATAGATATATTTTCACGTTGCCGCTCTGGAGAAGCAGATTTTGGAATTGGAATTGTTCCCAGTTGATAATGCCAACGTAAAATGACTTGTGAGACCGTCTTGTTATGACTATCGGCTATCTTTCTAAGATTTCCATTGTTTAAAACATCATTTGCCCTGGCTATCGGACTCCAGGATTCTGTTTTAATATTGTTTTCTTCATTCCATATTCTTTGTTTTTTCTGATTAAAAAATGGATGTAATTCGATTTGGTTTATACTTGGCTTTGTGCCGGTTTCTTTTTCCAGGCGTTCCAGATGTTCAGGCAGGAAATTACAAACACCAATGGAGCGGATCAACCCCCATTTTTTAGCATCGATTAATGCTTGCCATGCTTCAACATAGTTATCCTGTTTTGGGTTTGGCCAATGAATAAGATATAAATCATAATAATCCAGATTTGCACGATATAAGGATTCCTGAATGGTAGTGACAGCTTTATCATACGTCTGATAGCGACCTGGTAATTTGGATGTAATTCTCAAGTCTTCCCTTGGAATCGAACTGCGCCTAACAGCTTCCCCTACCGTTCCTTCATTTTCATAATTATAAGCAGAGTCAATTAACCGATAGCCTATGTTAATTGCACTATTGATAGCATTGGCACCTTCATTTCCATTAAGGTTGTATGTACCAAAACCGATAACCGGTAAAGTAACACCATCATTTAGTGTGATCTCCGGGATTGATAAAGTCATATTGTATCTCTCCTTTCAATAATACTCCTAAGTTTATCATCTTTATGACTTGAAATCTAAAGATGATACCTGGGCAACCCGGGGGTAAAAGAACTAAATATATAAGCAGATGTACATTACCACCATATAAAGTGGAGACATACATCTGCTTTTTTTAAAAACTATCAAGAATCCCTGTTCACAATATAATTCATTAAATGTTTCAGAAACGAATCTTTTTGTGGAAGACTTTGCAGTGATTCAATTGCAAGGGAATAATGGTCCCACATTGCCTTTTTCGCATGCTTTACACCGAGGACGGATACAAATGTCGAACGGTTATTTTCCGCATCTTTTAACACGGGTTTGCCAAGTAAATCAAGATCCCCTTCCACATCAAGCAAATCATCCTTAATCTGAAAAGCAATGCCTGCATGATAGGCGAATTTTTTCAATACTTCCATTTCCGATTCGTCTTTGTCAGCGAGAATGGCTGGCATAATCAGCGAAGCCTCAAAGGCCTTTCCGGTTTTGTAAAAGCAGATCGTATTTAATTCCTCCAGTGTTAGTTGCTTTCCCTTGGAATCCAGATCCATTGCCTGGCCCTTACACATTTCTGCTGTCATTTTGGCGGAATAGCGAACCAACCGAAGCACTGCTCGTGAATCGAATGACTCAAGCAAACTCTGTTCCTCTACAGCTTTTTGGGTTAGAAAAAGCCCGGTTAATTCCCCGATGGCATGATTATACACTTCATGCACGGTTTCACGTCCCCTGCGAATTGGCGCATCATCCTGTGATGGTAGGTCATCGAAAACCAATGATGCTGTGTGCATATATTCCAGCGATTTCAGAAGGGGAACGATTGCGGTCTGATCAAGTCCATATTCGTTTACACCCATAACCCATGCCATGATTGGCCTGAGCCGCTTGCCATCACCTTCCAGACTGTAATTGGCTGCATCCATAATAGGTACCTTGATGAAAGATTCCTGCTCATTCTGTGAAATGCTGAGGTTTTCGTTGATTTCATCACGAACAGATTTGACCGTATCGATAAAATTTTCCTGCTCTTTTCGTTCCTTTTTCAAATCAGCAATCATATGATCCCTAACGAGTTTATCAAAAAATTCCACATCCACGGCTTTTCGGACCATATATTGGATAAGGTTGTTGAATTCCGGAATTCCGGATGTAAAAATAGCCATAACTTCCTTGTATTTTTCAGTTCCCATACGTACTTTATATCGCTTCAAACCGTTAATTGCCCTATCCAGAATCACTTCACAGGTTTTTGGATCGGAATCATATAAATCATGGATTAAATAGGCAATAACTGCCCAGTACATTTCAAAGGGATTGATCAAATTCGGGCGTGTATCATGATACTTCAGGTAATACGTATATGGTGTCACCCCACCCTGTTTCGTATCCTCAAACATATCGGCAAAATCATCGGCCAACTGGTTGTAGATACCATAGTAAAATGTCCGGCTGTCAATCCCTTCATCCTCGGAAGCACGAATAATCGCCCGAACGATCAACCTGGAAGAAGCTGCCTTCATAATGACAGGAATAAAAAGCTCTTCATTCGTGTAATTGCCATTGGAAAGATCCTTGGCACGGTCCACCTCCTGGGATTTAAAAAACACGTACGATTGCCCAAGGAAGTCGTCTCTTGTATCCGGGTTCTGATGGTCTTTAATATATAGAAAAGCCTCCCGAAGTTCCGCATGAATGTATACGATCAGTTCTTTGTTATTTCCTGTCCAAACTCCCAGGTCAGGCACCTCTCCAGTAATCAGTGATGTCCGGATCAGATCAGAATATTGCTTTTCCTCATCAGGCGATAAAATATTGGCATCCAACAAATCATCAATAAAGGGGTATGTCAATCCATAGCAATAGCCAAGGCGAATTGCTTTCTCAAGTCTTTCTTTTCGTTCGCGGGCTGGGGTCTCATCTCCCATCTCCTCCATTACCTGCATCACGACACCGGCAATGATTTTGATCAATTTCCGCTGGGCTTCAGTTGCATTCATACCATCCGGAATATTGGAAGAAACCTTCTTTAATTTTTCCATCACCCAAATCAGGGTAGGCTCCACGCCTTCCTTCTCTGCAAAACGGTACAGGCCGGCCATACTGAACGTTTGCTCCTCCCGGTCGACTCTGTCCTTCTTTGTTAGATGATTTTTCAGCCTGTCAACAGAACGCTGAACACGACTTTTCATTTCAGGTGTATCCAAAGCCTTTCCAAGATCACGCATGAAGATATAGGAAATACTGCGATCCAGATAATCATCCAGCTTCCCGGTTTTATCCATCCACCGAATATATTGATGATAATCTTTTGTATCAGGACTTTTCTTCAAGTTTGCTAAAAATGGAAAAAAGGAAAAACGAGGCATATGCTGCTGTTTCCAGGAGTTAAAATCGTCTGTTAAAACAGGGATATAGGTATATTGGGAGACTCGCTCATTCAATATATTAAAATAATCAGCGGCCTTCTTTTCAGCCAGCAGATATCCTGCATCGGCATTATTCAGTAACATTTCATTCATTCTCTACATTCCCTCTGTATTATGTCTGGTTATTTTTGTATGTCACATTTTTTTCTTAGAAAACCTAGCTTATCGCCAAGCCTTAGGTGGCGAAAGCACAAGGCCTGCACTTATACTGGTTTCTTAGAAAACTTGGCACTCGCCAACCTTTGGGCGATGCCTTAGTTGCACTTATGCAGAAAGGAAAAAGGATATATTCCTTTACTGCCTAAAAAAGTTATACTTTCCTATCAGTGTAAAACTATCAAATCATATTAAAGATATTCCAAAAGTAACATCTTTATAACCAAAAATCTATTTTTATATTTTATCCAAATAACTTTAGAACCATTAAAACCTGTCCACAGTTATTCATACGAATTTGTTCAATAAAAGATTCATTATTCACATCGATTTATAGTATTAAAGCATGGGGGCCAATTCCATGATTTTATCTGCTTTATCCATCTGTTGAATTTCGTTCTTCCATATAATCTCCTACCATTCACTCAGCCTCAATCGGCAGCATAAAATAAAAGCAACTGCCTTCACTTGGTATGCTTTCCACGGAGATTTCCCCATTGTGATAATCGATAATTTCCTTTGCAATGGGGAGCCCGAGCCCTGCACCATTATGGGCTTTTCGCTGCTTACTTTTATAAAAACGCTGGAACAGCTGATTTTGTTCATCTTCTTTAATTCCAATCCCATTATCCATAATCTTTACGATGACAACATCGCCCGTCCCTAACGCAAGCTCCAATGTGATTTTCCCATCTTCTCCTACGAATCGCTGGGCATTTTTTAAAAGATTGACAATAACTTGCTCTATTCTAATGGGGTCAATCCGCACAAACAGATCCTCCAAATCCAAAGGAAGCAAGTCTTTATGAACAAATTCAATCCCCTGTTTCTCAAGATCCCATTTATATTTTTCATAAATGCCCTGTATGAAGGGACCGATATTCATCTTCTTCATGGAAAACGTAATCTGATTATTTTCCATCTCCGAAATATCGTGAAGATCATGCAGCATGCTGGAAAGATATTTACTTTGATCATGGATGAGCCGGGTATATTTTTGCTCGGGCTCAATGACCCCATCCACCATACCCTTTGTATAGGACTGAATCGCCGTCAATGGTGCAGCAATTTCATGGGAAATATTACGAATCCATTTATTTTTAGATTGCTGGGCTTCATACAACTTTTGGTTCGTTACGTATAATTCATCATTCGCCATCTCAAGCTCTATTGTTCTATTTTTCACCTGCTTTTCAAGTGATGCATTAAGCAGACTTAAATCATCAGACAACCGCTCCGCCCTAGCAAAAGACGTCGAATAGCTTTTGGACAGGATAACTGCCTGGGTAAATAAAAAGAAAAACAGCCCAACAGAGGTTAACTCCGTTGTCCGAATCAAATCATTATAGTAGAGCACATCGTTTATTACCAAAAGAATCAGAATGAAGGTTGCTGCTGCATTTAAATAAGATCCTGGACGTCTTTTCGGTACTGCTTTGATATAGATAATGAGACCATACAGCACAGCCACAAGGACCAATACCTGAAGTAGAATCATCGTTTGGGTAAAAACAAGAGCTGGAGTCAGGATAACAAACAGACTGTACACGCCTAGAACTATCGTGATTCCATTCCTTATTTTCCTGTGCATATCCTCAGGAAACTGGGTACAGGTAAATAAAGTGAGAAACAATGCACCAAGTGATGCACCCAAATATTCAAGACTTGTTGCAACCTCAAAATTTAAAAATGGCAGCAAGTAACCAGCGAGCGCTTGTTCAATAATGGTTGCACGTATCGCAACAACCGTGCAGACAATCGCAAAAAACAAAAACGAGTAGTCCTTTTTGCGAAACAAAAATATTATAAAATGGTATAACCCAATAATCACCAGACTTACCACAATAATAGACCGATATAAAATTGTCTTTTCCCTATGCTTAAAAAGCGTCTCAGGTTCCCCAATCAAAACAGGCTCATAGATTCCGGCACGTCGCTGACTATAGTTGGATACCTGAACAATTAATTCAACAGGGTTGGTTTCAGCATAAAATGGAATTACCTCAGAACTATTTGCAGGTATCTCTTCCTTTCTATTTGTACCAGGGATTCCCCTTTGAAACTTTTCCTCCCCATTTATCAATAATGAATAAGCGGAAGCAGCACCGGAAATATAGATCGCTTTATATGTACCGAGTTCGTTTTTAGGCAAGTAAATTTGCAAACGATAGGTCGCATGGCCGCTTGAAGGCAGGGCTTCCCCCAGTGCTTTATAGTTGCTCCAATCTGCAGGTACATCAACAATAGAAGGCTTTAATTGACCGCCTCCTTGTCTAAGGTCAACTGAATCATGGCGCTCATGCCAGTAAAATTCCCATTCGCCGTTTAATTTAATGATTGAATCCTCAGAGAGCTCAGGCAGTACTGCTTTTCCTTCGTCAACAGATACAGTATCCTTCGCATGAACAAGACCTGCCTGTACGGTTATAATTATCATGATAAAAAACAGTAAGAAAACAATATGATTCCACTTCACCATAACCTTAAAGCCCCCCCTTATCTGTCATCATTTTCCCATAATTCTGATACTTATTCCACTACTTTTTTCCTATTCACTCAAATTAACTAAATTTTATGGTATATTAAAGATAGATTGTAGCCTTGAAGGAGATGAAGGTATGCGGCCTATTCATATTTTAATTGTTGAGGATGATTTCTCTATCGTTGAAATTCTACGTCTCTACCTTGAAAAAGAAGGTTATATTGTACATTATTCCTTAAATGCAGCAGGTGGCCTGCACAAGATAGAAAAAGATCCCCCAGACATTGTTTTACTTGACCTCCATTTGCCTGACACAAGTGGGTTTGACCTTGCCCGGAGGTACCGTAGGCTTTCTGATGGCATCCTGATTTTTATTACTGGTGAAAGAACTAAAGACACGATTATGAAGGGGTTCGAACTCGGGTGTGACGACTATATCACCAAACCCTTCGATCCCCCTGAGGTCATTGCCAGAATAAAGGCAAACCTGAGAAGAGCTGGCAGGAACTTTTCCAATACTGTAGAGATTGGCGGACTTACGATCAATTTCTCTGATAAAACTGTTTCTAAAAATGGGAAAACCATCGATCTTTTTGCAAAAGAAAAAATGCTTCTATTCCATTTAGTCAAACAGCCGAATCAGGTATTCAGTGTTGAGCAATTATTTGATCTGATCTGGGGTTTTGATTCCTCTGCAAATTTAAAAACGGTTCACGTTCATTTAAGCACATTGCGGAAGAAAATCGAGGATAATCCGAAAAAACCTCGATATATTTTAACCGTCAGAGGGTTCGGCTACAAGTTTCAATCGGTACTAAATGATTAATATGGACAATTATCTACTGGAAAAACACAGCATATTTCAAAGATCAGCACCCTTTTGGCTGATCTTTTTTTATTGTAAACAAAATACTTTCGATATTTCGAATATTTCGTATAAATTTAACCTTATTTTAACTTTAAACCGCTATGATGATCTATAGGAGTATTTTACCAGACGGCCAGTACGCTTTGTTAGTCTTCATATGTAATGGGGAGAGGAGAATGCAGCATTATGCCGGATAAAGAGTGGATCGATCTTATCTTGGAAGCTAAACAACTTGGGCTAACCATCGAGGAGATTAGGGAATTTTTACAGACAGAAAATAAAGAGGAAGTATTGAGGAAAGCGGAGTAGGAACATAGAGACAGGAAATGGAAGGCAATCTCAGGTTTCAACCGGTAAATTCAGGACAATGAGCCTGCCTCTTCCAGTCCCTCGGTGGAACTGCTAAAACATAAGCGGTTCCTTTTTTAGTGAGGCTAAAGTTTTAGCTGATTAGGCAAAAGGCTTGCAGGGTTATAGATGAGAGATTATGGTTTAGTAACAGGAGGGAAAATCAATTGAAATCACAACAGCTTTTATTAAAGATGCGTCCAAATGGTTTGCCTGATGAACAAACCTTCGAATTTCGTCATGTTGAAGCAGAAAATCTGGAGCAAGGGGAGCTATTGCTGAAAACCTTGTACATTTCTGTTGACCCATATATGCGGGGCAGAATGTCCAATCAAGATTCTTATGTGGAACCTTTCCAAATAGGAGAACCGCTTGCAGGCGGCATCGTTGCACAGGTTATGGAATCAAGGGTCGATGATTTTAAATCAGGAGACATCGTTCGAGGAAACCTTCCATTCCAGGAATACAATACAGTCAAAGCGGACAATGTAAGCAAGGTAAACACACATGGATTAAGCCCTAGTACTGCTCTCGGTGTCCTGGGTATGCCTGGGCTGACTGCCTATTTTGGTATGATGCATATTGGCGAACCAAAGAAAGGTGAAACCGTCGTTGTCTCAGCCGCTGCAGGTGCGGTTGGTCAAATTGCCGGTCAACTGGCCAAGCAAACCGGGGCACGTGTTGTCGGCATTGTTGGTTCCAAAGAAAAAGCAGATTATATTACAGAAAAACTTGGATTTGATGCCGCGGTAGAATATAAAGCAGGAAACCTTGAAGCACAATTACAGAAAACCTGTCCAAACGGGATTGATGTATATTATGAAAATGTGGGTGGGGAAATTGGTGATGCCATTTGGCC
Source organism: Virgibacillus profundi (assembly GCF_002287375.1). Classification (GTDB taxonomy): domain Bacteria; phylum Bacillota; class Bacilli; order Bacillales; family Amphibacillaceae; genus Virgibacillus_K; species Virgibacillus_K profundi. The sequence continues at coordinate 14,479 of NZ_NPOA01000015.1, read as the reverse complement.
ACACTTAAACAATTTTGCCCGTGTTCCTGTATGTGGTGCCATCTCGTCTTATAACTTGAAAGAAGAAGAAGTGGATCTTGGCCCGCGTGTACAGCAGTTCCTGATAAAATCGCGTGTGAAAATGCAGGGTTTTTTGGTCGGTGATTTTGCCAAAGATTATAAAGAAGCATACAAAGTTTTAGCCGAGGGTGTTTCCGCGGGAAAACTAATCTTTGAGGAAACGATCCACGAAGGATTTGAAACTATTCCAAAAGCCTTTAACGGTTTGTTTACAGGAGAGAATATTGGTAAACAGCTTGTGAAAATTACAGAAGCTGAATAGATTGGCGTTTGGGTATAATTATATGATGGAAAGCAGCTGTAAATTTTATTTTTAGCTGCTTTTTTATTTTGAGTTGCGTAGGCGTGTGGGTGTGCGGTGGGGTTGTGGACTTTTCTTGCTTGCTTTAAGGGCGTTTTGTCCGTGAGAGTGGAGTTCACGGACATTGTGCTCATGCTTTTGGGTTGTTTTGTCCGCGAGAGTGAAGATCACGGACTTTGCGCTCTTACTTTGAGGCTATTTTGTCCGTGAGAGTGGTGTTCATGGACTTTTCGCTCTCGCTTTTAGAGCGTAATGTCCTCGAGAATGGAGATCACGGACTTTGTCCTCATGCTTATACAGCGTGCTGTCCGCGAGATCTTCTCTATTACTTAAGCTTTTTAGTGTAATAAGATGATAATTTTAGATTTATTTAGTATAATCAATTTAATTAAGGAAAGGGTGTGGAATATGAAAGAATATAAATCTCGTAAAAAATCAGCTGAATTATTAATCTTAGAATTACTCAATAAAAAGAAGTCTTTATCAACCAAGGATAAACAGCATTACTTGAATCTAAAAAAAGGATTTGAAGGTGAAAAGCTTTTTGATTCATTGACGGCTAGGCTTGAGTATGAATGCATCATTTTAAATGATTTACTGCTAAAAATAAATAACACCGTCTTTCAAATTGATACACTTATTATCACTTCACATAAGGTTTATATTTTTGAAGTAAAGAATTATGTAGGTGAATTTTATTTCGAAGGTGAAAAGTTTTTCAAAATACCCCAATATGAAATCATCAACCCATTGCACCAGTTGAGCAGAAGCGAATCTCTACTCCGGCAATTATTCTCCAAACATGGGATTAACCTTTCTATTGAAGCCTCTGTTATTTTCATAAATTCTGAATTCACCTTATACCAGGCACCTCTCAATAAACCAATTATTCCTCCAACCAAGATTAACGGCTACCTCAATCAGTTAAATACAATATCTTCCAAATTAAAGAGAAATCATAAACTATATGCAGAAAAACTAATGTCTCTTCATATCGAAGAATCCCCTTATTATCAGTTACCTGACTATAATTATAATGAACTAAAAAAGGGTATTTGTTGCATAGACTGTGATTCATTTTCTATTTCTGTTGTGGGAGTGATGTGTGTTTGTAAGGAATGTGGGCATAGAGAAAAAGCTGCTTCTGCAATAAAGAGGACTGTTGAAGAATTTAAACTCCTATTCCCCGAGCAGAAAATTACTACAAATATTATTCACGAATGGTGTCAGGTGATAGATTCCAAGAAAAGAGTGAGGAGAATACTTAAAAAGAATTATACAAAAATAGGAACTAATCGATGGATCTACTTTGAATAAAGCCTGAAGTTAGAGTACAGGTACAGAGACAGGGCATGAGCTGCACCCCAAATTTCAACTGATAAATCCAGGGGCAGTCCGCCTATGTCCTAAGTGTCTCACTTATTTTCTATTCAAAATAAAAATAGCCCCACCATAACCTAAAATACACCACACAATTAAATTAATATAATTGCCGGCGTCTGCGGTAAAGGTCGAAGCAGCCAGTGATGCACGCATTACCTCAGCCATGGAGTAAATCGGCAGTACTTCATGAAGTAATTGAAGCCATTCGGGTAGACGTTCCATTGGGAAGTTTACCGGTGAAAACATAAGTGCTCCAAATACAATAATTTGTGAAAGTCCTAAAGAGGCAGTTGGTGATAAAAGATAGGAAAATCCATAGCCGACACCAATGGAGGTTAATGCAATCATTAACATTGCCGGAACTACAGTCCAGGAAACATCATATCCCGGCTGAAACATGAAGTGCGCTACAAAAGAGGAAACAACAATTCCTGGAATTGTAATTAACACCCACAGGGTTGTATCTGCACCAAGTATAATGGAACGGTTTATCGGCCATGTTCGCATAAACTCCATAAATCCATCTGCTTTGGATGTGCCAACCTGCTGGGGTAAAATGACCAATCCTGTAATGATCAAAATTAAAGTAGGAGCTCCTGTAGATAGGTAAAGTATACTGCTTGTGTCAGGATCAGCAATCAAATAGGTAAAACCAATTACGATACCAATGGATATCATAATCTGAATTAAAGCCATGAATACAAGATACCCCGAATTCCTCAGAAACTGCATTTGAAAAACATATTTGTATTCGCTTACTATTTTTGTCATACCTGTGATAACTCCTTTCCAGAAGTTAGTTCCACATAAACATCTTCAATGGTTGCGGGGGACAGGCCGTAATCAATAATTGCACCATTCTTAATCTGATCACTAGCCCACTTTATCGTCGCATCCACCTGTTCAGGATCTATGGAAAATAACATGCGGGAACCCCTAAGATGAGATGAAAGCGCCCATTTCGGGAGTTCCAATTTGCTGTCCTTATCTAAACTAATTTCCATCCGCATCCGGTTACTTACAGAGCTTTTTATTTCCGAGGGAGTACCCTGGGCAAGCAACTGGCCACCATGTAATATCCCAACCCGGTCGACTGTCTTTTCAGCCTCTACCACATTATGTGTTACCAGAATAATAGAAGTGCCATCATTTGTAAGTTCGCGTATCACCTGCCAAAGATAACGCCTGCGAACAGGATCTATATCATTTGTCGGCTCATCAAGAATGACCAATTTTCCCGGAGCAGCCACCGCCATACAAAAGGCTGTCAAACGGCGGACACCTCCTGAGAGTTTTTCACCCTCTTTATTAGCCCACTTTCCCATATCCAGAGCCTCAAACAGCATATCCACCCGCTTCGGATCAAACCTGCCACCAGCACGCATTTTCCCCATCAGTGTAACTGCCTGTTTTGGTGTCAGGAATCCCAGAGGCACCTGTGATTGTGGCTGTACGGAACACAAGGCCCGCGCACGAGTAGTAGACCCAATAACTGATTTGCCAAGTAAATGAATGTCTCCTTCATCAGGGGTCAGCAGTCCTAAAATCTGATTTACTATTGTCGTTTTCCCTGCACCATTTTGGCCTAACAGACCAAAGATTTCACCTGCTTCAATTTGGAAAGTAAGATTATCATTTGCAACCGTCCTGGATTTCCCTTTACCGGAAAACTTTTTCGTAACACCTTTCACATCAAGTATCATTGTTAACCTCCCATTTTATATTGGCAGATCTTTTTATAAACCTTTCCTTCGCTTTAATTCATCCAGCATCCCTTCCTTGCGAAAATGTGATGTAGCAATTACATCCTCTGCAGTACTATCGAGCATTTCAATCATCATTTCTTCACTGAAGTTCTCCGGAAGTAAACCATTCGCCACCATTACAGAAAGTCCGGTTTGGAAAATCTGCATTTTTAATAAAATGGTTTGCAATTCTTCCTCTGAAAAACCGGCAAGGGTCGGATCTTTTTCCATTTGCTCAATCACAACACTGATATCATTGCTTTCATATTGCATATGGGCACTATTTTTCATAATCAAATCCCGAAAAAGCACACTGTACTCCTTCGCAAATTTAATACTTGCAATTCCAATGTCCCGAAATGGCTCCCCGGAATTTTGCTCAGCTAACATTTGTCTTGATATGTCCACCGTCTTCATCACCACCTCTTTAATCAGCTCTTCAATATCATTAAAGTTTACATAAATTGGTGCGATGGAACTTTCCAGTTTCTGAGCCACCTTCCTGATTGTAATTGAATCAATACCTTCTACTTTTGCTATATCAAATGCTGCATCAATAATATCTTCTCTGGAAAACTTTTTCTTTGGTGCCATTGTAACTCTCCTTGTGGATTAATATATAATATATGATATGTATCATATGATTTATAACTATAATATACTACTTTAATAATTATTTCAATACTAATTTTCAGATAAATCACAAAAGTTGGTTGCATCATAACTAATTTCATGTATAATATAGCTGAAAGATATATATCATAATGATAGGTGGATCACAGCATGACTAAATATAATAATACGAAATACGCTTTACTTGGTTTGCTTACGACGGGCTGCCGTACCGGATATGCCATTAAACAAATGATTGATACCAGTCTGAATCACTTTTGGAAAATTAGTTATGGCCAGATTTATCCTACATTAAAGCAGCTGGTCGAGGATGGATTGGCAACGGTAAAAGAAACTTCTCAGGAAGGTAGGCCCAAAAAGGAATATTTCCTAACCCCAAAGGGAGAATTAGCATTACAAGCCTGGCTTCAGAGTCCTATAAAAGAAATACCTGCAGAAAAAAACAAATTATTGCTAAAGCTTTTTTTCGGCCGTCACCAAAGCAATGAAGATACCACCAAGCAACTGGAGAATTATCAACAGGAATTGCAGAAGCGCTATGAAACGTATGAGGAAATTGAAAAAATGATTACATCCCATAAGAATGAGGAGGCTGATGCTACTTACTGGCTTTTCACATTAGATTACGGAAAACGAATGACAATTGCCGCAATGGAATGGTGTGAGGATACAATTGAAAAAATCAGGAATTGGAAGGATGATTCGTAATGGCAAAATCCGTATTTGAGGGGCGTTATACTACGGAGAATGATCAGGACATCGTCGTATTTTTAATTGGAATGAGGGTAAATAAGTGGCATGCTGTACACAAATGGCTGCCTGTATTTATGGCGATGCCGGCAATGATCCGGGAGCTTTATCAAAATAAGGACCTTGGCCTTCTTTCGATGGAAAGTTACTTTGGGCTTAGAACCACTGTTATGATTCAATATTGGCAATCAACGGAAGATCTTCATGCATATGCAAGAGGACAGAAGCACTTAACTGCATGGAGAGACTTTAATAAAAAAGTTGGTGACAATGAAGCTGTTGGCATCTACCATGAAACTTATATCGTCCAAAAAGGAGATTATGAGACTGTTTATGGAAATATGCCATTATATGGGCTCGCCAAGACCCGAAAGCAAGTGCCGGTTGACTCATCCCTGAATTCTGCAAAAAAGAGATTGAATACGAAAAAAGCCTAAGCAATATCAAATGCTTAGACTTTTTCTTTCATCACGTTATTCTATTCTATTCCTTTAATTCCGCCTGACAATTCATCACGATCAACCGCTTCTGGAGGTTGTTCCATCCAACCCTGGTCAATCATTATATTCGCACCATCCTCTACATAAAGACCAATGTCCATCAGGAACTTCGTATACATACCACCAAGATCCCGCCTTCCATTGAGTGACATTCCATTTGCATCTGACCTGATCTTCATGGAAAACATGTCTATTTTATGCCATAGCATCAATTTATCTGAAAAAGGAGAAAAAGTAGAGGTGCTTACCAAATCATCCAATAGTGGAGGAGATGGCAAATTATCTTTATGCAACTGCTGTGAACAGGACTTTATATGTTTACTCGTAATTTCCTTTCCTCTTAAAAGAAACTTTTTAACCTTTTCTGTTTTGGCTACTTGACTAAAACCAATTAAAAGCGCTTTACTGGTTACATTATTTTCAAGATTATCATAAAGATGTGCAACTTCCAGCGCATGAAGAGGTCGGACATTTCCAAAAAAACCATTTAAATAATTTTGCTGTTTTACAAAGTCAATCTTTTTTGGAGTCGGAATGGATGGTGGTCTTACTAAGAACCCTTTTGCTTCCAGGATATCATTCACATCCGATACGAGCTTTACTGTGGACTGAAGTGTATTGATAAATAATTCCCTTACATCTTTTCTCGACATGATCGGTATGGCAATCGAATAGATACTCATTCCAGCTTTACTTGTATAGTTTAGATAGTGAAGATAAAACTCATCGGAAAATAGCCTTGGAGCACCAAGGTTCACATCTTCCTTTGTAAACCCAATTGGTATTGGGAAGTTATCCCGGATAAATATTTCTTTAATATTTTCCACAATCGATTGACTTAAATTCAGAGCATTTTCTATAACCACCTTGATATCCTTGTCTTCGATATGTTGGAGATAATAACGAAGGACACACGTAGACATCGTATTTCCTGTATAAGTTACCCATAGCTTCCCCATTTCTGCAGAGGTTAATTTATGATTGGTATTGTTTATTTTATTTGATTGTATTTTAGTCGGTTTAATTGGCTTCATAAGGAATCCCCTTCTATAAATTTCCTTTTAGTTTTAGCCTCAAATTTTAATTTATTCGTTTGTAACCTATTTCCAGTTCATTGTTCGTCCGTGGAATACTGCTATAATTTCCTAGGCTCATTGCTCATGCTTACTTCTTCAGCTTCTCTGACACTAAACGCATATCCTCAACAAGCAATGGATACAAATTGGGGCGGCGTCTTGCGGCGAGTGGATGGTATGCAACTGTTGTCTGAAAGCCATCCACCTCCATCACCCTCCTCCTTTTTAGTTAACCAATTGGAAAAAAATCACACAGTTTATCATTCCAACCGATTCCAATTTATGACTTTTCGACAATGTAAGCCCTTTCCTTACATTCTTTCCGAAATTTTTCAATAATTATGTGGATTCGTTGATTATTTTGTGCTATCCTTATAAAAATCTCATTAAGATGGCTGCAGGCATTATTATTTTTTAGGTTACAAAACCTGTGCTATTTTAATAGCTTTTTTTATCTTTTTATACATATAGGGAGGAATTAGGAATGAAGAAAAGAATTGGTTTTGCATTACTATCAATGCTGTTTTTAGCATTTATCCTTGCAGGTTGTGGACAAGCGTCTTCAGATGATTCCTCAGAAGCAAATGCTGAAGGAGATTCCGAAAATAAATCCGTTGAAATTGGAATGTTGAAATTGACCAGCTCAGCCCCGTTTTTTATTGCACTTGAGAAAGGTTTTTTTGAAGAAGAAGGAATTGATGTCGAGGTGAATTGGTTTGAGGCTGCACAGCCAATATCTGTTGCAACAGCAGGTGGAGACATTGATGTTGGGGCAACCGGAATTACGGCAAGCCTATACAATATGGTTGCCGGTGGCGAAGAATTGGTTATTGTCGCTGATAAAGGCAGAGAACAGGAAGGCTATTCCTCCACAGCTCTATTAGTACCGAGTGACTCAGATGCAGATAGTGTCGAAGACCTGGCAGGGAAAAAGATCGGGATTACTCAAACCGGATCAACCTTTCATTATATGGCTGGAAGACTGCTGGAAGAACACGGCTTAGCTACAGATGATGTTGAACTCGTGCCTGTGAACAGTATACCCGGTCTGATGGAGACATTGGAAAGTAAACAAGTCGATGCCGTTTTATTAAATGAGCCGAATATTACAAGAGTTTTGGATGAAGGGTATGGCAAACTGATTACTCAGGTTGGAGATGTGATTGATTATCAGGTTTCAGGCGTGTTTTTCTCTAAAACCTTTGCTGATGATACAGACACTGCTACAAACTTCATGAAAGCCTATGCGAAAGCAACCCAATACTACTATGACGCTGTTCTCACAAAAGAAAACGGTGAAGTTGTACCAGGGGAAAATTATGATGAGGTTGTAAATATTATTGCAGAATATACCGACCAGGAACCGGAATTGATCAAGCAAGGCCTTCCATATATGGATCGTGATGGAAAACTGCTTGCATCAGACATCCAAACACAAATCGATTGGTATGCGAAGGAAGAATTAATTGGTGCGCCAATTGATGCGGAGGAAATTATTAATACGGAATTACTCGACAATGCCTTAAAAGAATTGGAGTAGTGACAGCAATGAGTATCGTCATCGAAAACGTTGGAAAAACGTTTATTGATCCTAAAAAAAATGAAGTAACTGCCCTGGAAAATATCAACTTTTCCATAAATGAAGAAGAATTCGTTGTCCTGGTTGGGCCAAGTGGATGTGGCAAATCAACACTTTTAAACATCGTAGGTGGTTTACTGTCCCCGACCAGCGGCAGTGTTTACTTTGAAGGAATTACAGAGAAGAACCCTAATTTGGGAATTGTTTTTCAGGAAATCGCCCTATTTCCATGGCGTACCGTTTTTCAGAATGTCATTTACGGTCTGGAGGAAAAAGGACTTCCCAAAAAGAAACAAATAGAAATCGGAAATTACTATATCGATATGGTCGGGTTGAGTGATTTTAAGGATGCTTATCCCAAACAGCTGTCGGGTGGTATGAAGCAGAGAGCCGGAATTGCCAGGGCACTTGCAGTTGAGCCGGATTTATTATTGATGGACGAGCCGTTTTCTGCTCTGGATGCACAAACCCGAACCCTGATGCAGGAGGAACTGCTCACCATTTGGAACCGCACCAAATTAAACACACTGTATGTCACCCATAACATTCAAGAAGCTGTTTATTTAGCTGACAGGGTCATTGTTCTATCCAGACATCCAGGAAAAATTAAGCGAATTATCAGCATTGATTTACCAAAAACCGGCAGAAACGATGAGGAATACCGTGAAAAATCAAGCCGGTATGCAGATGAAATCTGGCAGCTTATTCGTCATGATGCTGAAGAAGCATTGAAGGAGTGATAGAATTGGACAAACAAAAGAAGGTCATAACAAATCGTGTTGCTTTTCTCGATAAAAAGGTCCCATTCTATGCTTCCTTTGTCGGGATATTGGGTCTTTTGATATTGTGGGAAATCATATCAAGAATCGGCATTGTCTCACCACTGTTCCTCCCTGCCCCGTCTGAAATTATCGTGACTGGATGGCAGATGCTTGTCAGTGGCGAAATTTATGGGAATCTTACGGCAAGCCTTTATCGAATTGTCATTGGATATGCCATCGGCTCTGTACTCGGCATTATATTTGGTCTGATCCTAGGCTTCTTTAAACTGGCAGATGCTGTCGGAACACCGATTGTTTATTCCATTTACCCAATCCCGAAAATTGCGCTATTGCCATTGTTCATCTTATGGCTTGGTATCGGCGAATTATCAAAAGTAACGATTATAGCATTGGGAGTGTTTTTCCCTGTAGTAATCAATACATTTTCCGGTGTAAAAAGTGTTGATCCCATGCTTGTAAAAGCTGCAGTAACATTTGGCTCCAACCGGGTCAATGTGATTCGCAAGGTTATATTGCCAGGATCCCTTCCAATGATTTTTGCCGGTCTGAAGCTCGCTGCAGGGACATCACTGCTTTTACTTGTATCAGCAGAAATGATTGCTGCCCAGGAAGGCATCGGTTCGATGGTACTGCATTATGGTAACTTAATGATCACGTCAAAACTAATGGTCGGAGTACTGATCCTGTCCCTCCTTGGATTAACCTTTAATAGAGGTTTGAAGTGGCTGGAAAACAGGCTTATTCCGTGGAAGGAATAAAGGCTCGTAGACAGGATTCTCTTCCCATCTGTTTTGTTTGTAAATTTAATTTAAAATGGTGATCCTGTCACACCAAGCCCTTCGAATTAATTTTAGTCTCCGGACATGCTATGATGAAAGGAAGACCATTCAGAAGGGAAGATACATATGGGAAAAAAATATATTGGATATGCGGGTACATATACACGCAAAAGCAGTAAAGGAATTTATCGTTTCACCCTTGATATAGAGACTGGGACACTAAGTCATGTCGAAGTTGCTGCAGAAGTCGGAAGCCCGACGTATTTGTCTATCAGCGAGGATAACCGCAACCTTTATGCTGTTGCACAGCAAGATCAAATGGGCGGCGTGCACGCATACGAGGCCGACCGTGAAACAGGTTCCTTAAAATTTATCAACAAGCAATTGACAGAAGGTACGCCACCATGCCATCTTCAGGTCCATAACAATAAACTAGTTACAGGAAACTACCATAAAGGGGAAGTAGAGTTGCTTCATGTCAAAGGACAAGGCGGCGTTGAACTTGCTTCATCCATACACCATGAAGGAAATGGGCCACACGAACGCCAGGAAAAATCACATGTCCATTTCTCAGGAGCGACACCAGACGGGAAATATGTTGTAGTATGTGATCTTGGTACAGACGAGCTTGCCACATATCAAATTGAAAATAATAAGTTAGAACATGTGCATACATTAAAAGTAAAACCAGGAAGCGGTCCGCGTCATATTACATTTCATCCCGACGGAAAAACAGCCTATCTCATGACAGAGTTAAGTTCTGAAGTAATTGTACTCGACTATGACAGTGAGCAAGGACGTTTTACAGAAAAACAAACAATCCGTGCGATACCAGAGGATTTCACAGAAACAAATGACGCAAGTGCCATTCATATATCTTCAGACGGCAGATTTGTTTACACAGGTAATAGAGGACATAATAGTATTGCACTGTTTCGTGTCGATGAAGCGAGCAAAGAACTGACATTTGTTGAACATACATCAACTGGCGGGGACTGGCCACGTGATTTTACCCTTGACCCAAGTGAACAGTTCGTCATAGCATCGAATCAGCATACAGGAAATCTTGTATTATTTGCCCGTGACGTGGAGACAGGCAAGCTTACGAATACGGGATCAACAGTCGATGTTCCCGAAGTTGTATGTGTGAAATTCCTCGGAGAATAATAGTATGATCTAAAGCATAGCTCATGTAAGCTATGCTTTTGTGCGTATGGCGAGGACACAGGGACAGGAAGTAGTTGCTAACTTCCCGAAGTATCGCTGATAGAACCATGAGAAGCGCTAATAAATTTGCGTTTATGGGCACCAATGAACCCCACCCCACCACGGTTTTCAGCCTGCAAGTTTACACAGGGTTTAATCATTCCAGCTATCACTAGATCCCTAATAATGCTACAATATAGATAGGAAAGTTGCTTAAATAAATTTCTTTCAAATACAGAAAAGGAGTGGATATGATGCAACAAAGTCAATTGGAAAAAGTCAAAAACGGTAAAGGATTTATAGCAGCACTTGATCAAAGTGGTGGCAGTACACCGAAAGCACTGGCCCTGTATGGCGTCTCAGAGGATGCGTTTTCCAATGAGGATGAAATGTTCGATTTAGTACATGCAATGCGGACAAGGATTATCACATCACCTGCCTTTGACTCGGATAAAATTTTAGGTGCCATTCTTTTTGAACAAACGATGGACCGTGAAATCGAGGGTATGTACACAGGCGATTATCTGGCTGAAAAGAAAGGCATTGCCCCCTTCCTAAAAGTGGACAAGGGTCTTGCAGATGAATCGAGTGGTGTTCAGCTGATGAAGCCGATCAACGACCTTGATGAAACACTGAAGCGTGCGAACGAACGCCATATATTCGGTACAAAAATGCGCTCCGTTATTAAGAAGGCTAATCCTGAAGGCATCAAGGCTGTTGTAGACCAGCAATTCGAAATAGGTAAAAAGATAATTGCCGCAGGTCTAATGCCAATTATCGAACCAGAAGTTGATATAAACAGCCCGGAAAAGGAAAAATGTGAAGCGCTGTTAAAAACAGAAATTCTAAGTCAGCTTGATAACCTGGGTGAAAATGAAGACGTCATGCTGAAATTAACAATCCCTAAAGTAACAAACTTGTATAAAGAACTTATCGACCATCCAAAAGTGGTTCGTGTTGTTGCACTTTCCGGCGGGTATTCCACAGATGTGGCAAATGAAAAGCTTAAAGCAAATGATGGGCTAATTGCCAGTTTTTCCAGAGCTTTGAGCCAGGATTTGAATGTAAAACAAACGGATGAGGAATTTAATGCTGCACTTGAAAAAGCAGTTGAATCGATTTATGAGGCTTCTGTTTAAGTGGATTGATATATTTAGAAGAGCGAGCAGTTTACAGGCTGCTCGCTTTTTTACATCTCCAAAATTACGTATTTCTTTCAGTCTGTCATCATCCATCGTAAAACCTTTTACCAGATATTCATTCAAATGTTCTGTTGCCCACTGCCGGAATTGTGTACCTCGATGGGAACGAACCCGGTACCCGATAGCGATAATCATTTCCAGGTTGTAGAATGACACTTCTCGTTCAACATCTCTGTTACCTTCAGTTTGAACTATTCGGTTTTTCCGAATAGTTGTCGATTCGTGAAGTTCACCCTCAGCAAATATATTCTTTATATGCCCGTTTATCGTATTTACAACCTTTTGATACAACTCCGCAATCGCCTTCTGAGTCATCCAAACTGTTTCATTTTCCAATCTGACATCTATTTTTGTATTACCTTCTTCTGTCTGGAAGATTAGCATATTAGTTTCATTATTCATTTCCATTCCTCCAGAAAATGATAGTAAAAAGATTTTTCCTGTTTCAACAGTATCTAACCTCATTATATAAACTTCTAACAACATAATCAAACATTAGTTCGGTTACATAATGCAAATAGCTAGTCATTTTTATTGCTATGCTTAGTTTAAATTTGGGACAGTGAACTCACTTCATTACATATTAAAAAACCCTTTTCCATGATGAAAAAGGGCTGAATTTTAAATTCATTATTTCCAATAATTATTAGCTGCTGCCACTGTTTGATAATGGATCGCAATGACCTGTGAAGCAGCTGTCAGGCTGTCCGCATTTTCCTCATATTCCGGTCGCAATTTCTTTCTTATTTCTGCAGAAGGCTGGGTATATCCAACCCCTTTTCTTGCCAATGTAATAGCCAACTCAAATCCCTCTTGTGGTGTTTCTGTTTTTAAACTTGTAAGCCATTCACTCATAACAGTCATCCTCCCCTATTTGATCTTTCTTTCCTATCTATAGAGTACTCCATAGAATTAGACATGACAATTAACTTTACCGAATTGGTTAAATAATCAGTTATTAATGTGATGATTGTAACGTTTTTGGATGTAATGGATTAACATGAAAGCTATATGCATATCGTTTAAAAATCCCTTCAAATCATTAGTGCTTTAATTTCCTGGGGACTGACACTTTTATAATTGTTGAAATATATGCCATATTTGTTAGGACAAGATAGCATTAGATTATTATAAAAGGTTTACATTTTGTTGTATAATGGACATTTAATAATAAACGATGGGAGGAGGCAAGCTATCGCAGATAAATACCCGTTAGACATGACTTATAAGGAATATATAACTTGGAACGAAGAAGAACGTTGTGAAGTTTTGGATGGTAAAATTATAAGTATGGCTCCATCACCAATTCCTGAACATCAAGATATATCTATGCAATTATCAATCGAAATTGGTACGTATTTAAGGGGAAAGACTTGTAAAACTTTTGCGGCTCCAATCGATGTATACCTTTTTCAGGATTCTAATAAAAAGTGGATTGACGAAAATGTTAGGAATTGGTTAATTCCCGATTTAATCGTTGTATGTGATCCGAATAAAATAAAACAAAACAAAATCCTGGGCGCACCTGATTTTGTTGTTGAAATTATATCCCCCTCTTCAGCAAAGATTGATCGTTTAGATAAACGTTTGGCTTACCAACGAGCGGGAGTGAAGGAATATTGGATTATTGATCCTGCCAATCAAATTATTGAAGTTTATTTGCTAAAAGGGCAAACATTGGAGCTGAATAATGTATACAACAGGGGAGATTTCGTTTCTGTGCAAGTGCTGGAAAGCCTCACGATTGACACTACAATCCTATTCCCTGAACGTACGGGAAATTAGACCAAGGTATGAGAATTGCCTTTCATACCTTGTCCCTTCTTAATTTTAAATCCAACACGAATCCATAATTCTATCATCTGTGATTTAGTATATTTTCTTTTTTCATATTTAACATTTTGGAAAGGATATTCACTATTTATCGAATTCTTTCCTTTTTAAATATCATTTTCTTCTATGTAACTACATACTTTTTTTATAATCTCCGCCTTCCCTACCTATAAATCCCCTTTAGTGGTTTTATGCCAACTCTACTTTTCACATCTCATCATGGTGAGAACTTGCATCAGGTTTCCCTAAAATAGTATCGCTGTAAGATTGGATCGAGCTTGGTAATAAGCGATAAAATAATCCTTTGTATTTTAGATCTAATAGAGCTGCATTAAGGAAAATGACAAGGAATATAGGTACGAATATACTTTTGTTCTTTGTTTTGTTCATGTGAAGACCTCCCAGAATTGTTTTTAAGTGGTAATTCCTATTTAATTAACTGTAATCGTGAATATAAGTTCCTGCCCTTTCTTTAATACTACTATACAACAGTGAACTACCCACCACTTACCACCTCTACGGGTTGCTTGAAGTGGGGGCTTCTTGGGTAATCGCCACTTTTACTAGCTGACGAAATTGACCAAGCTAACCCTCTTGTTCCAAAAGTTTATATTTTTATTAGGCAGTCGCTAATAAGCGAATACCTTCTT
>NZ_NPOA01000145.1 GCF_002287375.1 Virgibacillus profundi | reverse complement strand
CAAGACTAAGCGCGGTAATTCCAGCTCCAATAGCGTATACTAAAGTTGTTGCAGTTAAAAAGCTCGTAGTTGGATTTCTGATTCTTGTCGTTGGTTGGGCGGCCGCGTGTCGCTCGCCTCGCACAGGAGTCAACATATGTCACGAGCCAGTGTGATCTATTCATTTAGGTCCGCTGGGTAATGACTCGTTTACTTTGAGAAAAATAGAGTGTTCAAAGCAGGCACACGCCTTGAATAAGTTAGCATGGAATAATGATAAAGGACTCCGGTTCTATTTTGTTGGTGTTCGGGACTAAAGTAATGATTGATAGGGACAGTTGGGGCGGTCCGTATTCCAAAGCGAGAGGTGAAATTCTTGGATTGTAGATGCTAACTC
>NZ_NPOA01000144.1 GCF_002287375.1 Virgibacillus profundi | reverse complement strand
AGTTCCGCTGCGTTCTTCATCGATGCCAGAACCAAGAGATCCGTTGTTGAAAGTTGTAATTATTATGTTTTTCAGACGCTGATTGCAATTACAAAAGGTTTAAAGTGTCCTAATGGCAGGCAAGCCTGCCGAGGAAACAATGGGTGCGCAAAAAGCAAGGGTAGGGTCAGACAGGCAGCTCGATCAGCTTACTAGCCAAGGCAGAACCATAAATGGAAACTACCTTCCGTTCAGCTGCCAGCCAGCAGAACCGTACATCTACTGACTGTCCTATTGGAGAGCGTGCCCCCGTGGGTCTAAGTTTTTTTGAAAGGTAATGATCCTTCCGCAGGTTCACCTACGGAAACCTTGTTACGACTTTTACTTCC
This sequence comes from Virgibacillus profundi, assembly GCF_002287375.1. GTDB lineage: Bacteria > Bacillota > Bacilli > Bacillales > Amphibacillaceae > Virgibacillus_K > Virgibacillus_K profundi. The sequence continues at coordinate 6 of NZ_NPOA01000144.1, read as the reverse complement.
ACATCG
>NZ_NPOA01000143.1 GCF_002287375.1 Virgibacillus profundi | reverse complement strand
GAGTTAGCATCTACAATCCAAGAATTTCACCTCTGACAGTTAAATACGAATGCCCCCAACTATCCCTCTTCATCATTACCTCAGTCTAGAAACCAACAAAATAGAACCGAGGTCCTATCTTATTATTCCATGCTAGTACATTCAACGGCGTAAGCCTACTTGAAACGTCCTGATTTTTTCACAGTAAATGACGCGGCTCCCGAACCCGACAACCTAATGCCAGGCACGTTCGCCGCGAAAAAGGCCGGACGCGAACCGAGTGCGCACCTAATGAAAGGCGGACCCATCGCTCCCACCAGAACTCCAACTACGAGCTTTTTAACCGCAACAACTTTAATATACGCTATTGGAGCTGGAATTACCGCTAGTATGCCAG
>NZ_NPOA01000142.1 GCF_002287375.1 Virgibacillus profundi | reverse complement strand
GATGAATCTACCTTAATCCGAGAATTTCACCTCTGACAGTTAAATACGAATGCCCCCAACTATCCCTATTAATCATTACCTCAGCCTCTAACCAACAAAATAGAACCGAGGTCCTATCTTATTATTCCATGCTAATGTATTCAAAGCATAGCCTGCTTTAAACACTCTAATTTTTTCACAGTAAAAGATGCAGTTCCCCGAGCCGACAAATTAATCTCGAACTCGCTTCCCTGCAAGGATGAANCGAAACAAAACCTCAGTACACACCGCACAGCGGCGGACGAAGCGTTCGATCCAGAAATCCAACTACGAGCTTTTTAACCGCAACAACTTTAATATACGCTATTGGAGCTGGAATTACCGCTATGTATGCGAG
>NZ_NPOA01000141.1 GCF_002287375.1 Virgibacillus profundi | reverse complement strand
GATGAATCTACCTTAATCCAAGAATTTCACCTCTCGCTTTGGAATACAGACCGCCCCAACTGTCCCTATCAATCATTACTTTAGTCCCGAACACCAACAAAATAGAACCGGAGTCCTTAATCATTATTCCATGCTAACTTATTCAAGGCGTGTGGCCTGCTTTGAACACTCTATTTTTCTCAAAGTAAACGAGTCACTTAACGGCCGAACACCATGACAGTATTCGACCGGTTTGCGACAAATGTTTTTCCCAGTTGTTGGAAAACCTTCAAGATGAAGGCTCCCAGCGACAAAGAAAAGAAATCCAACTACGAGCTTTTTAACCGCAACAACTTTAGTATACGCTATTGGAGCTGGAATTACCGCTAGTATGCCAG
>NZ_NPOA01000140.1 GCF_002287375.1 Virgibacillus profundi | reverse complement strand
AGTTCCGCTGCGTTCTTCATCGATGCGAGAACCAAGAGATCCATTGCTAAAAGTTGTTTTTCAAACATCAAAAAAAAAGATTTCAAATCTTTCCCACGTTTGGTTAACTTTCTCAACGAAAATCATCAAGAAAAATAGGCTTATAAAAAAACCCGATTTCAGTTAAAAAGTATTTTAATAAGATGTTGCCCATTGGGGTCAGCAATTTCTTTTTTTTAAGAAAAGAAAAAGACTATTTTCAAACCCCAGGCGACGAAAAGGTCGTTGCACAGGATAAGAGATGTTTCTAGTTGTTTTTAGCAACTAGAAAATCAACCCATTAATGATCCTTCCGCAGGTTCACCTACGGAAACCTTGTTACGACTTTTACTTCCCGTGAT
>NZ_NPOA01000139.1 GCF_002287375.1 Virgibacillus profundi | reverse complement strand
CTGGCATACTAGCGGTAATTCCAGCTCCAATAGCGTATACTAAAGTTGTTGCAGTTAAAAAGCTCGTAGTTGGATTTCTGGCTTGATTCGCCCGGCCCGCCACGGTGACGTGTGTGAGTGCTGGGTCGAGTCGGCCATCCTTCGTTTATGGTTAGTTGTTCTTTATTGAGCAGTTAATTCGTGAACGATCGTTTACTTTGAGGAAATTAGAGTGTTTCAAGCAGGCGTAGGCCTTGAATACATTAGCATGGAATAATAAAGTAGGACTTCGGTTCTAGTTTGTTGGTTTGTAGATCTGAAGTAATGATTGATAGGGACAGTTGGGGGTGCTAGTATTCAGCGGCCAGAGGTGAAATTCTTGGATTGTAGATGCTAACTC
>NZ_NPOA01000138.1 GCF_002287375.1 Virgibacillus profundi | reverse complement strand
ATAGCGACACGTAATCCAAGAATTTCACCTCTGACACTTAAATACGAATGCCCCCAATTATCCCTATTAATCATTACCTCGGCCCTAGAAACCAACAAAATAGAGACCAAGGTCCTATCGTATTATTCCATGCTAATATATTCAAGGCGAGAGCCCGCTTTAAACACTCTAATTTCCTCAAAGTAAACGATCTAGATCGCGAATCCGGCCCAGTGAAGGGTAGAAACGTTTTCTAGAAGGATGGCAAACGCGCACCGGCACTCACACGCGTAACCGTGGCGGGCCAGGCGCATCAAACCAGAAATCCAACTACGAGCTTTTTAACCGCAACAACTTTAATATACGCTATTGGAGCTGGAATTACCGCTCTGTATGCG
>NZ_NPOA01000137.1 GCF_002287375.1 Virgibacillus profundi | reverse complement strand
CAAACGAATACGCAGAACTTAGCTCCCCGTGCATTTCACTTCTTAGCTGTCTGACTTTCCGGATTGTGGTGGGTCCCTGAGCTTGGCGATTACATCAAAGGGTTCAGTGTGGCATATTCGGGCAGGCTATCATTCCTTTGAGAATGAAGGCTAAGTAACTTAATGTCGGGATTTTACCCATCTATCATTCAACCACTTTGGGTGGTAGGTGGGCCCCATAACCTTATTTCACCCTATTTTGCCCAATTGACTAATTTCTTTCTATTCCTCGGTGGGAGAAATCCCATTACGAGAAGAGCTAAGATTTTTATCTTAACTAAGCACAACTCTTAGCAATGGATATCTTGGTTCTCGCATCGATGAAGAACGCAGCGGAACT
>NZ_NPOA01000014.1 GCF_002287375.1 Virgibacillus profundi | reverse complement strand
TAGATAACCAAACAAAGTGATTTTAAATGCAATCTTAAGACTTTCTTAAGGTTCATTTAACTATTTCTTATTGTTTCATTTATATATTGGGGTTAGAAAGTTAAAACAAGGGGAGATTTATTATGTCGGAAAAAAAGGTATATATACTATTAAGTGATACAGGTACATTATTTACAAAAACAATAAAACTATATACAAAGAAGCCATATAACCATGCATCGATAGCCTTCGATGAAAATTTATCGCAAGTATACAGCTTTGGGAGAAAAAGGCCGGGAAATCCGTTTATTGGCGGATTTGTTAGTGAAAATATAAATGAAGGATTATTTAAAAATGCAACATGTGCAGTCTACTGTTGGACAGTTAATGAAACTGAGTTTAATAAAATGAATAATTATAATAAGAGAATTGAAGCTTTAAAAGAAAACTATCGGTACAATCTAATCGGGTTATTTGCCGTTATTTTTAATAAGCAACTAAAAAGGGAAAATGCCTTTTTCTGCTCCCAATTCGTTGCATCCGTACTGCAACAAAGTGACAGCATAGATTTCAATAAGCCACTTTCGCTTGTAACACCGCATGACTTACAGGCAGTGGGGAATTTCGAATTAGTGTATCAGGGCAAACTTAAAGATTATAATAAAGAAACAACGGATCAACATAATATAAGTATGATTGGTGCTCCGGCTGGGATGGCATCTGCTTGAATATATGACTTAGTAAGAGAGGGAAAATAAAATGGAACAGCAAGTTAACATATTAGTTGTTGAGGATGACAATGATATTAATCAATTATTATGTAAAATTATTAAGAGAAGCAATTACTTCCCTCAGCCTGCTTATTCCGGAACAGAGGCACTGATTTATCTGGAAAAACAGGACTGGGATTTAGTATTGCTCGATTTAATGCTTCCCGGAATGTCCGGTGAAGAGGTGCTAACGAAAATCACATCTCAAAGCACAGTACCTGTTATTATTATTTCAGCAAAGGGAAAGCAGCAGTCGAAAATAAACAGCCTGCGTGCAGGGGCTGATGATTATATTACAAAGCCCTTTGATATTGAGGAAGTATCTGCAAGAATTGACTCCCATTTAAGAAGATACAAACGCACAAGTGAGCCACCAGACAGAAAAGAGTTAACACACAAAGATATCGTGGTTGATTTGGAAGCGAAAACTGTTTGGGTAAATGGAACTGAGCTTACATTAACCGTCCGTGAATATTCTATTTTAGTCCTTCTCATGTCATCCCCTAAGAAAGTCTTTACAAAATCCAATCTGTTCGAAAGTGTTTGGAACGAACAATTCCATGGTGATGATAATACGGTTAATGTCCATATGAGTAACTTAAGAACAAAGCTTTCCAAGGCCAATCCGGAAGAAGAGTATATCGAAACCATTTGGGGTATGGGCTACCGCATCAAATCTTAAGGATTTCTTAAGATTCGCCTTAAGCCTTTCTTATGAATTCGGTTCTACACTAGCATTAACGATTGAAAGGGAGGCTACATGCGTATGAGTGAATACATTCTTCAAACAAAGAATCTTACTAAAAAATATAAACATGATTTTGCCCTTAATAATATCAATTTAACACTAAAAAAAGGCGAAATTTATGGTTTTATCGGTCAAAATGGCGCTGGAAAATCAACGATGTTGCGGATAGCAACAGGACTGGCTTTCGCATCAAGTGGATCAATTGAGCTTTTCGGAAACACGAGTAAAAAATATTTAACACAAGCACAAAAAAGGATCGGAGCAATTATAGAGAATCCTGCACTTTTTCCAAATATGACAGCTTACGAAAACCTGGAAGTACACCGGTTACAAAAAGGAATACCAGGTAAAGACTGTATTAAAAATACACTGGAACTAGTTGGTCTTTTAAATACGGGCAAGAAAAAGGCAAAAAATTTCTCGCTTGGGATGAAGCAAAGACTGGGACTTGCTATCGCATTATTAAGTGATCCGGAGTTCTTAATTCTCGATGAACCAACAAACGGACTGGATCCAATGGGGATCGTTGAGCTGAGGGTATTAATTAAGAAATTAAATCGTGAAAAAGGACTTACTGTTTTAATTTCAAGCCATATATTAAGTGAGCTCCATCAACTTGCTACGAGCTATGGAATCATCCATAAAGGGAAGCTACTTGAACAACTCACGTCAAAAGAGCTGGATGAAAAATGCAGACAGCATTTGCGAATAAAAGTTGATCAACCAACGATGGGAGCAACTGTACTGGAAAAGGAACTGTCCACTACCGATTTTGAAGTAATGCAAGATGGTACAATGAAACTTTACAATTATCTCGATGATGTACGTACTGTTTCACGTGCATTAACAAACAATGGGCTTGTGATCGAACATCTCTCTCAAAATGGTGACAGTCTGGAAAGCTACTTTTCAAAGCTTGTGGGAGGTGCAGAACATGAGTAATTTGATCAAAGCAGAAATATTTAAATTGCAGCGAAATAAAACATTTTGGGTAATATTCGGAAGCGTAACAGGATTAAGTGCATTGTTGCATTTTCTAATCATAACGGATTGGTGGATGGTGCAGGGTACTGCTTTTGACAGTGCAGGTTTAAGTGAACTGAATGCTTTATCAACCTTTACAGTCCCTCTATTTTTCAACTTAATCGTCAGTACACTTGCAGGTTTTTTTATCTCGATCGAGTTCTCAGATAGTGGCGTAATCAAAAATCAAATGATAAGTGGTAATAAAAGATCTCAAATTTTTATAGCGAAGTATCTTGTTTTTTCACTCGGGGCAATTATTGTAACGATACTGATTCCATTAGTAACAGCTGTCATTGTGGTCATTTTATTTGGACATGGGGATATATTGAATCCGTCTAATATGATGTATTTAGGCAGAGTTTACAGCTTATTTATACTTCAATTTCTAGGCTATACAGCAATCATGGTATTACTGGCAATTATTACGGAAGATAGTGGAAAGACAATTATTTTTTCTATATTATTTACAATCGTAATGTTTGCAGTAGAAAAACTAGTTAAGACACCATTTATTGAGCTGCTTTATGAGCATACTATCTTTTATCAATTTAGTGACGTATTCAAGTTTACAATGACAAACGGTGAAATCATAAAATCCATCCTCGTTGGAGTAGTGTCATTAATTGTCATCATGTTATGTGGAGTTTTTATTATCAATCGAAAAGAAATTAAATAGTTATAGAAAAGCGGGTGAGAGGAATGTTGTATTTAGTAATAATTATATCAATAGTAGCTGTTTTCCTTCTCACCCGCTTATTTGCGTTAAAAAAAGAAGTAAAAAAGATAAGCAAGCAGCTACAAATCTATAACAATCGAAAGACGGATAAAAAAATTGATATGGCACTTATTAATAAAGATATCGAAAACCTGGGGTTGGAAATTAATAAACTGATTGATTTGTACGTGACAGAGAATAGAAAAAGAGTCCGTTTTGAAAATGAACAAAAGCAAGCAGTTGCCAATATGTCGCATGATTTGAGAACACCATTAACTTCTATTTTAGGGTACATCCAGATGGCTGAATCCGCAGACGGTCCAGAAGATGAAAAAAAAGAATTGTTATCCATTGCAAAGAGTCGTGCAAAAAGGCTGGAAACATTATTAAATGATTTCTTTGAGCTGAGCGTGATTGAATCCACGGATCATCATCTAAAATCTGAACGTATCAATCTGAGGAGCATAACAATTGATGTATTAATGAGTTTTTATGACCGCTTTAATGAGAATAACATGGAACCTACCATACACATTCCAGAAAACGATATATTCATTAACTCTGATGAAGCAGCTGTGATAAGAGTGATTGAAAATTTGATTTCCAATTGCCTAAACCACTCAGATGGGAATATCAACATCAGTCTTGAAGAAAAAGATTCAACGGCCAGACTAATGGTTAAGAATGATACACATTCATTAACTGAAAAGGATGTAGAACATATTTCCGACCGGTTTTATATGGCAGATCAATCCCGTTCAGGAAAAAGCACCGGGGTAGGTTTATCAATTGTGAAAAGCTTTATGGACAAAATGAATGGGAGTCTTACGGGGCACCTGAAAGATGGACAATTATCCATCGTTTGTGAATGGAAGACCTATACAAAGAAATAACCTTAATAAAATGTAAGGGGTTCTGTTATCTGATAGATTCCCAAGGGGATATATGGGATTTTATGTTAAACTATATAAAAACTGCGAGCGATTACACTTAAAGTAACTGGCAGAAGAGCTTAATAAGCCTTAAGACTTAACATAAAATACTTCTCTGGCTCCTTACTAGGAATTCATTCGCACGGTAAGATTGAATGAAGAAGTGAAGATAATGAAAAGGTTCTTAGCAGCGTTAGAACATGAAGTAGTAGTCAAGATGCCGTTCCAAGAAACTTCATTAATGCGTATAAAAAAAGGAGGGTTTAAATGAGAAAGAGCTTTTTAAAAGTATATTTAGTTTTATCTTGGTTGGCATTTTTAAGTATATTAATTCAAGTATTCTTGGCAGGAGTTGCTATATTTCAAGACTATTCTTATTGGGAGATACATAAATCTTTTGCCCTGTTTAAATACATTTATATTGCTATGTTTATAGTTGGTCTTGTAGGAAAATTACCAAAGAATCTAATTTGGCTGTCAATTGCTATATTTGCTGTTGCTAATGTTCAATACTACACTGCCCATGGATTTCTAGCATCCTTACATGTAGTTATTCCCTTTTTGATCTTTTGGATTAATCTTGTATTAATAAGAAAGGCATACGAAGCACTAAAGGTACAACACTCTAACGGGCTGTAACTGATAAACTGATAAAATAAAGTATACCGGGGCAATGATGTTTAACTCTTTTTTAAAGAATTATAAAGCCTAATTATAAGCGAGAAATTAGGCTTGTTATATATAGATAACATCATATTCTTGACGGTATTCCTATGAAATAAACATCTATTTAATTGAACACCATACCACCATCAGTCAGAATGTTTTGGCCTGTAATGTAATCAGAATCAGATGAAGCTAAGAAAGAAACTAAATTAGCTACATCTTCCGGAGTTTGAGGACGACCAAGTGCAATTCCTTCAGTAAATTTTGCAAATGCCTCCCCTTTTTTAGTTCCCATATGTTCCATCATCTTTTCATCAAGTCTTTCCCACATACCTGTCCCTACAATGCCAGGGCAATAGGAGTTAACATTAATTTTGAATGGTGCAAGTTCTTTTGCCGCAGTTTGAGTTAATCCTTTAACTGCAAATTTCGAAGCGGAGTACACACCTAACATTTCGAAACCTTCTTGCCCTGCAATAGAACAAGCGTTAATGATTTTACCACCAGTTCCTTGCTTTTTCATTTGATTTCCTGCGGCTTGTATGCCGTAAATAGTACCTTTCACATTTACGTCCAGAGTAGAATCTATCGCTTTTGGCTCTACTTCTGTAAGTGGTGCTACTTGCCCTTCAATCCCCGCGTTATTAATAAACACATCAATATTACCGAAAGTATCTACAGCATGCTTAACTAGTGCATTTTGATCTTCTAGTTTTGATACATTGCCAATGAAAGACGTTACATTAACACCATTATTTTTAAATTCTTTCTCTGTTTCTTTTAAAATCTCTTCATTAAGGTCACTTAATACGATAGAAAAACCATCTTTCGCTAATCGTTCAGCTAATTCTTTTCCAATACCTTGCGCTGAGCCCGTAATCACCGCTACTTTTTGTTTACCCACTTTGAAGCCCTCCTTGGTTTAGCTAAATTCTGTTTCCATTTGTACTCGATGTTTATTTTGTCACCGTGGGAACTATTTATTCGCCTAAACCTTGATTGAAGTTTGTAGGTACTTGTTTGAATGAAGAAACCTTCAATTTTTAACTACCTCTTCGAATAGTAACAATTAGCCCAATCTTAAATAGCAGAATAAAATAATTATGTTAATAATAAGAATGAACTTGATGTATGGTAATTAAGTTTAAATATTAAACTGACCCCATTAATTTAAAATGAGGACCGTTTATTCAAGGTTATTAAATAGCCCGTATTGTACCCCTTCTCTGCAATTCGCTGACAGCTTCTATAAGCATATCCTTATCAAAATCAGGAAAATAAACATCCGTAAAGTATAGATCTGACATGCAGGATTGCCATAAGAGGAAATTACTCACCCGCTTCTCACCACCGGTTCGGATGACCAGTTCAGGATCTGGCAGGTCTCTCGTATATAAGAACTGATGAAACATTCCTTCATTAAGCTCATCAAAATCTATGTTATTGCGTTGCACCTCACCAATCACTTTGCGAACAGCCTGCAGAATATCATCCCTGCCACCATAATTAAAGGCAAAATTGACCGTCAGTCCAGTATTATCTACTGTTTTCTCAACAGCTTTTATAAGTGCATTTTTGGTTGGTTCAGGAAGAGCTGCAATATTCCCTGAAACAAGTATTCTTATGTTACGCTTCATAAACTCCGGAAGCTTTTGCTTAAAAAACTTTACCGGTAAATGCATGAGATAGTTCACTTCATCCTCAGGTCTTTTCCAATTCTCTGAGGAAAAGGCATAGAGTGTTAAAAAATTGATGCCAATATCCATACTCGCATCAATTATTTTCTCCATCGCTTTTGCACCTGCAAAATGTCCCTGGCTTCTTGTGAGACCTTTTCTTTTCCCCCATCGTCCATTACCATCCATCATAATTGCCACATGTTCCGGAATATTCATCAGCTTTCATCCTTTCGTTTTTAATTTTTCTAAAGTTTAAGTTCCTTGAGTCTCTCTTTTGCCTCTTGTTTCGTAAAATTAAAGGATTGCCAAGAGTCCTCAGGCTGTTTATCTCCCCATTGCTGTCTGTCATTCAATATCCTTTTCAATTCCGGATAATCCTGTTCTATTTTATACAGCTCAATTAATCCAGTTAATCCTGTGTATGAAAGGGAGTTGAGGTAATAAATATCAATTTTTCCAGATTCCTCATATCTCTTCAGATTATTATCCACAACTATCTGTTCCATATTAACGGCATTTACTCCCGTATAAAATAACAGGCCTGCAATAATATAAAAATGTAACAGTGATAATCGCTCCAACCATACCCTTATGAATGTATATGCAAAAATAACGATAAGCAAAATCATGAAAGCATGTGCCAGTAAACGATCCAGCGTATATCCATATGCTGCTTCATACAAACTCAATCGTCCAAATGCGGAGGCAAGCATAATACCACTCACCAAAATAAGCAGTGAATACATTATTTTCAAGGTCAAACGTGGTACATTATGTGATTCCTTAACAAATTTTAAACAAGCTATTAAAATGGACCAATTAATTAATGTAACTACAATAAGCTCAAAGAAACCTTTACGTGCATATTCAGCAAATGTATAGCCCTCCTGCAGTCCTTCACCGAAAAAATATTGAAACTGGATAGCTGCAAATAATACATACACTGCATTCAACATGATTAAAATGGTGATGACTGTGATACTATTCCAACCTGCCCTCGCCTTTTCTATTGGCCTGAAGCTCTCTTCCGGCTCTGATTTCACATGTAAAACTTGGAAAATCGCAAAAAATAAAAGTGTAAGAAATAATACAACCGCAACCCGCCATGAGCCCTCCAAAAAATTAAGACTTAAAATAAACTGTGGCAAACGTAAAATAACATCCTGAAAAACCGCATCTGCTGACATAAGCAGTCCTGTAATAACCAGCAGTAATGGTGCACCAATTGTCAAACCTATGAGTACCCGCTTCATTGTTTGAAACAATTCTTCATCCATATTTTTAAAAAGCTTCCTAAATCCTTTATTGAAAAAAGCTGCGCAATAACTTTTGCCTTCGCTAAGTTTCATCCCCAATATTTTTACAAATCCAGGGGTTGCCCAATTTAACTGGTTTGGTCTGGTTATGAGCACGATATGGAAATAAACCAGGATTGGAATGATGATTAAATTTAAATTATAAAATAAAACATTGTCATAGAACGCATAGCTCCCCGCCAGTATCCATATCGCCACCATAAGCAACAAACCAATTCTGCGATGCTGGAAAGCCAGCCGGTAACGAAGAAACAGAACAAGGTAAAAGCCAGCAATAAAAACAAGATAGGACAATCCAATTTCTCCATGGAAAAAGCTTGCTTCTGCCAATATCCCTAAAGCCAAACAAACAATCAGGAACATCCAGTCCTTCTTACCAATTTTTATTTCCATTAAGATCCCTCCAATACTTAACTTATTCTATATACATAGAATTTCTATGTATATAGACAAAAAAATACGTTAACAGGGGCTAAATTAAGTGAAGATCACCTTCAGTCCCCTATTATACAGAGGCTTTTCTGCCCCATTTAAACCCTAGCCAACTTACAGGATATAAAATTCCGGTACAAATAATACAGATTATAATAAACCTAACACTTAAAATTGGTTGAAACCACTCATAGGGAATAAGCTTGAAAATTGTTAAGTACATCAATAACAGGTTCGGAATAATGGATAATAGAAAAGTTTTTTTTAGGAGTTTGCGACCGCCGTCTCCAAATTCTTTCCCAATTTCATATCCTAAAAGACCCCAAAATAAAATATATACCACGATAATGATGGAAGTCGCCTCTGTTAAGCCTTCCCATAGTATTTCAATCCATTCCCACCTGAAAATATTATAGCTGATTGTAAGTACAATGCCTGCAATAAACAAAAAAATGTTGATTAGCACGAATAACCACTGAGTCTTCTTCGGAGTAATCGCTTTTTCCTGTTCCCATAGTTGAGCAATTTCTATGGGTGATCCCAGTCTTTTTACCAATATAGTATAAACATCTTCGTCACCCACAGCTTCATCATTTAAAAGTTCATAAACATGCAGCTCATACTCTGCCATAATATCTTTCTTATTAGGATGCCTGCCGATTTCTTCATCCAATTCCTGGAGAAATCGTTGAGCCTCAGGCCTCATGATTCATTTCTCCCGATTAAATTGTTCATGACCTGAACATATCGATGCCATTCACTCGTCCGTTCCTGGAGAATGCTTTTTCCTTGTTCGGTTATTTTGTAATATTTTCGGGCTGGACCTTTTTCCTGGTTTTGCCAGTAAAATTCGATATATTCCTGTTTTTCAAGTTTATGAAGTGCCGGGTACAGTGTCCCCTCCTTCATCTGAAAGTGGTGATCACTCCGCCGATCCATTTCCTTGACCAGCTCATAGCCATACATATCACGTTCATTTAATAACTGCAGTACAAGCAGAGATGTGCTCCCTTTTACAAGCTCACGATTAAACATTTTTTCACCTACCTAGAATTATTAGGTATCTATACTATATAAAAAATATTTTGATTTGTAAAGGTGATCGGTGATTTTTATTTAAATATGCGAATCTCCTTTAACGTAACTCGCAGCCGGTCCATTGATTTTCTGATTTTTGATCGTTCGTCAGACAGCAATTCAATAGAGGCTAAGTCAGCGATGGTTTCAACTACCTCCTTAATTGACATATTATCAGTTTGAATTTGTTCGTTAAACAAGGGATTTGCCAAGCTTTTCATACGTCCATCCATTTGTTGATGTGCCCATGAATTCTTGCCTTCCAATCTTTTTCTCAATCGTTGATCAATCGTTTGTTTGAAAGCAGAAAGCGTAAAATGTTTCACTTCGATACCATCTTGTCTTAACTGACCTATTATCTCTTCAAAATAATTCACGTTTGTCAGTGTCATTGGTACGATTATAATTCCGTCGTATTCCTCAGAAACCTGCTTTAGTAATTTATAATTTGCTTCTCGCCATAATGGATAATCCTGAAAGTCATCTTTTGAAATCTTGTTTGGCACATTTGCCATAAAAACATAGCCAAGTCTCTCAGGATCGTAGACAAATGAATTTTTAATTCTTCTATGTAATTCGTATGCAACTGTCGTTTTGCCTGCACCAAAAGTTCCGTTAATCCAAAGAATCATCTAATCAACTCCGTTAAGAAATATTGCCTATACAGATCCCATTCTCCCACTTGAAGCTACTAACGGCATTTTATCACAATATATATGTGGTATGGATAGTTTCCCCAAGTTTTGGCCAATTTGCGCCTAAAGATGAGTGCTCTATTCGACCATTTGATCTTATTGTCCAACACTTCGGGCGTAGAGAGACGCCCTATTCGACCGTTCGATCTTATTATCCAACGCTTCGGGCGTAGAGAAGTTATCCACTTCTCATGGAAAGACTCTAGACAGATAAAAATATTTCATTTATACTTATATTAACTAAAAACTTAAAGGGTGAACCAAGGGAACATGCGAAACTAATCCTATTTTTTCAGAAAACATTCAAGTAAAAGTATGGCAAACAGCGGATTTTATCTGCTCTTTTCATCATGCTGTAACTGAACTTTTCAGAATAGGATTTGGCTTTGATTGTTCTTGATTAAGGGAGTAGTCTCTTTTTTCATTACCACACACCAGCTATGCCTCCTATTCTGAAAATGAACGGGAGGCATTTTTGGCAGTAAAGAAATTATATCCAAATTTCTTTCTGCATAAGTGCAACTAAGGCAATTCGCTTAACCTAAAGCGAATGCCAAGTTTTCTAATCTCCAAAATATGAAAAACAGGGGATGAAATGTGTGATTCTATTGGAAGCTAATAATTTAAAAATATATGTGCGAGAACATCTCTTAATTGATGTAGAAAATCTACAAATTCAGGAGAAAGACCGGATCGGATTAGTAGGAGCAAACGGCAGCGGGAAAACAACTTTATTAGAGGTTCTTTCCGGGAAGAAACAGCCAAGTGAGGGAAAAGTGACTTCAGAAGCATCACTTGAACTGCTTCCACAGCTGAAAAATACAAATATAAATAAAAGTGGCGGTGAAATCACACAAGCATACATCAATCGTTCTCTCGCTCAAAAAGCAGATGTTTTATTTGCTGATGAGCCAACAACAAATCTTGATACGGCGCATATTGAAAAGCTGGAAAAGCAACTGGCAAGATGGCACGGAGCAATTGTTATCGTTTCACATGACCGTGCATTCCTGGATGCGCAATGCAAAATAATCTGGGAAATAAATGAAGGGAAACTGAAAAAATATAAAGGAAATTATTCCGATTATGTTTCTCAGAAAGAACTCGAAATAAGACAACAGGAAAATTCCTATGACCATTATATAAAGAAGAAAAAACAGTTGGAACAGGCATTGGAATTAAAAGAGAAAAAGGCACAGCGGGCAACAAAAAAGCCCAAAAATGTTAGCTCCTCTGAAGCAAAAATAACTGGAGCAAAGCCTTACTTTGCCAATAAACAAAAGAAGCTTAGGAAATCAGCTAAAGCGATTGAGACAAGGATAGAAAAGCTGGAAGAAGTAGAAAAGGTGAAGGAAGCTCCCCCGATTAAAATGAATCTACCTAATGAGGAAGCCTTTAAAGGAAGAATTGTTTTAAGAGCAGAAGGTATTATTGGAAGGGCTGGGGACCATCACCTATGGAATAAAGCAAGCTTCCATATCAGAGGTGGGGAAAAGCTTGCCATTTTGGGGAATAACGGAAGCGGAAAAACTACCCTTCTGAAAAAAATAATGAATAATGATTCCGGCATTTCCATCTCACCAGCAATGAAGATCGGTTATTTCAGCCAAAATCTTGATGTATTAAATAAGCAGCAATCTATATTGGAAAATGTCAGTGTCTCGTCCAATCAAGATGAAGCCTTAATCCGTACGGTTCTTGCCAGACTGCACTTTCGAAGGGATGATGTGTATAAAAAGGTGGATGTACTTAGCGGTGGTGAAAGGGTTAAGGTAGCCTTCGCTAAGCTATTTGTCAGTGATATAAATACACTCATTTTGGATGAACCGACGAATTTTCTTGATATTGAGGCAGTTGAAGCATTGGAAGAACTTCTGTCTAATTATGATGGTACAATTTTACTTGTTTCCCATGATCGTAGATTTATCCAGACTATTGCAGATCGGATTTTGGAAATCAAAGACACAAAACTAACCTTGTTTGAGGGAACCTATGAGGAATTTACACAACATATTCCCAAGCAGGAAGCAAATTCTGCGGAACAGGAATTGCTTGTAGTTGAGACAAAAATATCGGAAATTCTCAGCAAACTTAGTATTGAGTCAACCGAAGCACTTGAAGAGGAATTTCAAATCCTCTTAAAAAGAAAAAGAGCGTTGGAAAACAAATAGGTTCATATGTGTTTAGAGTTATCTCATGTCATAATAATGAAAATTTGGTAGACTCTATAAAGGATTCGTTTTTTAGATAAATAACTCCACTGATTAGAAAGGATCAACTAAATGAATACACCTAACGACACAGCTATAGAGTTCAAGAATGTTTCCTATTCTGATGGAGAATTGCAAATTATAAAAGATGTCACCGGTACATTTCCTAAAGGAAAAATCACTACATTGGTCGGCCCTTCAGGTGCGGGAAAGACTACATTGTTCCGACTATGTAATAGACTGATTTCTCCCGAAGCGGGTGAAATTTTAGTAAACGGGGAGAACATTGTAAGCTATGAACCGACAGAGTTAAGGAGAATGGCAGGTCTGGCTCTTCAAAGTGCTACAATGCTCAGTGGCAGTGTTTATAAAAACCTATCCATGCCGTTAACCCTCCAAAGTGGGGATCTGCCTGAAGCTAATGCAAAGGATTTATTAAAGGATGTCGGACTTGAAGCAGATTACTTACATCGAAATGTAAAAGACCTTTCCGGTGGACAACGACAAAAAGTTTCCATCGCCAGAACATTGGTGAATAAGCCAAACATATTATTACTCGATGAAATTACATCCTCACTGGACAGAGTTTCTCAGGAGGAGATTGAAACATTAATTAAAAAGATTAATGATAATTATCAGGTTACGATTATTTGGATCACCCATAACCTGCAGCAGGCTTTATCGATTGGCGATTACATCTGGGTTATGATGGATGGGAAGCTGATGGAATCAGGTGAAAGCAGTCTGCTGAATAACCCTCAAAACAATCATGTAAAGCTTTTTGTTAAGGGGGAGATTGAATGAGTTATCTGACGTTATCTTTAGCACTGATTTTTGTTTTAATTCCTATTTTCCTATCCAAAACCCTAAAGCTTGGATTGGAAAAGGATACGATTATAGCAACAGTTCGTTCAATTATTCAGCTGCTTGTAGTCGGATATGTTCTGACTTTCGTATTTGATGCGGGAAATTATATATATATTATACTAATGATCATTCTCATGATTGCAGCTGCGACTCATAATGCTCAAAAGAAAGGTGCTGCAATTAAGGGGATTATCTGGAAGCTTGTTGGAACTTTCATTTTTGTTGAGGTATTGACACAAGGAATCCTGCTCGGGTTTCAGATTACCCCACCAACTGCTCAATTTATTATTCCAATCAGTGGAATGGTGGTTGGTAATTCCATGGTACTTTCCATTCTTTTTCTGAATCGTTTTACATCAGAGGTTGAAACTAGACAGGATGAAACTGAATTGATTCTGTCTCTTGGTGGTACACCGAAACAGGCCATTCATATGTCATTGATTACTTCCATAAGAGCAAGCATGATCCCTACGATCGAAAGCCAGAAAACCATTGGACTTGTTCAATTACCTGGAATGATGAGTGGTCAAATTATTGCTGGTGCTGATCCAGTTCAGGCTGTACAATTTCAATTGCTTATTTTGTTTCTGCTGTTAACAACAGCTTCTGTAACCAGTATTATGCTCGGATTTTTATCCTATCCTACCTTGTTTAATAAACAAATGCAGATGCTGAAGCTCCGGACCTGAAAACTAAATCGCAGAATAACAAAGCATGTCTTATCACGTAAACCCAAACATATAGAAAGGAACTTGTTTGTAATTGGCAGGTTCCTTTTTAGTAATAGAAACTTTATTCAGTCAGATTTCTACACCAGTAACATGTGGGATAAAATAAAAAGCTTTGACATTTTTTAAATAATGGTATATTATTACATTTAATTCAAAATAAATTAATTAAAGGTATTCCCTTTACAATAATCTAATATCCATTGAGGTGATCTTATGAGCGAAAGTTTATCATTAAAAGCATTTGTTGTATTAATGAAATCATCAAAGTCAGTCCAGGAGCAAATAAAGAAAGATATAAGCAATTATGACATGAAAACTTCAGATTTCACAATTTTAGAAGCAATATATCACAAAGGAAGACAAACTGTTCGGCAGATTTCAGAAGCAGTTCTCATTAATACTGGGTCTATAACTTATGTCATAGACAAATTAGAGACGAAAGGTTTGCTGGAACGAAGCGCATGCAAAGAAGATAGACGGGTTGTTTACATTCAAATTACTGAGTCCGGCAAACAGCTTATGGATGAAATATTTCCAAAGCATCAGAAAGTAATTGAGGAAATTTTTGAAGATATTTCGGCAGAAGAGAAGAAAACAGTGATTGATATCCTAAAAAGAGTAGGAAAAAAAGTAGAGAAATAATCATGATGTATTTTCAAGTTGAACGCTGATATAGAGAAAGGAGCTTAAATAATGAAACATATTTTTCAAAAAGGAAACGATCCATCAAAGCCAACATTGCTATTACTTCACGGAACTGGTGGAACTGAACAGGATCTCCTGCCACTGGCAGATAAAATTGATGCAGGTGCAAATGTGTTAAGTGTACGGGGAAACGTACTTGAAAATGGAATGCCAAGATTTTTCCGCAGATTGGCTGAAGGTGTATTTGACGAAGAAGATTTAATTAACCGCACGAAGGAATTAAACGAATTTCTTGATGAAGCAGCCGAGAAATATGAATTTGACCGAAACAATATCATGGCAATTGGCTATTCAAATGGTGCAAATATCGCTGCCAGCTTACTATTTCATTATAAAGATGCTTTAAAAGGAGCAATCCTGCATCACCCAATGGTACCTAGAAGAGGAATTGATTTACCGGATCTATCAGGTAAAGGTGTATTTATTGCAGCAGGTAAAAATGATCCAATCTGTCCAGCACAGGAATCTGAGGATCTTAAATCTTTACTTGAAACTGCAGGTGCTCATGTAAAATTGCATTGGGAAAACAGAGGCCATCAGCTGACATTTGATGAAGTGGAAGCAGCTGAGAAATGGTATACATCCATATAACATGAAAAACCGTTCTGCACACATATGCAGAACGGTTTTCTTTTAGTTTCGCAAAATAATGTATACCAGGTATATAACGTAGCCAACCACTAGAATAAGACCCTCGGATTTTCCTATTTTAAAACTAGTTCTTGAGAAGACCAATAATAAAATGGTTAGGAGCATCATTATGACAACATCCATAAAAACCTTACCATTAACAGCGAGTGGGGTTATTACAGATGAGGCACCAAGCACAAATAATATATTGAAAATATTACTTCCCACAATATTCCCCAGTGCAATTTCACTTTCCTTCTTAAGGGCTGCGGTTATGGAAGTCACCAACTCCGGTAGCGATGTTCCTATAGCAATAATCGTGAGCCCTACAAGTGTTTCACTCATTCCAAGTGAATAAGCTATTTCAGTTCCATTGTGTACTACTAGATTTCCACCAAATATGATTGCTGCAAGACCAATCAAAGTGAATAATATATTTTTCCCCCAGGTTATATCATCAGGAACTGACTCATTGGCTGAATCCTTACGACTTTTCAAGCCAACTTCAATAACATAATACATAAAGATGGATAGAAACAATAAAAATATTAAACCATCACTACGAGTAAGTAAATTACTACCGAATCCCTGTAATACCACGTCACTCATCAGTACAAGTAATACACCACTTGCGAGCAATGTAAATGGAACTTCTTTCTTAATTGTTTCATTTTCTACTTTTAATGGGTAAAGAATTGCCGCTATCCCTACAACCAACGTAATATTAAAAACATTACTTCCCACCACATTCCCTAGTGAAACATCAGCACTTCCTCCTAAGGCAGCAATGATACTAACTGTTGCTTCCGGAGAACTTGTTCCAAAAGCCACAATTGTTAATCCGATCAGAATTGGTGGAACCCGAAGCAAACTTGCAATGTTGGATGAAGCCTCAACAAAATAATCTGCTCCTTTAATTAATAACCCGAAACCAACGAGCAATAGTACATAAGCCATAAATAGTTCTTCCTTTTCTTAGTAAAGTCATTACCATATCCCTACCCTATTTTCTGTGTAATGATTCTGATAATGCATTATAAGATATTACGTAAGGATTCGGGAGTTAGTTTCAAAAGATTATTTTGATGCATTCATTAACTGCCCCTGCCCTACTTTTCGGTATTTTTATTTTTAAGCTCTTTAAAAATCGAAACAATCATAATCAGAAGAATAACTGTAAATGGCAATGCTGCTGTTAATGATGCAGTCTGCAATGCACCCAATCCACCTGTAAATAATAATACAAGGGCAATTGCTGTTATAAGGACACCCCAAATAATTTTGGTTATCAGCGCTGGATTCAGAGATCCCTTGGATGTCATACTTCCTAAAATATAAGTAGCAGAGTCCGCAGATGTTACCATGAATGTGAAAATAAGCAGAATCGATATAATCGATAGAATGTCTGTAAACGGTACAACGCCCAAGGCTTCAAAGAGGGCTACCGTTACATCATCGTTTACAGCCTCGGCAATTTGCGTTCCATTGTTTAAGTCACTATATACTGCCGTGCCGCCAAATACTGCAATCCAGACACAGGCTATTGCTGGTGGTACTACCATAACCCCGCTGACAAATTCACGGACCGTTCTGCCTCTGGATACTCGGGCTACGAATGCCCCAACAAACGGTGACCAGGCGATTGCCCATGCCCAGTAGAAAATGGTCCACTGGTAAACCCAATCACCGCCTGCATATGGTGTTAATCGCAAACTGTACTGCACGAAATTGGAAATATAATCACCTATGCCAAGTACAAAGGTGTTTAAAATAAACACTGTTGGCCCTAAGAAAAATACAATTACCATTACTAGAAGAGCCAGCCCCAAATTGATATTGCTCAGCCACTTAATCCCTTTGTCTAGCCCTGTAACACTGGAAAGCATATAAGCAACCAGCATGACGAGCGCAATAATGACTTGTACGCCAATATTATTAGGTATATTAAATACAGATGACAACCCTCCGTTTAGCTGAATAAATGAGAGACCAACTGTTGTCGCAACACCCATGACGGTCGCAATTACAGCCAAAATGTTAACCATATTTGCTACTGCCTTGTTTTTACCTACTACTGGCTCTATTGCGGCAGAAACTAATCCACTTTTGTTCTTCCTGAATTGAAGAAAGGCAATCGCAAGTCCGGCAATTGCAAAGACGGCCCATTGACTGATTCCCCAATGAAAAAAGGAATACCCCATTGCTATTCTCGCTGCTTCCTCCGACTGGGCTTCCACTCCAGGAAATGGAGTGACAAAAAAATGACTCATCGGTTCTGCAACACTCCAGAAAACAAGGGACACCCCAAAACCAGCTGAGAACAGCATGCCAATCCATGTGAAAAATGGGTATTCCGGCCGAGAATCAGAAGGTCCCAATCGCATTTTCCCGTATTTACTGACAGAAATCCCAACAAGGAACAGGATGATAATAAATACTGCGAATAAATAAAACCACCCGAAATTAATAGTTGTGAAGTCGAAAAGTGCTTGGGCTACTGCACCAAATTGTTCTGGCAGGAATGCTCCAATGATGACTAATAACCCAACGATAATTGCGGATATAAAAAATACTGGATTTTTATAAGACTCTTTTTTCTTCATAAGGTTCCTTTCCATTCTATAATTTTTTATTTTTACTATGTAGCTTAAATAAACCAAAAATAATGATATACAGTATCTTACCCTAACCCAAACTATACTAAACAAAAAATGGATTGAAAGCCAGGGGTAAACGTAAAAAAAGCGGGGAACCAACATCCCTCGCTTTTTACATATCATATATGCAACACCTTAGCTTTAATTAATTCTCAACTGAATAACATTTCCAGAAGGATCCTCTGTCATTACATAATCAGCTTCTCTTTTCACTTCAGCACCAATTTTCTGTAAGCGATTGACTGCTTCATCCCTTGTATTTTCATCTGGAAAAATAAGTGTAAACCAGTTTAATCCCACACTGTTCTTCGACGGGGATTTAGCACCTGCACCATTCCATACATTCAGTCCGATGTGGTGATGATAGTCACCAGTTGATGTAAAAAGTGCACCAGGATAATTCGTTACAACCTTAAAACCAAGACCAGTAATGTAAAACTCCCTCGTTTTTTCTAAATCTGCTACATGTAAGTGAATGTGACCCATCACCGTATCATTTGGAAGGCTCACCCATTCTTTTTCGCTTTCCGCAAGCAGACCATCCCCGTCCAGAGGTTCTGTTGCCATAGCAACCTGGCCATCAGCCCAGCTCCATTCTGAAGCAAGACGGTCGTGGTATACTTCAATCCCATTGCCATCCGGATCTGAAAGGTACAGTGCTTCACTAACGTAATGATCTGATGCTCCAATCCGAGTTCTCGTTTGAATCATATGTTTTAAAAATGATGATAGGTCTGCACGTGATGGCAAAAGAATTGCAAAATGATATAATCCGGTTGTCCTTTCCTCTTTTGGCATAATACCGGATGGTTGTTCCAATACTAACAATGGCGTCTTTCCATCTGCAGTCAAGGCGGCTTTTCGCTCTGATTGCCCCAGTACGTCAAATCCCATAATCTCTTTATAAAAAGTCAATGATTTTTCCATGTTTGTTACTTTTATATTAACTTCACCAACATATATCGTTGGTTTTTCAAAAAATTTCTTTTCCATTTTATTTTCCCTCTCCCATTTAACAATTATTTATTACAATTTTATACTTAGTTACTTTATGTAAGTAATTATAATAACTTATGATTGTTTTGTCAAATTAAAATTCACATTAAAGTTTCACTCGAATTTTTTACATAAACTTTTTTAACAGAGAATATTTTTTCCACTCTTGATTTTGTTCCATAAACCTTTATAATATAATAGTCTCTGAGATTTACCTTAGGACACGTGGTTCGTGACCATCCCACGATAAAAAACTAGGGAGGATTTTTTAATGAAATTAAAAACATTGGTGGCCAATGGATTGATTGCTGCGTTATATATAGCTGTTTCACTGGCAATTGAACCACTTGCATTTTCAAGCATCCAGTTTCGGATCCCGGAAATGTTTAACCACCTCATCGTATTTAGCAAAAAGTATTTCTTTGGAATCATACTAGGTGTATTTATAACTAATATTTTCTCACCTTTAGGCATGTATGATCTTATTTTTGGTGTAGCACATTCTGCTATTTCATTACTCATTATCATATTGCTGGCAAAATTCATTAAAAACATATGGATTCTGCTTGTTGCTAACACACTAATATTCTCGTTCAATATGTTTATTATTGCATTTGAACTTAACCTGGCATTAGGATTTCCTTTCTTGCTTACATGGTTGACGACCGCTGCAGGTGAACTAGCAGTTTTAGCTATTGGAATACCGATTATGTATGCATTGAATAAACGCTTGAAATTTAATACGCTTGTATAAGAATAACCGTTTCAGAGGGGAAGCACCCTTTTGAAACGGTTTTTTGTGAGTAAAGCAGTTTAATTTTTTGATAACTGGAAAAATGGTAAGCTTAAATAAATGAAAGGATGATTTACGATGATTGTTAGAGAGCGCTCGGATGATTTTGTTCTGATCGAGCAGGACAACCATGCTATAGTGTCAGGAGATATAATGTCCAAATGGAAGAGCTCATTATTTAAAGGACAGGATTTTAGAAAATCTGTTGAGTATGCTATCTACAAACATGACTGTGGATGGCATCCATTCGACAAGCAGCCTTTCTGGAATGATGAAAGCCAGGCACCTTATACCTTCGTTGATTTTCCTACACTTCCCAAAATAGTACTTTATAAAAATGGCATCGATGAAGTAGAAAAGGTTGACGCTTATGCGGCACTTTTATGCAGTGAGCATTATAAACGCTTTTTATTAAATAATACTTCAACGGAAGCACAATCCTTTGTTAAAGCAGAGGAATTACGGCAAAAGCGAATTTTTGACTCCTTCAAAATGTTACACAAACGTTTGTTTAACCACCACTACAGCCTTATTCAGCTTGGTGATAACCTATCCCTTTATATTTGTTTAAATGAGCCTGGAGTTACAAAAGAAAATGAGCACCGCTTTTTCAAAAATGGAATACCTCTCTCATCTTCGTTAAATGGATTTAATCAACAAAAAGTAGAACTGCATTGGATGGATACCAAGACTATTGCTATGAGTGAATTCCCTTTTGAGAATGAAGTACACATCACTTTGAAACAAAAAACAGTAGCAAAAAAGCTTATCACTAATAAAGGATTACTTAAAGGTTATGAACAAACGCCCTATGAAGAAATAACCGTGCGATTAATTCCAGGTGAATAAAATAGCTGCATTCAGCCTTTTCGGCAAACAAAGTATCTGCTTGAAGCTCGTCACGTTTGCCTCCTTAACCATTGCAAGGAGGCGTCTTATGAACTGCAAGCTTACTTTTTAGTCCACCAACTTTTTGAAACATGGAACGCACCCTTTTTTTTTACCGGACTCCTACGTTTGACTTTAGCATATCTCTTTTGTTCAAAGGTAATCTTTTGCAAATCTTTCATACGTGCATCCGCTAACTCCTTATAAACATTATAATGATAATTCATCATCTATTTTCTTCCCTTCGTTTTTATATTTCTTATAATGTTTATACTATATGGAATTACCTCCCCAGTCTTCGGCATGGCGACTGAAATATCACAGCAAAAATACCCTCCTTTAAAATTAGGGTTTCTACGTCTTTGGATGGAGGGGCTCATTGGTTAGTATTTTCACGATTAAAAACTTCAAATAAAAAAGCAGCCGCATTATTGAAAACGTGGCTGCTCGATAAGTAGATTTAATTTTGTAATTCTTTCTGTAACCTGTGTAATTCTGTATTAAGCTCATCCATCATGATTTCCATAGCCTCTTTTTTCGGGTGGTTTTCGGATAAATTTATTGGTTCCCCGAAAATAATCTTAGGTTTCTTTCGTTTAAATAATTCTTTAAAATTATTTGGCCCGGCATAAGCGACAGGTACAATTGGAACCTTTGAATAGGCAGCAATGGTTACCGCCCCTCTTTTTAATGGTGCTTCCTCACTCGTTCTTGTTCCACTGGGAAAGATCCCCACTACTTTATCTTGCTTTAGCAGTTTACGCGGAATTTTTATTGTACTTGGCCCGGGATTTTCCCGATCAACCGGAAATGCATGTAACTTTCCCATTAGCCATTTTAGAAAACGTGTTTGAAACAGTTCTTTTTTAGCCATATAAAATATTTTCGTAGGTAATACAGAAACGCCAAGCCATAATATATCAACCCACCCTGTATGGGTACATGCAATTATATAGCCACCTGTTTTAGGCAGATTTTCTTTTTGATAGGTTTTTATTCTGCCAAACAAACTTAAAATTAACTTTACTAAATAAGCTGCAAAATAATACATGGTAATCCCCTCTTCTATCTTAAATAACATTAACTCTATTTTAGCATATAGTATTAAGATCTGGTACCAAATTATTATTACTCATCTTTTAATTTTAATTATTATTTTGCTCTAATTGGGCACACTTAAACATAGCGGAAAAAAACCTTAGAGTTTTATGCTCAAAAATAATAAATAAAGGATGGTAGTGAATGACCAAGGATCAACCAAATAGCAAAAAGACCGAAACACACATAGAAAACGAAGACACATTAACCACCAGGCAAGGACAACCGGTTACAAACAATCAGAACTTAAGAACAGTTGGTAACCGTGGTCCGGCAATGCTGGAAAACTATGACTACATCGAAAAGATCAGCCACTTTGATCGGGAGAAAGTACCTGAGCGCATCGTACATGCACGTGGTGCTGGTGCACATGGTTATTTTGAGACATATGGAACAGTCGGTGATGAACCCGTGTCAACATATACACGGGCTAAACTTTTTCAGGAAAAAGGCAAGCAGACTCCTGTTTTCGTCCGTTTTTCAACAGTTGTACATGGGACGCATTCACCGGAAACACTTCGGGATCCACGTGGATTTGCGGTTAAATTTTACACAGAGGATGGCAACTGGGATTTAGTTGGAAACAATATAAAAATCTTTTTTATCCGTGATGCCATGAAGTTCCCTGATATGATTCATGCATTTAGACCGGATCCTGTGACAAATATACAGGATAGTGAGCGTTTTTTTGACTTTTGTTCGAATTCACCAGAATCCTTCCATATGGTTACATTTATTTATTCTCCTTGGGGGATTCCTGCAAATTATCGGATGATGCAGGGATCTGGTGTGAACGCATATAAATGGGTGAACAAGGATGGTAAAGCAGTGCTGGTAAAATACCACTGGGAGCCGAAACAAGGTATCAAAAATCTGACAGTTAAAGAGGCAAATGAGATTCAGGCAACTAATTTCAACCATGCCACACAGGATTTATACGAAGCTATTGAGGCTGGTGATTACCCGGAATGGGAGTTGTTTGTACAAATTATGGAGGACGGCCCACATCCGGAACTTGATTTTGATCCACTTGACGATACAAAATTATGGCCTGAAGATCAGTTCCCATGGCTACCGGTTGGAAAATTGACCTTAAATAAAAATCCGGAAAATTACTTTACAGAGGTTGAGCAATCTGCTTTTGGAACGGGTGTACTTGTCGATGGGCTTGATTTCTCAGATGACAAGATGCTTCAGGGACGGACATTTTCGTATTCTGACACACAGCGATATCGTGGAGGTGCGAACTATTTGCAAATCCCAATCAATGCAGCCAAAAAGCGTGTAGCAACAAACCAGGAAGGCGGGCAACAACGCCACGAAAATGATAAAGCACCTGGGCAAAATCCACATGTAAACTACGAACCATCTATTTTAGGTGGGTTAAAAGAAGCAGAACAGCTCGGAAAAGAACACACACCAAAGATTGAAGGAAACCTTGTACGTGAATCGATTGATCGAGATGATAATACAAAGCAGGCTGGAGAAACCTTTCGCATGTTTGAAGACTGGGAGAGGGATGAATTAATTTCCAATCTTGTTGGAGATATTTCACAATGTGACCAGAGAATTCAAGATAAAATGATTGCACTTGCTGAGGAAGCAGACGAAGAATACGGTCGCCGCTTAAGAGAAGGATTGGAAAGTGCAGGAAAAGATGGTACAAGCAAAAACCCACTCGGAAATAAAGATGCTGAAAAGGCACCAGAACAAGCTGTCGATAAAGGGCATGACGCAGAACCTTACTAGAAAGCACTTTAAAGTGATAAAGACTTTCCCATTAGAAACACTCAAAAATAAGCCCCTTTCAGAGTTGCTGAAGGGGGCATTACTTTTGGACATTTTAGTGGTGATGCCCTTTGCTTATAGAAGGATTTGTAATATACATTTCTTCTTTCGGCACGTAAAAATATTGAATCCATACACCATCTAAAAAGCCGTCATCTTTTTCAAGAATAATATCAATATCCTTATCTGTTTTGACAACTTCATCATTTTCTGTAGGAGTGTCTAATTTTATATCATAGTGTGCATGATCTCCGTGAAGATGTGTTACATAAACACGAATCATTTTCCCTTCTGCCTCATTACTTTCCAGCATCTTTTTTAACACTTTTGCTGCATTTCGATTTATTTTACATTTCATTATGGCATATCTCCTATCCAAGCTATTCATTATATATTGTTCCAGTTTTTAATTCGATTTGCAAATTCCACAAATTGAGGATGGGAAAAATCCCCTCTGCGCAATATATTGCATATATGAATGTGCCGGATTTTATAGTATACTATTACATAGATTATACCTATCAATACGTATGAAAGGGTGAAGTGAAATGCCAATACCAGCTGATCACTCAAAACCAATCCGAAAGTCCGCAAAGGAAAGCGCATTCAACCAACTGCAGCAGTGGATTATAGATGGGACATTGCAGCCGAATGAAAAATTAAATGATACAGAACTTGCTCAAGCCTTGGGTGTTAGCAGAACTCCCGTGCGTGAATCCCTACAGCTTCTTGAAGTACAGGGTTTTGTAAAAATGTATCCGGGTAAAGCAACACAAGTTACAGAGGTGGAAAAAGAATCCATTAAAGATCTGCTCCCACCATTAGCAGCATTGCAAGCTTTATCCGCTGAACTGGCCATCCCAAATCTAACGGATGAAGTAATTAGTATGCTTGAAAATACGAATGAACGATTTGCAGATGCAATTCATTCAGAAAATTATTATTCAGCCTTAAAAATCGATGAGGAATTTCATCAAATCATCGTCAATACTGCAAACAACCAATATATTCATTCAATGCTTGCATCACTGCAGGCACATGTCAGAAGATTATTTTTTCACAACTCGATTGTTTTAACCAAAAAATCCATCGATGAGCATACTGCAATTATTAAATTAATGAAAAATGGGGAGCCATCAGATGCATCAACCATCATGAAGGGAAATTGGCTAAGGGCAATTGAAGAATTCCGTTCATTAAACACAAAATAAAAAAAGGGCTGCCCGCCATATTACCGAACTAATACGGCAGGGACGGCCACCAAATTTCTATTTATACAAATCTTCTCTACGATCCTGAAAAACAGGAATCCTTTTCCGAACTTCCTCTACTTCCTGTAATTGTAAATCTATTATTCCGATCGTTTCCTTATTTTCTCCAATCCAAATAACTTCACCCCAAGGAGCAATAACCATGGACTGACCATTAAATGTATTATTCGGATCTTCTCCAACACGATTTACCCCTATGACGAAGCATTGATTTTCAATCGCTCTTGCCTGTAATAGTATTCGCCAATGATCAATTCTCGCTGCCGGCCACTGTGCGGGAACAAACAACAGATTAGCACCCTCCAGCACATGCTTCCTAAGCCATTCAGGAAAACGAATATCATAGCAAATCACTCCACCCATTTGGACATTATCCAATGAGAATACATGGAGTTGATTCCCCTGTTGTAAATAGTGATGTTCATCCATCAGCTTAAATAAATGTGCTTTATCATACGATGAAATTATTTCCCCATGTTTATTTACCACATACATTGTGTTAAAAAATTCATTTCCTTTCCTAGTTGAAACAGATCCTCCAATTATATGAATGCCTAATTCCTTTGATAATCTGGTAAATAATTCTTTCGTTCTTTTCCCCTCAACATCCGCTATTTCCTCCAGACGAGCTAAATCATAGCCTGTATTCCACATCTCGGGAAGAACAACAATGTTTGCACCTTGCGCGGCCGCTTCTGTAATTTTTTCTTCTACTCGCGGAAAATTTTTATCTGGTTCCCCATAGCATACATCAATCTGTACAGCTGCGATTTTCATTCCCCCACCACCTTTGGATATTTTTATTAATACAATTTAATCTTATATTGTATTATACTTTATATTGAGATAAGTTTATACTTTCCAAATCTGCTAACTATTTATATATTACTTAAGGAGGTTATTACAATGGTCTTTTCTGATCGGTTAAAAAATCTACCCCCACAATTTTTCGCTTCTCTCGCTCTAAAGGTTGCCTATGCAGTCAATGAGGGTCGAGATGTGATTAACCTGGGGCAAGGAAATCCAGATCAACCAACACCATTACATATCGTAAAAGCTCTGCAAAAAGCTGTCGAAAATCCTGAAACACATAAATATTCTCCTTTCCGGGGAACTGACGAGCTAAGACAGGCTGCCAGTGACTTTTATAAACAGCAATATGATGTAACAATTGATCCTAAAACAGAAGTAGCTATTTTATTTGGAGCAAAAGCAGGACTTGTTGAATTGCCACTCGCCTTAATGAATGAAGATGAATTAATGCTCTTACCTGACCCTGGCTATCCTGACTATTTATCAGGAGCTGGTCTCGCAAACGTAAACTATGAAACAATGCCTTTGTCAGCTGAAAATAACTATCTCCCTGACTATGGGAATCTTACAGAAGAACATAAGCGGCTGGCAAAATTAATCTATTTAAATTATCCAAATAACCCAACTGGTGCAACAGCTTCATTGGAATTTTTTGAGGAAACGATTGAACTAGCAAAGGAATCCGATATAAAAGTTGTTCATGACTTCGCATATGGAGCAATTGGATTTGATGGAAAGAAACCGGTTAGCTATATGCAGGCTAAAGGCGCAAAGGAGAATGGCATTGAGCTTTACACAATGTCTAAGACATACAATATGGCAGGCTGGCGGGTTGGATTTGCTGTTGGAAATAAACATATGATTGAAGCAATTAATTTGATACAGGATCACCTTTATGTAGGTTTATTTCCTGCTGTGCAGCATGCAGCAGCTGTTGCATTGACTGCTGACCAATCATGTGTTGATGATCTTGTGAAACTTTATGAACAGCGCCGGGAGGTTTTAATCGCTGAATGTAAGCGAATTGGATGGGATGTCACTGCACCAGGCGGATCATTTTTCTCCTGGCTTCCAGTTCCCGAGGGGTATACAAGTGAAGGATTTACCGAGTTTCTTTTGGAAAAGGCAGATGTTGCAGTTGCCGCAGGAAATGGCTTCGGAAAACACGGAGAAGGCTATGTGCGTGTTGGTCTTTTAGTAGATGAGAAAAGGATCAAAGAAGCCATTTCACGTATTGAAAAACTTTCTATTTTTACGAGATAGGAAATCATACTATGCTAAGAATAATATTAAAGGTCTGGAAGGGGCTTAATCCTTTCAGATCTTTTTTTTTACTAAATTCAATTGACAAAATCCAAATCATCTATTATGGTTATACATATGAGTATATAACCATGTAACTGTATATGTATAAAATCAAAATAAGCAGGGTGGTGATTCCCGTTGAGTAAACTATTTAATAATGACAAACCTATATTCATACAAGTACGGGAAAAAATTGAAGATCAAATTGTAAATGACCAACTGAAAGAAAAAGATCAGGCGCCCTCCACAAATCAACTGGTCAACTTTTATAAAATCAATCATGCCACTGTATCAAAGGGAGTAAGCCAGTTAGTCGATGAAGGAATACTTTATAAAAAACGAGGTGTTGGCATGTTTGTCGCAGAAGGTGCAAAAGAAAAACTGATGCAACAACGAAAGGACGCATTTGTTGATGATTATGTTATTGGATTGGTGCAGGAAGCCAATAAACTAAGAATATCGGAAACGGAAATATTTGAGTTAATTAAAAAGGTAAAAGGACGTGATTTAACATGACAATTGATGTAGATGTTCGCAACTTATCCCTAAAATATAACGATTTTGAAGCACTAAAAAATATTTCCTTTCATCTCGAAAGCGGGAAAATTCATGGAATTCTTGGGCGAAATGGTGCAGGGAAAACCTCTCTTCTTTCATTATTGGCCTCTTTTCGAGAGTCCTCAGAAGGCTCTGTAAAAATGGATGGAGAAAAGCCATTTGAAAATGCAAATATCATGCAAAAAGTTACATTTATCTATGAGAAGGATTATAAAGATGAAACGGAAAAGGTGAAAGGTATGCTTGAAGCAGTCGAAAGGTATCGACCTGATTTCGATACGAATTATGCCGATCATCTCGTAAAAATATTTAAGCTTCCATTGGAAAAGCCGGTGAATAAGCTTTCAAAGGGAATGCAATCTGCACTTAATGTGACGATGGGATTAGCTTCCAGGTCACCACTAACCATTTTTGATGAAGCCTACCTTGGCATGGATGCACCTACCCGGGAAATTTTTTATAAAGAATTGCTGGCAGATCAATCCGAACATCCACGGACGATTATTTTATCAACACACCTTGTATCAGAAATGGATTATTTATTTGATGAAGTCATTATTATTGATAAAGGAGCACTTGTCCTTCAGGAAGAATATGAAACATTGGCTTCCAGAGGGGCTTCCATAACTGGGGTAACTAATTTAGTTGATGACTTTGTCAGTGGGATGCATCAATTGAGTGAACAAAAGCTTGGTGGTACAAAATCAGTGATGGTTTATGGTGACATTAGTGACAAACAAAGAAATGAAGCACAGCAAAAAGGATTAGAAGTTGGTCCTATTTCCCTTCAAGATCTATTCATTCATTTAACAAGGGAGGAAGCGTAAGATGAAACAAAAAAGTATTTTTCCTAAAGTTGCCGTTGATTTGTTTTTTGTACAGCTAACCTGGTCAGTTTGGTTTATTGGTTTTGTTTTATTGGCACATATTGTCATGATCACTGTTTCCTTAAATACCGGTAGTGCATTAGGAGACTATTTACTTTTTTCGCATAGCTCTGCCAAAATTTATATGCTGGTCATTGGTATTATCTCCGCCTATGCTTTTCTGACATTCTATGTAAATCATGGTGTTACTCGAAAAGATTATTTTAGAGGTTCTGCACTTGCTGCTGTGGGAGTTGCTATTGCAATTTCCTTAATCGCAACACTGCTATCCGGATTAGAATATATGATTATTGAAATGACCAATTTGCCAGTTACACTTGATCGTTCACTTGCAGATGGCAGTATTGAAAGTTCCGATAACAGCATCAGCATTGTATTACCAAAAGAAATTATTAGTTCATCAATCTTGGTTCACTCGAGCAGCTGGTTCGTGTCCATGCTCATGTATAGCTTAAATATTCTTAGCCTCTATGTTATTGGTTGGTTGATTGGTGCGGGCTATTACAGATTTGGATGGGTCATCGGTTTTGGATTTATCGCCATTGCCCTTGTATCCATCGTTATTGGAGATTTACTTTGGGGAACTGAATTAGGTGAGCCATTATCCAATTGGTTGCCTTTTGACTCGATTAGTTTGTCACTTTGGGGATCAGTAGCAGGTTCTATTGTTTTAATCGGAATTATTTTAAGCTTTATACGCATCATTACGCGTAGAGTTACAATTAAAATGTAATGTAAAGCAAAGGAGAATAAGGTGAATTTTTTTAAGAAGCTATTTGATTGGATGCTAGTCATCGGACTGGTACTATTGCTGGGACGAATTATTACTGCGGTGTTTTTATTTTTGGATATTCCGTTTACAACCTTTTTCAAAGACTACAGTCTGATTTCGCTTGTTATTTTAATCATTGGCGTGATTGGGCTGCAAGTTATAAAGGATAAAAAATAACTCCTTTTTGTATTTTGCACTGCTGCAACTACCATATTTAACCAATGAAAAAGTGAATAATATGATTTAAAAACCATCCGATGTGAGATATTATCAATCAGCACAATGGATGGTTTTTCATTTAATAATCACGTGGTGATACAGTTAAAAACCTTAAACGATAGGCATTAAGTGCCGTATCCCCAAGTGTATCCATAAGATTATGGTTTGCATATGCTCCCACAATTGCACCAAACCCTGGAATCAATTGCAGCATTTTTATCAGATCAATATAGTCACGGTATTCCTGCTGAAAAACACGCCAATCCATATCGACTAGTTTCCCCTTTTCATCTTCCCAATTTTCAATGATATAAAAGGTATCTTTCCGTTTTTCATCACTTGAAAAAGCAAGCTGGAACACATGAAGAATGAAGAGGCGTTCCTCGTATTCATTCGTATCATATCCGTAAACCGCTGCCGCTTCGAATAGGAATTTCATTTTAATTGATAAAAGTAACGGGAAATCTGCTAGTCCGAGAAATATTCCTCCCGCACCTGTTCCAGCTCCTTCAATTACTGCAGTTTTCCTATAAGAAGCAAGCTTTTCCTTAAGAAGTTCATCCCGCTTGTAAAGACTCATTCCAGCATATTGCTGCTTCTTCGTAGTAATATTCGAGCCAACCAATGTGGCTTTCACCATATTTTTAATACTATCTGTAATGATTTTATGGGCCTTCTCAGGGATCATCCCATTTATTTTTGTTTGTGCCTTCTTTGATAATTGATTAAACAAACCTGCTTTTTTTAGAACTTTATTCCGCCAGGCATGTATTTCTTCATATACTTTCATCTCATATTCCATATTCAAACCATCCTCTTATTATCCTATACTTAAGTATACGATTTATTCAGGAAAAAGATTCAGTTTTGGCTTGATATGATCATCTTGCGTCCCTCTTTTTTCTATGTTCGTTCATTCCATAGTCTCATTGGATTTACATGCTTTTCATCTAATGGAATTTGTTTCATAGAAATTTTCCGTTTTGTCTTTTCTTTTTGCAAATCAGCATATATGTCCTTTGATTTGCCTAATCCCACTGCTACTGCATCGTCAACAGATGCACAGTAATAAATCTTTTCAATTCCTGCAAAATACATCGATGTTAAGCACATCGGACAAGGCTCTCCACTGGCATACATGATATAACCTGATAAATCATTCGTTTGAAATTTCTCTTGAGCACGGCGAATGGCCAACAGCTCAGCATGGCCGCTAACATCATATTTTTTATGAAGCTCATTAACACCCTCAGCTATGATATTATTATCCTTCACAAGCACCGCACCAAATGGCTGCCCGCCGTCACGAACATTATCTGCTGCTAATTCTACTGCCCGTTCCATAAATTCATCCATCAAAAACCCTCCCAATAATACTGTCTACTGTTATTCTAAGACATTCACACCTTCCCCACAAACAAAAACAGCGCCCCACCCTAACTCATTTTGGTGAATCGCCTGCTGTTTTTGTTTCGTCCTTAGATTTCTTATATTTTTTCACAATGTAGAACAACCCGATAAGTATCACAATAAAGGCTGCAGCATATCCATAAATGCTTTGATCCTTGAAAAATTGCTTTATCGCTGTGAAATTCCCGTTAAAATAATCTCCCAGAAACATCATGATAAAAGACCATGGGTAAATACCGATAAAAGTCAGAAGAAAATACTTTAGGGGATTCACCTTACTTAAACCAGCAACATAAGAAATATAATTTCCAATACCAAAGGGGCGTGATATTGCGATACTCCATACGCCATACCGATTAAAATAAGACTGTCCTTTTTCCAATCCCTTTTTTATTCTTTTAGGTAAATGTCCTCCCAGTTTTGATGCTAAAAAGAATGGGATAAGACTCGCAATACTATAAAAAATACTCATTCCTATAGAGATGAGAGCAATACTCAATAAGCCTGGTGAAAGGAGATAACCAAATGAAAGCACGATAACTACACCGGGAAAAGGGATGGACAACCCTTCCAAAAACATTGCCAAAAATAACCCAGGAAGACCAAGTGCACGAAGCCATTCCAAAATTTGCTGAATCAATGAATGTTCACTTCTTTCCAGCTTTAATTTTTATCTAATTGCTTCCAAAAACCAGTTTTCATAAGTTATTTTCTCTCACCAATTTCTTTCTATACGCTGCACCCTTTAAACCAAAAATAGTCCTGAATTGATTTTGAGGACTCTATTTTCATTCAAGTTAATTGTTGTTCAGCAAATTCACGATACAATGCATGATTATGAGTCAATTCCTGATGGGTTCCCATTCCTGTCACTTTTCCTTTTTCGATAAAAATAATTTTATCTGCATCAACAATTGTTGATAACCTGTGGGCAATGACGAAAGTGGTGCGCCCTTCCATTAACCGGGTAAGTGCTTGCTGGACAACCATTTCAGACTGGCTGTCAAGGCTTGCTGTTGCTTCATCCATCATAAGGATTTTAGGATCCCTAAGGAACGCACGTGCAATATTGATCCGCTGGCGTTGTCCACCTGACAGCTTTACACCACGCTCCCCAACTTCCGTGTCCAACCCTTCTGAAAAATTAATAATGAATTGATCGGCATATGCCATTTTTGCTACATTCCATAGATCTTCATCTGGAATTTCTTTCGAATCACTTAAGCCATAGGTTAAGTTTTTCCGAATAGTTCCGGCCATCATCGCACTTTCCTGAGAAACATAGCCAATCTGACTGCGCCAGGATTTCATAGATAACTCTTTTATCGGTGTGTCACCAATAAGAATCTCTCCTGCAGTAGGCTCATAATAACGTTCAAGCAAACCAAACATCGTCGTTTTCCCACCACCACTTGGGCCCGCAAAGGCAATCATTTCTCCTGCTTGGGCAGTAAAGGAAATACTTTCAAGTACAGACTCTTCATCATTATAGGCAAATGATACATCGCCTACTTGAATGGATTGATTGGAAATATCCTTTTCGATACCTTCTTTGCCTGTTTCCTCTTTTACGTCCAATATCTCGATAATGCGCTCGGTTGCACCTTTTCCTTTCTGTAATTCCGTAAAGAACATCGCAAAAGATGTAACAGGATAAATGATCTGGAACAAGTACAGCAGAAATGCAACAAGGGAACCGGTTGACATCGACCCCTCTGCAACACGGATTCCTCCATATCCAATAATAATAACAATCACAAGCATCATGATCGTATACATAAAAGGACCAATCAGGGCGAAAATTTTTGCCTCTTTTAAACCATACTCATACATTTTCCGAATGCCTTTTAATCCTTTGGCTTCTTCAAATTCCTCAGCTGTAGAGGATTTCATTAAGCGGGCTTCACCTAATGTTTGTTGAATTTCCCCAGTAAAGGTGGCTGTTTGATCCTGAAGCCCCTTAGATATTTTTGCCATCCTGCTTCCAAGCGGCATCATAACCAGAAAAGTCACTGGTACGGCTATTATCATTAATAATGTCATTTTCCAGTCCATAATTAATAAGATAACCAGCGCCCCAACAATTGTGATCAATCCTGTTATAAACTGAGGAAATTGCTGTGAAATTAAGTTCTTTACAATACCAGTATCATTTACAACTCTACTCACGGATTCCCCGCTTGCATGTTTGTCAAAATAGCTTACTGGCAAACGAATAAGCTTAAACCACATCATTTCTCTAAGTCTTGCAACAATTTTCTGTCCTACCGCTGAAAGTAAATAAGTTGATACCCCGTCTACTATCGCTTGTAAAATAAATACTACAAAAATGATAATGATAAGTGTGGTGCTTAATGCTTCTACGGAAAATCCATCTACCAATTCTTTAGTAAGTAATGGTATAGAAAGACCGACAAGCATTGTAATGATACTACCGATTAATCCAAATGTTAGAGCCATTTTTGGAATATTTGTTGATAGAACCAATGAAATAAATGGTTTTAATCCTTGTTTTTGTTGTTTTCCCATTATATTCTCCTGTCATTTGTATTCCTAAGTGAAGAACTTATTTATCCATTCTAATGTACATATTTATTAGTTCTGCGTCCATCTTGATGTTCTTTCATTGCCCAGTGAAATTAATCTCTTACCATGTAATTCCCACCACCAAAAAAGCTGCACGACCTTTTTGTCACACAGCTTTACTAAAGTGAATGCCTATTAAAATGAAAAGACCAGTTTCAAATCAATTTTCAAATCTTCAAAAATAGTGATCTTTACCTGATCTTCATCTGAGTAGAGATTCGGCCTGCCGTATCCCTGATTTTCCTGAAGTGTAAACACACTAACAATCTTTTCCTGAGGTTCTATAATCCAGTACTCTTTAACACCAGCCTGCTCATATTTATTGAACTTCTCGATCTTATCTTTCCTGGCAGTTGAAGGCGAAATAATCTCCATTACTAAATCAGGGCTGCCTTTGCAACCAGCATCATCTAATTTCGACTTATCACAAACAATCGTTATATCAGGTTCAAATACATTTTGACTATCTTCTTCATCAGTATTTTCCCCCTCAGGGTCTAATACAACTTGAAAGGGTGCTGGATAAACCTTGCATTCCTTTCCATCCAAAAAATCACCAACTTGACGAACTAATCCTAATAGAATTTCCTGGTGAATCCTAGAAGGAGCAGCCTGTAAATATGGAGTACCATCAATAATCTCCGCTCTTACATCCTCGGGCCATGATAAATAATCGGCATACGTATATATTCGGTCCTCTTTCAGAAATGACATTTAAATCACCCCATCTGAAAATTTATTGGCTCTATTATACCACTATAAGAATACATGGGACACAAACTCTGAAGTCAATCATCCTAAATAAAACATTCATTTATTCTTCAATATCCTCTTTCTCACATACAAAACAACAAACACTATTGCCAACAGTCCCAGCACTGCATAAGCCACATCTGAATAAATTTCCATGTAGCCTACAATTGTTTCCCAGGAACCCCCTACTGCTGCACCGAGATTTACTAATACCACATTCCAAATTAAAGTTCCAAGTATTGTCAACAATAGAAAAGTGACAAAGTTCATTCGTGACATACCTGCAGGCAAAGAGATTAAGCTTCTGATTACCGGGATAAAGCGACAGAAAAATACTGTCCATACACCATACTTATCAAACCATTTATCTGCTTTATAGATATCTTTTTTGGTTAGTCTTAAAATATGTCCATACTTCTCAACAATTCTCTCCATTTTGTTTACGTCAAGAAGAAGCCCAATTCCATATAGAATAATTGCTCCAAATACTGATCCCGCTGTCGAAACTACTACGACTCCCAATATTCCTAGATTTGATTGGGTGGTCATAAATCCTCCAAACGTTAAAATAACCTCTGATGGAATAGGCGGGAATAAATTCTCCAGTGTTATTAACAGGAAAATACCGAAATAACCAAACTGCTCCATAATTTGTGTAATCCAATTTTCCATAGTTACTCCCCTTATATTTCCTATATCATTATCTATAATGTATGATGAAAATCCTTCCTAATGATAACATGTATTTTTTAATATATATCAAAAAAGCAATTCTTGATCAAACGTTTGATCAAGAATTGCCTTAGATATAATCTTCCCTTTATTCTCCTAGCTCCAGCTTCTTCTTCAATTTCAAAAGCTGCTCATTATCCGGATCCAATGTCAGCCCTTTTTCTATTGACAAAACCGCTTCCTGCAGCAAATTTGCCTTCACTTGCGCATCTGCTAGTGCATACCAATAATACCAGGCATCCATTTTCGATATCTTTTCTTCATAAAATGCTTTTATTTTTGGATAGTACATCATGAACATTTTATCATCCTGAATAAATTTGGTTCCATTCCATTTTAAAACTTCAACTGTATAAGCATCACAGCAAAAGCGCTGCCAGACCGCTAAATATGTTTGTTTTCCCTCGTTAAGTGTTTCCAGTTTATGATAAGGGATAGTGTCATTTAATTTATGCAAAGAACCGTTCTGCCATTGAAAAATTTCTAATTCATTGCCTGCAGAAGCCCCAATCATCCAGCCAATCAGATATTCCTTAGCTCCATTGCCATCCATATCTTCTAAACCAGAATAATGTATATCAAAGCCCTCTCCCGTTACCTCCCAAACCTTTTTCCATTGGCCACTTTCTTTTTTCAGAACCATTGCTTTTAATTGATCTTTCTCCTTGAAGGTTACGATCAATTCGGCCTGTCCATCACTATCAAAATCATATCGCTGAATTGCTTTCGTACCTACAGGTTCCTCAGCCTTCACCAGCTCTGAGTTTACTGGCAGAAAATCCTTTACAATTTCATCAGGATCCTTCTGCCTTTCAGCAGCATGAACCTCAATAGTTGAGCAGATGAATACTGTTAACAAAATAATTATAAAGCGAATCATTTTCAACAAACACTCCTCCTGAAATTTGATTGCTTTTATTATTCTCTTAAAACAGCACAATCATCCTTCGATATCTCTTCTGTTATAGCCCAAAAAACCAGCAAATGTTAGTATTACTGCAATGATTATAAGTACAGTAATTTTCATAAAATCCATTTCTTCAACAGGAATTTGCGGGATATGTTCATATACTGAAAGATTGTTAACCCATTCCGGGAAATCAAGTATTCCATTAAGATAGATGACAACAAATCCATATACTACATAAAACCAGACAAATCCTGTTGCTTTTGGAATAAGCCCTATCATTAAAACAGCAAGCCCAACTACAACCCACATAGCTGGCAAATATATAAACGCTGATTTAAAAATTGTTCCCAGTGTTAATCCTTCTTCCATAACTGTAGCCGCTGCAGACCATAAACCAATCGCTGTCAGTAGCTGCATCATAATACTTACAACTATCGCTAACAGAAAATACCCACCAAGCAACCGCGTCCGTGATAATGCACGGCTATACAAATATTCCGTACGGTTTTTATTTTCTTCCCCTTTTAGTTTCAACACAGTCATTACTGCAGGAATCGTGCCGATTAGTGACATAATCGCCATTAATAATACGATAAACTGTTCTGTCATTGTGTAACCTTGTTCTTCTGTCAAAAACGCTTGCATGAATTCAATATCTGCAAAATAAGTTTCCAGGTCGCCCAAAATGGAGCCAAATGCAGCACCTAATGCAAACAGGCCGATTCCCCATGAAATGATATTAGTAAGCTGCAATCGTAATGTAAGACCAATTGGAGTTTGCAGGAATGATGAAGCGTATTTTCTTCCACCCCGAGCCGGTATAAAACCGGAACCCAGATCACGAATTGATTTTAAATAGAAAACTATAATTATAATTACGCCACTTAAAACAAGTGACAGGAAAACTGACCACCAATCATCTTCAGCAAATACATCCGTTCTTACCGTCCAGCCCAATGGTGAAAAAAGCGATATCGATTCATTGCTCACATCGCCAACTGCACGAATAAGATATGCCACAATTAATACAGCAAATGAAAGCATTGTAGTTCCTCTTGAAGTTTCTGCAAGCTGTGCAAAAATTGCTGTGAACCCACCGAAAACTAAGCCGGTTGCACCTAAAATGGCACCATATAAAAATGAACTTTCTGGGTTAATACCCTCTATTCCCAATACTGACAATCCCAGTCCAATTAAAAGAGTCAGTACCACATTTACAGCTATCAGTATAATTATTGCAGCACTTACATAGGAAAGCCGACCAACCGGAAGCGCATGAATCATTTCCGTACGTCCATCTTCTTCATCTGCCCGGGTACTTCTACCGACAAGTAAAATACTCATAATCGCAACTGCAATTGCTGTAAAGAGCAGCATTTCATGTGCAAATAATGTTCCTATTGAATTTAAATAATCCTGTCCTTCATACCCTGAACCAAGCATTGCAACCATGGCAGGATTATCCATTGTAAGCGAAAATGCCTGTTTAGACTTCTCATCTGTATACATATCCGGATATGCCGTCGCAACCGATAATGTAATTAGTATTAATCCAAGCAGCCAAATAAGTATTTTGAAGCGCTGCTGCCTTAAAAGCAGCCCTGTTAATTTACCTGTTCCTTTAAATAAATGAATGTTCACAATAAACAACCTCCAAACCACATCAAAAAGGGGAACCGCCCCCAACCACTTCATCGCTTTCTATAAGACTTGAGGACTGCTTGCTATCCTTCAATATCCCGCTTGTTATATCCAATAAATCCAATAATCATCAAGAAAGCAGCGATAATTGTTAAAATAATTATCGGCAGCCATTCCATACTTTCAACCGGAAGCTGTGGAATATAGCCGAATGGTGAAAACTTCCCAACCCAATCCGGAAATTGAAATAGTCCTCCCATATAAAGAACAAAGAAAGAATAAACCACATATAACCAAATTAGACTGGTCAATTTTGGCAGAAAACCGATTAACAATACAGCAAAACCAATCATGACAAGCATAGCGGGATAGTAAACCAGCGCAGCTCCATAAATCGTACCAAATTCAAATCCGTCTTCCATAACCGCTAAAGCTGCAGACCAAAGCCCGATAGCAGCAAGTGAAATCATGATAAATCCATTCAAGATGGATATAAGCAGATAGCTCCCCGCCAGCTTCGTACGTGAAACAGCTCTTCCAAGCAAATGTTCAACACGGTTCTTTTTTTCTTCGCCAATCAATTTATTCATGGCCATTACAGGAGGTACTGTGGCGAGTATTCCCATTACCATCAACAACATCGGAATAAACTGTTCTGTCAGTGAATAGCCTTCTTCAGCAACCAGCATTTGTTCCAGCATCTCGTTACCTTCAAAGAACGATTCCAAATCTCCCATAACAGATCCATAGGAAATCCCCATGACGAACAAGCCAATTGCCCAGGCGATTATTCCGGTACGCTGTAATCTTAAGGCAAGACCCATTGGACTTTGTAAAAAGGCTGATGCGTTCTTCCTCCCAGGTCTTGCCGGGAAAAAGCCCGCTTCCAAATCTCGAATTGCATTTAGATAATTCGCAAAAATAAATAGAATAATAGATACACCTACCGTTAATAGAATGGGCCACCAATTATTATTCGAATAGGCTTCTGATTGAGTAATCCACCCTAAAGGAGAGAGCCAAGATAAAGTTTCATTGCCCACATCACCAACAGCACGGACAAGATAAGCCAGAAGCAGCACTGCGATAGAATAACCGATCACGCCACGGGAGCTTTCTGACAGCTGTGCAAATACAGCAGTAACTCCTGCAAATAGAATCCCTGTTGCACCTAAAGCAGTACCATAAAGTAATGATCCTTCCAAATCCATACTTTCTATGCCTAATGCAAATAAACCAAAACCCGTTACCATTGCCAAAACCACATTCGTTATAACTAAAACAAATAATGTTGCATTTACATTTGATAAACGACCCACAGGCAAGGAACGAATCATTTCGATACGCCCATCTTCTTCATCTGCCCGTGTATGACGATTCACAAGCAGAATACTCATTAGCCCAACAACAACCGCTGTTAAAAGCAGCATTTGATGTGTTGTCATGGCACCAATAGTATAATTTCCCAGATTCCCAGGCCCTACCATTGCTGTCATCGCAGGATTTTGCATCGTTTCCGCCATAACATCCCTTTCTTGTTGAGAGGAATACATATCCCCAAAAGCAATCGGTACCATTAATGTAAAGAAGGAAATGCCGATTATCCATAAAGGAATACGAATGCGATCCCGTCTCATTATAAATCTGGATAGGGAGCCGGTATTTTTAGTAATAGAACCAGCCATCAGGAAGCACCTCCTGCCCCTGCCTCATCTTTATTTTCGTAATGCCGCATAAATAAATCCTCCAAGGTTGGTGGTGCACTTTCCAGTTTCACAATACCAAACTGACTTACATGTTTAATAATCGTATCCAGTTCTTCTGTATCCACCTGGAATGAAAGTGCTTGATCTTTTTCCTCGATGTCGTGAACGCCTTTTAATTCATTTAACGAAGTGATCGGCTGTTTCGTTTCCACAAGCAAATTTGTCCGTGTTAAATGACGTAATTCATTCAATGAACCTGTTTCGATAATTTTACCTTGGCGAATAATCCCCACTCTGTCACAAAGCTTTTCCACTTCTGATAAAATATGACTTGAAAGCAGGACACTTTTTCCAGCTTTTTTTGCATCGATTACACATTCCTGAAAAACCTGTTCCATCAAAGGATCCAGCCCTGATGTTGGTTCATCTAAAATATATAAGTCTGCATCAGAGGAAAATGCCGCAACTAAAGCAACCTTTTGCCTATTTCCTTTTGAATAGGTTCGGCACTTTTTAGTTGGATCTAAATCGAATTTATTGATAAGTTCCTCGCGGCGACTTTTATTATTACCCCCACGCAGTTTCACAAATAAATCAATTACTTCCCCACCGGTTAAGTTTGGCCACAAATTCACGTCACCCGGGACATATGCAATGCTTTTGTGAATTTCAACAGCATCTGACCAAGCATCCTTACCGAAAATGTTTGCTTCACCTTCTGTTGCCTTTAAAATACCCAGCAACACACGAATAGTAGTCGATTTCCCTGCGCCATTTGGACCGATAAAACCAAAAACCTCACCTTTATTCACATTAATATCTACACCATTTAAAGCTGTAAACTTTCCAAATTTCTTCGTCAGATTCCTTACTTCCAATACAGACATATTATATTCTCCTCCTCTTGCGGGGAATGCCCTCATTTAATTTTGAAATATTTTACCTTGTATAGTTCATAATATATAAAAGCATTCTACTTTGCAATAGCATATGAACTATTTAAGTTGTTTTATTACAAAACTTTTATTAAACTATGATTGAGGTGAAAGTTATGAACGGTTTTGAGCGACGTAAAGAACAAAAGAAAAGAAGTATATTAGAAGCAGCTTTGGCATTATTTATGGAATTTGGCGTGCAAAAAGTTTCTGTGGCTGAAATTGCTAAAAATGCAGCTGTTTCTCAGGTTACTATATATAATTACTTTGAAAGTAAGGATAAATTGACTGATGAGGTCTTAAAATTCTATGTAGATCAAGTATGGGATGAACAAAAAGCAATTCTATGCAGTAATCTTCCATTTGATGAAAAAATAAGGCAAATTACATTTGAAAAAAGCAATCTTGCTGATCAAATGAGTGATAATTTTTTTCAGGACTTTATGAAAGATTATTCAACAGGAAAGAGCTATGTAGAGGATTTATATACAAATAAGGCGCTACCGCTTCTTATAGATTTATTTAACGAGGGAAGAGAACAGGGATTTATAGATCCAAGTATTTCGAATGAAGCAATTATAATCTATATGCAAATGTTTAAAGAATATATGCAACGTGACGGTGTTGCTCAAGATATGTTGCCATTAACTGAAGATCTTACAAGGATTTTCTTTTATGGGATAGTTGGACAAGTTAAAAAATGATTGCCACTCGGGTTTATGTAAAAAGCTAGGAGTTGCACCATCGTTTTTTACAGTACAGTTGCTTCTTTCATTTTCCCTTATCCCAGACAGATTCTAACAAGCTACATACTATAACAAAATACATGATCAACAAAGATTATTAATCCGAGAATGATAAATTGATGATATATGATTTTTTAACTATACTAAGGGTTAAGTGAAAGGAGATTGCAGCATGGGACAAATGAAACTTGAATCAAAAGCCTTTTCGGTTTTAAAAGATAAAATACAATTAGTAAATTCAGATGAAGGTGCGATATACCTGGTTGGACCTATCCAGCTCCCTGTTAATTTATATGGGGAAACCGTTATTTTTCAATGGTATTGCTGGTTGAATTATGAAGAGGTAACAGAGGATTATCAAAAAATTATTGATAAATTGGCATCCTCAAATCTGGCTGAATATCAGCAATCGAGTGTACTTGTTTATGGGGACTTTGAAAACGCAGAGGATGCGCTTATCAGAATGCATTCCATTTGCCATACAGGAGACATTTTTGGTAGTAAACGTTGCGACTGCGGCTACCAGCTTAAAGAATCGATGAAAAAAATCAAAGAGCATGGATCAGGGGCACTTTTTTATTTAGCAAATCATGAAGGAAGAGGCATTGGTT
The DNA here is from genome assembly GCF_002287375.1 of Virgibacillus profundi. Classification (GTDB taxonomy): domain Bacteria; phylum Bacillota; class Bacilli; order Bacillales; family Amphibacillaceae; genus Virgibacillus_K; species Virgibacillus_K profundi. The sequence continues at coordinate 96,042 of NZ_NPOA01000014.1, read as the reverse complement.
TATTCTCAAAAGCGATGGCTTATGTTCTTCAGGAAAATGGCTATGATACGGTGGAAGCAAATGAGAACCTTGGATTTGTAAATGATTCCAGAAACTATGATGATGCCATTCAGGTTCTTAAAAAGTTACGAACCAAACCTGTAACACTCATAACTAACAACCCTAAAAAGCTGGAAGCATTAGAAAATGCTGGTTTATCCATTTCCGGAAGAACACCCTTGTGGGGAGATGTTTCCGAGTACAACGAGAAGTACTTACAGACTAAAATTAATAAATCCGGTCATTTTGAAGCGGAAGGAACATGCCCAAATGACTAACCACGAATTCTATATGAATCTGGCGTTAAGTAATGCTAAGGCTATGAAAGGACAAACAGATCCTAATCCACTTGTTGGATCTGTAATTGTTAATGAGAACAGAATTGTTGGAGTTGGAACACATTTAAAGGCTGGAGAACCACATGCCGAGATTCACGCGATACGAATGGCTGACGAAATGGCCAAGGGCGGCACGATTTATGTAACACTTGAGCCTTGCTCCCATCACGGGAGAACATCACCCTGTGCAGAAGCAATTGTGAAGTCCGGAATTAAAAAAGCAGTGATTGCTACACTTGATCCGAATCCTGTTGTGTCAGGAAATGGGGTTAAGATATTGCAGGATGCCGGGATTGAAGTCATTACTGGAGTACTTGAAGAAGAGTCACGAAAAATGAATGAGGTTTTTAATAAATTTATTACTCAAAAGAAACCCTTTATCACATTAAAATCAGGTATAACACTGGATGGCAAGGTTGCGACACACTCCTTTAACAGCAAGTGGATTACATCTAAGGAAGCAAGACATGACGTCCACCACCTAAGAAACGAGAATATGGCGATTCTTGTTGGGATTAATACAACACTCAAAGATGATCCAGCGCTGACTACCAGAATACCGAACGGTCGTAATCCTATCCGGATTGTTTTAGATTCTACATTGAAAATACCGCTGGATTATCAGCTTGTTACAGATAAGCAGGCAGAAACCTGGATATTTACAAGTCAAAACTATGATACTGCAAAAAAAGAAACATTAGAGAATTTAGGTATAAAAGTCTTCGAAACAAGTGGTTCGAATTCTGTTAATGCAAATGATGTGATTAGCTTATTAGGAGAAAAAGGCGTCTCATCTGTATTAATTGAGGGCGGCGGAAATATTAATGCTTCCTTTTTGGAAAATAAACTGATTGATAAAGTTGTTCTTTATTTTGCTCCTAAGTTAATCGGTGGACAAAATGCACCAACCTTTCTGGAAGGGACAGGAATTGATCAGATGAAAGATGCTGTTGAACTCATTGATACAGACATTATAAGAGTCGGGAAAGATTATAAATTCACCGGCTATCCGAGCTATGAAAATGACTAATCGAGGGATGGATATGAGATTTGGTTTTGATATTGATGATACATTAATTAATCTAAGGGAACATGCCTTTCAAATATATAAGAAAAAACTAAACAAAGACCTGTCATTGGATGTTTTTCATGCGTTAAATCGAGTTGAAATTCATGAGCCCTTTGGTTTAACAGATGAACAGGGTAAGGATATGTGGAAAAGTTCCCTGAAAGAAATCTATTTTACAAACTGTCCTGCTTTCCCTAGAGCAATTGAAATCATAACTGAGCTGGATAGGCTTGGACATGAAATCTACTATATAACCGCCAGACCAAAGGAACATGGAGAGAGAACAAAAAGGTGGATGAAAGAGCAGGGTTTTCCTGTGATAGATGATCGCTTTTTTTATGGCATGCAGGATAATGAAAAAATACATATAATTAAGGATTTAAAGCTTGATTACTATGTTGATGATAAACCCGCAGTGCTTAATACCCTCACTGAAGATCCCGTTAAATTAATCGTTAAGGATCAATCCTATAATCAGGATTTGGAAATGGATCGAATTGTGAGTTGGAATGACTTTTTCGAGCTTGTAAACATATAATTATATTGGTCACCGACAGGAAGCATCTGTATCAGCCGGATGCTTCCTTTTTACATTAAAAACTATTCGATGTAAACCGCAATCAGTTCACCATCACCAGTTTGGATATCAACAATTTTGCCACTTACCTCATTATCAATCGCCTGAATAATTAGGTCCATATCAATATCTCCTGCATATTTATTCATATTAGGAATATTAGAAGCAACCCCCTGCCCCATTCTCAGAAGGGCATTTACAAAACGAAGTGGGACATTAACCTTTACATCATCTCTTTGTTTTGACTGGATTCGAACCTTGAGTGTTTTATCCAAATAATTCCCCGTAGTTTCCTTGGGGCTTTCGTTTTGTTTTAGTGCTGCAATTATTTCTGCCGCTTCATCTGCATCTACTTTCCCTTCCTGAACCATTGAAATAACCTTTGCAATTTCTTCATTCATTTTACATTTCCCCTTATTTATTTTTTAATAATTTAACCGCTTCTTTCGCTGTAATTTCATCATTTTCCAACATAGCAATCACCTGTGCTTTGCTGAAGTCCCCTGAATCCTCATTTTTTCGTTCAGGCCTGAGAATTTCTATGATTTCATTTAGTTTCCCCCGAACAGTTGGATAGGAAATACCAAGCTCCTTCTCCACTTCTTTTATATTTCCACGTGAGATAATAAATGTCTCGATGAAATGCATTTGCTCAGCTGATAATGATGCTAACTTCGATAATTCAAATTTATTTTCTATTGTTGTATGACAATGGGAACATTGCAGTTTAGTAACATGCAGTGAATGTTCACATACCGGACATGTGTTTAATACTGAATAAGACATGAAAATCTCCTTTCTAATTTTCAGTATATAACAACAAATTGAATAAATCAACATAAAAATTAATATTATTAATATTATTATTAAATTAATTAATAATTTATGGTTATTTTCACAGTATAATTAATTATATATTAATATGTATGAATAATTTGTACTACAGCATAATAAAAAGGAATATAAACAAGGAGTGATAACTTTGGGTGAATACAGTCACTTTCGTTTTGGACAGAAAGCACCAAACAACGGTATATATTATGAAATAGGCGAAACCGGAAACAATGTTAATGACCCGAAAATCGTTAAACTGGAATCAGGAGAAAAATTCCCGCAAACCACAAACCATGATCGAGTTTGGACACTTGATAAAAACTAAGGAAATATAGCAGGCACATGTATTACTCATGCGCCTATCACAGATCTACGGTTGCTCTGGATTTCTTTCCTTTTGGGCTTAGAGAAGCGGTCTATGCAATCGGTTAGTTGCATAGATTTGAGTCTCAGATAAAAAAGCTATTCCATTAAGGGATCACTCCCTGATGGAATAGCTTCTGTTAAAATAAATCCTTTTCAATTTCCTTCATCTCATAAAAATAGCCTTCCTGCTGCATCAGTTCTTCAAATGTACCGGACTCCATAATTCGTCCTTGATCCATTACAATAATCTGATCCATTCTTTCCAGCCCTGTCAGACGGTGACTGACGAGAACCAGGGTATCATCCTTAGCTTGTTCAAAAAGATGTCTGTAAATCGATTGCTCCGTCAATGCATCAACTGACGATGTCGGCTCATCCAGGAACCAGTAGCTTTCATCTTTCAGCATTGTACGAGCTATTGCTAGTCTCTGTTTTTCCCCACCGGATAGGTTTTCTCCTTTTTCAAACACCGGATCTGCCAGGGAAAAGTCATCCAGCTTCACTTTCAGCAGGACTTCTTCCATTTCACCATCAGTTAACTCATCCCCGGCTAACTGTAAATTATCCCGAATTGTTCCATAGAAAAAGTGGTTTTCCTGTAAAACAACATTGGACACACTCCAGAGGCTCTCCTGACTTACATCAGAAATCGAAAAATCACCTATACGAATATCCCCCACGTCAGCAGGATACATTTTCATAAGAAGCTGAAGCAATGTCGATTTACCAGAACCACTCGGACCTACAATGGCCGTTTTTGAACCTGCAGGGAATTCTACTGTAATATCTTCCAGCGTCTTTCTCCATTCATTCGGAAAAGTAAAGCTGACATTGTCCATTTCGATGGATAGGATCTTATCATCTGGAAACTCTTTCCAGTTACCTGATTCTACTTCAGAATCTTCGTCCCCCCGAACAACGGAGAATAACCGATTCGCCGCTCGTTTACTATCATTTAAATAGATCGGGAAAACTGCCATTGCAGCCGCATCCTCAAAAACAGTAATGGCAATCATGACAAACATGGCTAGAAAAATTCCAGCCATTTGGCCTGTTGCAACCAAGTAAGCACCAATACCCAAAACAACCCACGTAATAAAAAGAGAAATAAACGTATTTACTGATTTGCTGAAGGCAATAGTGATTTCCTCTTTCTCCTGTTCACTAATGTAGCTTTTAGAGGTTTCAAGTAATTCCTGCTCTTTTCCCCGAAGCTTCTGGTATATTTTCAAATCACGAAAACCATACAAAAGCTCTGTAGCCTCTGTTGACAGCCTTCCTCTTTCTTCCCTTACCTGACTATTGATTTTCCGCTGTTTCATAGCAAACAGTACAGGTACTACAAATGCTATCAGAACAAGGCCAATAAGCAGTACGATCGCTGTATATATTGAAAAATACAGTGTGAATAATATCGTGCTTAAAAAGACCATCATTAAAACAATTGGCGGATAGAAAACCCGTAAAAAGAAATTCTGCAAGCTTTCCACATCACCCACAATGCGAGACAGCAGGTCGCCACTCCGGTATTTTTGAAAGATACCTGGAGTTAAAGGTTCCAGCTTTTCAAAAAAGGATACCCTTAAGTTACTTAAAATAGTAAACGTGGCACGATGGGAAAAGTATCGCTCGGCATATCTGGTTAAAGCTCTAGTAAATCCAAGCAGCTTTACCGTTGATGTCAGAATGATTAATGCATACAAAGGAGGTGCCAGTGCAGCTTTGGAGATCAGATAACCACTCGCTGCAAACAGCCCAACTGCTGCAATACCGGCAATAAAACCGGCAATAATCGAATAGAAGATATCCCTTTTTTCCTTGAGCATTAATTTTGTAACAATTGCAAGGTCCTTCACCGGGCCATCCCTCCCTGCTGAACGGCAACCATTTCGCGATATTTCGATACACTATTGATCAGTTGTTCATGTGTTCCAGTCCCAAGAACTTTTCCTTTTTCTAGGAAAAGAATCTGATCCGCATTTTTAATCGTATGAAGCCGATGTGCAACTGTTATCACGGTTGCATGCTGGGACAGTTTTTTTATGGATGCTTGTAAAATACGTTCTGTATAGAGGTCAAGCCCGGTTGTTGGTTCATCAAAAAGAATTATGGATGGCCTTTTCAGAAAAGCTCTTGCAAGGGCAAGCCGCTGTCTCTCTCCACCAGATAGTCCTCTTCCCGCTTCTCCAACCGGGGTTTCATAGCCCTGCTTAAGTGACTCAATCAAACCTGCAATCCCCGCCTCCTCGGCAGCCTCCTCAATTTCTTTCTGAGAAGCCTCTGAACCTCCGCCAATCGCAATATTCTCTGCAATTGTGCCGGAAAAAATATAAGGATGCTGGGAAATATAGCTCAATTCATTGAACCATTGCTCTTCTTGATAATGATTCAAAGGATTGCCATTAATTATCATCTTTCCAGAGGACGGGGCAGTAAGGCCGGCAATGACATGCATCAACGTCGTCTTCCCCGATCCACTCGGTCCAACAATTGCCAGCTGACTGAATGGCGAGATTTCGGCATGAATATTTTCCAAAGCAAACTGATTCTCGCCATAACTAAAGCTTACTTCTTGTACAATAATTTCCGGTGGCGTCTTTTCCGTCCCCAGGGTTGAGTCTCCCCATTCCACTGTCACGTCTGTCTCCTTTAATTCCTCTGTTATCTTTTCAACTGCCCCCATACTGCTTCTACCATTGTGAAAGGCATTGCCCAGTTCTTTGAGAGATGTGTAAAATTCAGGTGCGAGAATCAAGACAAAAAAAGCAGTAAAAAACGTAATTCCATCAAATAAAATAAGCTGAAGTGCTACTTCCAATGCTATGATTCCAATACTCAGCATGGAAATCAATTCCAGCATAAATGAATTAGTAAAGGCAATTTTTAATATTTCCATGGTTGCTTCCCTGAAATTCAGACTGCTCTCTTCAATCACATCTTTTTGCTTTCTTGCCCGTCCAAATAATTTAAGTGTAACAAGCCCCTGTAATGTATCGAGAAATCTTCCTGAAAACTTCCCGAGCTTTTCCAGCTGCTCTTCGGATTTTTTCTTAGTCTGCATTCCAATAATAATCATAAATATTGGTATGAAAGGTGTCGTAATCAGCATAATGAATCCTGTATTTGCATGGGAAGTAAAAATTACGATAAGTATCAGCAACGGAATAATAGCTGATTGAATTACTTGTGGAAGGTATTGACTAAAATAACTGTCCACCTCGTCAACAGCCTCCATTATTACACTTACTTTTTTTCCTGATTGTCCACGTAATGATGATTGAATGGGATCTTGTGTGTATTTATTTAAAAGAGCCCTGCGATAATCACTTTTCACTTTCGATCCCATTCGAATTCCTTTGCGTCCACTTAGATAACTAAACAACACCCTGGCAAACAGAACGAACAATAATCCCCCCAGGAGTGGGAGGATTTCATTAAAGGTTTGCCCTTTCAGGAAAACACCATCAATGACTGCAACAAGCAGATATGCCTGCCCAATAATCATGGCACCTGTTAACATAGCAAATATAAAGAGACTTATGAAGCTTTTTTTCTGTGCGGAAACAGCCGCCTTAAAATTATTCATTTCCATGTCTCCTCAGTTAAGCTCGAACATTTACTTTTTCCCTTTGACATAATCCGCATCAAACAGGAATAGCTTCATCAAAAAAATCAATGATGGAATTAATAAAAACAACCCAGCAATGAATACAACGATTAGGGCAATGCCGGTTGATTCATGTGTAGCACCTTCATAAATCGTAATATAGGGATCCAGAATATACGGCAGATGACTGGCACCATACCCGAAGAATGCAAAGAAAAACTGCAGCATCACACTAATAAATGCCAGACCATAATATCTCCCTATATAAATTAAAGCAAGTGCAATCATAAAGAAACCAACAGATAAGCCAAATACCCACCACAGATCCATCATATTACTGTAATGTCTCCGGTTATGTTCACCTAATGCGATGAATGTTGTCAGTGAAGCAATAATTGTTGGCGTTGCCCAGAATAACGCATATTTCCGAACCAGCTTTAATGCTTCCGTATCATTTGCTCTTGCAGCATAAAACGTTAGGAAAGTTGCACTGATAAAGAGCACAGAAACAATCGCCAGAAACACAACACTCCAGGAGTAAGGACTCGTAAACAGCTCCAAATATTTAAGTGAAACAACACCATCTTTTTCCATGATGAATCCACCTTCAGACAACGTTAAAGCAGTTGATAATGAAGCAGGTATCAGCAGTCCTGTAGCTCCATATAGAAACATATAGACATTACTCTGCTTTGACCCATAGTTCTCAAAAGCATAAAACGACCCCCTGATCGCCAGCAGAATGATGGCAATACTGCCCGGAACGAGTAACGCCGTCCCATAATAATAGGCAGAATCCGGGAAAAACCCAACAATACCGACGAAGAAAAAGACAAAGAACACATTCGTAACTTCCCAGACAGGTGATAAGTATCTGGAAATTAATTGATTAATGATATGGTCTTTCTTTGTAACCTTTGCATAATAGGCAAAGAACCCTGCACCAAAATCCACTGATGCCACTATCAAATAGCCATATAGAAAGATCCATAAAACTGTAATCCCTATGATTTCATAGCTCATTTGTTATCCCCCTTTTCAATCGCAGGGTATTTTTTCTCGAGTTCTTCCTCGACCGGGCTGTTGCGGAACATTCTGCGTAAAATAACTACACACAACACACCGAGCACTGTATATAGACCGAGAAACAGGATAAACATAAGTCCAACATGTGGTGAAGATGTTGCCGCTTCTTCCACCGTCATATAACCACGCAGTATCCATGGCTGTCTTCCTTCTTCAGCAAAAATCCAGCCAAATTCAATTGCAAGCATAGCTAAAGGCCCCATCAGCACAAGAAGTCTGAGCAGCCATTTATTATGCTCATTCCATTTCTTCACTTTGCTAATAATTATATAAAGCAAAGAAACCGCTGCGAGAAACATACCAATAGCTACCATGAGATCAAACATATAATGGATCCATAAAGGTGGACGTTCTTCCTCAGGAAATTCCTCTAAGCCTGTTACTTCACTGGTAAAATCCCCATGTGCCAGAAAGCTTAATAATCCAGGCAATCGAATTACCCCTGCTGGAACATTATCATCATTCAGCCAGCCAAATAATATCAAGTCAGCTCCTTCTTCTGTTTCAAAATGCCACTCGGCAGCAGCCAGTTTTTCAGGCTGATGTTCTGCCAGAAACTTTGCGGAGAAATCCCCTGCCAGAGCTGTTAAGAGCGCAAATATAAATGTAAGTGTTACTGTCAGTTTCAAAGCTTTTTTATGATATTCCGATGTTTTCTTTTTTAACAACGAGAAAGCTGCAATGGTTGCCAAAATAGCGGCAACTGTTACATATGCAGAGCTTAAAACATGGAATACCTTTGTTGGTGTAGCAGGGTTCAGCATGGCATCAATCGGGTTGATTGTTGCAAATCCATTTGCACCTGTCGTAAAACCTTCCGGCGTATTCATAAAAGCATTCACAGTTGTTATAAATACAGCTGACAGTCCTCCGCCAATAATGACCGGAAGTGATAGAAACCAGTGGGTATAAGGCTTTTTAAAACGATCCCAAGTGTATAAATAAATTCCTAAGAATATAGCTTCAAAGAAAAATGCAAAGACTTCCATAAATAATGGCAGACTAATAACATTTCCTGCAATTTGCATAAAATTAGGCCATAACAAGGATAACTGCAGACCAATTGCTGTTCCTGTTACAACCCCAATCGCAACCGTTATAACAAACCCCCTTGCCCAGCGTCTCGCCAGCATCAAGTAATGCGGATCTTTCTTTTTAATCCCAATAAACTCAGCAATCGAAATCATTAAAGGGACCCCGACACCAAGTGTTGCAAAAATTATATGAAAACCAAGAGTCAGCGCTGTAAGCAAACGACTCATCAAGACCGGATCCATTTCCATCACGGTAAAACCCTCCTCAAGTTGTTCCAGCTGTTTTACTATGTTCAATATTGATCAATAGAAATTAATTTTGGTAAACATTCTACAGATTTTGTTTTCACTACGCACATAGTATAAACCATTTTGATAGGTAATAAATGGCGTGGTATTGACAATTGATTGACATTCCAAAGAACATTTAGTGACATCATAGAGCGGAAATATCTTCGTAAATAGATTTCCCTAAAAAGGAATGAAATAATCTTTTTCGTTGTGAGTCTACTTATTTAAAAGCTCATTTCGTAAACATTTGGGATGGAAGCAATAAATATGCTGTGTAATAATAATTCCACCCTAGAATGTTCCAAAGTTCAGCTTCCACATTACTTTAAAATAGTTAATCAAACGTTTGATCAACTATTTAAAATTAATACCTTCTATAAATTTGTACTATTATTAATGGAAGATTTATTATATCCTAGTAATTGACATAGAAAACTACGAATTAGAGTTTGGAGTGAATCAGATGACAATGAAGAAAACCTTAACACTTGCCGGTTCTGACTCAAGTGGTGGCGCAGGAATCCAGGCAGATTTGAAAACATTTCAGGAACATGGCGTTTATGGTATGAACGCACTTACTTCCATTGTAACAATGGATCCGGATAATGAATGGAGTCACGGTGTATATCCAATCGACGTGGAGATTGTTGAAAAACAATTGACTACAATTCTATCGGTTGGCATTGATGCGATGAAAACCGGAATGCTGGGTTCAGTAGATATTATTGAGCTCGGAGCAAGAAAGATTGATGAATTCAAGCTTGAAACATTTGTGCTTGATCCCGTTATGGTATGTAAGGGGGAGGATGAAGTACTACAGCCCGAAAACACCGACGCAATGCGTGAATTCCTTCTACCACGTGCGACCATTGCTACTCCAAACTTGTTTGAAGCTGGTCAGCTTGCTCAAACTGGTCCACTTAAAACAGTTGATGATATGAAAAAAGCAGCAATAAAAATTCATGAACTAGGTGCCAAAAATGTTGTTATTAAAGGTGGAAAAGCACTTGTTCATGATAAAGCATTGGATCTTTTCTATGACGGAGAAGCTTTTACTTTGCTTGAAAAAGATAAACTTGATACAACCTACAATCATGGTGCAGGCTGTACCTTTGCAGCCGCAATAACCTCAAATCTGGCAAACGGAAAATCAGTCAAAGAATCAGTAAACGAAGCAAAATATTTCGTTACAGCAGCAATCAAACATGGTTGGAGATTGAATGAGTATGTAGGTCCGGTAATGCATGGTGCTTACAATCAATTTGGGAATGAAAATTAATTTTTTAAAAAAAGCCGTGGAGACAGGAGAACTGGTGAAATCCTGCATTTGCGGCTTTTTATTATCTTTCTATATTTTCATTCAATACAACTTGCAATTTCTTTAATCTTATTTACTACCTAAACCAGTAACATCTATAAAATCCCCTATTGAGTTATGAAACTGTTATAGTAAAAAAAAGCCTTAGCATTCACGTTCAGCTCTCATTTATTTTTTCTTCCTTTATCCTTCCATCACCTTCACATGAACTTTTCGATTTCTCGGTCCATCAAATTCGCAAAAATAAACGCTTTGCCAAGTTCCCAATACAAGACGCCCATCCGAAATAATCAATGTTTCACTTGCTCCTACAACAGATGATTTCATATGTCCATCCGAATTTCCCTCCATATGAATATACTCCGCCTTATTCGGAAAAGTCTCATTCAGACCAAGTTTCAAATCTATTTTTACATCTGGGTCGGCATTTTCGTTAATCGTTATTGCTGCCGTCGTATGAGGACAATATACAATCATAATCCCATCATGAATAACACTTTCACGCAATGCTTCATGCAAGCAACTGTCCAAATTCGTGAACGTTTGTTTTTCATCAGTTGAAATATTAAATGTAAAAAAGCTTTTCGCCAACGCTTTCATCTCCTTTACTAGAGATTACCAAATTATTATTCAATCGCAAAACATAAAATTAATGAAAGAATAGGATGGAAAAATAAAACCGGCTCCCTTTTGGAAACCGGTTTACTTTGTTATCTATGCTTGAACTGTCGTTGTTTTATGTTGTATACGAACGATAACACCTGTAATTGCAATAACAACTAATGCTGGAATCAGCCAGCCAAGACCTTGATTATATAATGGCAGCACACCTTCATAGAAGGATATAACCGGATTCATCCAGCTAAACTCAACACCAAGTGATCCGCTTAACTCTTTTAAACCATCAAATGTACTGATCAGGAATGTGACTCCAATTGTTGACACATAAACCACCCTTGCATCATTAAACAATGGTGATAAGAATGTCAATATCATCAAAACAATAGCAAGTGGATAAAGAAACATCAGTACAGGGATGGAATAAGCAATTATATTTGCTAATCCGAAATTAGCGATAACAAATGTTAATCCAGAAAAGAATACTACCAATATTTTATAGCTAAGTTTCGGCAGCAATGTATGGAAATACTCCGCATTTGCTGTAATCAGTCCAATAGCAGTCGTTAAACAAGCTAGAATTATTACAACTGCCAACAAAACTGAGCCAATCGTGCCAAAGTAATAGGATGCAGCACCACTTAGAACAGGACCACCTGTGTCCAAAAGACCTAATTGTCCAGTGCTTGTGGAACCCATATATGCAATCCCCAGATAAATAACACCGAGCAACCCAATTGCAATACCACCGGATTTAGCAGTTGCTGAAAGTATTTCTTTTTTTGATGTTACACCCATAGAACGAATAACATTAATTACGATAATCGCAAACACAAGTGAAGCTAATGCATCCATCGTATTATAACCTTCCAGGAATCCTGTTACAAAAGATCCACTTGTATAGCCTTCCTGTGGTGTTCCCATTGACCCCATCGGATTGACAAAAGCCATAACGAGAAGAACAAGAAGCAGAACAACTAATCCTGGCGCTAAAATTTTTCCGATATTATTCACGATCTTCGCAGGGTATAATGAAAATAAAAGTGCTACAGCGAAAAATAAAAGTGAAAAAATTAGTAAGCCTGTTTGATGAGAACCTTCACTCACAAATGGTGCTATCCCAACCTCAAATGCCACAGTACCTGTTCTTGGCGCTGCAAAAAATGGCCCTATCGTCAAATAAAGTAATGCAGTAAAAAAGATTCCATAGGCAGGATGTACTCTGCTAGCCAATTCCTGTAAATTTCGGCTTCCTGAGAATCCCATCGCTAATATTCCCAGCAGTGGCAACCCTACTCCAGTTATTAAAAATCCGATTGCAGCAGGCCATAAATTAGATCCGGCATATTGGCCAAGCTGAGCCGGGAAAATTAAATTTCCTGCCCCAAAAAATAATGCAAATAACATAAATCCAATTGCAGTATATGATGATAATGATAGCTTTTTCTTCATTTTCCAGTTCCCCCCAGGATGTATAATTAAAATAATTTTCAATTAATTGTATAGTTATATTGCTCATATGCAATATATCAGTGAAACTATAATACTACGTTATTCTGCAAAATGCAATATATTACGATAAGTTTTTTATAATTTTTTAAAAGTATAATGAATTTTTGCGAATATATTGGTGATAAAAATAAAAATGCTGAATTACCATATTTAACTTAACTGAGACAAAAAAAGCGATCAATACTTCAAATTGTCAGAAGTAATTGATCGCCCGGAAAATTTAACAGGAGCCTATTCTATTCTATTGTATAGGTTTCAGGTGAGGCACCTTCAATAAACATACAGGCCTTATCCATACTTATCATAACCAATTCATGCATCGCTCGTGTGCAAGCAGTGTAGAAAAGGGTTCTGTCTGATTCTGCGGTATATCGGTTTTTCGATGCATCAGGAATAATCACACCATCAAACTCTATCCCTTTCGCCAAATAAACCGGAAGTACTACTATTCCCTTTTCAAAAGAATACGTTTCTTCATTTATCTGCTTCACAGACACCTTATTTCTCAACAAATTAAAGATCTCTTCACTTTCCTCTAATGTTTTACAAATAAGGGCGATTGTCTCATAACCTTTATCCTGAAGCTTATCCAATTCGCCAATGAGGGTTTCATTCATGCTTTTTTTATTTTCCACCTTTACCAGTAATGGTTTATTACCGTCCCTCTCAAATGGCTCAATCTTCTCCTGCCCTGGTGCAAAGCTTTTCGTAAACTCAACGATTTGTTTTGTGGATCGATAGCTTTTCGTGAGTGTAATTCTCTCATGTTTCCAGTTTTGGTTTTTGGGAAGCAGTGGGTTCTCTTTTGTCGTATTTGTATAAATCGCCTGATTAATATCACCCAATAAAGTCATTCTCGTATATGGAAACAAATCTTTAATTAAAGCAAATTGAAATGCCGAATAATCCTGTGCTTCATCAATAAACAAGTGACGGACTGCGCGGTCTCCATGAGCACCGAGCAGCTTTCCTTGAAAATATAGATAGGGTGCTGCATCTTCCCATGTTAAAAACTTCCTCGACAAATCAAAAGCTGTAAGAAGACAGATGTCCTTCCAGTGTTCAGGACTTTCCTTAGGCTCCCAGTCGATAAAAAGCTTCTGATAGGTTGCTGACACATTTACAAACTCAAACGCTTCTACGAGCTGCTTCATTTTTGAAAACACCTTTTTCACAACCGCTCTGCGCAAAATTTCCTCTTCTTCCGCTACATTGCTCTCTTCATCGGAGTTCTGAGATTTATAATATGCTTTTAAGAAAGCTTCTTTATCCAGCAGTTCCACCTGCTCCATCACCCAGTCCTTATCCTTCTCCATTCGCTGATGGTATTGTAATTCCTGAAGCAGCCATTTGGAAACAAGCTCCATTTTATTTGGAATTGCTATCTCATCATCCAGGGAATAAAAATAATCATGAATCTGCTCCTTGGATATTAAAACCTGCTTACGAAAACTGATATTTTTAAACTGGATATCCTCATCTTTCAAATGGGAAACAAATTGATCGATAAGCAGTTTAAATTGCGGACTGGATTTATAATCCATGCTTTTCATACGAATATTGAATTCTTCATGATTTGATTTACTTAAAACATATTCCATTTGTTCAAATGGGGATTCAATTGAAAACTTATTACCAATTCCTTCTTGCAGGTAATCTAAAAATGTTGTTTGCCTGACATTTGTTTCGCCCAGTTCGGGAAGTACGTTGGAGATGTAGCTTGAAAATAATGGATTTGGGGAAAAGAGAACAACATTATCAGCGTTCAATTCTTCCCGGTAGCGGTACAATAAGTAAGCAATCCGCTGCAGGGCAGCAGATGTCTTCCCACTACCCGCTGTTCCCTGCACGATTAAAAGATCGCTTTTTTCATTTCGAATAATTTTATTTTGTTCCTGCTGTATGGTAGCAACAATACTCTTCATTGTTGTACTGGCATTATTTCCAAGTGCCTGTTGCAGGAGATGATCAACAATTGTCACCCCTGTGTCAAACATCCCTTTAATCATGCCTTGTCTTATAATAAACTGTCTTTTTAGAGTGATTTCTCCTGTTATAGTTCCTTCAATAGTTTCATATGCCGCTTTTCCTGGGGGATAATCATAATAAAGACTGGAAATCGGTGCACGCCAGTCATAGACTAGGAAATCATCCTCTTCGCTATCCATTAAGGAGGAAATTCCAATATAAATTTGATCCTTCTGTTTTTCTGAATCCTCCCGGAAATCAATCCTGCCAAAATAAGGGGAACCCTTCAAACGGTTTAATGTCTTTAGTTCTTCCCCGACTTTTCCATGAAACCTTTCTCTTTCCGATAATAGTTCTGCCTGCTGCTTCAGGCTTGCCTGTGTTTCAATGACATCATCAGGCTCATCCAGGTTTACTTTAACATCCTCCCAGAAATTCTTTCGCAGATCTACAACGCTTTCTTTTAAATCAGATGACTTTCCATACAATTTTTCTTCTTTTTTATTGATCTCATGGATGACATGGTTGACACGCTCTTGTTCCGTATTACGGCTATTTATTTCATCGCTCATTAAATCAACCCCGATCTATTTTTAGTTTTTTGTTGACTTATCGAATCGTAATTGATATAATATAATTGGACCCTTTATATTTATTGTTAATATAAATCAAATACTTTATTAGTGTACCATTTTTTATCGTCTTCAGCAATGGTAAACTAATCGAACTTAATTATAATTTCAAAGGATCCCCTTTTGCTATAAGCGCAATAGGGGATCCTTTTTTAATCAAGCACTATATTTTGTCTTCATAAGTCTTAGCGAATTAAGCACAACAATAATAGTTGCTCCCATATCCGCAAATATCGCGAGCCATAGTGTCAACCATCCAGGGATAACCAACAGAAGTGCTGCTACTTTTAATGCAAGCGAAAAAGAAATATTTTGTTTAATGATAGCTAGCGTTTTTCTGCTTAGAGCAATCGTATATGGCAATTTTTCAAGGTCATCAGCGATTAATGCAATATCTGCCGTTTCAATAGCAGCATCTGTACCAGCTCCACCCATGGCAATACCCGTGGTCGCAGCCGCTAATGCAGGGGCATCATTAACACCATCTCCTACCATAGCTACATTTCCA
The DNA here is from genome assembly GCF_002287375.1 of Virgibacillus profundi. GTDB lineage: Bacteria > Bacillota > Bacilli > Bacillales > Amphibacillaceae > Virgibacillus_K > Virgibacillus_K profundi. The sequence goes on along the minus strand of NZ_NPOA01000014.1, from coordinate 80,245 downwards.
GACTGTTCACTTAGTGCTTTAATGGAGGTTAGTTTATCCTGTGGTAAAAGCTCTGCCTTCGTTTCACTTAGTCCTAATTTTTTCCCAATCGCATTTCCTACAGTTTGATTATCACCTGTAAGCATTACTGTTTTTTTGATTCCGAGCTTGTGAAGCTTCTGGATAATTGACTGACTTCCTTTTCTTATCTGATCCGCTACGGCAATTAAGCCCTTCACCTCTTGCTTTGTACCAAGCAGCATCACTGTTTTCCCTTGAATTTGTATTGTTTTAATTTTTTCCTTTAGATCAATTGGAATTTCAAACATCTCTTCAAATAGGTTCGGACTGCCGATATAATAATCGGTAGAATTTATAACAGCCGTCGCTCCTTTTCCAGTGATGGATTGGAAATCATCTGCTGTGTATGTTTCAACAGAATCCTGTTTGGCCTTTCTAATTATTGCTGAAGCGAGTGGATGCTGTGAGAACTCCTCGATAGCTCTGGAGATGCCTAAAATCTCCTCATCACCCGTCCCGGCAAACGGAATGATATCTGTAACTTCCGGTTTTCCTTCTGTAAGTGTACCTGTTTTATCAAATGCAATAACTTCCAGCCGGCCAGTTTCTTCTAGATGAATACCACCTTTAATCAACACCCCATTACGTGCAGCGTTCCCGATTGCTGTAACAATAGCTACAGGTGTCGAGATTACCAGAGCACAAGGACATCCGACCACAAGGACCGCCAAGCCACTATAAACCCATTCCGACCAGACTCCGCCGAAAAATAATGGCGGAATAATTGCAACAAACAATGCAACCAGCATGATTGCCGGGGTATAGTAATGTGCAAATTTATCAACAAATTGCTGGGAAGGTGCTTTCTCAGCCTGTGCTTCTTCCACTAAATGGATGATCTTTGCAATGGTTGTATCTTCTGCGTATTTTGTTACACGTACTTCCAAAGAGCCTTCCTCATTCAATGTTCCTGCAAATACTTCATCACCTTGGTTTTTTTGAACTGGAATCGATTCACCTGTAATAGCAGCTTGATTGATGGATGACCAGCCTTTGATAACCTCCCCATCCATTGCAATTTTTTGTCCGGGCTTTATTAGCATTAAGTCACCAATAACAACATCTTCCACATCAATTTCAATTGTTTCGCTTCCTCGTTTAATAATTGCTCTATTTGGAGCAATATCCATTAATGATTTAATAGACTTGCGTGCTTTATCAATAGAATAACTTTCCAGTGCTTCACTCACTGCGAATAAAAACACAACTACAGCACCTTCAGCCCATTCCCCGATAATTACTGCCCCGATGACAGCAATGGTCATTAATGTTTTCATATCAAATTGCAGTTTCGTTAAATTTATTAAACCAATCTTAAATAAACTTAATCCACCAACGAATATAGCAGCTAAAAATGTACCAATCGTTAATGGATGTGCTTCTCCTAATTGAAAATGGGTTATATAGCCAATAATAATCAGGAAAAGGGAGATTAGCGCAGCAATATTTTCAGTTTTCTTCCAAAATACTTCCTTTTGCTCCGTAACACGCTGACGCTCCGGGAATACTTTAATTCTGTCAAAAGCCCCCGCTTCTTCAAGCTGTTCAATTGTTGCTTCACCTTGAACCGTAATTTTTGCAGCACCAAAATTAAGCTGAACATCCTCAACCGTGTCAATATCCCGAATATTCTTTTCAAATTTCGCTGCACAGTTTGTACAGGACAAGCCCTGCAGTCGATAACTATTTGTATTATCTGCCACTTCAAACACCCTCTTTAGCATGTATCATTGCAATTGAAACCAGCTGATTTATATGTTCATCCTTCAGGGAATAAAAAACCAATTTCCCTTCTTTACGATATTTTGCCAACCCCATATTTCTCAGTAATCGTAAATGATGGGAAGCAGTTGCTGTAGTTGCTCCAATAATATTTCCAACATCACAAACACAAAGCTCTTCTTCCAATGTAAGTGCATAGGCTATCTTCAGCCGGGTAGCATCTGACAATGCTTTAAAAATTAATTCTACTCCGTTAACCTGTTCTATCTGTGGCTGAATTCTATTTACTTTTTCTTCGTCAAAACAGAATGTCTCACATGTATCTCTAGGTGTTTTTTCAATTGTCGATTCACTCATAGGATCACCTCATTCAAATCATTGTTTGATTATCTTTATGTTATGCTTTCATTTAGATAATGTCAATCATATATTCAAATGAATATTAGAATGACGGTAATAAAAACTTTGCAGAACTGTATTCTGCAAAGTTAGAAAGGCGCTGTCCTATCAAAATCTAAAATAAACCCAGTTGTCTTGGTAAAAGTCCTTCATATTCAATACCAAGCATCTTCTGAAATTCTTTGGCATTATTCGCTGCATCCCCACCGGAATTATTATTAAATAGAATGATAATATCCCTTGAGTTCTTTGCAAGTTCTTTCACCCTATTTTTCCATTCCAAAAGTTCTTCTTGATTATATTTATATAAATAACGTACCTCACGCCAATTTGTCTCTCTATCCTTTGGTTTCGTCCACCCATGCACGTTTCTGCCATGCATCCGTACAAGTGTTACATTTGAAGTGGTCACTTCGGGAACAACAGGAATTGAACCATCTCCTGCCTGCGGCTCATCAGCAATGGAATGTATCCAGCCCTCATTTTGCATAAAGGCGAGTGTGCTTTTACGATAGCTGTCATTGAACCAGGACTGATTTCTAAACTCCAAGGCCACTGGAATGTCCCCCATCATTTTCTTACAATACCTCAAATAATTTACATTCTCTTTTTTGCAATCAAACCAAGGTGGAAATTGAAATAGAACCAATGCTAACTTATTTGCATCCTGAAAAGGCTTTAAGGATTCTTTAAATGCATTGAACATATCCGCTTTTGATTCAAAAGGAATATCTTTTCGCTGATGACCAGTCATTCCCTGGTAAGCCTTCACAACAAACCGGAAATTCTCCGGAGTCTCTCTAACCCATTTGGCTGTATTGCGAGATGGCTGCACGGCGTAGAAGAATGCATCCACTTCTACGACTAGAAAGTTACTGCTATATTCGGATAATTTGTTCGTGGGTTTTATTCCAGCAGGATATACTGAATAATGGTCACCCCAGCCTGTTAAACCTATGTATATCATCCAGGATCCCTCCTTTTATTATGATAGCATAGGATAGAGTGTTGAGAATAATGGTTGGCACCGGTATAGAGAATATGGAAGTGTTGAGCGGGAGCGAAATTGTGAAAGTTGAGAGATAAACAACTCTATTCCAGTTGTCTCTCAGCTTTGGGCAGCTGTCTCTCAACTTTTTAGGGAGATCTCTCAACTACATGCTGCTGTCTCTCAACTTTTTAAGGAGACCTCTCATCTTCTATTATATATTCATGTTTTAACATAATTGAAAACGGTAATTGTACATATACGGAGCAAAGCACATAATACTACCAGAGAGGCGTGATACAATGACAAATTCTAAAAAATAAAAATAAACACAACGATGATTCCCTGGAACAGAAACAGAAAGAGAAGGATCCCAATCAGGATATCGAACCACAACGTGAAACAGATAAGGAACCAAAGGAAAGATAAATTTAAAGTATTCTTCCCTCCATCATTTATATAAAGTGGCCTTAGCCGCAATTTTCATAGGGTTAAGGCCACTTATTTTTCTGCTAGTCTAACATTAGAATCACCTAATAAAGATGTCGTCCCAAAAGTAATCGTTTTTGGATCAGTTGTTTTACATGAGTTTAACTAACATCTACCAAACCATCCTTCATTCGAATGACTCTGCTTCCATACTTCGCAGCTTCTTGGGAATGTGTCACTTGAACGATTGTAACTCCTTTTTCCTTATTAATTTTATGAAAAAGCTCCATAATATCCGTTCCTGTTTTACTATCTAAATTACCAATCGGTTCATCTGCTAAAATCAGCTTGGGATTCAACAGCAAGGCTCTCGCAATTGCAACACGCTGCTGCTGTCCCCCAGATAATTCCCTGGGTGTAAATTTCCTTCGATCTGTTAAACCAACAATCTCTAAAATTTCATCAAGCTCCTTCTTATAGCTAGCCGGCTTTTTACCATCCATCGTTAAAGGAAGTGTGATGTTTTCTTCAACGGTAAGATTTTGAACCAGATTATAAAACTGAAATACAAAGCCAATAAATTTTCGCCGCAGCTTGCTTTTACCTCGATCATTCAGCTTACTAATATCTTCATCACCAATCAGAACTCTGCCTGATGTCGGTTCATCAATCCCACCAAGTAAATAAAGTAATGTACTTTTTCCGCAGCCTGAAGGGCCCATAATTGATACAAATTCCCCTTCTAAAACCGAAATCTCTATACCTTTTAAAATTTGTATCACTTCTGTACCCACCTGATAATTCTTACAAAGATCTTCTGTTAGAACAATCCTTTCCATCCCTATGCACCTCCCTGCAGACTACTATTCATAACGTAATTCCTTCAACACGTTTAGCTTAAAAACTTTTCGAACAATTGATAATATCGATAAACTTAGTAAAAGAAATACGGCTGCACATAAAATACCATATAGTTCAAAACTAAAGCTATACTCAATCCGCAACCCTATCGCATATAATAATTTCGTCATCAGCACTTTTAGCGCAAGTCCGCCGATAAATCCAATAATAACTACAGTAAAAAAAGTCATAAGTGTCTCAATAAATATCATCATTATAATTTGCATTCTACTCATGCAAACGGAATAAAGTAAGGCATATTCCTTCTTCCTCTGGGTAAATGAAACGATTAAATTATTGGAGATACCTAATAATCCGATCAACAATCCCATAACAATAATAATCGTAATTCCATCTATCAATGTATCAACCGTTTCCTTTTGGGAAGCAATAACTTCATCAAAAGTCGTTACCGTAACAGAGGAATCAGCATATCTATCTGCAATAGCCTCTTTAACCACATCTGCTTCATATCCTTTGTTTGCTTTTACCGCCACCTGATTAAAAAGGCCAGAAAAGTGATCCTGGAAATAGTTTAAATTGAGTAATACTGTGTCCCTGTTTTGGGAAAAACCGGAGCTCTCCATCGTACCGGCAATCTCCACATCCAGAAACGCCTCTTTATTATTCAGCGACTGATAATTAGCATCCAGCGGCTGCAAGCGGATCGTTTCTCCCACTTCCAAATTGTATTTTTCCGCCTGATATTCATCAATAATGATGCCATTAGATAAATCACCCATTCGGGTCTCGGAATCATCCGGAAATGTAATGCCTTCGTAAAATTCATCAAAGTCCGTAAAATCTTCTACACCATGAATAGCAAACGTATTTCGGTCACCACCGATATCATATTCGGCAATACTTATGTACTGATTATGTGTCTTTGCTACCTCATCCATCTCCAGTATCTCTGTATAATTCGTCATGTCATCTTCTAAACCACTTATACTGACATCAAAGTCCTTTTTCATAGAATTTGCTAAATATTGATCAATCCCTGCACTTGTCATACCTACCATCATCAACAGTAAAAACACAACAATAATCATACTGGAATTATTCGCTACTATCTTATTATTAGCTACGTTTCTAATGCCAAGGGTGACATCTCCACGAACAAACTTATGTAGAAAATAATGAAAAAATTTGGAAATACCATATAAGAAACCAGGCATTAATAAAACAACTGCAATGAATAGAAATACTATTGAGCCAACAGCCATAAATAAATTGTCTAACTGATTAATATAATAAAGGGCAAATGCTCCGGCCAATAAAACTATTCCGATCAATAAAGAGATCCTGGATTGTTTTTGAGTAGTATGCTGTGTATTCAAAATCAAATCCTTTAACGGTTTGGAATTTGCTCTTCTAATGCGAAAGAAACTTATAAATGCCGGAAAAATCATTCCAAATAAAAATGCGATGATTAAGTAACTCAGTTGATATTCTACAGCTGTCTCAACACCATATTCTTTATATTCATTAAAGATGTCAGCAGCGAATGGAAGCAGGAAATACGCCAGCACAATTCCCAGAATGGAGCCAAACAATCCATATAGGAAAAACTCCAGTAACAATATGCAATTCATCATGCCTTTGTTTAATCCAACACTTCGAAAAGTACCCATAACGGGCAATCGTTCTGCTATAATCAGTTTCGTTAATGACGAGATGACATAAGCACTGATTAGAACAATAATGATAATAGCCAGCATCATTACTGTTTGAAATGTTTGTTCATCCCGCAAAACGGTGTCGGCAGAGCCTGTTTTCTGAATGGTAAATTCTGAATTTACTTCCTCCAATTCCTCTATTGCTGAATCCACCCTGTTTTCCGGAGCCTGTATCAATGTAGTGCTTACAAGCTGATTTGTTTTATTTAAACGATTCACCTGTTGTAATGAGGTAACGAATAAACGCTCCCCTGTTTCCGAATAAAACATGCCATTTGATTCATTTATTGCCCCGACTTTAAAGGAATTGGTCTCCTCCCCATGATCAATTATTAATTCATCACCTAAATTAAGACCATAATCGGAAGCTGTCTTATGACTAACCATCACCATATTTTCTCTTGGATCAAAGCCATCCAGTTGCCGGATAGGAGCAACCAACTCCATATCCTCGGCAAGCTCCATATCCATTCCACTAAGCGTGACATTAACATCTTCATCATTTAAAACCACTTTACCGTTTGCATGAAGCTGGTCAATACGTTGCTCGACGGAAACCGATTCCAGATTAATTTCCGTTCGCTTATAGAAAGGATCACCATCAGCTGCAGATTTTGTGATTACAATATTTGAATCCCCATATATGCCTTGTAACATCGAGGAATATGTATTATTAATAATAGTATTCAAGCTTAGCCCAATGAATAAAACCATGGTCGAAAATAAAATAGTCACGAATACTATTGATGTTCTCAGCTTTTTTTCAACTATATTTTTCAGCACGTGCCTCAAAATAATTTTCATCCATTATCCCTCATCAAATTAAAATAGAAAAGCAACTGACAATTACATTATAATTATGAATAATAATACAGAAGTTATCCCTATAATTCAATGTTTATTTAAAATTTTCAAAAAAATGATAAAAGGGACTGGTTAGTTAAATGTTTGTATAATATCCTGAACTCTATGATTTGCAAGTAGAAAGTCAAATCACGTTACAGTAGATACACTAAAGGCTATTTATCAGACTCATATTTATTGCTTCCAGGGAGTTTCTTAATGTTATTCCAGTCTTCAATCGCCGCTTCACGTCTTTTTCCTTTATTTTTCGGATCAGCAAAAAAGTCACGAATGAATTGATTGTATTCAAATTGAGGAGCAATTTCTTTCTTGTATGAAGGGTCTTTCTTTCGTTCTTCTTCCTCATACCAAGCATCTAAAACATCTCGATATGTTTTTCCAATGTTATTTTTAAAATAGTTTTGGATATAGGTGGAAAAATGAAAATTTGGAATAACTGTCTTGAAAAAGGCTCTTACATCCTGACTGCAACGATGGTTTTCCGTAATTACTGTATCAAGACTTAAATCTACTTTATGTTCTGCCTTCCTGTTTCTCCTTGATTTTCTTATAGGTTTTTTTATCTCCCCTGTCAGAAGAAATGTTTCAATTCTATCGGAAATCTCTATTTTCGAACCGGAAGCACTGATTCCATTTTCCCTGCAAAATGATTGTAATTCTTCTTTTAACCAATAGAAATTGTTAAAACTTTGTATACTAATATTTTTTGTTAGATTGGGCCTCAACAAATACACCTCCAATGTAATTAAACTTTACTCCAGGCCTCTGCAACTTGAAGCATTTGTAATCCAAACTTTTCCTGACCAATCTTTATTAAAAATAGTCCAGTAGAGATAGACTGAATAAATCCCCACTCCCATATCGCCTTTTTATCTACACCGGTTATTTCACTTAAAAACAAACACCGCTTATGACCACTTTCCAGGGGACTTGCTGTTAAATCATCGAGCCATTCCCGCATCAATACACCAAGGTCATAAGCAGGTTCAGCAATCATGCCATCTGGGTCAATAAACTTATAAGATTCCTTAGGTGTCATGTCTTGCAGAATGTTTCCACTGTGAGCATCACCATGAACCAACACAGTGGTTTCTAAGCTGGTATTTGCTAAGCGAGATTTCAGGAAAACCAAAGCCTTATCTATTAGCTTTCTTGAACATGGACTTTCAAGCTCTATCCATAGTCTGGGAATAAAATTTGAAAACCAGTTTATGATTGTGCTGGCCGATTGTAATTTATGATCATACGGTAAAGGCTTGTCCCATGATTTCTTCAATGTTCTACAGATGATCTCAATTTGAGTATCTATAGGATAATCCATATCCCTTAAAGGTGGACCTAATCTCTCCAACAAAGTAGCCCGATGTTCCATGTCGTAATTCAACAATCGAACATAGCCATCTCCATCTGCAATTGTTAAAGCTTCTACTTCCAATTCAAGCACAGTATTTCCCTCAACTGGAGGCATCATCAATTTTAAGATGGCATCAACCCCATCCTCAGTAGTAACTTCAGCTACAAAAGCCTCTGTTCCACCATTTAAATTTTTGCCCATATGTATTTTCCATTTTCGCTCAAAAATCTGAATAATTTCATCTAAAAGCCTTAGCCATTGTTCACCCTCACTACCCAAATTCATTGCTTTCTGCCGAACAGTTAATGGTACAACAGGTCGATTCTCGATATTGCTCATCTCCTCTCACTCTCTAAATGACTTATAAATATTTTGTGTATACGTTACAAGAATTCTATATCATTCCTAGCACATTCAACAAATAAATTTATCATTTCCTGTTCACTTCTCATTGCACTATTCCTCCATTCATTATATTTTTTGACTATATAATAATTTCTGATAATATTATTATAAGCGAAATATGAAATGATGGGAATCTTTTAAAAGGTTCTGTAACACATTTCCTCGAATATAAATTTACAAATATTATTTTCTTAGGGGAGCTGGGTATATGACAGTTATAGACGATAAATATATTGAAGTTGATTCCGGAATCGAACTATTTATTCAAGATGTTGGCAAAGGCGATCCAATCGTCTTTATACCAGGGTTTACTTTCACTACTGAGGTTTTTTCCAAACAAGTAGAGTATTTTTCTAAAATGAACCGGGTTATTGTCATCGACCCAAGGAGCCATGGAAGATCGATTGTTACAACGCAAGGAAATGATTATGTGACACATGGTGAGGATTTGGCAAGTGTAATACAACAATTAAAATTAAAAAACGTGACATTGGTTGGATGGTCTTTTGGCTGCTTTACCGTTTGGGAGTATCTCAAGCAAAACGGAGTCGACAATGTTAAATCATTAGTTTTGGTTGATATGCCGCCAAAGTCATTATCTGTCAATGATACGGATTGGGTCGAAGGGTCACTTGATGATATTGCAGCAATTTACAATACATCTTTGCGAAATCCGAAGGGGCAAAGGGCATTTATTATCGATTATATTACACAAGTGATGGTTCAGCGTGAATTGCAGACGGAAGAGCTTACTTGGCTTGTTGAACAATCCTTAAAAACGCCATATTACATTGCCGCTAATCTTTTCGCATCAGGTATGTTTTCCGATTATCGTGAAATAGCAAAGACAGCAAGCAAGTCGATTCCTACATTAACTGTTGTTGCTGAACATTGGGCAGAAACCGCAAATCCCTATATAAAAAGAACTTATCCCGAATCAGAAATTACAGTACTTGGCGGACATATGATGTTTTGGGAGTATGATGACAAATTTAACACGATGGTTGATCGTTTTTTGCAAGAGCAGTAGTTATTTAATTGTTTGATGATTTGCTTACCACTAATCGGCAGTGACAGATAATCAGAAAGGACCAGATGTTCACCTTCTTACATCTGGTCCTTTTCTTATGCCTATCAATGAAAGAGTAATCCAGGGATTTCTTAATGATATACCCCTTTTTTCTTTTGCAGTTTACTTTTCTGCCGAAATGATTAAGAACATTGGTCTTCGGTTTTCATCTTTCATTTCAGGAACATTCTTGGCCATTTCTTTATCTGGCATCGGTTCTTTAACTGCTTTTATGGTAAAACCAGCAAAAATCAAGTTATTGACATATGTTGAGAACGTGCGGTGATATTTGATGACATTCTCAGTCAGGAAAGTTGTATCACGTACACCTTCTGATTCATAATTGTCCACTGGCCAATGGAGACGATTCCCTTGTTCATCATAATACCAATCTTGTTCGTTCCGGGAGGTGAAAATAGGATGTTCAACTGAAAAAATAAAAGAACCTCCTGGCTTCAGATATTTATAGACCTTTTCGCAAATTGCTTCAAACGACTTAATATAATGAAAAGCCAATGAACTGATGACAACATCAAATTGCGAGTCCTGAAAATTGATATCTTCAATTGGCAGTTTCATATATGAAATAGATGAATCATTTGTCATTCCACGAGCTTTTTCAAGCATTTTGTCGGATATATCTACGCCAATCACAGTATTTGCATGCTCCTGGCGAGCGTATCGGCAATGCCAACCGAAACCGCAACCCAAATCAAGCACATTTTTATTTCGCAGTTCTGGTAGGATCTCTTTTAATACTGGCCATTCTCCAGCACCCTTTAGTCCTTTGATTGATCGTGGCATTTTTTCATACGCAGAAAAGAAACTTACATTATCATATTTGTTTTGCTTCATGATATTTAGATTCCCCTATAAGCAATATTAGTTCTCATTCAATGCCATTGCTGCTTGAATAAGAGAAGTAAAAACTTCTGGTTTAATATCTTCCATCTTTTTAATCCTAATATGTCTCATTGTCTTTCCGGTACCTTGTAATAAATTCTCTACATCTTTTTCCTGGAGTTCATTACCTTTTTGAAAACCAAGATTAACATGTTTTTTAGAAGCTTGAAGATAACAAACTAATCCTTTGCACGAATAGTTAGGCATCGACCATTTAAACTCCTCTATTAGTTCTGGAGAAGAGCTAAAAATAAGCTCCCTTAAAGACCCTGTAATCTCCCCGATGTCAGCTGGCAAATTCAAAATATACTGATCAACTTCTTTAATTTTTCTTTTATGATTATCCATAAAATCTCTCCTTTAATAAATTAGTCTAGTTATTATAATTATACCCTTTTTTAATTCAATCCTTAAATAGAAATGCCATTACTATTTCGGGATTTGGCGTAACATATCGTTCACTCTTCATAAGTTTTATCATTGTCATTCCCTGTATAGAAGCAAAATAAAAAAACGCCATCTCTGAAGCATTTCCCTGTTTAAACTGACCTAGATTCTGACCCTTTTCGATTAATCGAGCAGTTTGATTTAACAATAACTCACTCTGTTTGTTAAGATGATTAATTTGAGGTGAAGGATTTTCCACGCCTAGGGATTGGTTCATAAGCATGTGAAACTGGGCATATTCATCATCTTTATCAAGATCATTTAATATTTCCAGCGTAAATGCCTGAATTAATTCAGCTGGGGATTCATCGCTTTGAAACCTTTTCACTACCCTTTCTAATCCTTCCGCAGCATAGGCAACCAACTCATTAAATAATTCTTCTTTCTTTTTGTAATGGCGGTACATTAGCCCGATGCTGATTCCTGCACCCTCCGCAATATCTTTCACGCTTGCAGCTGCAAATCCCTTTTTTGCGAATAGCTTTATGGCAGCCGAATGAATTTTATTTCTTGTTGCAGTTCTCATTGCTTCAAATTGTTCTTCCGTTCTAGGCAAAAATTCTCCCTCACTTTCGTCCTTTTTTCATGCAGCAGAAAGTACCCTTATTTTTTCACGTATCTCAAAGACAAAAGGTTATTGATTCCATTTTTCTTTGCCAGCTTTTCCGGAAAAGCCTTTCTTTTATATTCCACAAATCCCATTTTTTTATATAATTTCATTGCTGGAATATTCGTATCCGCTACCTCTTCAATCACATAATCTTTGTATAGCGTATTTTCTAGGATATATTGGATGATTTGAGATGCTGCACCACGCCCCCGGAATTCGGAGGCTGTTCCGACAAATTCAATTGACCCTGTATTGGCAGGAAAATTTTCATAAGGAGCTTCAAATTCTTTCTTTAAAAAGATACTAGCCATGTTTCCCTTGAAGAATCCTAATTGCTTTCTTAGCTCTTTTTTATTTAATTTTACCGATAATGTTTTCCCGTCAGTGCACGCTGTCATTCCAGCAATTTTATCATTAGCTATAGCTACATAAAATTGATCTAAAACAAACATGTGAGCAAACGCCTTTGCAATTACGTTTTTATCTTTGGAAAAATAGCCCAGCCATTGTGTGAAGCCTTCCGCAAATATTTCAGCCATCTGCTTCCTTACATCTAAATCCGTTTTATCGGCTCTGATAATTGTAAATTCAACCTCTGATTTCATGTATGATTCTCCTCAGTTTTAATGAATGAATATATTTTCATTATAAAAGCATGAAGGCTTTATTGTCAATTCACCTAGACAAACTAATGAAATAACATGTATCATCCTTAATTTTATCCATATGTATCTTCAAAGGTTCTTCTTAGAATGGTAAAAAGGAGAAATCCTAATCTAAAAAAAAGAAAAAGGACCAAATCATTATTAGATTCAGTCCATAAAAATTATACTCCAGTCAAATACGAAAACATTTTCTTCCTTGCATAGAGGTAAAACCCTACCTGTATACAGTGGTAGATTCCTGCAACAATAAAGAAATGCAAAATTATTTCGGGATTTTTCATAACTCCACCGATATCCGTTGCCATTGCAATAATATAAAGGAGTGCTATGGCAGTTCCGAGAATGGTTGGCATAAAAAATAGCGTTGTAATCTCCCTGGAGATCATTTTCTTAACTTCTTTTGTGGTAATCCCTATATTATTCAGTTTCTTAATCCTGTCTTTTTCCTTATCTATATCGGAAAACAGATTAATATACAACAGAAAAAATGAACCGAGAAAGAAGATGATACTTAAAAATGTGGTAACAAAAAATGATATACCATTTGAACTTTTATTGCGATCATAACTCTGAACTTTAGAAGCAACTTGAAATAATTGTTCTTCGGAGTAATGCTCTGTCCGTATATCAGCATTTGGCGGTGTCTTTTCATTATAGTTTTTAAAACTCCCGGTTAGTTCCTCAACAGTATTCGATGACTGTTTCCAATTAGCCACATTGATCAAATGAAGATTTGATTCAAAACCATCTATTTTATTATTCAGTTGCTCGAATTCAGAATTGCTTACAATAATAAAGTCATAGAGATCTGGTAAATTGTTGATATTTCTTTCAGCAATTGTTTCCTTTAGTGTATAAGTTTCCTCCCCTTTTATATTTGGAAAGGAAAAGGAAATACCTTGGTCACCCTCGTCCCCTTCGTTCTCCAGTTCATCATTTATATAATATAAAAACTCTTTATCCTCCAATTCCATTTGACTGGAAGTTAACTGATTAAAATGGTCTACTGACATAAAATTATAGACGTTAATCCAATCCTGATATGGATGTTTTTCGTAGTAAGAGTATATCGGTATCAATAGACGCTCATTTATGGGATTTTCTTTTTGGTCAACGATCGAGTAAAGCTCTTCAGAATTCAGGTTATTTTTGTTTTCTGTTTGGATATACGCCATATCATAAGGGTTACTATCAATTGCTTCCTTTTCAGTTAACATATAGGTGAATAATGTAATCGTACTATACAAAATAGTCACCATGATCATGGCTGTTACAAGCATAAGGATGGATGTCAGTTGTTTAAATTTGTAATCTAAATTCGCCAGAAATAATAATCGGCGATAGTAAAAGGGTTTGTTTTTTTTCGCAAACGCTATAAAAAAACTAGTGAACTGATGGAGGCTGATGTATAATCCCATAAATGTTGCCATTGCCCATAGAAGCAGGTAGTCACCACTGATAGCAGGGTCAGAATAAGTATAATAAAGTCCCACAATAGATCCAATTAGTATAGCCAGCCCCAAGCCACCAATTAGTGGACTTTTCAACTTGATAGACTCTGTAACCTTGTCACTCTTTAAGCTATGAATAACATTTTGCCTAAGTGTCAGGAATAGTGATTGTCCAACTGCTATGGTAAATACGATTAGAAAAATAATAATCGAGTACATGAACATTTCACTATTTAAATGAAATGGAACTGCCTGTAATCCGACGCTGTTCATTAAAAGTAAAAAGAATAACCTGGAAAATATTGTTCCTGCAAGAATACCTGAAATAATCGAGAAAAAAGCAATAACTCCATTTTCCAACAGTAACAATTTACTTATATCACGGCCTGACATTCCTATCGTCATGAAAAGTCCAAACTCATTTCTCCTTCTTTTCATAAAAACACTATGCGCATAACCTATAAAAAACACCGTAAAAACAACAAGGGCAACACCAGGTACTGTTAACAAATATTTAATCGACTCTGATTCTTTAACCTGAACGATCTGGTCGTTAAAATATACAGTCATAAACATAAAGAAAAACATAACTGCCAAACTATTACATAAAAAGTAAAAAATGTACTTCTTATAATGAACCTTTGCCATTTTCCACACGATTTGCTTAAAGGTCATGAGGTCTTCCTCCTAAGACAGCAAGGTTATCCATAATTTGATTTAAAAATTCTTTCCTGCTTCCTTTTTTCACAATGTAGGAATCAATAAGACCGTCTTTTATAAAAACAACTTTCTCACAATAACTGGCAGCAAAAACATCATGGGTCACGATTAGAACCGTTGTCGAAAGCTCATGTACTATTTTCTCAAAGCATTCCATAATGACTGTAGAAGATTTAGAATCCAAATTCCCTGTTGGTTCATCAGCAAAAATGATACTTGGCTCGTTCACTAATGCCCGACTGACTGCAGTACGCTGTTGCTGACCGCCAGATGTATGATATGGATATTTATTTAGAATTGATTCTATCCCGAATAGACTTGCAAGGTCCTGAACCTTATCTTCCATTTCAGCTGCTTTTTTCTTTTCCAATATCATTGGCAGCATCATATTTTCTTGTACGTTTAAGCTATTTAACAGGTTAAATTCCTGAAATACAAATCCCAGCTGTTTACGGCGAAACAAGGCTAACTTATTTCCTGTCATCTTACTTATCTTCTGCCCTTCGATTGTAACTTCACCTGAGGTTGGACTATCAATTCCACTCATTACGTTGAGTAGCGTTGTTTTGCCACTGCCAGACGGTCCCATAATTGCAACAAACTCTCCTTTATTCATTGAAAAGCTGACACCATCAAGCGCTGTTGTTGCCGCTTCCCCACTTGAGTCCCCATAAATTTTAACTATGTTTCTGGCATCTAAGACAGCCATACTTTCCCTCCTTTTCCACTGCTCAGTGTTGATCTATAATATCATTTTAATTTACAAACTGAATATCAACCATTGTTAACACTAAAAATACCTTACATTATTGTAAGGCATTTACTTGGCCAATGATTCTTTACCCGTCAACCAACTGACAGTTACAGTTGTACCTTCGTTTAAATTAGATTGTATGTTGATCGTCTGACCAAGTTTTTCTGCGATTTTTCTGCAAAGGTAGAGACCTATGCCGGTGGAGTTTGAAAAATTTCTACCGTTTTCACCAGTAAAGAATGGCTGAAATACGCTTTCAAGATCATGTGGAGGAATTCCTGCACCTTCATCAGTGATGGACAATGTCGTATACTTTTCTCCCTTATTAATACGAAAAACAAGCTTTTTGCTGCCATCTTTTAAGCTGGAGTATTTAATTGCATTGGCAATAATTTGGTCTAATAAAACTTCATTCCACTTGGAATCAGTGACAACATAAGCATCATTACCTTCAAATTCGATGGCAGGAAATATAGATTGATAGATACATTCCCGCTTTCGTCCATTAATGACTTTTCTTAAAGAAGGCAGTAGATCAACTGACTTTACTTCCAAATCATTTTCAAAACCTTCCATTCTTATCATCGTTAAGGCTTGTTCTATTGAGCTGTGAAGTCGGTTGTTTTCGATTTGAATTTTTTCGAAAACCTCGGCAGTTTCCTTTGTCTTTTCTTCCTTACCAATAATTAGTTCAATTACAGAAACGGGTGTTTTAAGATAATGCATCCAATGAGATAAAAAGTAAAACCTTTCTTTATTCTGTTCTTGCATTTCATTATATTTACTGGAGTTTTCACGTGTTATATTAGTTAATAATTGCTGAAACGCCTTCTGTTCTTCTGTATGTGGCTCCAGTTCTGCAAATTGGTTCTTTAACTTTAGCAATATTGCCTGATTTACTTGATAATAGCGAAGCCAGTCAATCAATAGGTAAATTGTTAATAAAAACAGCCCGATTGATAGAGGGTAAATAAACTCCGTGTTTGCTGGTTCACTGAGATGGAAAAAAGTAATTATGCATGCCATATTTACTAAATAAAACACGATGAGTAACGCCCGGTCTTTGAGAAAGTTCCTTAAAATATGTTTAAGCATTGTTATCCCTCATCGATTTAGAATAGTGAAACATGTACCCCACCCCTCTTTTGCTTTTTATCGCATTATCAAATCCTAATTCGGAAAGTATATGCTTTATTCTACTAATATTTACGGTAAGTGTATTATCATCTACGAATGTAACAGAATCCCAGACTTCCTCGATTAGCACTTCCCTCGCTACAAAGGAATTGTAATGATCCATTAGTTTTTTCAGCAGCTTATATTCATTTTTGCTAAGCTCCACTTTTCTCTCGTGGATATTTAAGGTAAGCGTTTTGTCATCAATACATAGTGGGCCAACACAGGTTTTTATTGTTTTCTTTGTTGCGTATTCTCCATACACCCTTCTAATCGTTGCCCTGACTTTAGATTGCAGCATTTCAAACGTAAATGGCTTTGTAATATAGTCGTCTGCTCCAAATTCAATTGCCATAATCTGGTCAAGTTCTTGACTGCGAGCGGAAATAATGATGATGGGAACATTAGACTCCTTACGAAAACTCCTGCATAGAAAAAAACCATCGTGATACGGCAGGTTGATATCCAGTAACACCAGGTCAGGTTTTATTCTTGAAAACTCCTCTACTATATTGGAAAAATTATCAGGCTGATGCACTTCATATCCGTAGCGCTCTAAGTTCCCCCGGATAAGGTCATTTAACTGAGTATCGTCTTCTATGAGCATAAGCTTGTACATTGCTGATTCTCCTTTTTTGCGATGAGACAAAATTTGGGATTGATTTGCTATATTTTTAAATTAATATTTAGGAATGTTTTTCCTTCTATAATAACATGTTTGTTCAATAGCATCTGAATTTACTTAGTAAGAAAATAAGCCACTAGGATTACCCCAGTGGCTTATCATAGAATTAATTTGTGATCACACCGGATTCAATTTCCCCCCGGAAATATTATATTTTACGTCTGCCACATTATTAATGAATGCTTGATCATGTGTTACAAAAAGAATCGTTCCTTCATATGCAGCAATAAACTTTTCCAATGCTTCAATGGCTTGAATATCCAGGAAATTGGTCGGTTCGTCGAACATTAAAATGTTATATTCCCCTAAGAACAACCGGCAAAGCTCGAGGCGAATTGCTTCTCCGCCACTTAATGACTTTACACTTTTTTGTATATCTGTACCGACAAACTGCATCGAACCCAGTATGCTTCGTAAAAATCCTTCATCGTATTCAGAACGTTTTTTCACAAATTCAAGTACTGTTTCATCACGCGTAAATTGATAACTCATCTGTTGGAAGTAACCAATTCTTGCTTTTGGAGAAATCGTAAGTCCTGCTCCACTGTTCGCAATATGGTGAAGCAAAGTACTTTTACCACTTCCATTGCTTCCTGTTATTGCTATTTTTTTACCGAGTGGTAGCTGGAAACTCACTTCATCCAATAACACTTTGTCCATGACTTGAAGTGTTAGCCGGTCTGCCATGATTGGAAATTTGTTATGCAATTCCAAAGCTTTGGACTGTCGGAACTTGATTTGCCTTTCCTCTTGTACCGCTTCCACTTCCTCAAGATTTTCCATACGATGTTCAATTGCTTTTGCGGCACGCTGTACAGACTTTTGGCTCGTTCCTTTCGATTTTGTCATGAACGACTTGTTCGGTTTTGCATTTGCTTCTCTTTTGGACATGCTTCCCGCTTGAGCAACTTTTTCAGCTTTTTTCATTTTTTCCTGTGCTGCTTTTTCGAGCCGGCTTTTTTCTTTTAGGAATTGTTCATGGCCTTGCACCTGCTGCTCACGTTCCAATTGTTTTTGTTTCAAGAATTCACTGTAATTCCCTTTATAAACATGCACTTCGCCATCCCGTATTTCCCAAATTGTTGTTACAAGTTCATCTAAAACAGCACGGTCATGACTTATTAATACAAGCGCTCCATAATAATAACGCAATTCATCCATTAAAAAGGAAATTCCATTTTGATCCAGGTGTGTTGTTGGCTCATCTATGAGTAACGTCTCATAATAATGGGTAAATAATTGTGCAAGCTTTAATCTCGTTTGCTCTCCCCCACTTAATTCCTCTGAATCTTTTGGCACTGCTAACTTTCCAATTAAAGATGGGTCGGCTTCAGCAGCTACTGGTGCTTCAACCTGCTCAAAATAACCACAGTCCACATGCCGATTTACTTTTCCACTTGTTGGTTGAACAATCCCTGCCAGTAAATTTAATAACGTACTCTTTCCTGCACCATTCTTCCCAACAACACCAATGCGGTCAAATTGGTGTACTGCTAGCCTTTCAATCTTTAATATTTCTTTATCTAAATAAGTCACTTCGACATTTTCCAGTTCAAAATTTATTTGTTCCATATTTGCTACCTCCGAAATTTTATTATTTCGTATCGATAGCCTGGATCGATACGAGCTTTTATTTAAGTTCAAGCTCGTATCAAAAGAAAAGTAACATCATCACGTAAAATCCCTCCATTCATTTTTTAGAAAACAAAAAACCACAGACATCTGCCTGTGATTTTGAGTAAAGGGAATATCCCCATCTTTTAGATTAGGGTTAAGTTAGAATTGCTGTCTCCAAATAAAATAAGAGAACCTTGCATTCACCTTTCTTTGGGTGAATACCTTAGTTACACTTATGCAAATAGGTTTGCTTTCCTATTTGCCAAAAATAAAAAAAGGTAGAACAATCCACCTTTCTTCACATTACATAATTGTATTTGAAAAGAAGATTATTAAAAAAGGACAGACTAATCCCGTTTACT
The DNA here is from genome assembly GCF_002287375.1 of Virgibacillus profundi. Classification (GTDB taxonomy): domain Bacteria; phylum Bacillota; class Bacilli; order Bacillales; family Amphibacillaceae; genus Virgibacillus_K; species Virgibacillus_K profundi. The sequence goes on along the minus strand of NZ_NPOA01000014.1, from coordinate 60,986 downwards.
CTGTATACACAAACAGAGTCTTTGAACGTATTCAATTACTGGTTCAAAGCAGGGAAACGAAGTCTTATCGCGTGTGTCATTTTTTAATAATCCTCCTTATAATTTAAAAGTATAATGATTATTATAAAATTTATTTTAGTAAAAGTCAAATACGGAAATTGTTTAAGGATCTTAAAAATTCAAGCTATATTCATGAATTCTATCAACCTATAATCCGTTTCATTAAGTCACTAAAAAGGAATAGGACTACATAAACAAGAGGTGAAAGTAATGGAATTATATACGATTGGTCATTCAACACATTCGAAGGATATATTTTTAAAAATGCTTCAGGATGTTGGGGTAGAAGTTCTAGCAGATGTACGTGCATTTCCTGGAAGCCATAAATTCCCGCAGTTTTCTAAAGATCATATGCCTGATTGGTTAGAAAATGAGGGCATAAGTTATTTTCATATGTCAAAGCTTGGTGGCAGGCGAAATGATTCTGGTGATGTCTCCCCAAAATTAAATGGTGCCTGGAATAATCAATCCTTTCATAATTATGCTGATTATACGTTAAGCAATAATTTCAAAGAAGGTATTGATGAACTTAAGGAAATAGCCTTTGCCAAGCTCACTGTTTACTGTTGTTCAGAACAACACCCTGCGCGCTGCCATCGTTTACTGATTAGTAACTGGCTTAAAGCTAATGGAGTGAATGTAAAACATATCATTGATCGAAGTGACGGCAAAATCGAAGTAGTTGATCATGTGCTTGGCAAATGGGGTGCTATGCCAATTATTGAAGAAGACGGGACGGTAGTTTACCCTGTTAAAAATGAATAAGGAAGAAAGACAGAAAGTCTCTCTTCCTTTGATTCCCAAGTAATAAATGCTGTTTTCAACTCAATAAAATTATATTTTCGTCTTCATGTTACCCGAAACAACTTCTCTAATATGGTCAATAGCCGCAGGGTCTTCAAGTCCGGTCACATCACTTGCGACTTCTCCTTTTATTTGGACTTCTTTCAAAAGTCGTCGCATAATCTTCCCGCTGACGGTTTTTGGCATCGACTCAACAAAAAAGATACTTTGAGGGCGTGCTAATTGACCAATCCCTTTTACGATACTTTGCTCAATTTGCTTTTTCAGATCATTGTCTGCAGTGAATTCCTCAGCTATTGTTGCAAAAACGACAGGAACCTCTCCCTTGATTTTATCCGGGGCACCGATGACTGCAACTTCCGAGACCCCATCGCATTCCAGGACTGCATTCTCAATTTCCATTGTACTTAAACGATGACCCGAGACATTAAAGGCATCATCCGAACGTCCCACGACCCAGAAATATCCATCTTCATCCTCTAAAGCAATGTCACTCGCGTAATAATTCCCTTCCACCTGGCTGAAATACTTTTCGTAATAGCGCTCAGGTTCCTTCCAAAGTGTACGGCACAGCATTGGGAACGGCTTTTTGATAACTAAGTTCCCCAGTGTGCCTTTAGGAACAGGGTTTCCTTCATTATCTACAATGCCCATATCAGCACCCAAAAACTGGACACCGGCAGATCCCGGTTTCATAGGCGTTAGCCAAGCAGCTCCTGCTAATGGAGTTCCTGCTGTTTCCGTTTGCCCCCATGTATTATTGACACAAATTTCACCCTGACCAAGTACATCTTTCGTCCAATGCCACGTATCCGGATCAAACGGTTCCCCAACCAGCGAAACAACATCGAGACAAGATAGATCATATGGCTGAAGCGCTTTTTCTCCAAGACTTCGAAGCATGCGTAATGCAGTTGGAGCTGTAAATAACTTGTTCACCCGATATTTATCGATAATTTGATAAAAGCGATCCTGCTCCGGATAATTAGGAGCACCTTCGTAAACAACTGTTGTGACTCCGTTTGCCAACGAGCCAACGACTCCCCAGATATGCATCGTTAACCAACCAACGTCCGCTGTACACCAAAAAACGTCATCAGGGCGATGATCCATATGATATTTGGCATAAACATAGTTTTGAACAACGAATGCCATGCCAGCATGAACAACCCCTTTAGGTTTGCCCGTTGTCCCACTTGTATAAAAGACAATCCCTGGCTCATTTGCCTCAACATGTACAGGATCAAAATGAATAGCTGCCTTCTGTCGTTCTTCATGCCACCAGAAATCTCTTCCTTGTTCCATCGATGGTTTCGTACCCAAACGGTCCACGACAATCACCGCATCGACACTGGGAATTTCATCAATAACATGATCAACTTTTTCTTTAAGCGGAATTACTTTTCCACGCCGCAAACTTGCATCAGCAGTAACGACCATCTTTGGCTCATAACTGGCCAGACGATCTTTTAAAGATTGTTCGGAAAAACCGGAGAAGATCGTGCTATAAACAGCCCCCAATCGAAAACAAGCAAGGATTGCAATAAACGACTCCGCAAGATTAGGAAGATAAATGGCAACAGGATCACCCTTCTTCACTCCCATAGACTGAAGAATATTGGCGAACCGATTCACTTCTTCCAGTAGCATCCGGTAAGTATAAAAACTCGATTTCCCATCTTCCCCTTCCCAAATAAGCGCAGTTCTATTGCCCGCTCCATTTTCGATATGCCGATCTAATAGATTGTAGCAAGGATTGCTGATGCCTCCTTGGAAAAATTCAAAATCTGACAAGCTACCACTAATAGTTTTTTCCCACGGTTTAAACCAATGCAGTTCCTTGGCAACATTATTCCAAAACGTCTCAGGATCTTCCTGCGATTGCTGTAGTAAGGTTTGAAAAGCCTCACTGCTCCCTATTTCGGTTGATTCCTGCCTCGCCTTATCTGGGTAGACAATCTTACTATCCTTGATGATATCTTGAATTCCTCCTAAATCTGTACTCAATCGAATCTCCTCCTCATATGTAATGTTTCCCATGTTCAGAATCTACTTTGACTATGTAGAAACCCCTTTGAAACCGCTATCATTTTGTAATATGCAATTAACCGAAAATATTGATTCTTGGGATTTATTATATAAACAATATATATTTTACTGAGAGGATTGTCAATGAGACACAATCACAGGGGCATTGATCAAACGTTTGATTGATATTTGAAAACCACCGAATCCTTAGATGTTTCCGCTCTTTCTTCCCGTCCTCTTTTCTCCCCTTTGAAACCTACTATCTTTTTACATTCCTCTTTCAATTCAACTTTAAATTGATATACTAGGTAAAAGAAATACTTATATTAACTAGCCAATTATGCTTATGAGCTATATAAAGGAAGGTTTATTTATGGACGTTCGAGTTTTGTGTTATTTTATTGCTTTAGCCAATGAGCGCAATATTTCAAAAGCAGCTGAATCACTGCATTTAACACAACCGACGCTTTCTCGTCAGCTCAAAGAATTGGAAGAACAATTAGCAACGACTTTATTTATTCGTGGTAATCGCGAAATTATTCTCACAGATTCCGGTCACTATTTACTTCAAAAAGCGAAGGAAATTATTGAATTAGTTGATCGTACGGAACATAATCTAAGTGATTCCTCTGTAGATATTCATGGTGAAATTGCAATTGGTTGTGGTGAGACAGAAGGCATGCGCATCATAGCAAAGTCATTAAATAAACTACAATCAACGTATCCGAATATTATCTTCCATCTCTATAGTGGTAATGCAGATGACGTTTCTGAGAAATTAGAAAACGGGTTATTCGATTTTGGATTATTAATCGAGCCGACCGATAAAAATCAATATGATTTCATTGAACTACCCTACCAGGATCGCTGGGGTATTCTAATGCGACGGGATAGCCCGCTTGCACATAAAGATGCCATACACCCGAGTGACATAAACGATCAGCCACTTCTCGTATCTCGCCAAAGTATTGTTGATAATCAACTTTCTGGTTGGCTTGGACGAAATATTAATCAAAATCCAATTGTTGCAACCTATAATCTTATTTTTAATGCTGCAATTATGGTAGAAGAAGGATTAGGTTATGCATTATGTATAGATCGACTGATTGATACATCATCTAAACAAACACTCAAATTTTTACCCTTTGACCCACCATTGGAAGCAAATTTAAATATCGTTTGGAAGAAAAATCAAACATTATCATCAGCAAGTCGAGCTTTTCTAATGGGATTACGAGATGATTTGTCAAGCTATGCATCAAATTAATTTTTTAGAAAAGCGTAAGGAAATATTAAATTTTCTTACGCTTTTTTGCTGGAAAAGTATAAATTTCTTTCTACAAAAGTGCAACTAAAATTTACTCATATAATTCACGAAGTATCTTAACCAAATACTACTATCATCTAAAATCTTGGTTTGTTTAATTTTAAATGTCATTGGTGTTGGTTGATTATATTTTTCATTATACATTCCTATAGTAAAAGGGTATATCAGGGTATTCTATATAGGTATTTGTTATTTTGACACTATTATTTTATGATGATATTAAGACTTCTATAGGATCTAAATGGAGTTATGAAAAGAAAAATTATAGAAAATGTATTGAAAATAGAGAATTATCCGGGTGATATCGAAGTACTAATTGATATAGAGTAACACGGATGAAAATAGAAAGAGGGATATCAAATGAATATGGAAGAATTTATTGCGTATTGCAAGGCAGGAAATCCGATTGCCGGAGAGGATAAGGAACTCCATGGACTGTTAACACAGTGCAGTTTTAAAGCACAAAGAATAACAATGGAATTAAATACTTCTTATCATTCAAAGGAAGAAATTGTTGAGATATTTCGAACATTAACAGATAGTGAAGTGGATGCGTCTTTTATGTGCTTCCCTCCTTTTTATACTGACTTTGGAAAAAATACCACGATTGGAAAAAACGTATTCTTTAATACGGGTTGCTCTTTTCAGGATAGAGGTGGAATCTATATCGGAGATGGTTCCTTACTGGGAATGAATGTTACCATTGCGACTCTTAATCATGGGATGTCTTTAGAAACAAGAAATACGACGTATGCTGCAGCCGTTACCCTTGGAAAAAACACATGGATTGGTTCTAATGCAACTATTTTACCAGGTGTAACTATTGGTGACAATGCTGTGGTCGCCGCTGGTGCCGTTGTTACAAAGGACGTTCCGGAAAATTCTGTTGTTGCAGGAGTTCCAGCAAAAGTTGTAAAAGAAATAAGTAATAATTAGTACTAAATTAAAAGGTAGTAGAGAACTTCTACCTCCTTTGCTTTTAGCGGAATAACTTCATCTTAAACTGTACGACTTATTTCAACTAGACATCTTACTCTTTTTTGGGCTTATAAAAGTAGCCAGCATGCCAACTAATCCATAAAGTATAAAACAAGGAACGTAGCCCCATGTTCCAATAAACCAGCCAGCGAGCAAGGAACCTATTGCTTGTCCTACTGCCAAAAGTAAAAATGGGATACTAATACCTTTTTCATCTAAATAAGTTTTCATTAGTTTAGTACATTATCCTAGGTGATCCGTTCTCAAAATCAAATTTAGCTGTCTATGCAAAATTTAGACCCTTAGCGAGCCACGGAGCCCAGCCCTCCAAATAGGTAAGAAAGCACTGATGTTTTTATTAAATATTCGCTATTAATGATTTCTTTGCTAAAAATATATTTTCCCGCTTCGATAAATTAATTTTATCGATCATCATTATTCACCTCTCACCTATGAATTAATATTCTCACTTTATCATATATGCAATCTTATTTAGTGTTAATATTTATCTACTAAAGAGTGTAGTAAGGGGTAACCGTAAGTTCCCCCATATCTAACGAATGATTACTTGACTGTAGTTAAATAAAACCTCTGTAATTATTCCTTATTTTTTAAAAAAATTGCTTATCGAAGTTCGATAAGCAATTTCCATACATACTGTATTATTTTGATAATGCGATTTTTATATGGGCTAAGTGATGCTCTTCATGCCAAGCTAATTTTGCAACCTTTGTTGCAAGTGTTATTTTACCGTTTTTCTGATGAGTAAAAGCTCGCTCTAATTGCTCTTCGGTTAAACTATGACCCAAAGATACGATGCGCTCATTTATACCTTCAAGCATTTTAATAGAACTTTCTATAGGAAGTTTTGTATCCGGTTGAATAGCCCACTTTTCTTGATCAAAAGCTGGTACTGTTGGATTCTCATCTGTTAAAGCCAGCTTCAACCGCTGGTACATGTTCAACTGAGAATCTGCAATGTGATGAACAAGTTGATGAACTGTCCAGCTGCCATCACGATATGTTCTGCTTAATTCCTCATCACGTAATGAGTCAACAGTTTCTCTTAGTCGAATCGTGTAAGTTTCAATTTCCTTTAGCCATTCTTGAATATTTTCTAATGTTACTTTTTTAGGAACTTGTAATTTCCCAATTGGATATCTTACATCCATTTTCAATTCCCCCTTTTCCCTATTCGTTATTTTTTTACATATTTATTACTACATAAATATTTCATAATCCTCTTTATATTAAATATAATTCCCTTATTAAGTATTATTCGAGAATATGGACCAGATTGCTGAAAGGATTATCAGACCACACCCTTTAGCTAAACTGCCCTATAATTCAATTAGAAAAGCTGCCAATGAGCCTACTGAATGAATCTTAAAGTAACGCTACATAGTGTTGTCATATTATAATGGGCAGTATTTATTTATAATCTTTATAAGTCGTTCTGAATTCTCAGATGAGACATTTTCAGATAATCTTGCTCTGGCAATGACTGGAGCCCATTGAAATATTTCAGACCTTAACAGTCCACTCTTTTCACAATAAAGTCGCAAGTACATATCTGCTATTTTAGATGAAAATTGGGAATATAAAAGATAGGTCCGATAAATATCAGCACGAATATCTCCAGCACTCGAATCAACCCAATCTATAACTACCACTTGGTTGTCTTCTTTAATCAAATTAAATAAATGAAAGTCACCATGGCAGAGCCTTTTCTCAAATGTAAATGATTCCAGTTTTTTTAACAAATAAGATTTATGCCTTTTATCTAAATTATTTATTGTCCCAATTTGACAATATAACTTATCATACATTGATTCGATTGTTTCTGGAATAATGTTATGAATTTGAAGTTGCATATCGACTGAAATATTCAGGTAATACTCTGCTTGTTCTTTATCTTTGAAAAATAAATTTCCTAATGTCTCTCCCTTAATATATTCCATTATAATTGCTTGTTTTCCGTTTATATTGGTAACATCTAAAATTTCAGGTACAGGAAGCCCACATGAAAAGGCATATCTTTGCTTCTTTGCTTCATTTATGGATTCAGTATCGGGTAAATAGTCGTTAAAAACTTTAACTATTTTGTTGTCGAATAGATAAATTTTTGCAGTATTTCCTTTCGCTATTGGATTACCTAAATTCATTGGTTTTCTCCCTACATTTTAATTATCCTGCCAGTTACCTCAATATTGCTTCTTTCGCTAATGCACCAGTTACTTTAAGTACAATTGTTCACAATCTTAAATTGTCTACATATGATTTAATGTCTTATCTACCTTTACCATTAACTGAAAAAGAATAAGACAAGAAAAGCTGCCTGGTATGGCAGCTGAATTGATTTATTTTACTGATTTAATCTTGAAAGATGAGTCTCAAATAAATCTATAATCTCCAAAAATCTTTCAGCTTCTCTAAATGTGTGATCTGCCAGTAGTGGATGAATATTACTTTTAATACGACAAGCCTCTATTAAATCTCTTGCTGTTTTCTTAAAATCCCTTAATGAAACTACGGAAACTCTGTTTTGATCCAAGAATTGATCCAGTATTGGAACCGTTTCAGATTGGGGGCGCATGGAGTCTAAGTCAACCGCCTGAAAAACCAATTGATCAAAATCATGGCTAAATTCTCTGGCCTGTTCCACTAGCTTTCTCTCTGAAGGATCTAAAAGATGTCCGATAAATTTGGAATGGTCAGCCATAATCCTGAGAAAGAACAGATTTTCTTGAATAATCGTGTCAGGTTCGGGGGAGAGTTTTCCTTCGTTGAGGTCTTTTATTCTGTTGGCAAAATAGGCTGCTTCTCTGCTAATATGGTCAATTAATAATGGATAGTTATTTGATTGGATTTCACAACGTAAAGTTAACCCCAAAACTTTTCTCTTGTAACTCCAAATGGCTACAGCTGCTTGATAAACCTCGCTGTTAAAGGCCTGAATTTGACGTAAATCCGAGTTTACAGTAAACCTTGCCAGCTTTTCCTCAATTCGTTCAAAAAGAGTGATGAACTGTTGGGCTTCTTCAATCAATTTGTTCTGTTCATAAGTAAATCCCAAGCTTAAAAATAAAGCATGCTCCTTCATGATCCTTGACCAAAATTGAATTTCATCCAATGATCTCATTACGATTGGATCACTCATGATGCTCCCTCCTCTTTTACACTTCCTTTCCAATATATATGTATGTTAATTTGTCCTTATTATTATTATTATTTTATAGGACTGTTTGATGCTTTTTCTCTGGTTTCTGGCTTCTTAGTCAAATCATTTGAATCAACCTTACTTCTTAAAGTAATCTGCCAAATAGCACAATAAAAGGCGACTGCTTTTATTGTGCTATCGCACCAGTTAATACAATAGGATAAAACCTTCTATTAGCTGGTTAGGTTAACAAGGTCTTCCATTTTGATGCTATTTTTAATAAAGCATTAATACTTCGATTAGAGTAAGGATCTTCCCCTTCTTGCCATTCAGGATCCCGGGCAATTTCGATTCCAGTTATTAATTCCAAAGCCAAATGTCTTTTCCCGAAAGTTCCTATTCTTTTACTTCGTGCATCTTCTTCTAATCCATCAATCAAAGGCTTAATAAATTGTTTGCTTTTAATTTCGAATGCTAATTTACAAGCATTGTAACGAATATCAGTATTTTCGTTATTTATCAATGTACAAAGAGCCAGTGTTAATTCCTCCCAAAAGACTGGACAAAAACGGAGTGCATATAGTCCTCCCATTTTCACATTTGGAGAATCATCCTGGAGACAATGCAATATATCTAAGGAACTTATAATTGATGGTTGAGTTGAAAGTACAGTGATTGCAACTGTTCTTACTTTTTCTGAAGGATGGTATAACAACTTTTGCAAGCTGTTGATTGCTTCTACAGACACTTTTTCAGGTAATAAAGATAAAATGATATCAATAACTTCGTGGTTTTCTGAGTTCAACATATCCAACTTTTTGGGTAAAGGCTGTTCTTTCCAATATTTCCAACGTAGATAACTTGAAATCCCAATAGTTCTATCGCAATGGTTAGAACCATATTTTAAAACATCTCCTGTTGCCAACCCTGCTTTTAATGAATCCCAGTTTTTATGGAATACAGAATTAGAAACTAAGGCAGTTTTGACCTGTTCTGCTGACCAATTTGGGTATTGCTGCCATATGCACGCTGCTAATCCTAACACTATCGGGGCAGCATAAGATGTACCCCATTGACGGGCGTAATTAGGAGGAAGATTGTCGTTCATAAAAGAATAATGATTCAAACGTTCTTCATCTGATTTAAATGGAAATGGCAATACTACATTCATAGCTGGTGATAAAATATCAGGATTCCATTTAGCATCAAACGTCAATCCCCTGCTTCCTGGAAAGGATTCAGCATCTTGTATTTCACCATTTTCCGGTAATAGTACACCTCCTACAGCTAAAACAGATGGCGATGCTACAGAAGCACTAGTGAGTTCACAATTGTTACCTGATGCTACTACAACCAATATCCCCTTATGTGCTAACTCCTCACATAAAATTCGCAAAGGATCTGCTTGCCAAGGAAGAAGCCCAGTATCCCTTTGTCCCACTATTGTCAACACAACTCCCCTAATACCATATCTCGCTGCATTTTCCTTGACCCAAACTAAAGCGTTCCCTATATTTGTTTCTATATCTTCCATTGTGTTGAGTTTTCCAGCCTCAATTAAATACATATCCGCTTCAGGTGCTGTTCCAGCATATATTCCATTTGATAACAAGCCAGTACCTCCTGCAGCCGCTGCCGTCCATAATCCGTGAAGCCCAATATTATTCTGCGTTTCTTTCGTTAGTTTAATCGGTGCTGTATTAGGTGTATGTGTTTTTACTAAGAAAGTATTTCTGTTCTGATTAGAAATAATTTCCGGGTGAGAGTGAAAGATTTCATCTATTATGGCTATTTTAACCCCATTTCCTGTACCGTTTTTAGGAATACTAAGAAAATCCCTGATGGAAGTCCAGCTCAATTTTATCTCCTCCTAATTTTATACAAAAAGTCCCAGGCACTGACACCAAGGACTTCTTAATCCAACTTTTATTCTAATCCCTTATTTCTTATAACATTTTCATGAAAAATTATAGTTCTGCTTGCCATTTAGTTTTTGTAACGATTATCTTACTAAATAATTGACCATATAGTGCAAGAGGAAAATAGCGTCTATAAACTGGTTACTTGAATAAAAGTGAAGTGCCTAAAAATCACTCAAGTAATAACCATTCTTTGAAGAATGAATCATCTTCTAAGTTGAAATAATGTTTCGTAAATCTTACAAATTCCTCAGAATCCACTTCTTTATATTTATAATAATCATAATAAGTCTTTAAAAACTCTTCGGCTTCCTCTATTCCACCCTTTTGTTCAATTAAATTCCACAACATAGTGACAGATTTTTCATAAACATATGAACTCATTTGTTTATCATATTTATCTAATGGTAAATTAACTGGAATTGGCTCAAGTTTCCCTATTTGTTCGTTCATAGATTCGTATGGTATTTTTTCATTACTCGTAGAAAAATGATAAAGACTAGCGGAGAAACTTGCCAAACCTTCATCTAACCAAGCATTATGATATGGATTATTGCTGGTAACACCATAAAACCATTGATGAGCTATTTCGTGAATAACCATACTTTTAAGAGCGTCAGGATTTACAGGACCACTATTATAAATTGAATTAACTGTAACAATACCTGGATACTCCATTCCAAGACCATCTATCACTATGTCTAATTGGGTAAATGGATAAGGACCAATATTCTCTTGGAAATAAGTTAACGTATCTGAAGCGACTTCACTAATCTCTTTGTATAAATCCGCTTTATCCTCGAATCCAAATACTCTTATGTTTATATTGCTTTTTTGTTTCTGAATAACCATTGGTTCTTTTAAGATTGCTATAAAAACCTCTTTAACATCATTTACTTCAAATGTTCCAACTGTTTTGCCCGGGTATTCATCAGCCTCGCTAGTAGAAACAAAGGTATAACCTTCAGGAATATCATATGATACTTTAAAGTCACTAAACCCTGTATGGTATGTTTCTCCCCTAAACCTATATTCTTCCTTATTCCATTTATGGTCTCTATATGTTGCAACCATTGGATAGAATTGAGCCAAGTGGTAATTCTCATTACTTTTAGTAAATCTCACTCCTCCTTCAGGAAGAGTGAATTCATAATCAAAGTTCACTCTTACGACATTACCCGGTTCTAATTCTTTTGAAAGAGGTATACTTAATGTGTCCTTTTCTAGATTATAATCCACTTGCTCACCATCTAAAGTGACATTATGTAATTGAATAGTTGCTGGAACTTCTAAAGGATAATTTAATTCTTGGGAAGTATTTTCCGTGAAAATATTTGGGATAAAGTAAAATACTAGGTCGTTCCACGAATCTTGAGAGATGTTATTTAAGATTACTGTGGCTTCTAAATCTAATTTTCCTTCTTTAGTCATTGTCAATTCAATATCGTATTGACTATCACTACCTGGTGGAACTGTTTTGGGGGGGTATTTTACCAGGGTATTGTTTTCAGTTATAATTGATTCTTCTCTTTCACTTTGGGTAATCAATTTCAAAGCCAGAACTGAAATCATTATTAAGAAAATTAAGGAGAACCATATTAGCTTTTTGCTCATTACGCCGTCCTCGTTTCTAGTTTAGACCTTCTAAATCTATATATTCTGGACGAGTATGGAATATCCCTCTTTTCACAACGCGTACTTTTAAAGAACTTTAACTACCATTTTCTTCAATTAAAGTCTTTAGTACAATTAGCGATAGTAGTTGCTATAATAACAACTCCTTCTTTCGTTAAAGCACCATTTAAGTATATTTATTCACAAAGCCTACTTCCAATAACAAACTTGTAGCTTATTACCATCTAAATCATAAAAGTCTAAAAACTTATTTACTCCGTCATTTTGTATTTCGCTAACTTTAATATTTTTCCTATTAGAAAAGAGATAACCATATTCCAGTATTCTACCCTTATTATAAATTCAACAAAAAAGGTGCTTCTCCTTCTTTATGGATTGCACCAGATAGTTTAAGTACTATATTTTATTCAGAATGCCTTTACATAAAAAGAATATCTCTAGTAAGAATTATAATTTGCTTCTATAATTATTCCTGAAACAATAATTTCTTCTATAGCTTCTATATTAAAGTCTTGGAATTTCCATATATCTATTCAATCGAAAGTATATTCGCCATAAGAATACTAGAGAATCAGGTTAACCGTAGACAAAAAGGTTGTAGACCACCACATTTCTACAACCACTAAATAAATATCTAGAAAACTTTATAAAAGAACGAGCGCTCATATAAAGGGAGAGCCTATAAGCATATTTAAACATGTCTTTTGCTTTGATCGGTTTTCTTAACATCGTTACTTATTTTTATAGGTTTAATTCTTTCTCTTATTCTTTCATGAATAAATTCCTCTCCAAAGCCAAATTCTTTGAGTAGATAAAACTCTAAGATATTTCGGAGGATATGGATACTATTTATTAAGTCTTCACCTTTAAGGGCCCTATCTTCAAGTTTTTTATCATAATGAGTATAATAATTTCTCGTGTCTGCAATTACCTTAGGAAAGTCGAGATGAGATATCTCTCCAGTATAAAAACGAAAAGTATAGTCTGCTATTAATAAATCAGCTAAACGACTCCTTAGAGTGACGTACTTAAAACTGCCTTTAAGTAAAAACTTTCTATCTTCTTCCTTAAAGCCTTCGGGTCTAATAGAAATTAACTGTTCAACCCTTTTCTTAAAATCAGGTAAAGTATTGCATAGTCTACGAGAGTGGTATGTTTCTAGTGCTTGTACCATGTTTTGAAAATGACGACTTATAGATAATTTCTCATTGTATAAACTGTCAATATATAACTCTATTATCGGTTCCATAACTAATGATATATCTTGCCATTTTGAGAAGTTGGCATTTCTAAGCTCGTTCAATCTAAAAAGGAAGTCATGTCTAAGTCTGCGATAATTATTATTATTGCTGATATTTTCTTTATTAGCATGAATAACTTCTATTGCTCTATTCCGTTTTTCATTATCATCAAATTCATAATAAATCTCAGGTGATTCTACAATCATTTTGTCAAATCCAAAAGGTTCTGCCAGTGCTATCTCAATAAGCCTTTTCATTTGTTTAGCCTTACCCATAAACCATTCCAATGGCTGGAGAGAATTAGATTCAATAATAAGATATGGTGATTGCTTTAAGGTAATCTCTTCTTGAACTAAATTATAACCTGGATAGGAGTAATCTAAAAAATAAGATAAGGAATACTCTCCGTTGGAATAAATTTCAATCGGTTCAGTCCTGTCTAATTCTATTAAGACATCTCTTTTTCCATCGTATTTTGGCTTTGAATAATTAGAGATATTTCCCCATTCTATTATTCCAGGTATGCTTATTTTCATTTTGGAAAATCTAACGTCATCTTTAGTTTCAAAATTAACACCATCAAGCATAAAATTTGCCTGATATCCAAAAACTTCTTCCGAACCAACTTTACTTTCAGTTTTTATTCTTACACAGTCTAATAAAGTTATTTTTGCTCCATTCATTGTGGAGCCCTTAATAAAAGGTATATTAAGTGGGAGTTCAAAATAACTCATAATCGGTCCATTGTTCGGTATTCGAATATAAAGAGCTATTCCTCCTTCATCCTTATTTAAGTACAAGTCACCATAATATTCTTTTTCTGAGTTGTCTATTTTCCAGTTTCCAGTTGCTGAAAGGCTGACTTCCATTTAAATCATCCTTTATTTATTGTGTTTATCTTAATTGTAACATTTTATCTATTTTACTACATTTCCATCTTTAAAAAATCATGAAACTCTTCTTTCATTATCCTGCCCTTTAATACAATGAATTCAACAAAAAAGGTGGTTAATCCTTCTTTGATTAACGCACCAATTAGTGAAAGTACATCTTTTCACAAATGATAAAAATAAAACTATTTATTATCACTAATTATTATTTCTTTGTTTAGACATTCCATATCAGAATTGAATCGCTCCCAACTCTGACGATCTGCAAATTGTACACACGCATCAATTGATTTCGTAAAATACATAATTCCTTCTTTAGTTTCCATATCTAAAGGTTGTTCACTTTGAAGGCTACTAAGTATAGTTCCAATATTTCCTTGTAGGTTTTGAAGTTCTGTTCGAGTATCATCTGGAATTCCTCTTATACTGGGAGTGGATATATTAGTAATTCCTCTATCGAGTTCAAGAAAAATAGAGGTAGTTTCTTGAATTAATTGTTCCTCCCAGTCTACTTCTTCTGCTGGTCGTATTGTTAGATAGTTTAAAAGGGATCTTAAAGGATCTTCAACCTGTATTTGATAAAAGTGCATTTTTGTATTATCTAATTCCTCAGTTAAATATTCTTTCTCATTTGAATATGTAACTCGCTGAGAAAAGTAAAGTATAGAGACAACCAATAAAGCGACAGATAAAATTAATATGACTATTGAACTTAAACGTCTATTTAAATGCTTACCAAACATAAATTATAACTCACCTCCTCTTGTATTAAACCAATAATAAATACATATTACTAAACTCTCTCTTTAACTAATTCAACACAAAAAGTACTTATCCTTCTTTCAGTATTCTGCCCGTTAGCATTCCTGTAGAACGCTAAATTTAAGGTTTGAAAAAAATAGAGCTCCTCGATAAGATGAATTTACATACAAACAAATCAACTTAGGAGGAAGCTCTACATGAAGTATAAAATGCAGGACAAACAAAATCAACTTATAGAAAGAATATCAGACCAACATCTAGTCGTTGGAGTGGATATTGCACAACAATTCCATGTAGCTCGTGCTGTAAATTACAGAGGTATTGTGATTGGTGATCCTCTTACTTTTGAAAATGATGAGATTGGCTTTGCTAGATTACAAGAATGGATGAACGAATTAAAAGATTCAAAAGGTCATAGTACCGAAATTGTTGGGATGGAACCTACTGGACATTATTGGTTAAATCTATCTGAATGGCTTTATAATCAAAATATTGATGTCGTAACCGTTAATCCCCATCTTGTGAAAAAAAATAAAGAAAACAGAGATAATACGCAATCCAAAAGTGATAAAAAAGATGCTCTAGTTATTGCTGATATGGTGAAGAATGGATACTATTCCTTTGTACGTCCGACTACAGAGGCATTTGAAAAACTAAGAGTACTTATGTCTAACAGAGATGTAATCGTTAAACGATCTGTCAGTGCAGCGAACCAGATTAATCGTTGGGTTGACGTTGTTTTCCCTGAGTTTAAACAAGTTTTTAAAGATGTAAAAGGCAAAGGGGCACTCACTACCCTCCGTTTATTCCCTACACCAAAGGAATTACGTTCGATGGAAGTTCAGGATATCGTTAAAGGGTGGAAAACAATGATGAAGCGTCAGCCTGGTATTAAAAAAGCCCAAGCACTCATTCAACTAGCTAAACATTCTGTAGGTAATAATAAAGCACATGACGCATATAAATTGCACCTAACGCAATTACTTGAGGAATTTAATCTGGCTGCAACCCAACTAGAAATAGTTGAAAAGGAAGTGGCGGAAGTACTTGAAAGTATTTCTTTCGCCGATAAATTAATTGGTATCAAAGGATTACCCCAAATAACGTTAGGTGGCATCTTAGGTGAAACTGGCGATTTAAGTAATTTCGCCCATGGTAATTCTTTATTACGGCATGCAGGCTTAAATTTAGCAGAGGCTAGTTCAGGTAAATGGAAAGGGCAAATTGTCATTTCTAAACGTGGAAGATCTCGTCTAAGGCGTTACCTGTTCTTAGCCACCATGAGTCTGGTGGCTAACAACCCTGAATTCAAAGAACTTCATGCCCACAATGTTAAAGTAAAAAAGATGAAAAAAATGAAATCTATCATGAAACTGATTGGTAAGTTTGCGAGATTACTAGTAGGAATTGCCCGAAGTAATGAGCCTTATTGTCCTGAAAAAGTACAACCCTTAGCAGCATAACAACCATTTAAATAAAACAGAAATAGATTAGACTTTAATATTAGCATTATAGTGAATGTTGGCTTATTCGTAGGATCTTAAAGAAAGCACGGAGTACTGGAATACTTAAACAAAAGGGCACTGACCCATTCCGTTAGCAAAACCGGCCTCCACCCCTTGGATTAGGCATGACGAAGGAATGAGAGGGCATTAGACCCGTTGAGACATGGGAGGGACAGCCTCCAAGGGCGGCGTGGAGAATGCGTGCAGTATATCTTTTAGAATATTTGGAGTTTACGACTCCTTTATTCCCGCATGCCTTCATGTAGCCTTTATTATCAACACTCATTCCATTTATCCGTTATTGTACTGAAAAGTGGTTTGAAATCCTGCGAATAAGCGAGCATTTACGAGTAAATTGAATCTATCTGAGGGAGTTTAAGTGAAACTCTTCACAAAGTAAATATATCATTTCAATTACTTCTATAAATTCAGTTTACACTGAACTAATTAATTAAGTAAGTCCTTTACAACAAAACACCCCTTCAGAAAAAAATCCAAAGGGGTAAAACGATGCTACTTTATTTTAAACTTATACAAATTTCAGGTTTAATTTCCAATAATCATTCAACAGTCACCGATTTGGCTAAATTCCTTGGTTTATCAATATCACATCCACGGTGAAGCGCCGCATAATATGCCAATAATTGAAGTGGAACAACACTTACAAGTGGTGTCAGCAGATCATGAACCTGTGGTAAAACAAATGCATCTGTATCTTGTTCTAAACTTTTCATACTGATGATCATTGCATTTGCACCGCGCGCAATTACTTCCTGAACATTACCACGGATAGCATAGTTGACATCGGGTTGTGTTGCCAGCGCAATAATTGGTGTTCCTTCTTCAATTAACGCAATGGTTCCGTGCTTCAATTCTCCTCCGGCAAACCCCTCTGCCTGGATATAGGAAATCTCTTTTAATTTCAGTGCACCTTCCATACATACATGATAGTCTGCACTCCGGCCAATAAAGAACGCATTACGTGCTGCCTGCAAATAATTTGTAACTAGCTCTTCCATTGCTTCTTTTTGATCTGTTAAGGTTTCCATAGCATTTGCGACAATCGCTAGCTCTTGCATTGGATCAAAGTCTAACTTTAGACCTTTTGCCTGGGCGGTGTCGACTGCTAGTATAGCCAATACTGCAATTTGTGCCGTATATGCTTTGGTTGACGCTACAGCAATTTCAGGTCCTGCATAAAGATTTAATGTGTAATCCGCTTCACGAGAAAGGGTGGATCCTGGCACATTTGTAATTGTCAGTGCTGGATATCCCATTTCTTTTATTTTTACTAAAACTGCACGGCTATCTGCTGTTTCACCACTTTGTGAAATGAATACAAATAGCGGCTTTTCCGATAACAATGGTATATTGTATGAAAATTCACTTGCGACATGGACTTCAACAGGAACGCTAGCTAATTTTTCTATAAGCTCTTTTCCAACTAGCCCTGCATGATAGCTGGTTCCACAAGCGATGATATAAATACGGTCAGCGGCTTTCATCGCCATTTGCACGTCAGCATCAAGCTTTAGCTCATTATTTTCATTTTGATATTCATTGATGATTTTACGCATAGCAAATGGTTGCTCATCTATTTCTTTTAGCATAAAGTGTGGATATGTGCCTTTTTCAATATCACTTGCATCGATTTGTGCCGTGTATGATTTACGGTCAACAGCTGTACCATCAAGCTTCTGCACTTCAACAAAGCTCCGGTTTACAACAACAATTTCCTGATCATGAATTTCAAGGTATTGATCGGTCACTTTTAATGTCGCCATTGCATCACTTGCTACAACATTGAATCCATCACCCAGGCCTATTAATAATGGACTTTTATTTTTAGCCACATATAGATGATCCTCATCCTCTGAGTCAATCAACGCAATTGCGTAGGAACCTTTTAAGAGACTCATCGCCTGACGAAAAGCCTCGGCAGTATCCTCATATTTGTCATAAAGCTTTTCGATTAAATGAACAATTACCTCCGTATCTGTTTCACTCACAAACGTTACATCACTCAAGTATTCTTTTTTCAAATCCTGATAATTTTCAATAACCCCATTATGAACAAGTGTAAATCTCCCAGATGCGCTTTGGTGCGGGTGTGCATTTTCTTCACTCGGTACACCATGTGTCGCCCAGCGGGTATGGCCAATTCCCATTGTTGCATGAATCATATCATCCACGTTCTTTCTCAATGCTGCAATACGCCCTTTTACTTTGAAAAGGTTCATTCCATTATCATTTAACAAAGCTATCCCAGCTGAGTCGTAGCCGCGGTATTCTAATTTCTCCAGTCCATTCAGTAAAACTTCTTTTGTATCGTTTTGTCCGATATATCCTACAATTCCGCACATATCGTAATTCCTCCTCATATAAAGGGGCAGACAAACGAACCTATTTTGTTGTACAGGGGCGTCTTCTGCCCCTTTCTCGTGATTGTTATTTGGCATCTCTCTTTATTTCATTGTCCAACAAGTCGCCTCATTGTTTTCGGAATAAAGCATTTCGATTGAGATGTACAATCGGGAGGAATCCGCCGAATTGTTCGATTAGCCTCCACCTCGTCAACTACTTTCTTCACCGATCAGAAAATAGTTCTGGCGCTTTTATTGCATTATTAATCTTCTAAGCTCCTTTCTATATTTGAATAAAGCTGGCCCTTTTTGCTGAAAAAGGGTACAGTACATTTTAACCGAGAATCAAGGAATTGGTCAATATTTTTTTGCAAAGGAGATGTTATTTACTTTATGTCGAAGCTTATGGGGAAGTGAACATAATTTCTTTTCCAAATGAATACAGTGAATGCCCCACCATATTATCCTGTCCAAATGATCGGAGATGGGGCCTCCTGTACTAATCTGATTATCCAGTTAGCTATACTGAAAATTCCTTTTCGTGCGCCTGTAATAAAGCCATGATTTAATCACGAATATGCTGAACTCAATAATTACTATCCCGTATATAATAAAAGTCATCCACATGATTTTATCCATTCCAACTCTAAATATAGCATGAATATTTAACGAGATTATTAGAATATATAAAATTATTACTGGAACGAAGAGTGAAATATGGGTTATCGCTACTCTTCTTGCATGCTTAAGCATATGCAACCGATCGGTGTATAGCTCTGGACTTTGATCTCCTTCTTCATAAGCTTGAGCCCATATCGACCATTTTGATAGGGGTGCCTTAGAAGTATACATTAGCTTCCATCCTGCCTCCTGATGCATATCAAAATAACCCTGATTGGTATTATTTTGATAATCTGCAAAGTAGCTAACCTTTCTGGCAGAAACCTTTCTAAAGAAAAAGGTAGTCCCCAACCTGTTTATTCGGTAAAGATTATATCCTTGTTCTTCCATTCCTTCCAGCCACTTTTCAAGTTTATCCGGTGAATACATCCATCCAAACCTTCTTTTTACAATTACATCAGCGGATTTCTTCAACCGTTTCTCTTCTCGGCGATTAGGAGATGTTTTTCCAGTTTTTATATATGTATTGATCTCAAGCTCCTTATTTGTCTTATAAAGTTTAAGGATTGAGTAAATACAAAGCGTCCATAGTACTATCCCGACGGTAATTGTCACTATCCACATCGGACTTCCTACAATAGTAACTGAACTATCTGGAGTAAATAAAAAGGCAGTCGAAATAACGATAGGGATTAATGAGGAAAATATCAAATAGATTAATATCCCGCCAAAGAGATACATAATCTTTCTGTTTCGATTGACTATCCCCTCACGGATTGGTTCAAATTTTATTTCATCAACTGGTTTTTCGTTAGCAATAATATTCCAGTTTTTATGTGTGAACATTTCCTGCCAGCCTTCATTTACAAGTGCTGATGGCAGTGTATGGTATGTTTTATCATATCCAACCGAATAGATGACTTCTTTTGAAATTCCCTCTTCAAAATAAAAATAACGTGTAAGCATATTTATTTTCACCAGATGGTATCCTTGCAAAGCCATTGACGTGAGCCAGTCTTCCGTTTTCTCAATATCATAGCTCCAAAACGGTCTGAAAACCTTTTTCATCATAGAAATTCCCCCTCATACTTCAATGCATTTGCATGAAGTTCTTTGAGTCTCTTTATTTCTTCTCTGATTAATTCTTTGCCGGTCTCCGTAATCTCGTATGTCTTTTTTCTCTTTTCATCAGCAAAGACCGTAATAATACCATCTCTTTGCATTTTGGTGAGTGTTCCGTAAACCGTTCCCGAACCCAGTCGAATACGCCCATTCGTAATTCCCTCAACATGTTTCACAATTCCATAACCATGTCTTGGCTCCGTTAGGGAGAGGATAATATAAAAGGCAGTTTCCGTCATTGGTATGTAAGCTTTTAATACTTTTTCAATCTCCATTTTTCACGCAACTTCCAACATCTATGTCATAACGTGACTATATCACAGCGTGACATATTGTTCAATAGGGTTAATTGAAAAAATGGAGCAACAAAATAGCGTATGGCTAGTATTCTCTCCATACGCTTTGTAAAACCCTGTTATTTTTTTACCTGCAGACCCTATAAATCATAAGTCAAGGTGTCGCCTAGATTAGCTGGTCTTTCTAGAATTAGTTACTACTGAAGCAACCTTAAGTCAAAACCCACTAATTATATCACCACGAACAGGATCTGCTTCACCTTCCAGCTTTATCCTGATTGAAGATGCTTCTTTCCAATCGGGTCCATCCGCTACATGGAAATGAATATGCGGTTCACTTGAGTTCCCGGAGTTTCCGGCCAAACCCAATAAATCCCCGGCACTAATCTCATCTCCTTCACTCACTTCCAGACTTCCTTTTTTTAGATGTGCAATAACACTGTATTCGTTATTTTCATGTTCGATAATTACATGGTTTCCAAGAGGCTTTTCTTCATTTGTATCAACAGAGGGCTTGTTATCAGAAATATCATTTTCTGTGGAAACGACTACTCCGTCTAGTGGTGCTACCACCTCTTTGCCAAATGCATAGTAACTCTCATTATCCGTCGGATCGCCTTCGAAGGACACGTCTCCCTCAACAATGACGAGGTCATATGCATACCTTTGACTCTCCACAACATAGTGATAATTGACAAGCTCGTTTGTTCCACCCCAGAATGTGAACCAATCTTCCGTTATCGGCATTTGATATGTATTTTCCGTGTACTGCTTATCACTTTCCGGATACGCACTAATTGGCATAAGCTGCAGTCCCTCTATAGTCAGATCCTTAGCAAAATAACTACGAATCCCTTTATCCCCACTGTCACTAACCCACTGATATTCCGTTAACCCCTGGAAGGGCATTTCAGATACATGTTCATAGTTTTTAACACCCTTATTAAAATCAACACCAAGATCCTTGAACTGCTTTAATGTGACATTATCCTGAAAATCTTTACTCGTTTGGTTATAGATTTTTTCCAAGTTCCCCTCCAAAAATTGATCTGGTAATTCATCTTGGGTCACCGGTTCCTGCGAGCTTTTCTCACCACTCTCAGGCTCTTTCGATGAATTTTCATTCTTGCCGCTACATGCAGCAAGCCCTATGATAAAAAATGAAATAAAAGACAAACCTACAATTAGCTTCCTCATCAGAACTTCCCCTTTCAAGATTCCTATGACTTAAACACGGATTATACCGGGAAAAGGTTTCAACCGACAGTTGGAATAACATGAAAAAGAGTTAGAATTGTACTACTTCCATTAGCTTGATAAAAATACTCTCTACTTCCACCCGCGAGACTTTTGTATCATGCATGATCATACCTTTTATAATAAAAAAACTGTATACAAATATATTTGTATACAGCTCTCATTTTTTAAAACCCGTAAGCTTCTTCTTTAGCTTCCCGGATTTTCATATATGTTTCCGTTAAGACAACTGTATCCTCAACCAAACGATCGAGACGGAAGATCACATCATCATTGACTATTTCTTTTCGGTAAAAATCTTTTTCCTCGATAAAAACATATGTCTGGACGATTTGTGCTTTCATATATGCCAGGATAGGTTTTAACTGCTGTTCCGGGATTAAATAATGCTTGGCAGATCCTGCTGTTACAAGGATACTGGCAACCTTGTTCTCCAATGCATTCTGGGGTAATAAATCAAATACATTCTTCAATGTTGCCGGAATGGAAGCCTGGAAAATAGGTGTGCCGAAGATAATGGCATCTGCTTCCATTAACGTTTGTGCAACATATCCGGTGTCCCCTTCATATTCCAGATAATTACGTCCATCACTGAATTGGATCTCATATTCAGCCAAATCCACCAATGTGATTTCAGCTTCAGGATAATTTTCATGTAAAACTTTTACTGTGCTGTTCATGGCTGTTCTTGTTTTTGAACCTACATTTGAACCGGATAATGCGACAATCTTCATTTCTCTTCCTCCTGATTCTTCGCTGTATATTTTTTGATTGCCGGTAAAATTTCTGTACCGATCAAATCAATATTTTTCATTAATTTATCAAATGGCACGCCACCGAAATCCATTTGAGCAATGAATCGCTGATGACCAAACAGCTCATGCTGGTAAAGTATTTTTTCGATGATTTCCTGGGGGCTGCCGATATTCATTACATCACGAGGGTCTGCGCCTTGTGCAAATTGCTGTTTCGGAAAACCTCTGCCATTTGTCCGCTTCATACCTTCGTTAATATGTGGATAGTATTCACTTAATGCCTGTTGCGTTGTTTCAGCTGCATAGAAAAAACCTGCTGTTGAAACCGGAAACTCAGATGGGTCAAATCCACTGCGGGTCAACGTTTCCCGATACGCATCAATCGATCGTTTGAATACAGTTGCCGGGCCACCAAGATGTGCGAGAAACATTGGCACACCAGCCATCCCTGCTTTAATCGCACTTGCTGGTGTTCCGCCAACCGCACGCCAAATTGGCAGTGAGCCATTTTTCGGACGTGGAATCACATTTGCATTTCTAAGTGGCGCACGAAACTGGCCGCTCCAGTTAACGGTTTCTTCTTCATTTATTTTTAACAGCAGATCAAATTTTTCTTCATACAGCTCTTCATAATCACGAAGGTTATAGCCAAGCAATTCATACAGTCCTATCCTTGATGCTCTGCCGGCAATGATCTCTGCACGCCCACGTGAAATCAGGTCAATTGTTGAGAAATCCTCATACACACGTACTGGGTCTGATGTACTGATAATCGTGGATGAACTGCCAATTTTTATTTTTTCCGTAGCCTGAGCGATTGCTGCAAGGACAACTGTATGTGCCTGTGTGGCGAAATATTCCTGATGACTCTCACCAACACTAAAAAAGTCAATCCCCGCTTGCTCAGCCAGTTTAGCCAATTCAATTATCTCATGAATCCGGTCTTCTGCCGAGATTCTTGCTTCCATTCTTGGATTGGGTAAATGATCCCCTAATGTATAAAGACCAAACTCCATTCCTTTCGTTTGATCGATGCGATATTTTTCCATGTCTTTCAACCTTTCTTCTTTTAAGAGGACATTCAAAAAGTCCGGTAAAAATGACACATCGAATTTCTTCGTTGGCTTGCTTTTCTGCTCCTCACGTATTAATTGCATACGTTCCGGTGCTCAAAGCTACGCCGCCTCGAACTTCTCGGTCCTTTTTATCCTCCTTTTTGATCACACACTTTAAGTATTATACTTTCTATTATAAAGGAGTTTCCTATAAGTTCGCAGTACAAAGCACTTTAGTGCGTGAAAGTGCTTTCGGATTTCAATAGGGATATTTTATACAAAGGAAAACCCCCTGTATTAATATCAATACAGCGGGCTGATCCTATTACCTTTAGCCCTGATGCTTCTCCAAAAAGTCCAGCATCAGATTATAGACTTTAATTTCATTTTCTTTTTTCGAGAATCCATGTCCCTCATCTTCCAGTACCAGATACTCAACATCGCGCCCTTTTTCTTCCAGCTTTGCAACAATTTGATCTGATTCTTCTTTGACGACTCGCGGATCCTTTGCCCCTTGAATAACGAGCATTGGCTTCGTCATTCCATCTAAATAGGTAACTGGGGAATCCTTGATAAAGCGTTCCTTATCACGCTCCGGATCTCCCAACCAGCGTTCCATAATTGGCTTCCAGTGTGGTGGTACAGAATTAATAAATGTGAATAAATCAGATGGTCCGAAAATATCAACGACAGCTTTGAAATATTCCGGATGGCGTCCGTGTAATAGTAGTGCCATATAACCACCATAGCTGCCACCAACCAAGAATAACTTTTCCCGGGTCGTAATCTTATTGGCAAATAACCACTCAATCCCAGCAACATTATCCAGGCGTGGCCCTTCTCCCCAGTCCTGCTCAACGAGTTTTACAAAGGATGAACCATAGCCTGTGCTGCCACGGAAGTTTGGTGCGAAAATTGTATATCCACGGTTGAGGAAGCATTGGAACATGGACCGGAACATTTTTCGTTCAGAGGCTTGCGGGCCTCCGTGCGGCCATAAAATCGTATGTCCATTATCATTTTCCGGTTTTGCTTTGAACAACAACGATTCAATTTCCATCCCGTCGAATGACTTATAGGAAACCACTTCAGGCTCTACCATATCATCATTACTTAAACCTAATACACGGTTATTTGTCAGCTGATTCCAGCTTGAACCATCTGTTGATTGATAAATATTATGTGGAATGGTTGCACTTCTTCCAAGCAAATAAAGATTTCCGGATTTGGCAACTTGGATTTTTTCTATGACATCAACTGGTGCGGTTAGCCTTTCAAGTTTCTCAGATTCCAGTTCATAGCTATACAAAACATCTGTTACACCTTTTTCAGTGAGTAGATAGAATTTGTTATTATCCTTATTCCATTTAATTGTTTGGATGCTTTCATCAGCAATCTCTAAAACGCTTGAAAACTCTTTTGTCTTTAGGTCGAACTTCGCTACATAGCTGTACTCACTTTCATAATCAGTAACAAAATAGATTGTTTTATCATCAACAAATACCGGTTCGAAGGCAACATGCACCTTTTTTGGGTCTGGTGTTAAGCTATGTGTTTCTTCCCCAACTTTTACAAATCCGGTTACATATGTATTTGCAAAGGTGCGCAAATAAACAAATGCCTCTTCATTATCAGACACTGCTGATAATTCCGTTGGCGAAACCTCACCAGTATTTAGCAGTGTATCAGAATTATCCTCTAAATTACGCACTCTCGCATTCAAGAAAGATGGATTTCCTTCTGACGTCATGTAGTACACTCGCTTACCATCTTCACTCAAGTGTGAGAAGAAATATTTCTCTTGTGACTCTCCAGTAATTAGTGGTTGCGGAAGCCCACCCTCATTTGGAAGAGCATAAATTTGATGGTTCTCATCCCCATCTTTATCAAATCCAGCAAGTACATAACGATTTTTCGGATCAAACTGAATAAAGCTACATGACTCATCATGATGTGCAAATAAATATGGGAAAGTATCCGGCAGATCCATCGCCCATAGATTCATTTTACCATTCAGATTTGAACTGAAAATAAGCCGATCTTCATTTTTATTTACTGAAAAGTCTGTGATGACATACGTACGGAAAAATTGCTCAACTGTTGGTTTTGGAAATTGTATCATTGTTGACCTCCTGATATTTTGTTTTTTTATTTGTATGTTCTAGGATGTTCGAATATTAAATAATCAATGGTTTTAGTATAAACTATTTTTGCTCATTCTGATAGATTACTACATTAATCTTAATTACATATTATCAAAAATGTAACCTTCAGATATCGGCCAAAAGAGGATTTGCAACTCAGACTCCGGGCTGATCTTTATAATAACTTTTATAAAGTCGGGTCTTACTGCTAATTAACAGGGGATAAATTTGGGTATACTAAAGATGAAGCCTAGCATCTATTTTAAGTAATTAATCTGTCGAGATTAGCCTGTTTTTCCTATAGATTATTTCGTCTCACTTTTATGGTATGATACAATTATTTAGTGGTTACCAGGAGAATAGGAATAAAGCATAGTCGAAAGGGAGGCAGAATTGATGAAAGATGACAAATTATGGTACCCGCTTGATAATGCGGGAAAACTGTATTCTTCCATTATATCTTCCAGAGCAACAACTTTATTCAGGGTATCTGTAACGCTCACCTCCCCAATCGATTCCAAGCTTCTGCAAACAGCTCTTGAAGCAACATTGGAACGCTTCCCTTTTTATAAGGTACAATTAAAACAAGGTTTCTTTTGGTACTATTTTGAAGGAACCAACCAAATCCCAAAGGTTGAAGAAGAAATTTTTTATCCGTGTATGAGTTTATCGATTAAAAGACGCGGTACATTTCCATTTAGGGTGCTCTATTTTAATAAAAGAATTGCTGTGGAATTATCTCACAGTATTACTGATGGTACCGGTGCACTTAAGTTTCTACATGAACTCCTCACAAACTATCTTCACCTGAAGGAGTCTGTACCACTAAACAATGGACCAATAGATCAAGAGCAGCTGCAATTAGAAACGGAGAATTCATTCCGAAAATATTATGAAAAAGATATTCCCGCATTAAAGTCTCGTGTCGGAAAGTCATATAAGCTACCAATCCAACTAGATAAAAGAGGGCATTATCATATAGTAACAGGGATTATAAATGTGGACGATTTAAAACGAAAAGCAAAAGAATATGATATTTCTATTACGACATTGGTAACTGCCATTTATATCGAGAGTTTGTTAAAGATTCAAGAAAAAACAGCACGTCGGAAACAGCCCATCGTAATCAATGTTCCGGTAAATATGCGGTCCTTTTTTGAAAGCGAGACAATGCGAAACTTCTTTGTGAGTATAACCCCTTCTATCGATGGAAGGCTTGGTGAATACGAATTTGAAGAGATTACAGAAGAGCTGAAAATTGAGTTTAATCGTTTACTTACTCCTAAAAAGTTAAAGCAGTATATTAAACGAAGTGTAATTGGTGAGAAGTCTTTAGCTTTAAGACTAATGCCCTCACCGGTGAAGGATATTCTTGCACCATCGATTTACTCTTTCTTTGGTGAAGGCCAATATACAAGTGGTTTATCCAACTTGGGAGCTGTTCAAGTTCCAAGTGAGATAGAGCCGTTTATCGAGAGATTTGAGTGTTACCCACCTCCCAGTATCGGAAATAAAGTGAAGGCAATGATGATCAGCTATAATCAATATATGTACATCTCTTTTGGAAATTTATCTAAAGACCGAATGCTGGAGCGTGAATTTTTTCGCAGTATTCGAAAATTAGGAATTGACGTGACCATAGAAACAAATGATGAGGAGAATTAGCATGGCCTACTGTCCGAAGTGTGGCATCAGAGTTGAAAAAGATAACCAGCCTTGCCCACTATGCAGCTTTCACATTCCAAAAGTAAATGAAACGGTAGCAGCTGAGACAAAAAAATTCCCTAAAGCAGCCAATCCCTACCCCGCTCATTTGAGAAGAGTGCTGAATCGAATTTTCGTTTTTGTATCCTTATTAGTATTCGTGGCAGTTAGCCTGATGTTCTATATAAACTATGAGATCAACGAGGCGTTTACATGGTCGAGATACAGTAATTTAAGTGTGCTTGCCGGTTGGGGAATTTTATACTTTTCCTTCGGTTATGTACAAAGCTATTATAAAGTAATTATCGGGATCGCTTTGATTTCATTAATATTATTATTTGGTTTAGATACGTTCCACGAGGGACTTGATTGGTATGTTCCATTAGCATTTCCAATTGTGGTAGGAACAGCTGTAATAGGTATTTGCTACTGGAGCGTTATAAGAGCCCTATCTGTAAGAGGCTTTAACGTTATCGGCTTTTTCTTTATTGCTGTAGTTATTCTATCCATGTGGATAAACTTCTTCATTAGTAGCCATCAAGATGAAACGGACTTATTAAGTTGGTTAATTGTTACTGGACTGCAGCTTTTGCCGGTTTCATTAGTTATGGTTTATGTAAAATATGGTCTGCCCGAGCGTATTAAACAGAAGATTGCAAGGAAATTTCATTTGTGATGTAAGGCTAAGAAATTGGGCTGGGCTAAATGAAAATCGGCGGAATCAGAATAGCCGGGGTTGAGGGGGAGCGTGCAGTTGTGAACTTCAGCATATTTCGTGTGAACTTCTGACTACTCTCTTGTGAACTTCTGCCATTCTTCTATGAACTTCTGGCCATTCTCTTGTGAACTTCAGCATTTCCAAGAAATTAACTGCCAAACCATTAGAAAAAGCTGCTCTAACAAGCAGAGCAGCTTCCAATATTATTCTTCCAGCCTACCATCCCGAATCGTAACGACTCGATCACATAAATCAAGGACTCTTTCATCATGTGTTACCATAATTCCGGATTTACCCCGGGTCTTGATTTCATCTGCAAGCATTTCAACTACTTCACGACCACGTTTGGAATCAAGGCTTGCTGTGGGCTCATCGGCAAGGATAATTTTCGGATCATTTATTAGCGCACGGGCGATGGCCACGCGTTGTCTTTCTCCACCTGAAAGTTCATTCGGGTAATTGTTAACACGGTGTGCCAGTCCAAAATGCCCCAATAATTCATTTCCTCTGGTTTTATTTTTATTTTTTGCAATCACATTAATGACACTGAGTTGATCTTTCACTTTTAAATAGGGGATAAGATTTGCCGCCTGGAAAACAAAGCCTATTTTCTCGAGTCTTCTTTGCGTAATTTTGTTAGCTGAAAGATTTGCTGTGTTTTCTCCATCTAATAAAATTCTGCCACTGGTTGGCGATAGTAGTGCGCCTGCTATGGATAGCATCGTACTTTTCCCAGAACCGGATGGACCGATGATTGCAATAAATTCTCCAGGTTTAACCTCTAAAGAAACATTATCCAGTGCTTTGAATTCTTTTGGACCATCTTTATAAACCTTTGATACGTTCTCCAATACTAATGTCATTTTCCTGCCCCCTCTATCGCTTCTATTGGATCGATTTTAACGACTTGGACTAATGAGACTAATGCACCAACTACAGATACAGCCAGAATTAGCAGTGAGGTCTGAATCATTCCACTGGTTTCAAGTAAAAATGGCATATCCTCTGGTAAGAGTGCCTTTATTCCAAGTGTTAATCCAACACCAACAGCAATACAGATGACAGAAAGCAGAACAACCTGCCCAATTAGATTTTTAACAAGATATATCGTTTTTGCACCCAGTGCTTTTAACACACCAAATTGATCTCGTTTTTGCAATGTAATCACATAGAAGAATGCTGCCAGGACAAATGCCGCTATGACAAATAAGAAAATAATCATCATATTAAGCGAGGCTTGTTCCTGGGAATAACTTGGGATGCCTTGAAGTGCTTCTTCTGTTGTAACGATATCAAGAGAATCTCCGATAGTACTTTTTATCGCATCAATTTTCCCCTCTTCAGCTTGAATGGTAATTGCATTAATATTATCTCTTTGCCCGTTATCCATAAATAACACGGAAGTATGGCTGTAACGCTGATTATCTGTAAAACCAACGATTGTAAATTCACTTTCTTCACCAAACTGTAAGGTATCTCCAATCTCGATTCCTTCTCGTTTTAAGGAACTATCTGCAATTACTTCATTTTCATTAGCAATTGTTTTCCCTTCACTGACAGAAGGCAGCAGTACACCATCTGCTTCTGTAACAAATAATGCAACATCCTCATTTTGCTGGGTCCCATTTACAGAGGCGTTCATCATTCGGATCGATAATGGATTTGCTTCCTCCACTCCATCTATTTTTGCTATATCATCTAGCTTTTTGTGTGGAATAAAAGACTTTGTGATTTCCAGTTCAGCATCAGGTTCCATCAATACATAATCTGCCTGCAGATTCTGGATTGCTGATGCATTATCAGCTGATAAACCTTTTGTCAGACCGGAAATTATAAAAATTAAGCTGGCAATTAATACCATGATTAAACCAATTAAAACATAGCGAAATTTTGCATGCGTTAATTCACGTATTGCTAGAAACATAATGTTCCCTCCTATTCATTCAATACATCAAGCATAATGCTTTAATATGAATAGAAGATGAACAAGGAGTTACTTTTTAGGAATTGTTATGGTGAATGTCGAGCCTATTCCAAATTCACTTTCCACCATTACAGTACCTCCATGTAATTCGATTATTTTTTTCACAATGGCGAGTCCCAATCCTGAGCTGTTTTCTGATCGTGTTCGGGCTTTATCCACTTTATAAAACCGGTCAAATAAATGGGGAATATCCGCTTCTGCGATCCCCATTCCTGTATCTTCAATGGAAACCAGCACACTGGATTTTTCATTTGCAGTGCGAATAGTTAACTTTTCGCCAGCCTTACTATAATGAATGGCATTTGTAATTAAATTTACCCACACCTGCTGCAGAAGCTTAGGTTCACCTACTATAGTAGTAGGTGCTGTATCCATTTCAATAGCAATGTTCTTTTCCCTCCATTGCCATTCCATTGTTAAGACAACTTCCCTTAATTGATCAGCGATATCAAATGGGATGAAATCATTCTTATCAATCTCATGATCCAGGTTGGACAATGTAAGCAGCTGCTTACTTAATGCGGATAATCGTTTACTTTCACTTTCGATAATATTTAAATATC
This sequence comes from Virgibacillus profundi, assembly GCF_002287375.1. GTDB lineage: Bacteria > Bacillota > Bacilli > Bacillales > Amphibacillaceae > Virgibacillus_K > Virgibacillus_K profundi. Next base: position 30,095 of record NZ_NPOA01000014.1, on the reverse strand, counting down.
TTTCCCGTTCCTCTTTAGAGATGTCTTCCTCTCTCAGTGCTTGCGAGAATCCCTGGATAGATGTTAATGGTGACTGGATTTCATGTGAAACATTTGAAACAAACTCCTGTCTTTTTTCCTCTGTTTGCTCGAGGCTGTTACTCATTTTGGAAAAGTCACCAGCTAAGCGTCCAATTTCATCCCTTCTATTAACCTTTAGTTTCAAATGGTGATTTCCTGCAGCAATTTTTTTCGTTGCCTCGGTTAGCTTTTTTATTGGCTTCACAATAAAACGGGTACTGATTAACACTAATACAAAACTGAACAACAATACCAAAATCAGTAACACAGCCAGGAATATGCGCATTTCACCAAATTGCTGAGAGGAATTTGGGCGAACAAATAAAGCATGCGTTTCACCATCAATTTGAATAGGTACACCGATTGTATTCATTAATTCATTATCAAAGAAGCCTGTTACAAATGGCTTCCACGGGTAGTTCGCAATTCCGTGATATACCTCGCTGTTTAAAACAGATTTAATAGACGCTTGATCCATTTGTTCTGAAGTGAAAGGATCTCCATAGGTTTGTTCTTCACCATTTTGGTTCACTAAATGAAATTTATATCCTAAGTCAGCCATTGCGGTTAAGTAATCAGAAATGGATTGATTGTTATTTTTTTCAAAAACCTTCACAATATTTTCTGCTATATGTGTGACTTTTTTATCATTTTCCGATTTTAAAAATTGCTGATAATAAATATTTGATACTGCAAAGGCGATAAGTGCACTTAGAATCATGATAGCCATTGTAGTAACGATGATTCGTACATAGAGCGTTCTCATAAACAGGATCCTCCATCGTTCATTGTTTTCTATTAGGATAGCAGGTTACTATGAATAAATGATGAACACATCATTTATTTGTTACTGTCTGTCTCAAGCTTATAGCCTAAACCTCTAACCGTTTGGATGCTAAAATCATGTTTATCGGATGGAAATCGTTCACGAAGCCGCTTAATATGTACATCCACTGTTCGGTCGTTTCCTTCATAATCATTCCCCCAAACAAATTCGATTAACTGCTCACGGGAGAATATGCGATTAGGATAACTAGCTAATTGTGCCAAAAGCTCAAATTCTTTTAGTGGGAGGATTATTATTTTACCATTGGATTGTACTTCATAACTCTTTCGATTGATGGTTGTATTACCAATCGTAATCATTTCCTCATTTATCATTTGAAATCTTCTGAGCAAAGCCTTAATACGGAATAAAACTTCCTTTGGCTCAAACGGCTTTACAATATAATCATCTGTTCCAGCATGATAGGCCTTTTCCTTATCAGAAATCTCCCCTTTAGCAGTAAGCATTATTACCGGAATATCATAATAGACCCGAATTTCCTCACAGAGCTGATATCCGTCTACATTAGGCATCATAATATCAACAATTGCTAATTGAACCCTTTTTTCTTCCAACTGATCTAGCGCTTCTTGCCCATCAGCAGCTTCAATTGTTTGATAGCCCTCTTTTTGTAAATAAAAACGTAATAATTCACGAATATGCGGATCATCATCTACGAGTAGGATCGTAATCATATTGGAGCCTCCTGACAGGTTATTTTCTTTATCGTATCATTTAATTGATTGGAATGAAATTATAGCTTTTGAGGGAGGGGGAGGATGAGGATGGGTTGAGAGATAGCGTCATGAAGTTGAGAGATAACTTGTGCTAGTTGAGAGATAACCTTCTAAAATGAGAGAAAGCTTAAGATAGTTGAGAGATAAAAGTATATTTGCTGTTTTTCTCTCAACTTCCGGAGTGGCTCTCTCAACTTTGTATGAATGTCTCTCAACTTGGCATGCCTGTCTCTCAACTCCAGGGGACTTACCACTCAACCAATATACGCGCATTAGTTACTCCGCACGCTCTAGGTCAGCTCCACTACCTCCAATCAAAAAACTGCCCTCCGTCACCAGAGAGCAGCTTCAATAATATATCTATTCCTTCATTCCCAATAAACCTTCAATTATGTTAACAACCTGATCCGCGTACTTCTCGCATTCCTCTTTCGTAGGAGCCTCGACCATTACACGTACCAATGGTTCCGTTCCGGATGGACGAACAAGCACGCGGCCCTGGTCTCCTAACTCCTGCTCAACTGCTTCGATTTCACTTTGGATTTGCGAATTAATTAATGCTTCATTTTTATCTGTCACTCTTACATTTTTAAGTACCTGTGGAAAGATAGTCATTTCTCCTGCCAGTTCAGATAAAGGCTTGCCTGTTTCCTTCATGATATTTACAAGTTGGATTGCAGATAGCATACCATCTCCAGTCGTATTATAATCCAGGAAAATGATATGACCCGATTGCTCTCCACCTAGATTATAGCCGCCTTTACGCATTTCTTCCATCACATAACGGTCGCCAACTGCTGTTTTATCACTGCGCATACCGTTTTCTTCAACCGCTTTGTAGAAGCCAAGATTACTCATTACAGTGGAAACTACTGTGCTCTGGCGAAGAACGCCTTTTTCATTCAAATATTTCGCACAAATAAACAAGATTTGATCCCCGTCGACGATATTCCCTTTTTCATCAACAGCTATAAGACGATCGCCATCTCCGTCAAATGCCAGTCCAATATCTGCGCCTTTTTCAGCCACAAATCCCTGTAATGTTTCTGGATGTGTAGAACCAAACCCATCATTGATATTCAACCCATCCGGCGATGAACCGATGGAAAATATGTCTGCTTCGAGATCCGCAAAAAGATGTGTTGCCAGGCTGGAGGTGGAACCATGTGCACAATCCAAGGCAATTCGCAGTCCTTCAAAATCATTATCCACTGTATCTTTTAGGTAAGAGAGATACTTTTGACCACCCTCAAAGTAATCATTTACACTGCCAACATCAGCACCTACCGGACGTGGCAAATTATCCTCACCATCGATTAAGCGTTCGATTTCATTCTCTTGTTCGTCTGTTAATTTAAAACCATCAGGTCCAAAGAACTTAATGCCATTATCCTCAACTGGGTTATGAGATGCTGAGATCATAACACCCGCTTGTGAGCTAGTTGCTTTTGTTAGATAAGCGACTCCTGGAGTTGAAATAACTCCAAGACGCATTACTTCTGCTCCAATAGACAATAGGCCTGCTGTAAGTGCGCCTTCCAGCATATGCCCGGAAATTCTGGTATCACGCCCAATTACTACTTTTGGTCTTTTGGTTTCTTTCGTTAATACATATCCACCAAATCGTCCTAATTTAAAAGCCAGTTCCGGAGTGAGATCTTTGTTTGCTACTCCTCTTACACCGTCTGTTCCAAAATATTTTCCCATGTCGAATCTCTCCTTTATATCCGTATCCTATCCAGTAGCAATTGAGAGCATTGTTGAGTTATTTAAGTTTAATCCTACTTGAAAAGATTGTACTAAAAACAAACTAATTGATTTCAATGGTAACTTCTTCAAATTCACCGGTTACTTCCATTTCTTCAACTTCCGGTTCTTCAATTGTTAAAGGAACACGGTGCTCCCCCGAGCCTAATCCATCCACGTTAATAAATACACGGAAATCATCTGCTGAAAGTTCACTGATATCCAATGGCTTGCCTGCAATTGTGATATCCATTTCAGACGCTTCAGGTTCAATGAAGGAGAGGTCTTGTCCTTCTTCCAAGTCCTCTACCTCAATGGGTACAGCTTCTATCGTTCTTGTTTCTTCGACCTCTTCCACCTCAACCGTTACTTCAATTGTTTCCATATCAGGTACATTAGCCCCATCCGGCATGGCTAAATCCACATTAATCGTTCCTGATTCCGTAATCTCTGTCAGATCTATGTCTTCAGTTGAAATACCTTCTATTCCCTCTAATACGCTACTTGTAGCAAACACTTCAACTTCATCTACATTTGCAGAAATTGATGTTAGAGAATAGCCCTCAGGCATTTCACCGGTTGTTTCTACACTAACAGGTACTGTCTTACTCGGATTATTAATATCTGCTGATACAACAACAGTTTCCGGCTCCACCCTTACATTTAATTCATTACCCTGGCTATCATAGACATTCACAGGAATTTCACGGTTATTTACGGATCGATCCAATCCTGCCAAATCAACATACACTTTTACAATACCAATCTTATCAATAACACTTCTCGAGCTGGTAATCGTAACTTCGGTTGGATTAACTTCATACTCCCCAAGCTCGTACCCCTCGGCAAGCTGATTTTCATTGATAAAGTCCACACTTACCTGAAATGCTTCAGATGCCTTTTCTTCTATCTCAATTTCAATCGTTTTTGGTTCAATAAAAACATTTATTTCAGATGAAATGTTATGTTTAATTTCTACTACATGCTGGCCTTCTTCCAATCCCTCTAATTCCACATATACATCGAAATTCCTTAGTTGAACGAGCGGTGTCACAACACCAGCTGTACCTTCCAATGAAACAGTAACAAATTCGGGTACGCCGCTGACTACGTAATTTTCTTCATCTATATGAATATCTACAGGGACATCATCAAGTGTTTGAAACCCATCTGTATTGCCAGGAAATGTGGAATCATTCTGTGATGAGCTGTTTTCTGTTATATATACAAAAGCAAATAACGAAACAGCAAAGGCTAATGATACAACACGGACAAACCATTTACTTGCAAACCAGTTATCCATTTTTAGTCCCCCTCCATTTCCTTGGCTTCTTTTCAGGGGTCTTTAGGTCTAACGATAAATTTTCACGCAATATTTCACGAAGGCTATCCTGATTTAATTCTCTATGTAGCTCTCCATTTTTTGTGAATGAGATATTTCCTGTTTCTTCAGATACAACGATAGTAAGTGCATCTGTTACCTCACTTAATCCCATTGCCGCCCTGTGCCTTGTTCCTAACTCTTTTGAAATAAAAGGGCTTTCGGATAATGGAAGGTAGCAGGCTGCAGCAACGATGTTTTCATTTTTTATAATAACAGCACCATCATGTAATGGTGTATTAGGGGTAAAGATGTTTGTTAACAATTGATGTGTCAATTTTCCATTTATCGGTATTCCTGTTTCAGCATAATCACCGATTCCTGTTTCTCTTTCGATCGAAATAAGTGCACCAATTCTACGTTTTGCCATGTAATTACATGATTGGATAATCGCTTCAATATTTTGTTCGATAATTTCTTCTTCTGACCTAGCACTTCTCGCAAAAATATTACCTCTGCCAAGCTGCTCCAGCGCTCTTCTTAGTTCCGGCTGGAATAAAATGATGATTACAATAATACCCCACCTAATGGCTTGGTTTGTAATCCATTGGATCGTTTGTAAATTAAATACAATACTAAGCAGCCAAACAGCAAGCACTACAGCAATCCCTTTTAAAAGCTGAATTGCTTTTGTTCCCCTGATCAGCATAATTAATTTATATAATACATACCAGACGAGAGCAATATCTACGCCTATTCTAAGCAGTGTAAAGAGATCGAAACCCCCATCAAGCATGTTTACACATCCTTCAACAGCCAAATTTAGTCCTATCTTATTATAGATAGTGACGCTGTATATTATAACATAAATTCAGGTAAAACATGTAAACATCAAGGTATCTATTTTTCCTCTAATAAAAAACCCGAATATGTAATTAAATATCCGGGGAATTATAGTGAACCTAAAAGGCAAAGACGCCTTCAAATAGGTCTTTTAGTTTATACCAAATCCATTCAAAAACCTGATCAACCGTTTCTAATTCTCCGTTTACTTCGCCAACTGAAGCCATCAGCCCTTCACTCTGTATTGGTTCATCAATTAGCTTACTATTTATTAAGGTAACATTTCCATCAACAGTTCCTTTTATAATCAATTTTCCATTTTTGACGAGTAGATCCCCCTCAACAGTAACATCTTCCGGAACAGTAACTGTATCCCCTTGAATAATTAGATTTTCCTGTTTGGAGACAACCAGTTCACTATTCTGATTATACATTGAAAATACACCACTCATCATAAATATAAAAAATATGGCAGCAGCTGTCACAACTGGGTGTGCTTTGAGCCATCGTGTATACTTCATACTTTTCTTTTCGGTAGGAAGCTTCTTCATAACAGCAGATGTAAAATCAGCAGGTGCTGAAATATGCTCTGCACTTTGAATAAGTGTGATTGTTCTCTTCAATTCATGGAAGTGCTTTTGACATGCTTCACATTCTTCCAGATGCATGCGCAATGTCGTCTCTTCCCCTTTTGATAAATCACCATCTAAATATTTATGCATAAGCTCTATTGACTTATTATTACAATTCATGTGGAATACACTCCTTTACACGTGGCGAAGCCTTTTCCGTAAAGCTTCTCTTCCTCGATGGATTCGGGTTTTTACCGTGCCTAATGGAATATCCAGGATGTCACTAATTTCCTGAAGCGAAAATTCCTCCAAATAACGCAGCATAATGATACTGCGGTATTTCGGTGGAAGTTCTGAAATTTCCTGATGGATATAACGCTGCAAATCAATGCTTTCCACTTCTTCATCTGGCAAACGCTCTTTACTTGCGAGCTGGGAATACATATCCAGCCCTTCTGTTCCTTTTATTTCGGCATCCAGAAAGTAATCTGGTTTTCGCTTTCGAATTCGGTCAATTGTTAAATTCGTAGCAATTCGGTATAACCAGGTCGAAAACTTTCTGTTATCATCGAACGAATGAATATTAACATAGGCACGAATAAATGCTTCCTGTGCCATGTCCTCCGCTTCGTGTGCATTACCCAGCATCCGAAAACAATGCTGATAAATTTTGTTCTGGAAAAATGAGACCACATCCTCAAAGGCAGATTGATCCCCTTTTTTCACCTGTTTAATTTTCTCTCTAATAATTTGATCCATACGGTTCCCCCCGCTTACTTTGCGGTAATTATGTTACGTAATTAACTATCAAAAGGTTTCATAAAATAAATAAAACTTTTTTTGCGTTTATTATTGCAATTATGTGGGTATTTTCTTAATATAGTATACTAGATAGGAGGACAGTTTTGTGGGTAAATTAATTTTATTGAAAGAAATTGAAAAATGTCGTAAAGAAATGATCTCATTAAGCAGTACAAATGCATTAACTTCAGAAGTTGTCGTTTCATCTAGTGTGAAGCTGGACAAACTTATAAACGAATATCTAAAGGAAGCCCAATAGATGCATTACAAAACCTAAAGAAAATACAATATGGTAAAAGACATCAAATTCCGGATGACCTGAAATTTAATGTCTTTTTTTATGCTCTTTTTTAGGCTCTGTTGCTTTAAGCCAAAAAAAGAAGACGTAAGCGCTTGGTTGTTATATGTATCTTCTATAATCGCCGCCCGGGATCGCTCCGGGCGGATGCTTTCCGCGGGCACGGCCTTAGCCTCCTCGAGAAAACCACTCTGCGGGGTCTTCGGACTCGTGCTATTCCCGCAGGACAAGGAAAGCTTCGACAGCACCTGCATCGCACGCAGAAAATAGATCTGTATTTTCAAGGAGTCACCGCCCTTCACTCACCCGAACTAGTAAGATGGTTCTATGTTTCGATTATTGATTACTAATGCAGTTCATCGGAAGAACTCGAATCCCAGCGGAGGAAATACACGGAGACTCCTGTGGGAGGAAAGGCTTAGGTGAGACCCCACAGTGCGTAGCACGAGGAGGCTCACCAGCCGCCCACGGAAAGCGTAGTGTATTTCTGGAGCGCTGAATAAGTACTTATCTTCTAGAGGGTGGGAGTAAGTCACAATAAAGTTACGTCGCACTTTATATCCCCTGTTTGTGACATATTTTTTTTAGAAAGCAGCCTTTAAAATTACTTAAGTTTCTCTCCAAACAATGAGCCCATTAATCCCACTGCCACTGTTGCGGTTTTATTTTTATCATCCAGGATTGGATTTACTTCGACAAATTCCGCTGATGTTAGTATATCTGCTTCTGCAAGCATCTCCATGGCCAGGTGGCTTTCGCGATAGGTCATTCCTCCAAGTACTGGTGTGCCAACGCCAGGAGCCTCTGAAGGATCCAGACCATCAAGATCCAGACTTAGATGAATCCCATCTGTTCTTTCTTTTAAATAGTCAATCGTTTCCTGCATTACTTTCGACATTCCCATTTGATCTATTTCGTGCATTGTAAACACTTTAATACCTTTTTCGCGAATTAACTCTTTTTCCCCGGGATCCAGTGACCGAGCACCGACAATTACAATATTTTCTGGTTTGATTTTAGGTGCATAACCATAGAGATTTGTTAATTCCTCATTTCCTATCCCTAGACTAGCAGCTAAAGGCATTCCATGAATATTTCCGGATGGTGATGTTTCACTTGAATTCAAATCCCCATGGGCATCATACCAAATTACTCCCAGATTTTCATAATGCTTGGAAATTCCTGCAAGGCTACCAATTGCAATACTGTGGTCACCACCCAAAATTAATGGGAAATGACCCTTGTCAATTTCCAGATCAACCATTTCGGCTAGTTTCTGATTACCTTCAGATACCTGTTTTAAATTTTTTAAATTACTCTCATTTTCTATTTTGTTTTGATCCGGACGATTTATCGGAATATCACCTAAATCATATGTATCTATTTGCAATTCCTGTAATTTTTCAATCGCACCTGCATACCGCATAGCACTTGGTCCCATATCTACGCCACGGCGACTTTGACCTAAATCCATCGGGACTCCTATTATCGACATTTTATTTTTCATTGTAAGCGCCTCCTTCTGCTTTATTTTAACTGAAGCAAGGGTTATGACTCAACTTGACAAAAAAATGCATATATATGCATGAAATTACTTTAATAAAAAAATCAGGCGCTATTTTTTTAAAAATGCTACCTGACTAATTTTTAATATCTTTTTCATCCTGGACGATACTTGCACCATGTGGATTTACTTTTAAAGTAAGTGGTTTAATTCCTGCCTGTTCCCATGCTTGCATTAAGTCATTTGCTTCCTGCTTCGACGGCATGAACGCAATACCGCAATCTCCACCACCTGCACCCGATGGCTTACCTGCACCCCCATACTGTTCAGCTAAATCACATAGCTTCGTTAACAGTGGGGTTTCAATCTCAACATTTGCATTGTTCCCTACCGTCGCTAATGCACGCCGGTTTTCTTTTACGCCTTCCAAAAGAACTGGAGTGTTTTGTTCTTTCATTCCTTGAATAAACTTCGCTACAGCAATATCACTACTTGTCAAAAATTGCTGAAATTGAGCGGGATTATCTAGCTTCAATTTCAAAATTTCATTTACAAGCTTCTTTGTGGAAGCAGGCTTTCCAGTCCAGCCAATACATACATATACATTATCCGGTAATTCAAGAGGCTGTACAGAAAAATAAGTCCAGTCTTTTTCTAGAAGTTCGAGTAATGTATTCGTATTGTAATATGCATCTCGCAACCATTCGGCTTGAAAAGAAGAATATTGCAGAAATCCCCCGTAGGATGATGCAGCTACATCAGCACCCGATCCGTTTCCTTGCGTTTTTACATGCGAAATTGCCGCAAGCTTAAAAACCAATGCAGCAGTTGGATCATTATTTAGGAACTTTTTTAAGATGGCAGTGATGACAGATGTTACTACTGCAGCACTGGATCCCAAACCATATTTAACACCAGAGGCGTCATCCAGTTCACTTTTAATAGATAACCTGAAAGGAGTTGGGGTAATATCCTTTTCCCGCAAATAGTTCATCGCAATTGCCATTGAATCCTCCACAAAACGAATCCGTGTATCGTCTGAAAAGACCTTCACATTATTATCTATATATTCCCAGTTAAGATCATGAAGCTTGAAATCCTGTAATGAAAGGCCATTTTCACTACTTTGCTGCAATGTTGCATAAACAAATCTGTCAACAGCCATTACAACTAAGTTATGATGGGGTTCCAGAACAGCAAATTCTCCAGCTATCATCAATTTCCCTGGTACTTTAATGGTCATTGGTGTATTAAGCAAAATCTTTCAACCCCTATAAATAGGTTATTCCTTGACCTGGTTTACTTAATCTTACATCTGTCACACCAGGTATATCGCGGAGTGTTTTTTCGACACTTTTTTCATTTTCCGGCAAATATAAAACTTTCACATTCGGACCTGCATCAATTGTAAAATATGCTAAAATTCCATTTGCTCTCATCGCCTGAACAGTTTGCATGACAGCCATCGTAGTATCAAGCCAATATGTAAATGGAGGATTTGCTCCTAATGTCGTAGCATGCATTTTTAGACAATTGGCCTCAGCTGTTTGGCCAACTTTTTCAAAATCACGGTGCTTAATGCCTTCTTTTAGCTGCTTTAGATCTTGAGGTATACCATCTAACCAACCGGAATAAAAGGCAGAAGTATCTACAGTCCGCTTCATTCCTTCCCGACTGGACACCTTTTTCATTTTAGCAGTTAAAACAACCGCAGCTACTCTCACGTCCCAATGATCGGCGGGTGCTATAGGCACAGCGTATGAATCGGAACCATCTGCTTTTTTGCCCATTTCCCATTCTGCAAACCCACCATAAACAGATCGGCAGGCCGAACCGGAGCCTTGGCGTGTTAATCGGGAAAGTTCCTGATCACTGAGACCAAGTCCAATAGCTTTTGATCCCGCAGCAGCAAGCGCCGCAAAGCCGGATGCAGATGATGCGAATCCCGCTGCTGTGGGAACTTCATTTATCGATTTAACATGTGCAAATAAATTATCTTTTCCTGCAGACTTTCGGATAAGGTCAAGGAATTTTGTAACTTGATCGTATTGTACACCTGAAATAGATTGATCATTTAACGTAAATATATCCGCTGATAATTCTTCCTGAAAATCAACAGTAGTTGTTGTATAAAATCCGTCCAAAGTTAGGGAAAGGCTATTGTTTGTCGGCAGTATGATTTTTTCTTCACGCTTACCCCAATATTTAATTAAGGCAATATTTGTATGTGCTTTCGCTGTAGCCTTCATCATTCTTCCCCTTTATTCATCTTTTTCAGAACAAATGGCCACACAGCATTTGCTCCGAAATTTCTTAACTTCTCAGCAAGCTGTCTGGAATGAACTTCATTTTGTGCTAAAGCAATAATACAGCCGCCATTACCGCCACCTGTTAATTTAGCACCTAAAGCTCCTTCTTTTCTTGCAAATTGAATAAGTTTGTTCAAACCTGCATCACTAACACCAAGCGATTCCAATTCTTTTTGGGCTTCATTTAGCATTTGACCCAAAATATGCTTACCTCTTCGCTCTAAGGCATGTTTTGCATGATGTGTCAGTTCTCCAATACGATCCAGCTTCCTTTGAATTCTTCTTGGAGCAGACTTTAATAAACCTGCTACAGATTCGACAGCCAAACGTGTATCGCCGATTCTCCCGGAATCCGCCACAACAAAGTGAAAGTCATCACTGAGATTTATAAAATCAATTGGATGCTCTTTCTCATACCATACAGGAGATCCTGATGTAATCGTGAGTGTATCAATCCCACTTGGCGATCCATGTGCAAAGGTTTCTGCAATATTAGCCAACCTTAATAGCTCCTCATCTGAATAATTCACCTCTGAATAATTAAATAAGGAACGTACCACAGATATTGCCACAGAAGCACTCGACCCCAGACCTTTGCCAGGTGGTATCGAGGATTTAATTCGAATCATTAAATCCTGACATGGCAATTCAAGGTAATCCAAGGTCCCTTTAATACAGTTTACAATTCCATTTAATGCTATTGGGGCCAGTTCAAGTGGTCCATGATAAAAAGTACTGTCAATTTTAACAGAACCTGGGACATGTTCAATTACAGTCTCCACACCAACTAATGGAAAAGGAATAGCTATTGCAGGTTGCCCGTGTACAACCGCATGCTCTCCTATTAAAATTAATTTACTATGAGCTATACCTATAGCTGTTTGTTCTGTTGTTGTTACTTTTTCTGCACTCATTTTGTATGATTTTCCACCAATTCTTTAGCTTTTCCGACACGGATTTCTTTTGCTTTAATTAATTGTTCTGCAATGATATCAATCATCTCCCCATTGGCCCCTGCTGCGATCGCAACAGAGCGAGAATGTAATGCCATATGACCTTTTTGAATACCATCTGTTACTAATGCTTTCAATGCACCAAGATTTTGCGCCAATCCAACTGAAACGATAACCTGCGCCAATTCTCGAGCAGATTCAACATCTAATATACTGTGAGCAATTTTTGCCATCGGATGTACCCTGATGGCACCCCCAACAGTACCTACAGACATAGGTAATTCCAGTTCTCCTACCAGGTTGCCCGCTTCGTCCGTGGACCATGTAGTCATGGAGCTGTACCGTCCACTGCGAGCTGCATATGCATGGGCACCCGCTTCTACCGCTCGCCAATCATTTCCCGTCGCAATCACGATAGGATCAATGCCGTTCATAATTCCTTTATTGTGTGTGACGGCACGATATGGATCAGATGCTGCGAATTCAAAAGCATGAACAACACCATCTCTAACCTCTTCTCCTGTAAAGCCTTCTGATTCCAGCAATGCAGGAGGTATAACGCAACGTGCGCGTGCAAGGCATTTATCTGCATAATTTGATAAAATTCGTAAATAAACCTTTCCACTCGTCAATTTTTCAACTGTAGGAGCCAATGACTCAACCATTGTATTAATGATATTTGCTCCCATTGCATCACAAGTGTTTATATATAAATGTAAAACGATCATTTGACCATAGGGTGAATCAGATGCTTCATTTAGTATTCTTACTTCCAGATCCTCTGCGCCTCCGCCTCTGGCTACAAGGCTGGGATAAGCAGCATTTGCATCTTCTATTAAAGATTCCTTTTCGTTTAAAAGGGCTTCTTTGGCAGCTTGAATATCAGGAGATCCCACTATCTGAATCTGCCCAATCATAACCCGTTCCGTCGCTTCAGTAGTAAATCCTCCAGCTTCTCTCACCATTTTTGCAATATAACTTGCTGAAGCTACTACAGAAGGTTCTTCAACTGCCATCGGTACTTTGTATTCTTTCCCATTAATCAAAAAGTTCAACCCTAATCCTAAGGGCAATGGAAAAGTTCCGATTACATTCTCGATCATTTTATCTGCTGTTTCTGCAGGCAGCGCCTCACCTGAAAAAAAATGAGCTTTTTCTTCTTCTGTGAAAGTATGCATATCCATTAATAATTCTCTTCGCTCTTCAACAGTCATATTATAAAAACCAGGGATTCTGGAAGTATTCATACTAAATCATCCTTTTGTATAATCGTAATTGTATCTTTAAACGTGAAGGGTTTTAATATTTTTCATTATAGTACTATCCTAATTAATAATTATAACACGAAAGTACCATTCCATATCGTAGAAAAACATGGATTTTAATAAAAGCTATCCTATCTTAATTTATAGGTATATTGTTATAGGATAAAAAATAACTGTATCTATTATGTTAAAAAATAGCATAAAATGCAAATAAACAAGGTTGCTGCATTTATAACAACCTTGTTTATTTGATATTACTATATGTATGATATTTAAAACCTTTACTTTTCGATTAAAAAGTGGTGAGCCATGGAGGATTCGAACCTCCGACCCTCTGATTAAAAGTCAGATGCTCTACCGACTGAGCTAATGGCTCATGTTTTATGAGTGTTCTTAAGTTTTAAAGAGCGTGTATCTTGGATGCTCGTCGTGTTGCAAGTTGTTCCGGTGATATTAGCTGCCAGCTAATGGCTCATGCTATATATCCTTGTTTCTTATATGTAAACTGAAAAAGTCACCAAAAATAAAAAAATGGCTGGGCTACTAGGATTCGAACCTAGGATACACGGGATCAAAACCCGATGCCTTACCGCTTGGCTATAGCCCAACAATAAAACTGGTGGAGGGGGGCAGATTCGAACTGCCGAACCCTGAGGGAGCGGATTTACAGTCCGCCGCGTTTAGCCACTTCGCTACCCCTCCGCATGTATTGTTAACTATTTTTATTTTATTATACATAAAAACAAAAATGGTGCCGGCCAGAGGACTTGAACCCCCAACCTACTGATTACAAGTCAGTTGCTCTACCAATTGAGCTAGGCCGGCTTTAAAAAAGTAATTCTCTTATTTAGATGGATTGTTCATTATGAATGCTCATCGTGTTGCAAGTGATTTCGATGAAGTCGCACTCCTCGCAAGCCTGCACTTAGTAGCTTACTCGATGAAGTTAACGGCTATTTACCTCTGCTTCTTCCAGCTTATTCAGGAAGTGAATGCATCGAGGTTACTCGTAGCTTATTCGGTAGAAGTATTGCTCGAAAACCATGCTCGTCGTGTTGCAAGTGATTTCGATGAAGTCGCACTCCTCGCAAGCCTACACTTAGTAGCTTACTCGATGAAGTTAACGGCTTGCTCTACCAATTGAGCTAGGCCGGCAAAAATGATGGTGGAGGATGCAGGGCTCGAACCTGCGACCCCCTGCTTGTAAGGCAGGTGCTCTCCCAGCTGAGCTAATCCTCCATATGTTGGTGACCCGTACGGGATTCGAACCCGTGTTACCGCCGTGAAAGGGCGGTGTCTTAACCGCTTGACCAACGGGCCATCATGAAATTATTATACAAAAAACAAGTATTTTCAACATTAATTTTAATACCTGTCTCAAACCAACGATTTTTATTATAACCAGTTATGCAAACTTTGTAAAGAGGAAAATGCATTTTTTTAATTAAAAACAGCAGTTATTGTTAAAATAGGTATAAAAAGAAGGAGTGGACGCATTTATAAAGCCGGGTTTTTTCATACAATGGTTTCTTTATAATAAAAAAGTAGGTTATAATGGATAAAATAGAAATACATTTTGGAGGTGCAAGAATGCCAGGATTATTACAAGGCAAAAATATAGTAGTAATGGGTGTTGCGAACGAACGAAGCATTGCATGGGGAATTACAAAGTCACTACATAATGCAGGTGCTAATTTAATTTTTACAAACAGACAGGAAAGATCCTATCAAAAACTAATAAAGCTTTTGGAAAAAAATGAAATAGAACCAAAATTAATAGTTTCATGTGATGTGGCAAACGATGAAAGTATTACAGAGGCTTTTAATGAAATTAAGGAAAAAGCTGGCGTTATTCATGGACTGGTACACTCTGTAGCTTTTGCAAACAGGGATGAATTGAAGGGCGAATATGCTGACACTTCACGCGAGGGTTTCCTAATGGCTCAGGAAATAAGCGCATATTCATTGGTAGCAGTCACAAAAGCTGCTAAGGAAGTTATGACTGAGGGTGGCAGTATTGTAACACAAACCTACCTTGGTTCAGAACGTGTTATTAAAAATTATAATGTGATGGGTGTTGCAAAAGCATCTTTAGAAGCCAGCGTGCGGTATTTGGCAGAGGATGTAGGAAAGTATGGCATTCGCGTAAACGCAGTCTCAGCAGGGCCTATTCGCACATTATCAGCTAAAGGCGTATCAGGATTTAATGAAAAGGCAGGAATTATTGAAGAAAAAGCTCCATTACGCAGAAATGTGGATCAGGATCAGGTTGGAGATGCAACTTTATTCTTTATGAGTGAACTTTCCAGAGGAGTAACCGGGGAAGTGTTACATGTTGATTCAGGCTATCACATTATCGGTGGCTAAATTTCAGCAGAAATAATAGATGAAACAGGTACTTACTACATATATAATAGTAGTAGGTATCTGTTTTTTGATTAGAGGGGGTTTTTTATGAGTGATTGGTTTAACGAGCAGCACGGGGATCCTTTTATCGCATTCGGAACCAGCCATATGACCATGCTGGTGATCTATTTTGTGGGTCTCATGCTATTATTGCTTACTTATAAAAAAATCAAAAATAACAATGGTTTGTACAATATTTTACGTTGGCTCTTATTCGCCATCCTTGTTTTATCAGAAATATCCTATCAAATCTATACAATAACTAATGGAATTTGGAGCTTGCGGGAGCATATTCCTCTGCATCTTTGTGGTATTGCAAGTATCACTGGGGCAATTGCACTTGTTACACATAATAAAGCATTGATTAATCTTACTTTTTTCATCGGTTTTATCCCGGCATTTGCAGCATTGGTTACTCCTGAATTACCTTATGATTTTCCACATTTTCGTTTTTGGAAATTTTTTCTACATCATACGGCTATTTCATGGGTTAGTATTTTCCTCCTGCTTACAAGTTCGGTGAAGGTTACATTAAAATCTACTTTACGGGCTTATGGATTGCTGCTCATTTATGCTGCGTTTATTGGTTTTGTTGTTAATCCATGGCTGGGCTCGAATTATTTATATCTATCTGCGACACCAACAGCCAGTACCCCGCTTGATTTGCTTGGAAATGGGATTTGGTATTATGTGAATCTTTGTTTGTTGGGGCTTGTTGTTTTTCTGGGGCTATTTGGGGTTTCCAGGATTTTTAAGAGGTTGGAAAAGAGAAAGGGCTAATAGTCGACTGCAACAACTTTCCGCAAGAAGTGCGGTGACCTTATTTGTAAGTATAAGAAGTAACTGCCTCTATCTTGATCGGAGTTGGGCAGTTACTTCTTCTTGTTTCTGTTGGTGAACAACTGCAGGTGATAGTTACAACTGTTGTTAATGTCTGTTATCTTGCTAATTCTTTCACTGGCCAAGTAGATATGTTTTCTGCCATATCCCAGAACATATATTCAAAGTAACTTGTTCGTAATACAATATCCTCTAATGCCTTTAATTCATCCTCTGGCTTATCTTTTGTGATGTCATTAATTAATTCCTTGCAGTCTTCCGCAATTTTTGCAAATTCATCAGAGGAATACATTCTTACCCAATTCCCATATAACTCATGATCCAATGCTCCAGGCCACCTGGCTAATTCCTTTCCGATAAAACTATAGCTCCACGCACATGCCAGCACAGCAGCAATTGAATTTTCCACTCCACCAAGTTGGGCTTGGCTAATCATATAACTAGTGTATGCAGTCATCGTTGAAGATGGCCCTGTTGCTTCCAGTTCTTCGTTTGAAATGCCGATTTTAGCAGCATACTCACGATGTAAATCCATCTCATAATTCATCGTACCATGTAGTAAGTTTGCGAATATAGTCATTGTTTTTAAATCTTTTGCTTTCGCACTTCCAATAGCAAATACTCGGGAATACTCAATCAGATACACATAATCCTGTCTCATATAATGAATAAACTTATCTTCATCGACAGTCCCCTCCCCAATTCCTTTGACAAAAGGATGATCCAAGTAACTGCTCCAAACAGGTTCTACCTTTTTAAACAAGCGATCTGTAAATAACATTACACTCTACTCCTTTATGTATTTTTGAATATAGTTATCAAAAGGAGAACAATAATAGACATAAAAAAACCATCCACTAGTAAAGGGAATGGTAGAATAATAGATACTAATCAAGTATAGCTACCACTTCCCTACGCTAGTATGAACTAGTTCAGGTTCAAAGGGTCAAGACACTTCTTTCTCAGCAATTATATGCTCCCCTAGTGATTCGTATATTCAGTTACTATCCAGATAATCATACGAAAGTGTATTTGTCAAAATGTTGTAGAGAATTAGTAATTTATTCTATAACAACAATTCAAGTTAATAGTGTTGGCGACACTATATCCGGTGAGTAACATTACTGACAACCCGATTCTTGCTTAATCCATTAACATTATCGATTCCATCTTTTGCCTTGCTTCCAAATCCTCAAATACACTATTTGTATTATCTTCACAGTTAATATATTCTGTTTATCACTATTCTTGAGAGATATTGAAAGAACATGCCACAATCTCTAATCCATGCTATCATAGGAAGAATGGCATTCTTTTCTTCTGAGAACAGAAAAATGCAACTTACAATATAGAAATATTGGAGGAAGTCGAATGAAACGTCACAATGCTATTATTATTTTCCTTGTGGGGGCTTGTTTTTTTGGGCTGAACCCACTATTTGTAAAATTAGGTTATTCAGCGGGCTGGACTCTTGCTGAAATTAATGTGATACAGGTTATTATTGCTCTTGCAGTGCTTTGGACGATCGGCATTTTTGCCATCAGACGCCATCCACTAGCAGTTAAAAAACTTAAGCTTAAAACAATAGTTTCCCTCATGATTACAGGCAGCTTCACTGGCCTGACGAGCGTGCTTTATTATGGATCAATGCAATATTTACCGGCTTCATTAGCTGTAGTATTACTATTCCAATTCGTATGGGTCGGTGTATTATTTGAATGGATTTTTAACAAAAAAAGACCTAGCTGGCAAACGACATTGTCCGTAATCCTAACCATGGTTGGTGTATTATTTGCAGCAGATGCATTTAATGGTGGGCTGGCCAATATGACGCTCCTTGGCTTCATTCTAGGGATTGGATCGGCATTCTCTTATACCGCATTTGTCTTTGTGAGTGGACGTGTTGCAGTTGATGTACCGGCAACAATCCGGACACCAATTATGATTACAGGTGCTGCTATCTTGATCTTTATTATTTTCCCGCCTTATACGACACTAAGCAGCAATGCGCTTGCAGGTGGGAGTTTATGGCTCTATGCCGGAGGACTTGCCCTATGTGGAATGATATTAACACCACTCTTGTTTGCCATGTCAACTCCACATATCTCTGCAAGCCTAGCTACGCTTTTAGGTGCAATTGAGCTACCCGTATCCGTTGTCGTTGCATATATTGGATTATCCGAATATATAGCTTCATCCAGATGGCTCGGCGTATTACTCATTCTTCTTGCAATTATGATCGGCGAAATGAAAGGCATTTGGGGCATGTTGATGAAATCGAAAAGACGTGTGGATCACACAGGTAGAAAACACTCTGCATGAAATTATCCTTCATGAATGATGAAGTTTCTTTAGGTTTAAGTTGCAGGAGTATTACTTGCGCTGGAAAACAGCTGCATTGACGAGGCGGCTTTACATGGTGGTTTAATATATGATTTTCAATCAAACCCGGGACAAGCGGTTTCCGGGATCTTTTTATATCATCCAACTTGCAATAATTCCTTATCTCTTATTTGTTCTTTGCCACCTCTTCACCCCTCGTATATACATCTATCTTGAGAATGATTTAACAAAATAAATTCCAAGCTATACATGGTTGATATGACTTTTCTCATATAGTAATCCCATTTACGAATCAGTTAATGTAAAGAAAATTTGAAACACGACAATGGCCGAATCTCAGAAGCTACCAGCAGCAGTCCCTGGGAGAATCAGGCTTACCCCTCTATTCATTTTATATGCATAGTAAGAGACAATGTTGTTTCTCGGTAATATTATCTTATTGCTAAGTTACAATTGGGGCAAAAAAACCTATTTTTTTATAATTATTACCAAAACAAAAAACGCCTCATCCCTTATAGGACAAGCGTTTCATCAAGATATCCCAATCCGATTCGAACAGACGACCCCTTCCTTACCATGGTAAATTGATAAAAACATAAGCGATATTTGCGACTAAAAACCAGCAAAATCAATGTTTTTAGAGAATCAATTGAACATAAACGACATATTTAACTATGAAGTCGTCACTGAAACTAAAATGGAGGACAGTTACATACAATCAATAAAAGCTTATACAAGAATTTCGTTTCAAATGAAAACGTATTGATGTTAATATGGAAATATAAAGAAACTGTATGTAACAAACGGCCTATTGCGGAAGAAAAGAAGGACCGTATTTACCAAAAAAGTGGGGATTGTCTCTACTCTAAATTTTTAAGATTCCTTATAGGAGTAAATATCATAATTCTCTGACAAAAGCAGGGTGCAAGATTCCTCAAAGAAGAAATGGCAGTAGAATGCGACTTAGAAAGAGGGAGAAAGATGTCAACATTTAAAAAGAAAATCGAAATCTATGCAGATATCGCTTTAGAAGTCGGTGTCAACATACAGAAAGGTCAAACGCTCTATATCACTTCCCCGCTGTATGCAGCTGATTTTGTTCGTGTAGTCGCTAAAAAGGCATATAAAGCTGGAGCAAAGCATGTGCACGTAGAATGGTACGATGAAGAACTTACCCGTCTCAGGTTTGAGCTCGCCCCTGAAGAGTCTTTTTCGGAATTTCCCAACTGGAAAACACAAGCACTTGTAGAAGAAGCACAAAGCAATGCGGCGTTTCTCCGCATCTCTGAATCCGGAGGGGATCCAGATTTGCTGAAGGGTATCGACCCAGATCGAATTTCAATTGAGAATAAAACGAGAAGCAAAGCATTGCATAAATTCCGTAGCTATACCCAGTTCGATAAAGTCAGCTGGTCGATTGTCGCAGTGCCTTCGGTGAAGTGGGCGGAGCGAGTCTTTCCTGACTTAATAGGGCAGGAAGCGGTAGATAAACTATGGGAAGCGATTTTTTCAGCGACCCGCGTGAATGAATTCGATCCCATAACAGCGTGGCAGAACCACTTACAGACGCTCGATGAAAAGATGCAAGTTTTAAATGCAAAAGGCTATCATGCCTTACACTTTGTAGCTGATGGGACCGACTTAACAATCGAGCTTCCAGAAACACATATTTGGGAAGCTGGAGGAAGTGTAAGTAAGGGAGGGGTGAACTTTGTTGCCAACATCCCTACAGAGGAAGTGTTCACAGCTGCGAAAAAAATCGGCGTAAACGGTACAGTATCAAGCTCGAGACCACTCAATTATGGTGGAATAGTAATCAACAATTTTCAACTGACGTTCGAGCACGGGAAAGTGGTCTCGTATAAAGCCAGAGAAGGCGAAGAAACTCTGAAGCGTTTGCTTGAAAGTGATGAAGGAGCTTCTTATATCGGCGAAATTGCACTTCTCCCTTACAAGTCGCACATTTCTGATATGAATATTACTTTTTATAACACACTTCTCGACGAAAATGCTTCAACTCACCTAGCTCTTGGAAGTGCGTATCCAATTAATATCGAAGGCGGCTTAGAAATGGAAAAAGAAGAACTGGAAGAGAAGGGTATTAATACGAGCATTACTCACGTCGACTTTATGATTGGCACAGCTGATATGGACATCGATGGCGTCCATGAAAATGGGGCTCGGGAACCGGTGTTCAGACATGGTAGCTGGGGTTTCTAAGATGCGAAGAAATAGTGAATGAGATGTTGGTGTTCCATTTTCGAGGGGGTTTGCGGAAATCTCCCGACATTATCTTCCTCAAACGGGCGCAACTGCGGAATAAAGAGAACAGCTTGTACCATTAAAAAGCACAGATTTAGCTCTGTGCTTTTTTACTTAATATTTATACCATTAATTATTGAATTAAAAACCTCAATATGCAATGAACCCATACTCTAATAATCGTATTGCCAAAGCCTACATTTATTAAATACCATATACACATATATCTTGAAGAGAAAAAGGGAACTGTATCTCCCTTTTAAATATAGCCTATTTCTTTTAGGCTAGTAAAACTGTTATCACTATTTACTACTAAATGGTCAAGTACTTCGATGCCTAGTAACTTTCCAGCCTCAACTAACCTTCTTGTAACATTAATGTCTTCCATCGATGGTGTAGGATTATATCAATAGTAAAGTGAAAAAAATATTATGATAGCAATCTCTTTACTTTGACTACATGTCTTCAGAGTCGGCATAATTAAATTACTTATTTTATCAAAAACAGGTAAAAAGAGCGAAAGATCAAGTTGGATTTATACTGCTTTTTAAGGTCTTTATTTTAAGTTATATAAAAAAATATGCTTTAGACATCGTCTAAAGCATGGTAATTATTTAAACTAATATTAAACTGCTAAGTTTATTTTTTTAGCTCATCTACTTATTGAGTCCATTAACTGGAAAAAATATTCGGGTTTATGAGTCTTATTTAGGTTATACCATGAATGCAATGTATCTGGTGCAAATACATCTAATTTTTTCAGTACTTCCATCGCAAATTCCAGAGGTGCTACTCCTGATGCAGTAACTAAATTCGCATCAGATACCACAGGTCCTATCTCATAAAATTTTTCTCCTTTATAATTAGGACACACCATTTTAGTATACTCTAAGTTATTACTTGTATGCTTTCTAGAATCTAGGTATCCCATATTCGCGAGACCCTCAGTTGCACCACAAATTGCAGCAACAATAGTGCCAAGTTTTAAAGCTTCGCCAATTCTTTCCATGATAGGTTGATGAATATCTTCCCCCCAAGTAGTCCCTCCAGGTAAAATTAATAGGTCTTTACTCTCAAGAGTACATTCATCAAAGGAAATATCTGGTTTTATGCTCAGTCCTCCCATTGTAGTAATAATTTCTTCATTAGCTCCCACTGTGACTACTTTTAAAGGTGCTAAATCTTTTTTGAAATATCTTCCTGAGTTTAGTTCAGCAATTAAATATCCATATTCCCAGTCTGACATTGTATTAAATACATAAAGATAAACTTTTTTTGTTTGCATTAAATAACACTCCAATCCCAATTGATATACCTAGTATAATACAACTTCCCTGACAGCTAACGTCAGGGAAGTTGTATTATACTTGATGAAATTTTATTAAATCCGACAGAACTTCAATAACTTGAATAGATTTACCATACGGTAAAAATAAATATGGTACATATTTATGTATCATATCTTTTTCAAGAAGAAATACTGCTTGATTTGAAGTCCGTTCTTGTAAATAATGTCCTAAAAACCAATGTTGGCAAATATCATCCAACGCACTTGTATTTCCATTAATAACTAAAGAAATAATCCCTTCTTTTTCTTCTATAGTTGGAAGGAGGTTTTTCATAAAAAAGTCACGTGCTGAAAAATTTTCTGGCTGGTTAAACTTATTTTTGGTTAGCATTAGACTTTCAATTCGATCTACTCTAAAACTACGGATATCATTCCTGAGATGACAAAATCCAATCAAATACCACTTATTATTCCAATAAATAATTCTGTACGGATCAACCAATCTATACTTTGATTGCTCTTCGCCACTTTTATGATATAGAATTTTTATAGAGTATCCGTCAGCTACAGCCTGCTCCAACTCCTTCAAAAAAGGTTCCATAGCGAGGGAACTTAATCGACTTATTACTTCAAGACTAGTTAAATGTTGATTTATCTTTGTTTCCTGCTCTTGATTCGAATATTTTCTTAGCTTTGAAATAGCCCTATTTAGTGCTTCACTACCATAATACCCGGCTTCTTCTGCAAAAATAGCAGCGTGAAATAGCGAGGTTTGCTCCTCTAAATCAAAAAAAAGAGGAGCTTCAATAAAATTGTTCAATAAAGTGTATCCACCATTATGTCCTGCTTCTGAAATTATAGGTACACCACTTATTGAAAGTGTATCAATATAACGATACACAGTCCTTATATTAATCTCTAACTTTTCCGAAATTTGTTTCGCAGTAATTTTTTCACCTGAACTAAGCATCCATAGAATCGCTAGCACATTGTCAATTTTAGCCACAGAATCCACCTCTATATGGAAATAAATTTATTTCAAAATAACACTAAAAACATTACCTATTCATTGAATTTCTATTTAAAAGTAAGAAAACCGAAAAAGCTAAAACAACTTGCCATGTAATTTTTGAACTTGATCCTTTAACTGTTTATTTTCTTCTTCTAGTGCCTTTATACGGTTTTTTAAGGTCTTTATTAATAATTCCTCTGAACGGACACTTTTACTAGTTTTACGAGGGCTTAACTCACTTATTTGCATCCCTCTTAATGTCTCCACTCTAGTTCTAATATCTTTTTGTTTGTAAAGCCATGACTTTGAAACATTTGCTTTTTGTGCAACGGAATTAAAATTAATCTTCTCTTTTTTCAATGCCATCTCTGAAATCGTCTTTTCAACCCTAATTCTTGTTTTCTCCGACTTTTCTTTGATAGTTGAATTATAGCAGTTGTGTTACTTTTTCTAGTCAACTTAATTCGTCTCCTTTAACGAATGAATAATCTGTTCTAATCTATTTTTAACACGTTCGTTAGTTTCAACCTGACGCTGCCATTGGTTCTGTTTAGCCCTATTTAGTATTTCTTTAGTTCGGTCTAAGTGTTCTTCATGTTCATTTAGAAATTGTTTACTTGTACAGAAATTCGTACAATCTAAACAAGCATTTGCATGAGGACAAGGTCCAGCAATTACTGGTAAACGACAATAGCCATTGGGAAGTGCTTGTGCATTGAAATAGGAATGATATGCTCTTTCTTCATTTTCCATTGGTAATATTTTAAAAAGCAATCCCCTTCTTTATCGGTTATGACGCTCCCTATTTTCAATGTACAAAGTTCACTGATACGCATTCCGCATTCTTGAAGTACCATAACCATTGTGGCAATATTAGGTTCCAATTTATCTAATTTCCCATTTAATTGTTCGAGTATATGTTCATCAATATAACGTGGTAGTGCCTTCGGTACTTTAGGATAATCTTCTTGGAAGATAAGGATTTTGGAAGACGTATCCTTCCAGTCATACCTTTGAATTGTAGTAAAAAAAACGTCTAATGTAGATATTCGTCCGGTTACGGTACTAGATTTTAAACCTTTTAAATTAATATAATTAAAATATTGCTCAACTTCATTTCTAGTTAATTGATGAATCCTTCGTTTGCCTTTACAATTTTTGTTTATAAAATTAAAAAACTCTTTTAATCTTGATGCTGTATCAACAACATGAGAAAAGCTGCGTGTATTTAACATTAACTTACAATATCGCTTTACTAATTCTTTAAAATAATCATTTTCAAACCCCTTAAAATTGATTGTGTATTCATAGGATGTTGGATTTATCTTATCTTCTGGTAATGAAAGTTTTCTTCGATTCCAAACATCTTTCTCCCATTCATCGCCATCAAAATAGAAATCCTCATAGAACTCCATAAACTGTTTAAGATTAGTAACGTAGTAGGAGTTCGCATATACAGGAATTTTTTTTGATTTATATCAAGCTTGTAATTTGTAGTCGTAGTTCTTACTCCTTGTTCTGCTAAGTAAGTTCGGTATTCCGACAAAGCCTTTTTTATAGGCACTTCAGTTAAGATGTAATGTCAGGATAATTTAAATTTAAAAATCCTAACATTCGGCTTATCACTGTTCCTTTTCTAATCCAAACAGATTTTGCATTCCATGTTCCATTATTTAAGTGAATATAATAAAAGTATTTTAATTCTGTTTTTAACCAGATGTTTTCTACTTTATCAAAATTTACCCACCGATTTTTTAATGATGGATTCTTACTTAACTCAACCGCACTAGGATGTGGGCAAATTCTTATATCCCATCTATCTGCTGCCCAAAACCTTTGTAAAACACTAGTCATATCCGATATTTTTTTATTAATCCCTGTGCTAGTGATAAGCTTTCGATTAGTTGCAACGCTCGGAAATTTCATTTTTATGTTTCTCTCCTTTGATTTAAACACCTCACGTGGATGAATGAGTGCAGAATTTAACGAACCAACATGACAACGATGAACTGCGATAACATTATTTTTCGCATTTAAACACATAACAAAAAACACTTCACGATCATCACGACCAATGAAGCGAGACGCTATCTTTGCACCGTCTTCTGGGCTACGAATAATGTAGTTAACTCCTTCTTCTTCCTCTCGAATTATTTGTTCAATGCGAATAACCTCTAAAATCGTTTCTCCATTTAGATCAACCACTCTATAATTTTTTTGGCCTTTTTGGTCACCATATAGAGAATCCCCGCATCGATTAATGTCAAGTGGCGCAAGTAGCAAAGCTATCAAGTGATTCGTATATGTTTTGAAGCCCAATGAATTAGGGTGCATTAAAAGCGTTAATTGCTTTCTACGCACCCTTATCCTACTTGGCTGACTCCATAACATTCGAAGAACGAAGACTCTTTACATAATCGATAATGCATCTCTGTATACAAGCAATCATTTCCATGCAAAAAGTGACTTTCAAAATAGAAACAAGTTGAAAGTTACTTTTTACATATCCTTAAGAAATATCAATATATAGGTTGCCAGTGTGTTTTGCAAAACACAGCCAAATTAGAATAGTTGTTTTTCCTAAACCTATACAATTACACAGTTTACCTTTTGTTTCTTAATATCTGAATATAATCCCTTGCTCCATGCAATATTCTATAAATATATATAGTATTTTCAATAACTCTATAAAAGGCAATATAAGGTTCAGAAATAACCATCCGAAATTCGAAGTGATTTAGACTTTCTTCCATTATTTTCGAACCAGCATACGGAAATATTTCAAGGTGCTTTAAAGAAGTCATAATACGATCCAATATTTCATTCGCAGCTTCAGGATTATCCAATAAAATATAATTAAAAATATCATCAAGGTCATCGTCAGCTGCTGGAAGTAGTTCTACATTATAGTTTTTCATCAATTCTCTCCTTGATTCTTTGGTGAGCAGAATCAAGTGATGTCGTTTTATCACCATTTAATCGCTGTTCTTCAGCTACTAATAGTTTTTCTTTTAAATCTATGATCGCTTCCCTTTTTTCAAATGCATCAATACTCATGAGAACAAGATCACCTTCTCCGTTCTTAGTGATATAAACAGGTTTCTCTTTCTCATGTGCCAATTTAGAAATGGAATTATAATCATTTCTTAACGAGGTAGATGACTTTATAATCAACGGCAAGACCTCCATTCATTTATTATACCATTATAATACCATAATTCTCATATTATATGTATCTGTTAGTTAATAAGGAACCATGTTATTTATCGTGAATTTATCCAAGGTGAAAAATGTTTATTATAAATGTTTTAGTACTATTTATTACTAAATTCAAATAAGGAAAAAATTAGGTAGTTAATTAAAGTGTTTTATATTCATTACAAACACAAAAAAAGCTTCATCCCTTACAGGACAAGCGTTTCATCAAGAGCTTCCAATCCGATTCGAACGGACGACCCCTTCCTTACCATGGGTATATCAAAAAAATATAAGCGACATTTGCGACTAAAAACCAGCAAAATCAATATTTTTAGAAAAGCAATTGAACATAAACGACATATAACACCACGAAGTCGTCACTGTTTCGTCACTGAAAATAGAGTACAGTTACATACAATTAATAAACTCTTTTAAAAAAATTTCATTTCAAATAAATATGTATTGATTTTAGTATGGACAAAAAACGGGTCGTTTTGTAGAGTAAACCCTAGATCAATATTTAAGTTGCACAAAAAACCTATTTCCTATAAAATAATAATTATCAAAAGTCTTATCATTTTATGAGAGAGGAGTGTTCACCTATGAAGAAAAAATCACTTAAATTTTTATCTATCGGATATGGATACTCCACTGCTGTTTTTTTCTAGAAGTCATTTCAAGGGTGAAGTGTGTCTGAATTTGACTTTCTAGGCAAAACTGCAGAAAAATCTTTTAAATGGCGAGGTAAATAAATGGAAAACGAAAAAATCACAAGGAAAAACCCAACAAGTATGACTGCACCAGTTGGCAATTACACACATATTACAAAAATTCCAAGGAATGCAGAGTTATACGTTACATCAGGTCAAGTCGGTGTAGATCGAAATGGACAATTTCCAAAAGCTATGAATGAACAAGTGAGTAATACGTTTATCAATATAAAAACAGTGATAGATTCTGAGGGATTAAGTGCTGAAAACATTGTAAAAGTGAACGTATGGGCTACTGAGAAAATTGATTGGGACTTTTTTTATTCAGAGTGGGAGCAATTATTTAGCAATGATTTTCCAGCAATGACGATTGGATATATTGCTGAGTTAGGTTTACCTGAGATAAAAATTGAAATAGAAATTTGGGCAGCTAAAGTATAAAGTTCAAACACACTTCATCAAAACCACGGAACACCTAAAGCTAGGTGATTCCATGGTTTTTAATATGAGTACATTTTTAACAATCTGGTGCTTAGCTGAACAATCTTTGAGAAATTTATTGAATAAAAACACCTCATTATGAATGAATCCATATTCTGGTAATATATTAACTCTAATAATCATAGTACAAAACCTACATTTATTAAATGCCATATATATCTTAAAGAAAAAAAGGGGGTTGTTTCTCCCTTTTAAATATAGCCGCTTTCTTTCAGGCTAGTAAAAATGTTATCGCTATTTACTACTAAGTGGTTAAGCACTTCAATTCCTAGTAACTTTCCAGCCTCGACTAATCTTCTTGTAACATTAATTAATATCTTCCAACGATGGCGTGGAGTCATATCAAGAGTAATCACCTTTGACTTGCTATACACTAACACCTTACTTTGACTACATATATTTAAAGCGGAAATTATTTTGTAGATATATAAATTAAATGTAACATCCCATAACTTTACATTCCCTTTAATTGTTATTGTAAGTTCATTTACCTTGTCCATAATAGTTTCGGAAGAGTTTGGGCCTCTATATTCTTTGTCCATAGGACTGGTTGCTACCTCTTTCCCATCAACAGAAATAATTACCTTACCATCATAGTCACTAGCATTATCAGGAATCCCATAGTTTAAAGAAAGCACAATATCTTTACCACCAAATGCATAGGTGAATATTTCCATATTATCGCCTTCGCTACCATACAAGTTTATTTTCGGTTCAATTATTTCATGTTCAATTTCGAAACTTTGGAGATTTTTATCCATTGGTACATTTCTATTGCTTTCCAGTTCATTTAAAGCTATAATGGGCCCTTCTTTTTTTGTGAAAGATTTGTTTAGCAAATCCGAAAAACCTATTACTCCTATTGAAAGGATAACAACAGACATAACCGTGACAACAAGTTTTTTCCGAATACTCTTAAAACGAAATCCAATTTTGTATGCACAAAATCCTACTGCTGCACCTAATGAATTCACTATTGCATCATTTATATCAAAGCTACCGAGAAAAGTTAGCATTTGCACGGTTTCTATTATCAGGATTGACAAGAAAAACAATGAAATAAACCTGAAAAAATTACAACGATATAGTATAGGAATCAATATACCAAAAGGTATAAATCCTGCAAAATTACCTAATTCAAAAAACCCACGTGGAAAATATTTCAAATCTGAAATGGTTGGAAATCTGAAAGAAATTATATTCGGAATTAAATTAAATTGATATTCGTGATTGCCTACTGCTGCACCAGATCTACCAACACCAAAAAACAGAAAGTATAATACCATAGCTGTATAGATTATTAATATAGTAAAGATTAGCTTATGCTGTTTTGTTCTCATAATATCTCCTATCTTAATAAATATATATAGCTCATATTAATATAGCATTCAGTATGGGTAATGTAAATTTTAGTATAAAGAGGCTCACTAACGTTGCATTAAATAAAACAAAATATTAAAACACCCAAAGTGTTTACTAATTTATTGTTATACAAAGAAAAAGTCCTTTATTATGGATATAGTCAGGTGGTAACCCATCCAAATCCAAAAATAAAGGACCTACTCATGGACAAGATTACACCAAAAACTTCATTTGGACAATGGTTTTCATCCATAAATCTAAAGATCTTTAAAGAAAATGTGAAAACCATGAAATTAGATTACTATTTTTCAGATTTCTTTAAAGGACAAGAAGATAGGGAAAAGTAAAACCCTTCACTTTTTCGACACTGAAAAGAAAAAGGCTTTTCTCCAAATAAGAGAAAAGCCTTTTATCTCAAGAGCTTCCAATCCGATTCGAACGGACGACCCCTTCCTTACCATGGAAGTGCTCTACCTGCTGAGCTATGGAAGCGTTTTTTGGCTCCACAGGTAGGATTCGAACCTACGACCGATCGGTTAACAGCCGATTGCTCTACCACTGAGCTACTGTGGAATAATATAATATAAGTTATTCAAGGTAGTATAATCAAACATGCCTGTGCTCGTCATTACTATGTACTATACCATAATATTTCATACAAAAAAACGGTATAAAAAAAGCAGCCTGGCGGCGTCCTACTCTTGCAGGGACAAAGTCCCAACTACCATCGGCGCTGAAGAGCTTAACTTCTGTGTTCGGTATGGGAACAGGTGTGACCTCTTCGCTGTTACTGCCAGACAACTTATTTAGGTTTATACCCTAAAAACTAAATAAGAGTGTTATCAACGGACGATCTAAAAGAATTTAGTTAAGTCCTCGATCGATTAGTATCCGTCAGCTTCACGTGTCACCACGCTTCTACCTCGAACCTATCAACC
>NZ_NPOA01000136.1 GCF_002287375.1 Virgibacillus profundi | reverse complement strand
CTGGCATACTAGCGGTAATTCCAGCTCCAATAGCGTATACTAATTTTGTTGCAGTTAAAAAGCTCGTAGTCGGATTTCTTTTCTTTGTCGTTGGAAAGCTACTTCACGTAGTTTCTCTAGCAACAGGGGAAAACATTTGTCGCAAACCGGTCGAGTGCTGTAATGGTTCTCGGTCGTTAAGTGACTCGTTTACTTTGAGAAAATTAGAGTGTTCAAAGCAGGCATTCCGCCTTGAATATGTTAGCATGGAATAATAACATAGGACTGATAGTTCTATTTGTTGGTTGTTCGAGAACTGGAGTAATGATTGATAGGGACGGTTGGGGGCATCTGTATTCTCAAGCGAGAGGTGAAATTCTTGGATTGTAGATGCTAACTC
>NZ_NPOA01000135.1 GCF_002287375.1 Virgibacillus profundi | reverse complement strand
CAAGACTAAGCGCGGTAATTCCAGCTCCAATAGCGTATACTAACGTTGTTGCAGTTAAAAAGCTCGTAGTTGGATTTCTGGTGGATGACGGCAGTGTGGAGCCTCGTTTGTTCCACGCTTCGTTCATCTGTCAAACTTTGTTACTAACCTTTATGTGTCCTTCAATGGACTCTAAAGGCGAATAACTCGTTTACTTTGAGAAAAATAGAGTGTTCAAAGCAGGCCACCGCCTTGAATAAGTTAGCATGGAATAATGATAAAGGACTTTGGTTCTATTTTGTTGGTGTTCGGGACCGAAGTAATGATTGATAGGGACAGTTGGGGGCGTCAGTATTCCGAAGCGAGAGGTGAAATTCTTGGATTGTAGATGCTAACTC
>NZ_NPOA01000134.1 GCF_002287375.1 Virgibacillus profundi | reverse complement strand
GAGTTAGCATCTACAATCCGAGAATTTCACCTCTGACAATTGAATACGAATACCCCCAACTGTCCCTATTAATCATTACTTCGGCGTGCAAACCAACAAAATAGACCACCAAAGTCCTATCTTATTATTCCATGCTAATGTATTCAACGGCATAAGCCTGCTTTGAACACTCTAATTTTTTCACAGTAAACGACGAGCGTCGACCCCCCAACAAATTAATGCCAGAAGGCCTCCCCTCGAGGATGACCGGACAGACCACGTGCGACCCCTTTCGGAGCCAGGCCGATCCCATCAGAAATCCAACTACGAGCTTTTTAACTGCAACAACATTAATATACGCTATTGGAGCTGGAATTACCGCTAGTATGCCCAG
>NZ_NPOA01000133.1 GCF_002287375.1 Virgibacillus profundi | reverse complement strand
CTCGCATACAGAGCGGTAATTCCAGCTCCAATAGCGTATATTAAAGTTGTTGCAGTTAAAACGTCCGTAGTCAAATTTTAGTCTTTAGATGAGGTGGCCTGGTCTTCATTGATCAAGCTCGCTTTTATCGAGACTTTTTTTCTGGTTATGCTATGAATAACTTCGGTTGTTTATAGTCTCTAGCCAGATGATTACCATGAGCAAATCAGAGTGTTTAAAGCAGGCTTTTAAGCTTGAATGTGTTAGCATGGAATAATGAAATATGACTTTAGTCCCTATTTCGTTGGTTCAGGAACTTAAGTAATGATGAATAGAAACGGTTGGGGACATTTGTATTTGGTCGCTAGAGGTGAAATTCTTGGATTGTAGATGCTAACTC
>NZ_NPOA01000132.1 GCF_002287375.1 Virgibacillus profundi | reverse complement strand
CAAGACTAAGCGCGGTAATTCCAGCTCCAATAGCATATATTAAAATTGTTGCGGTTAAAACGCTCGTAGTTGGATTTCTGGTCTAAGCGCCTGGCCGGCTCCGCAAGGGGTCGTGCATGGGTACCTTGGTCCATCCTCAGGGGAACTGTCACTGGTATTCATTTATCGGTGTTGGGACGCCTGTCGTTTACTGTGAACAAATTAGAGTGTTCAAAGCAAGGTGTACTTGAATACATTAGCATGGAATAATAAGATAGGACTTTGGTGGTTCTTTTTGATATTTTGTTGGTTTGCACGCCAAAGTAATGATTAAGAGGAACAGTTGGGGGCATTCGTATTTAACTGTCAGAGGTGAAATTCTCGGATTGATGGATAGAGG
>NZ_NPOA01000131.1 GCF_002287375.1 Virgibacillus profundi | reverse complement strand
CTCGCATACTGAGCGGTAATTCCAGCTCCAATAGCGTATACTAACGTTGTTGCAGTTAAAAAGCTCGTAGTTGGATTTCTGATGGTGGTTGGATGTGTTGCTGGCATTGCCTCAGCACCATACTATTGTCAACACATGCGATGAGTTGGTGTGGTCAATTTGGTTCGATCCGCCATTTAATCGCTCGTTTACTTTGAGAAAATTAGAGTGTTCAAAGCAGGCATCTTGCTTGAATATGTTAGCATGGAATAATAGCATAGGACTTCATGTTCTATTTGTTGGTTGTTCGAGAACCGGAGTAATGATTGATAGGGACGGTTGGGGGCATCCGTATTCTCAAGCGAGAGGTGAAATTCTTGGATTGTAGATGCTAACTC
>NZ_NPOA01000130.1 GCF_002287375.1 Virgibacillus profundi | reverse complement strand
ATCACGGGAAGTAAAAGTCGTAACAAGGTTTCCGTAGGTGAACCTGCGGAAGGATCATTAACGAATTGTAAGGACTTGGTTGTTGCTGGCTCTCTCTGGGAGCATGTGCACGCCTCGTTCGAACCTTTCATTCTTTTAACCTCCTGTGCACTTTTGTGGATCGCAGATGGATATCTCTCAAAGTAACATTTGGTCTTGGGGTTTGCACCTAACACGCGCTTTCTCCCTACATCTGTCCGCGGTTCATGTCTTTTTACAAACTATACAAATACAACCTAGAATGCTTAATAGTTGGGAACTTTTGTAACCCTTCTTAAATCTTATACAACTTTCAACAACGGATCTCTTGGCTCTCGCATCGATGAAGAACGCAGCTTTCA
>NZ_NPOA01000129.1 GCF_002287375.1 Virgibacillus profundi | reverse complement strand
ATCACGGGAAGTAAAAGTCGTAACAAGGTTTCCGTAGGTGAACCTGCGGAAGGATCATTATCACGTATCCACGTATCAACCATTGTGAACCGTTCGTAACCTTTGTGGTGAGACCAAGATAGTGTGCATTTAAACATTAAGCAGTTTTTGTGATTAACTGTGTTTAGATGCGCCATGATTAAGTGTTTTCGGACTCTTTCTCGTGCTTGCTCGCTGCAAAGTGTATTTTAACCACTATTTATTAACCATTTTAACCCAATCTTTAACTTTTGAACTAACTTATTTTATACTCTTCGGAGATAAAATTCATTACGAAACAAAGAACAACTCTTAGCAACGGATATCTTGGTTCTCGCATCGATGAAGAACGCAGCGGAACT
>NZ_NPOA01000128.1 GCF_002287375.1 Virgibacillus profundi | reverse complement strand
GTCCGCGCTGCGTTCTTCATCGATGCGAGAGCCAAGAGATCCGTTGTCAAAAGTTGTTTTTAATATTTCATTATATGAAAAAACGTCAGACATAAAAAAAAATGGTTTAATATATAGAAATTCGAGTATACTAATCAAAAAAGAAAAGTATTACCCAAAAAACTATTTATAGTGCACATAGTGTTTATTATTATAAAAAGTCTAATACAACTTATACGAACCTCGCTCAGACTCTAGTTGATGAAAAAATTTCATCAAAAGAGGAACGACATTCCTAAAAGTTATACTAGTACCTTTATAATATTATAAAAAGAATTTATAATGATCCAACCGCAGGTTCACCTACGGTTACCTTGTTACGACTTTTACTTCCCGTGAT
>NZ_NPOA01000013.1 GCF_002287375.1 Virgibacillus profundi | reverse complement strand
ACTAAATTAGATCAACTCCTACCATGGTCATCGACAATTCCAGAAGAATGTCGTGTTCCAAATAAATCTAAATAAATCATAACATTAGTCCACATCTAGAAATAGGTGTGGACTATTTTACGCTTACTCATGGCGGTAACCATAGACCTTATTTAGCTAAACATCTAGGCATAAAGTTTATAATGGCACAATATTCGATATTGATTCCCAAAACAATGTTATCTCAGAAGCAAATAGATATTTGTGAAAGCCTAGAAATTGGTGATTTTACAAATGAAAAACTTAAGAAAATATGTATTGATGTAGGTTTATTACCACTAACAAATGTAAAAATAAATATTCGTTATTGTTAAAAATACTAAAATAATCCCTTTTGTGTCAGATATTATAATTAATTTAATCATATATCTAGATCAAGGGATATTTTATCAATGTACTTTTCGTAAAATTATTTAAGATGACCATTTAGTTTTAGCTTTTCTTTCATACCATTTTCATATACAATTTCATTTTTTGCCCAATTAAATTGACCATTAGCCTTATGAATTAATCTATGATGATTAGGGCAAAGAATCATTAGATTATCAATATTATTATCCTGGGTTAAGGAAAATGGAGTAATATGATGAGCTTCCACAATAGATACTCCATATTCTTCTTCAGTAGAATGTCCACATATTTGACATTGGTATTTATAAAAACTCTTAAGTCCTTGAATATGTTCTTTATTATACTTTCTAACTTTCTTAATTCCTTCTATTTCAATAATAGCCGCAGATTTGTCATCCGCTTCAAATAATGAAGCAAATCCTTCTTCATCCATATTTTCAAATGATTGCTCTAGAACTAATTCCCCGTGTTTTTCTATTTTTTCCCGCAATCTCTTATTAATTTCTTGTATTTTGGTATCCTCATCAACCTTATCTATAATTCTTGTATAATATTTAGGATTAATCCATACAATTTCGTTAGAGTAACTAAGCTTCCATTCATGGTTACTTCTATTCTGATATTTAGCTAAGAATGTTAATCGATCCTGGACTTCTTGATTTTCAAATAAAAAATAATCCCTTTTCTTTTGATTGCTTAACATGCTGGTAATTGCATAGGCATAGGATGTATAGTTTTCAATAGCTGTCGCTTTATATGGTACTAAGTTAACTACTTCCGTTATGGTAACTTCTTTTGTTATATCAATATTTCTCGTCTTTATTTCTGATAAAATTTGTGAAAATAAAATATCCGCCTTTGCTTGTTCGATTATATTAAAGTCTAATTCTTTTAGATATTGATTTGTTTCCCTTCCACCGCTAAATTCTGATGGTAATAATTCTAAACCATTTGCAAATATGTTAGCAATGGACAAAACATATTTAGGAGGATAGTGTTCATCTTGATATAACAAGTAAAATCGTGTAGCTTTTCTATTGTCAGGTACCCCTTCTTTGTCAATCTTTTCAATAGCACTAATTATATGCTCTTTTCGAATATTCTTAGGTATGGCCATTTCAATTTCCCCTCCAAGAATTAGTTCGTACTTTCTGTATAAAACTTTAATTGCTCGCCAATTCTTTTAACTTATAGCGGTACATTATTATTAAGTGCCTGTCATTTCCTGGTATATGTCAATAAATGTCGAATATTATTACTGTGATATAAGGCTATTAAAGTTGCTGGAACTAATGAAAATACATTTGATCATTACTTCTAGTAGCCTTTTTGATTTTAAAATAGATGATAATTACGGATGGATTGAACCAATTGTGCGGAGTTTTAAGCCAGTCATTGCAGAAAAAAGAGCCGCCGTTTGCGGACAGAGAGCCAGCAATATAAATAAGAGTAACCTCTTGTGTAATAAAGTTGCATGTAAACAAGCATGACACTATTATGTAAGAGGTTTTTATGGTTAATTGTCGTAAGATTCTGGATCCGACTTTGAGGCACCGCCACAAGCCCACCAGATTTAGCTAACAGAACTGGCCCCCGGCAACGGATTCAAAATCGTCAGCATCTCCAATCCAGTTATCTCTGGAAGCCTATTTATAAATTGATCAAGTTCTATCCGGCTTTCAAAGCTAAAGGCAGCTAATTCCTGTATCGGATCATATATATTATCTTCATCCATCACTAATTGATACAACCGCAAGATAAGCGTAAGACCTACTTCCTCAGAAAGTGCAGCAAATCCGACAGCATCATTTGCAGGTGTAAATATTGTTGTTTCTAATTGCATTCTTTCTAGCAATTCATCTGGAAAAACTACTATTCGTTCTGCCCCCATATCATAGCCCCCACTTTTTATCTTAATAGTAGCATGGAAAGTTTCTGAAATCTAGGAAAGTTTGGTGCAATCGCTAGAATAGATTGAACAGATTTTGCACTAGGGTAAGACTGAACAATTTTTGCGCAAATTACCGTATCAAGTCAGTTAATTAGTCTTAGGCATAAATACGACGTAATATAAAGGAATTCTCCTTTCTATGTCGAATATTGAAGTAGGAGGGGATATTTTTTGTGATAAATTTGCCGGCTATATGTGATAATTGTGGAACTGCTTTTCCTTCAGGGTTTGCTGGAGGTGGCGGGTCTACTATGGTAATGATAGGGAACAAATCTGGTCCTTGTCCGAATTGCGGGAGTATGGGACATGTTCCGGATGGGACCTATAGACTAGTGGAAAATATTATTCAGGTTTTAAGTGCACCGGAAAGAACGATTGATGAATTAAAAAGGTTTGCTGATTTACTAGAAAAAACACGCAAGGAAGAAATAACAACTGCTGAATTGGAAAAAGAAACTGAAAAGGAATTACCAGGATTACACCCTTTATTAGATTGGGTAATACCAGGAAATAGAGCAGAAAAGTTTAGTTTTGGAATGGTAGTACTGGGGACTGCATTAAATATTTTCGCATCTACCCTCTTAAATAATCAACCAACTGAAGATATTGAACCGGAAGTAATTATAAACAATATATACGAAATTCAAGAATATAACACATATGAAAACCAACCAATTATAGTAGAAAAAGTTGGTAGGAATGCCCCTTGTCCATGCGGAAGTGGTATCAAATATAAAAAATGTCACGGTAAGTAACAAAGATGATATATGGATACGCGATTTTCAGGTGCCTAATCACTTCCTGGAAATGGAATTCCAAATAATCTTATGCCATATGTAACACAAGTTGCTAAAGGTAAACTAGAGAAATTAAAAGTCTTCGGTAACGACTATCCATCGGGATTATATTTTTGTAATGGATCTGGCGGACATGTAGCTGCAAAGGTTGGTCAGTACACCTCTAAAAGGGGATGGTGAGGTTGCTCATAGAGTGTTCAACATTGGCAACAATAGTCCAGAGAAGTTAATGAAATTTATTACAGCGCAAGAACAAGCTTTAGGTAATGCAATGGGTGGAGAAATAGAATTTAAAAAAGAGTTTGAGCCAATTAATGAAAAAATTCAAGAAGATGTTGGATTTAAGCCTGAGACTAGTATAGAAGTAGGGTTGCTGTGGTTTGCTAATTGGTATGCCGATTATTATAAAATAAAGTAATATTTTTATTAGGATTATGGTTTTTCTATTGTATAGTTTTTGTCTGCACTTCTTTAAAAAATAAGGGGGATATAATTATGCCTATAAAAATTCTAACAGATAATTATGGTATTCCATTAGAAAGAGAATTTGAAGCTTGGATAGTAAAGGGTATAAGAGAATACTTTAAACAGATTGATGAAAATATTGAAATTGTAGCAGTATCTCCTAAAGAAGAAAAGAAATATCCTGCTGATGCTAGTTTTTTTCACAATGGGAAAGTAATTGGATTACAATTTAAAAGGCCAAAATTTAAGGAGTTAGGTGGCAAATATATAATTTGCTATTCAAGAATGGAATGGGATATAGACAAACCGGAACACCAATATGATTTAATTAAAAATAACAATAATATTTACTATGCTTTACCAACCTTCATAAATAGAGCTTGGCAAGAAAATGCATTACATCATTGTTTTTTTTGGAGACCTAACAAAAAGGATAAACATAAGTATGTTTGGTATAATAATTCAAATGCAAATATTTCTTTATTAGAAAGAACTGATGCTTATAGATGGGGAACTTTTATTGAGCAAATATATAGTGACAATATAGGAGTTTGGGTTGGGAAAAAAGGAAAGCATAAAAATGTATATAATTACATTAATGATTTCTTAAGTTGGGATGATCATAAAAAAGAATTAAATGATGAACAAAGCAAAAATAGAAAAACTCAAGATAATGAAAGCTTTATTGGAGAACAGGAAGATAATTCAATCTACTACTTTATTTTTATACCTATGAATGAACACTAATTTTTTATTGCAACACAAATCATTGGGCTATTTAAGTAGTAAAAAACGACTTTGGGTTTGAAAAGGACTAATGGACAGGAACCTTGTCCACACTAGGCAGAGTTTTTCTTGACTCGGTCTATTTTTTTGCCTTTTTTGGAAATACGATTATCTTTTGTCATTTTAATTTAGTGTGTTGTCATTACCAGGAGTTTATTAAATCAAATACTTTTTTTATAAATAATTGGACCTTACCACGTTCAATTAACAGAGCTATCCTCCGGCAACGGATTCAAAATCGTCAGCATCTCCAATCCAGTTATATCAGGAAGCCTATCTATAAATTGATCAAGCTCTACCCGGCTTTTAAAGCTAAAGGCGGCCAATTCCTGTATCGGATCATATATATTATCTTCATCCATCACTAATTGATACAACCGCAAGATAAGCGTAAGACCCACTTCTTCAGAAAGTGCAGCAAATCCAACAGCATCATTTGCAGGTGTAAATATTGTTGTTTCTATTTGCATTCTTTCTAGCAATTCATCCGGAAAAACTACTATTCGTTCTGAACCCATATCATAGCCCCCGCTCACTTTTATATCAATAATAGCATGGAACCTTCCTGGTATCTAGTTTGAATTTTAAATATTATCAATATTAGTGAAGGGTTAGACTAAAATTAATAATTTTTGTTTAATAGATGATGGCGAATAGCTCCTTCCATTTTAAAATCACCAGGATGAATAGTTTTGCACATCTCTCAGGATGTCATATAGACTTAAACCTACTCACACCCAACCCCATCTCCGTCTCTGTCTAAATGACTGGCATAACCAGGGTCACCACGACGAACAGGCGCTGCACCAGCATCTCTGGCTGCTGTGCAATTTTTATAATATACATTTGAGCTTGAAGTAGATGAGTCGCTTGAACTCGATCCAGAATTTGAGTTACCACTAGTAGAACTACTGGTGCTTGTCGTATGAGTTTTTGCTTCTGCACTTGCTAATTTTGATGCCGTAGTTTCAAGTTCTGATTCCAGACTAGTAACTTCGTCTTTTAAATCAGTATTTGTATCTGTTAAATTGGTAATTTCTTGGTTTAACGATTCCTTTTCTGTGTTAAAAGCAGCTTTTTCTTCTTCCAGTGATTCTATGTTGCTTTCGTATTCAGTAACCTTGCTGTTCATTTCTTCTATACCAGACTCAAGATCTGAAATGTTTTGTATGAGGTCTTTGTTTTCTGATTTTAGCGTATCATTATCAGTGGTCAGGCTTTCATTTTGATTTAAAGCTTTAGTAAGTTGTGCTTCAAAACTATTATCGTATAAAGATAACCCAAGTATGAACAAGATGAAACCAGCGATAAAAGTAGGATAGAAAATTTTCTTGGAAAGCCTTCTCTCTTTGTCCTTTCCTTTTTTTATAAAGTGAAATAGTAGGTAGAAAATTGAAAAAATAATAGCGATAATGCCCAATAATGAAATGAAAACCATTTGTTATGTCCCCCTTATTTATATTTTAAACTAGTGTTTTCCTTTTTTACTAGAACACTGCAGCATAATCAGAATCACCATTCCCTACACAATCAGAAAACCTAAACTTACACATAGCAGTTCGCTTCATTTGCTTTTCAATTATGTAAGGGGATACATTTAAAGGTAATTGTTGACCGGTTTTAAACGTAATAATCGATTTTACACCCAGCTTCTTTGATGAGGGATTACTTATAAATGACTTGACATGGTTGTAGAAAATCCAGGTACAATCATAATCAGATGGGGAGTGGGTAGGGAAAGTGTATATATTCTTGCTGATGCTGATTGGAATTGGAACCTTCCGCCTAAAACCAGTATGATAGATAACAGCCTCCCTTCTTCCCTCATAGGTAGAGCAGTAGTCCAAACAGGCTGTCTTGATCAACTGGATTGGTGTTTTTCTAACGAATAGTTGCTGGTTGTGTTCATATACAATGGAGGCATAATCCATATGCCTCGCTGGTAACAGTGCAATGGTTTGTTCATTTATTTTATAATGAGACATTATTTTTTCCACAATAGAATAACACTCCTTATGGTAGGATTAGTGAAAGGGGCTAAGAAAAGAAATGGATAGGAAGCGTATCTATTTTCATTGATCTTCTGTTTCCTTGTGCTCCATTTCTTTTTCAACTTCATCGATCAACTTATCAATGCTTATATTCATGGATGTGCGTAATTTATAAAGGGTTTGAAAACCCGGTAACTTTTCACCCCGTTCAATTCTCCCAAAATGTTTATCATTAACACCTGATTCTTTTGTTAGCCCTTCTTGTGATAGGTTCATTTCCGTTCTTCTCAATTTCAAATTTTTGCCTACAATTTGTTTTAGTAAATCGTTATTTTCCAATAGTTATCTCCCTTTTTAAACCCATTATCTGGATGAAAACAGAGGAATACCACGCTCTATAGGTCACTTTATGGGAAAATATGGTAATTTGGTGATACTTATTTTTAAAAATAGATAGAATGCTAACTTTAGGATGGCACTCTATCTTTTTGACGTTTGTGTATGATGATTGAAATTTTTTAATAAATTGTATGCTAACTTGAAAAACCCCACCTAAAATTCAATTTTTAGATGGGGTTTTGGGCTGAAATTTCAATTTTGACTATGGAAAATCAAATTTTCGAGAGGTATATGTAAAGTTACGCTTGGGGAAAGTTTCTTAACTTTTTCATATGATAGACCTGTCTTTTAACTCCTGGAATTAAATGCAGGGAGATAAGCTGACATAAATTGTGAAAGGGGAAACAGAAATGACGCAGGATAAGGAACAGAGTTTCGAGGAAATTTTTAAGCAGAATGAGCGAAGGATTTATTACCATATGCAGCGATTGGGTATTCGTGATCCCTATAAAGAGTTTTATGTGGAGGGACTATATGCCATGTGGATGGCCCACAAAAAATACCAGCCGGATAAAGGACCCCTATCTACCTATTTCAACTACACCATCCGCCATCGATTAATTGATATGCTCCGAAAGAAAGCGAGGGAGCAATACAAGGATGAGGCATTTGCTTCTCATGAAAAACTACGTGTGGATAATGGCAATCGGGATGCAAATACGAGAAATCCGATTATGGAAAGTTCCGGTATTAATGTGGAGGACACTCAGGATTGGGAGAAAGTGAAGGCCGGGCTAACTGCCAACCAATGGAATTGGGTTTACGGCCACATTATTCTGGAGATGCCACTTAAAGAGATCGCTGAAATGAAGGGTGTTTCGGTTGAAGCGGTTAAAAGCTGGGGGAAAGAGGCAAGGAAAAAGTTACGGTCTGATCCGGCATTATCCGGGATTTCTACTATTTTACCGATGGATTAATAGATTATGAAACTGTTAGAACAATGTGTGGGCATTTTACTGCATTGTTCTAACAGCAATTCTTGAGAGGATGGAGAAAATGAATTACATAAAAGAAATTAATGCATTTTACGATTTAGTTGAGCGAAATCCGCTATCTGCCTCAGCGGTCACACTATGGCATACATTGATGCACATCAACAACAAGGCAAGGTGGATTGAAAAGTTTACAGTAGCCGCGGGAGTGCTGCGTATGAAATCAGGATTAAAGGAAAGCTCGTTTAAACGTGCAAGGACAGAGCTGAAGGAAAAAGGCTATATTGATTTTCAATCACGCAGTCATAATCAGGCGCCGATTTATCGGATGGTGAGGCTGGCTATGGAAGATGCTGTGCAGGGACAAGCCTTCAGAATTAGTGGAAATACATATAGTGGGGACTATTCGAATGACGTGTCTGCAGACCGGCAAGCAGACCATGGGAGTGATGTAGGAGCGGGCGTGGGTGCAAACCAGGATGCAGACCAGCCTATGGACCACCTTAAAGGCCAGGATGCGGGCACATTAATTAAACAGAAGGAAAACGAAAAGAAAGGAGACAAAACAATTGTTGCTACAACAGACGCGATCGCATTTTTTCAAGCAAATTTTGGTATGCTCAATGCTTACGTTGCTGACGACATGATTAATTGGGTGAACGACATGGGTGAGCCGTTGGTGATGAATGCCATGAAGCGAGCATTGGAACGTGGGAAAGCTAATTGGGGTTATGTGAAAGCAATTCTGCAGGCATGGGCGAAGAAGGGGATTACTAGCGTGGAGCAGGCTCGGGCGGAGGAAGTGGAATTTCGGAGGGAGAAGAAGGCGTCGCATGGGTTTGTGGGTAGAGCTGGTGCGGAAGAGATTGTGCCTGATTGGTTTTGGGAGCAAAAGCAGAGAGAGGAGTTGAAGCGGGAGGAGCAAGCTTTTGTGGTGCGGCGTGATGTTGATGAGGAGACTGCGGAGATTGGGAGGATGTTGGCGGCGTTGAGGGGGTAGGCAATACGATGAATCATGGATTTTTAGTTTGAATTATTTTAAATAGAGTAGGAGACTAATCAATTTTAATAACCACTTACTTGATATAGCAATTATTTTTGGGGATATTAGAGGCTTGGAAGGTGAAGGGGATTTCGACTGTTGAGGGGGCAAAGGTGGAGGAGAAGCCAAGTCGGGTTCGAAGTGCTCAGAGGGCTGAGCGAGGTGGGAGGTCTGCGTGATGAAGATTGTTCCGGATTGGTTTGTGAAGCGGGTGGTGGATCCGCTTGTGGATGCGGAGGAGATTCTTGAGATGATTGTCGGGCTGGGATAGGAGTAGGAGTGTTAGCGAATTCCTAATTCATTTAAATTGGTTTTAATCTAGCTTTAGTAATCTTATTGCCAAGAATATTAAAATATATCGGTAAATATCAAATTATTAAAAAACTTTTAAGAAAACGTTTTCTTTTTATTATTCCTGTGTTATACTCTGATTTAAGAAAACGTTTTCTTGAAATTAAATATTTTGTGGGAGTTGTATCATGAAACTTACGATAAAGGAAATTGCAAAAAAAGCAAATGTTTCCATTACAACAGTTTCACGTGTTTTAAATCAAAATAAGGAAGGGGTGGGCAAGGAAACTCGAAAGCGGGTTGAAGAGGTGATAAAGGAATATAATTATCGGCCGAATGCAATAGCCAGGAGTATGATAACAAAAAACACAAAAACAATAGGTTTAGTTATTCCAGATATTAGAAACCCGTTTTTTTCAGATTTAGCAAGGGCTATTGAGGATATAGCAAACAAAATGGGGTATTCTGTATTTCTGTGTAATGTTGATAATCAATTGAAAGTACTTGAAAGATACTTATGGTTATTAATTGAAAAAAATGTAGACGGTATAATATTTTCGAGTTCTGATTCTAATTTAAATGATGGTGTTCAAAAGCTATTAAAAAAAAATAATATCCCAGTAATGTTTATAGACCGTGGGGATGATGATAGCGAATTTAATGGTGTATTTATTGATAATACGGAAGCTGGCTATTTAGCAACAAGCCACCTGATTAAACTTGGCCATAAAAAAATTGGTTGTATAACAGGGCCTAAAACGATTTGGAATTCTAATCACCGTTTGAAAGGCTACAAATTAGCACATGAGCAAGTTGGTTTAAAAATTGATAGAAACCTGGTAAGAGAAGGATCTTATACAATGAAAGGAGGATATGATGCAGCTAAAGTTTTACTTCGTGAAAACAAAGACATTACTTCTATTTTTGCATTAAATGATTTGATGGCTTTTGGTGTATATCAAGCCGCTAGGGAACTAAATATTTTAATTCCTGATGATATATCCGTTGTTGGATTTGATAACCTTAGCTACAACCAGATTCTAACCCCCAGACTAACAACCATTGAACAGCCAATTAAGAAAATAGGGGAAGTCTCAGTGGAGTATTTGATTAAACAAATAGAACAAGCTTTGATGATTGAAGACTCTATTTATTTGAAAACCAAATTAATCGTAAGGGATAGTACAAGGGCAGTTTCAAAAGATTGATTAAGTTAGTTGTTAAGGAAATAAAACTTTATTAAAGGGGAGAATAAAGTATGAAAATTAAAAGAGGAGTCAAACATGATTTTACATTAATCGCCATTTTGTTAATTCCAATCGGGGTAGCAATTAATTTCGTTGGTGCACAAATAGTTAACCTTCTTAAATTACCAGTCTATCTAGATACTATGGGAACGGCATTAACAGCAATGATTGGCGGACCTTGGATAGGAATGGCAACAGGTATATTTAGTAACTTGGTTAAATCGTTATTAAACCCTGTCAGCCTTGCATTTACTCCAGTGCAAATGGCTGTTGGCTTAACGATTGGCTTATTATCTATGGCAGGTATGTTTACAAAAGTTTGGAAGGTATTGGTTGCGGCAGTCATAGTTTCATTAGCTACTACAATAGTTGCGTCTCCTATTCAAGTCTTAATGTTTGGAGGTGCAACTGGTAACTCTTCAGATGCTCTGGTAGCAACATTCTTAGCATCCGGGCAGCAAATGTGGACAG
Source organism: Virgibacillus profundi (assembly GCF_002287375.1). Taxonomy (GTDB): domain Bacteria; phylum Bacillota; class Bacilli; order Bacillales; family Amphibacillaceae; genus Virgibacillus_K; species Virgibacillus_K profundi. The sequence continues at coordinate 132,935 of NZ_NPOA01000013.1, read as the reverse complement.
CGGTATTTTCAACAAAAATAATCAATGAATTGATAGACAAGTCCATTTGCTTATTGATTGCATACTTTATTGTAATTAAGATGTCACCAAGGTACTTATCAAAGCTGAATTATGGGTCTATTTTTATTAAAAAGAAAGCTAGCTAAATAAATGAATAGGCGCTTCATCACAATAAGGAAGAAGCGCCTATTTAAGGAGGTACACGCAGTGAATAAAATTCAACAGTTTATTGTTAATTTATACCCAACAACGAAGTTTCTTATAGTGTTATTTCTTGCCTTGTCAGCATTTATAACTCCTGGATACATTTGGTCCTATTTAGTTTTGCCAATATGTATGTTTCTTGCGTATTTAGCTGGTTGCTTTAAGGAGTTTTCGAATTTAGCAATAAAGGCACTATTATTAATTGTATTATTTATCTTCTTGCTGCAAGCGTTTTTTTATCCCGGACAAGAAATATTATGGCAGTGGGGAATATTTTCTGTTAAACAGGAAGGTATTCAATTCGCTTTATCTCTAACTTCAAAGATTGTTGCTGTTGCATCATCATTATTATTGTTTTTCCGGATTACAAAAGTAAAGGATTTAGTAAGTTCTTTGGAGAAGCTTGGTCTTTCACCCAAAGTAACATTTATTTTTTTATCTACCTTGCAGATTATACCAGAAATGCAGAAATCCACTCATGTTATTATGGACGCTCAAAAAACTCGTGGAGTCGAAACGGAAGGAAAATTAATGACACGAGTCAAAGCATTTGTTCCGATATTAAGTCCCCTTGTTTTAGGATCTATTGCAAGTACTGAAGAAAGAGTGCTTACGTTGGAATCACGGGCATTTTCAGCAAAAGGAAATAAAACCAGTTTATATCAGGTGAATAAAACAAAACATGACTTGAAGGTGCGCATCCTCCTGCTCATATTATTTATCTTACTAATTGTTTGGAGGGTTTTATCATGAGTATCATTTCTATAAAAAATCTAACATACCAGTATCCCACTAGTGAAGAAGATGTGTTACGTGATATTTCCGTAGAATTCGAATCTGGTAAGTTTTATGCTGTGATTGGAGCTAATGGAGCAGGGAAAACTAGCTTATGCAATGCGATTCGAGGCTTTATCCCTCATTTTTATAATGGAGAGTTACAAGGTGATGTATTGATCGAAGGCCGGGATATCCGCGAGTGGGAGCTTGGGGAATTATCGACGAAGATTGGCTACGTATTTCAAAATCCATTTACTCAAATAAGTGGTGTAAAAGATACTGTTTTTGACGAAATTTCTTTTGGATTAGAAAATCTTGGGGTTGAGGAAAGTGAAATTCGAAGCAGAGTTGCAGATATAATTCAGCTTTTAGAGATTGGCCATCTTCAAGAAAAAAATCCGTTTGAATTGTCAGGCGGACAAAAACAACGGGTGGCACTTGCATCTATCATTGTAATGGAACCCGAGATTCTTGTTATAGATGAGCCCACATCCCAATTAGATCCACAAAGCACTGAGGCAATTTTTTCAATTATTGAATTGATGCAAAAAAAGGGGAAAACCATTATTTTAGTGGAGCATAAAATAGAACTTATTGCCGAGTATGCAGATTACATTATTGTTATGAAAGATGGTAAAGCAGTATTACAAGGAAATGCGGATGATGTCCTAAGTAATGAGCAAGCAATAGAGTTAGGATGTGCCTTACCACAGTATGCTTTGTTTGGTATCGAAATGAAAGAAAATGGGATGGATCTTGGAACAATACCTTTAACAGAAAAAAAGGCTATTTCAGCTGTGCAGCATTTGTTAGAAAAAAGGCGGGTGACTTCATGACGTATCTTTCATTAAAGGATGTAAGTTTTTCTTACCCAAATGGTTTTCAAGCAGTTCAACATGTAAATATGTCCTTTGATAAAGGAGAATCTGCTGCAATCATTGGACAAAATGGGGCAGGAAAGACAACGACTGTCAAAATGATGAACGGACTTTTAAAACCAACTGAAGGAAGTGTAATTGTAGACGGTTGGGATACAAAGGACTATTCTACTGCACAGATTTCCAGAAAAGTAGGTTATGTCTTTCAAAATCCCGATGATCAAATATTTCACAATGATGTATATAGTGAAATTGAATTTGGTCCTAAAAAGCTAGGTCTTTCAGAAGAAGTAGTAAAAGCAAATGTTTTGAAATCTGCAGAAATTGCAGGAGTAACTGATTTTTTGAAGGAGAATCCATATAATCTGCCATACTCCATGAGAAAATTTGTAACTATAGCATCAGTACTTGCAATGGATTCGAACGTTATCATTTTAGATGAGCCTACTGCGGGGCAGGACCCTGGATCACTAGAAATTATTTCAAATATGATTAAGACATTAAACAATGAAGGGAAAACAGTTATAACCATTACACATGATATGGAATTTGTTGCAAATAATTTTGAAAGAGTCATTGTTATGGCGAATTGTCAGGTTATTGCTGATCGGAATAAACGAGATGTTTTCTGGGATTTTGACATCTTAGAGAAAGCATTATTGAAGCAACCGCATATGAGTAAAATAGCTAATGCTCTTCAAATAGGAGATAAAATAATAAGCAGAGCAGAATTAATTAAAGAAATTAAGAAGGTTCAAAAATAATTATAAATGAAATATTTATTCTATCTTATCATATAGTTCGTTTAAAAAAGCATTTAACATCTTATTGGTTGGTGATTCTATGAATGAAATACTAGTAGTTGGCAGTTTGAATATGGACTTGGTTACATATGTTCCATATCTACCTGCAGAAGGAGAAACGATAGCAAGTAGTAAATTCCTTACAATACCTGGTGGAAAAGGAGCAAATCAAGCTGTTGCGATGGGGAAACTGGGGGCAAGTGTGCGGATGATTGGAAAAGTAGGAACAGATGAATATGGCAGCATGCTTCTAAATAGTTTAAGAAACTCCAATGTGAAAACGGATGGCATTATTGAGGATGGTTTAACTGGAATGGCCTTTATTAATGTTGCCGAAAGTGGTGAAAATAATATCGTTCTTGTTCCGGGAGCAAATGCTGAAATAACTAAACTGGATATCGATCAGTTATCCCTATTTATTGAGACGTCAGATGTAATTATAATGCAATTGGAAATCCCATTGGAAGTAGTCAAACATGTAGCTGATATTGCAAGTAAGTACAATAAAAAGCTTATTCTAAATCCTGCGCCAGTAATGGAGTTATCGAGAGAACTGTTACAACATGTACATACTATTATTCCAAATGAAGTGGAGTTGGGTATGTTAACAAAATCTAATATTACCTCAAGTGAGGATGTTATACGAGCCTCGAAAGAGTTAATTTCTTTAGGTGTAAAACGTGTTGTTGTAACTTTGGGTTCAAAGGGAGCCGTTATCGTAACTAATAAAAACATCATAAAGATTCCTGCATTCCAAGTGGAGGTAGTTGACACAACTGCTGCAGGTGATTCATTTATTGCGGGCTTTGCTGTTGGTATTACAAAGGGAATGTCAGATGAGGATGCTGCAATATTTGCGAGTAAGGTTGCGGGAATTGTAGTCACACGTGAAGGAGCACAATCATCTATCCCTACATTAGATGAAATAGACAAAGTACAACTGGTTTAATATTTTACTAACATTAAAGGTGGGGAAGAAATGCCAAACAATAAAAAAAGAATAATTTTAGATGTAGATACAGGTATTGATGACGCATTAGCTATTATTTATGCTGTTAAATCAGAACACGTCATTGTTGAAGGAATTACAACAGGTTTTGGTAACGTAGATGCAAAACAGGCAACGGAAAATACATTAAAGATACTAGATTTAATTCATCCGAAATATGAAATACCAGTGGCAATTGGATCTGATAAGCCATTATTTCGCCCGCGTAGAGAGCCTTCAGTAGACATACACGGGCATGATGGTCTAGGAGGATATTCATTACCTGAAACGGGACGTGCTGCAATCGAGCATCATGCTGCTGATTTTATTATTAAAGAGGTAAATGATAATCCCCATAATCTTACACTTATATTTACAGGCAGATTAACTAATTTGGCAATTGCACTAGCTAAGGATCCGACTATAGCATTTAAAGTGAAAGAACTTGTATTAATGGGCGGAGCACTTCACGTTCCAGGTAATATCACAGAAGTAGCAGAAGCTAATATACATGGCGACCCAGAAGCAGCACATCTCGTTTTTGAATCAGGAATACCGATAAAGATGGTTGGTTTGGATGTGACATCTAATACAAAGTTTGGTGAGGAGCACTTTGACAAACTAATGGAACTATTATCTGAGGACCAACAAGGATTAAAAGACTTTTTTAAACATATATTCCAATTTAGCTTTGATGCAAGTGATAATCTAAATGAAGGTAGATACAGATTAATGCACGATCCATTAGCAGTTGGAGTAGCAATATATTCCAATTATGTTAAGACAGAAGACTTTTACATTTACATTGAAACTAGAGGTGCATTATCCTCTGGTGCAACATTGGCAGACTTAAGAAACCCACAAACGGAAACAAACGCATCTGTTTGTATGGAAGTTAATAATCAATTGTTTTTACAGCATTATATCGATACCGTCACAAAATAAGAGCTGATAGGAGTGTCCACTGTGAAAAAAATTATAATTGATGTAGATACAGGTATTGACGATGCATTAGCAATTACATTTGCAAATCAATCAAAGGAATTAGAAATTCTAGGAATCACCACTTGCTTCGGTAATGTTTCTGTTGAAATGGCAACTGAAAATACATTAGCGATGCTCGCTGCGATTGGAACGGAAATACCAGTGATTCCAGGTGCGAGTCAGCCATTATTTCATCCAATGATAAAGGAATACTCTACTCATTTTCATGGCGATAATGGTTTGGCTAATAAGAAATTACCAGAAAGCACTCAAGAACCATTAAATTTGCATGCAACTCAATTTATGATAGAGCAAGTTAAGAAGTATCCTGGAGAAATAACTTTAGTATGTTTGGGATCACTAACTAATCTAGCATTTCTAACGATGCAAGAACCTGAAATAGTGACTAAGTTTAAGAAGATTGTTATCATGGGCGGGGCAGTAAATGTTCCTGGAAATAACCAAATGCACGCAGAAGCAAATATTTATGCAGACCCTGAAGCGGCATCCATAGTATTTAAATCCGATGCGAATATTACATTAGTTGGTTTAGATGTAACAACGAAAGTTAAATTAACTTTGGATGAAGTGAACCGATGGAAAGAACTGAATACACCTCTGGCGAATATTTTACGTGATATTACGACATTCTATATTGAAAGTTATAACCGTTCTCATGGTGCCTTTAACTATTGCTATTTACATGATCCGTTGGCGATAGCTGTTACGATAGACCCTGAGTTAGTTGACACAAAGCCAATGTACATCCAGGTTGATTTAGAGGGCCACTATTCATATGGTAGAACAGTAGCAGATTTGCGCATTAGGTCAAATAAGAAGCCGAATGTGAATGTATGTACGGCTGTCAATGTGAGTAAATTTACTGAGCTGTTCCTTAAACGTATTGTATAACATTCTGAATGATTGGAGGATAGGAAAATATGAATAAAGAGCATGCTGTAATTACTGGTGCAGGCAGCGGGTTGGGTAGTTCACTAGCTCAAAAACTATCTGAGCAAGGATTTAGTATTTCTTTGCTAGGTAGAACCAAACCTAAACTTGAACAAATAGCCAAAAATCTATCAAGTGCATATAGTATTTATGAAGTTGATATATCGTCTTACGCTCAAGTGCAAGAAACATTTAAAACTATCTATAAAGATCACGGACAAGTGGATATTTTAATAAATAATGCTGGATTAGGGGTTTTCAAACTTGCAGAGGATATAGATAATAAAGCAATCGATGATATGATCGACATCAATTTAAAAGGAACGATTTATTGTACCCAGGCCGTATTGCCGAGAATGAAAGAGAAAAATGAGGGGACGATCGTAAATGTTATTTCGACAGCAGGTTTGGAAGGAAAAGTAAATGAGTCTGTCTATTGCGCAAGCAAGTTTGGCGTTAAAGGATTTACCGAAAGTCTGTTAGTTGAATTGGAGGATTCCGCGATAAAAGTATTAGCTGCCTATATGGGAGGGATGAAAACGCCATTTTGGGATGGGATACATAAAGAAGAAGACATCCAACATCTCATGGAACCAGATGATGTTGCTGATATTATTCTCGCCAATATAAAACCACGGAGAAATCTGAATGTGAAAGAAGTGACTATTAAAAATAAATAGCTCATGCTTAAGCAGAAGTCGTTCATCATGAACGACTTTTTGCATTAGTAGTATGGGTGCCTAGTAGTGACGTCCCGAAATTTGTCGAATAGTGGTTGGTAGAGTGAATGGTATTATAGGAAAAACTGAAATAGCAATTGATTATTCTGCGGGTGATTGATTGTTGCTCGTTGCTCTTCTTTCCCTTTAACAATCACCTAATGCTCGGCTACGGTGATGCCCCTGGTTCTTGGGGTCAGACACCCACCACGATGATCATTTTATTAATAAGGTGAAATTTAAGTTGAAATTGATATAGGTGAAACTGCCTCGGTAATTGGGAATGAATTTTTAGATCAGGCTCTTTATGTATTTCATCTTTTAGAAAAGAGAATATCAAGATAATAACGGATACGTTTTTTACAAAGTATATGAATGGTGATTGTAGAAATTGTATTTAAAAGGTTAATACACGGGCGGGATGATGTAATATTGCCGCTGTAGCCCTTGATATATAGGTTTTTTTGGTAAGATGAGAGTGGAAAGTTAACATAAAAATATTAATGGAGGCTTCTCAGGGTTGAGCAAACTTTTGAGAAGTCTTTTTTTCAATTCCTTTGTAACGTGGATATATATTTCTGGTGGTTTTATCTTCTGTAGGACCTAATTTATAATTTCTTCTGGATAAGCTTTGTTTCAGCAAGTAAGTAAGTACTGTGAAACTTTGAAGGATAGAAATCTTTCTTTGCAAAAGGGAATTCATGAAACGGTTTTAAGCCCATAATTCATAAGGAATAAGAATTGAACTAGGGCACCTAATAAGTTAAGATTATGCTATCTTAAAAGGAGTGATAAAGTGGAACTCTGTTTAAAAAATAAGATTGCAATTGTTACAGGTGGAAGTGCAGGTATTGGACTTGAAAGTGCCCTATTACTAGTAGAAGAGGGGGCTAAGGTTGCAATTTGTGGAAGAGACATAACTAAACTAGAAAATGCAGCCAAGAGTATTAAAGAAAAAACTGGAAGTGATGTTTACTTTGCTTCTAAAGATGTGACTAAGAGCGAAGATTGTGAGAGCTTCGTTAGTGAAACAGTAAATCATTTTGGAGGAATAGATATTTTAATTAACAATGCTGGCCAGTCTGCAGTATATTCTTTTGAAGACGTTAGTGAGGAAATGTGGAAAAGCGATTTGGATTTAAAATTGTTTGCCGCTATAAATTGTTCGAAGGCAGCTATCCCATATATGATAGATAGAGAGGGCGGAGCGATTATTAATGTTACGGCGTCAATTGCGAAAACTGCCCCAGCCTCATCATTACCAACATCTGTTAGCAGAGTAGCAGGTATGACATTAACAAATGCAATGAGTAAGGACTTAGGGAAATATAACATACGTGTAAATACTGTTTGTATAGGTCAAATTAGAAGTGAACAAATCAAAAGAAAATGGAAAAGAACGCATAGTGATTTAACATGGGAAGAGTTTTCAGAATTACCGGATCACAAAATTCCACTGGGAAGAATAGGTGATACTCGGGAAGCTGCAAATGTTATTGGATTCCTAGTTTCAGATGCCGCTTCATATGTTACAGGGACTTCCGTTAATGTCGATGGGGGTAGAGGAGAGGCACTATAACTCTATAAAAGTATGAAAAAACTGAATATATTAATCTAACTAATATAAAAAATAGCATATTTTACGTGTGCTATTTTTTTATTCTTCAAAAAATAACTTCTTTGGTGAGTATTTTTTATTTTATAATTCTTTTGAAAATTCCCTTTACAAATTAATTAACATGATTTATAATCTCTGTATACAGTATACAGAAGAAATGTGGGGATTGTTTTTGAAAAAGATAATACAAAATGAATCGTTGGCTGCACAAGCATATAACTTACTAAAGAAATCAATTATCTCTGGTGAATTTTCGTCTAATGAAGAACTACCAGAGGAGAAATTAGCTAAATATTTAGGTATTAGTCGTACTCCCATTAGGGAAGCACTTATGCAATTGTCGATGGAAGGTCTATTGGTATTACAAAAAGGACGTCCAGCAAGAGTAGCAACATTTTCAGTAGAAGAATCACTTCATTTTATAGAATTAAGACGGGTTCTTGAAATTTACAATATTGAAAAGGTCACTTTAAAGGTAGAAGAGAAATTGATTTCGGAATTAAAGGAAAACATTAATCAACAATTGAAAGCGATTTCAAAAAATGATTATCAAAACTTTATTGAATTTGATCGCGAATTCCATTTAATTCTTGCGTCGGAAAATGAAAATAAGAAAATTGGGGAAATGATTCATCAAATGAACAACGGAGTTAATCGAGCCTTCCTCATTTTATCGAATACATTGATTTCAAGTGCGCAAGAAGCATATGAGGAACATCTAAGACTGATAAAAGCACTTGAAAACAAAGATGTGACTCTTGCTAGGGAAAGTATGATTGAACACATGGATAACGTAGAAAAACGATTTATAAAAAATTTCTCTAAGGTAGAAAATTCCAGGTAGTTGGAAGTAATTTTCTTAAGTTTAATTATAGGTAATCTTATATCACATCGTGTCGATTTAATAAAATATTGTTGTTAGTGATTTGAAATATATTACAAGTGCGAGCAAGAAGGTGAAAGAATGTCATTAGTAATTAATAATAAGGCAAAGGAGTTGGAGATCCCTGGAATCCGCCAGTTTTCAAACCAGCTAATTCGTTATCCAAATGCTATCAATTTAACTATTGGACAACCAGATTTTCCTACTCCTGATGCAGTAAAGTCCGCAGCAATTGCTGCAATTGAAAATAATCAAACAGGATATTCACATAATGCAGGGTTGTTGGAGTTAAGAGAAGCGACATCATCATTTTTTAAAGATACTTACGGATTTTGGTATGACCCAGAAACAGAAGTCTTAATCACAAATGGTGCAAGCGAAGGGATAGATTCAATTTTTAGAGCAATTCTCAATATAGGAGATGAGGTTATTTTACCGGCTCCTATCTATTCCGCTTATGGATCACTTATTGAAATGTGTGGGGCAAAAGTAGTGTACTTAGATACAACGGATACTGACTTCTTGCCTTCACCGGAACGTTTGAAAGCATTGGTGACAGCACAAACGAAAGCCATACTATTTAACTTTCCATCTAACCCAACAGGCGTAACGATTCCACCGGAGTTGATGGATGAGATTGTTTTAATATTAGAACAACATGATGTTTTTATTCTTTCAGATGAAATTTATAGTGAAAATACATTCGAGGGTAACCACTATTCATTTGCATCATACCCTCAATTACGCAATCGTTTATTTCTAATCCATGGTTTGTCGAAGTCACACTCAATGACAGGATGGAGGATTGGCTTTGCTTTAGGGCCAGCAAAGTATATGCAGCATGTCGTGAAAGTTCATTTGTATAACGCAATCTGTGCATCATTGCCGAGTCAATACGCAGGTATAGAAGCATTAACAACTTGTCGTCAAGTACCTGCAGTAATGAACGTTGAATATATAAAACGTCTCAATTTCATCTACGCTAGGCTTATCAGTATGGGCTTAAACGTTGTTCGGCCTAACGGAGCTTTTTACATTTTTCCCTCTATTAAAAAATTTGAAATGACATCTTTTGAATTTGCAACAAGACTTTTACATGAAGGTGGGGTAGCAGTCGTTCCGGGAAGTACTTTCACTAAATACGGTGAAGGATACATTCGAATCTCTTATGCTTATGCCATGTCTGAGCTGAAAGAAGGGATACGTCGACTAGAACAATTTATTGCAAGGTTAGGTTAATTCTATATTACAGACTAAGGGAGGTCGTATATTCTCATGAGTGATTTATTATGGGACAAACCAGAATCATTACGTACATTGCTATGTGAACTCGTGAGTTGGCAAAGTAGGAGCCGAACAGAAGGTGAGATAAATTTTGCAAATAATTTAAAAGCGAAGTTAACGGAATTACAATACTTCAAGAAGAACTCCAATTATGTAAATCTCTATGAAGCCGGTCAAGGTCGAAAAGTCGTCACCGCTCTATATAAAAGTCGTGAATCCGTTGAAACAATTGTCTTAATTAGTCACTTCGACACGGTTGGTACAGAAGAATTTGGAAATCTTGAATCACTTGCATATCAGCCAGAAGAACTTACAAAAGCTTTATTAGATCACAAAATCGAGTTACCCTTAGATGCACGTGTCGACCTTGAATCAGGTGATTACTTATTTGGCCGGGGCACAATGGATATGAAAATGGGACTTGCTTTACACATGTCTTTGATTGAGAAAGCAAGTATTGAGAAATGGCCTATTAATCTACTTTTAGTTACCGTGCCAGATGAAGAAGTAGATTCAGCTGGCATGCGTGCTGCAATTCCAAAACTCGCCCAAATGCAAGTAGAACATGGATTAGATTATAAATTATTTTTAAATAGTGAACCGTCATTTTCGCAGAAACCTGGGGATACGAAATATTATATTTATTCTGGGTCCATTGGTAAAATCATGCCAGCAGTTTTATTTTATGGAAAAGAAACACATGTTGGGGAGCCAATGAGTGGATTAACAGCTAATTTTATGGCATCCTTTTTAACGCAACAAATGGAATGGAATCCGTTTTTTCGTGAGTTTGATCTCGGTGAAAGCACGCCACTTCCAGTTTCACTTCAGCAAAAAGATCTTAAAATAAATTACACAACTCAGACACCATACCGTGTTGAAGCTCTCTACAATGTTTTTCTTATGAAACGCAATGCTACTGAAATTATGAACATTTTTCATCAAGTTGCTACTGAATCTGCAAACGCTTGCAATAGTGCGTATATGAAAATATGTGAGCGTGAGGGCATTGAACCGATAGGTAAAGTAAATGTCTTGCACTATGAAGAGTTGGAATATTATGCAAAGGGTAGGTTAGGTCCGGAAGTCGTTGCAAGTTTAAAAGATGAGGTTATCGCTAATCCATCTTGGGATGATCGGGAAAAATCGATACGAATTGCCGATATTTTAATGACCAATTGCCAGGAACTTGGTCCGACAATGATTCTGTTATTTGCACCACCATATTATCCTGCTGTTAATGCATCTGATAATCCAGCAGTTATTGAAGCAGTAGATTTAGTCAAGAAGATTGGTAGCGAAAAATTTGATCTAGATGTTCATCAAATTCATTATTTTAATGGTATCTCCGATCTCAGCTATGTTTCTTACATGGATGATAAACAAGAGTGGGATTCATACGAACGCAATACACCTGTATGGGGTGAAACATATAGTATTCCTTTTGCAGATATGCAAAAGTTGAATGCACCAGTTTTAAATATTGGTCCTTTTGGTAAAGACGCACATAAGCGAACGGAAAGACTTCATATGGAAAGCGCCTTCCACCAAGTTCCAGTGATGCTCGAATCACTAGTCCGTAGTATGTTTTCTTTAAAGGAAATAGTAGAGTGATTTTTAATGTTAAGGTATTTCAGAATAACAGATTATATCTATTCTCTAATTTACTAAAGTAGTTTTGAAATAATTAACAGAAATATCAATTAATTAAAAATTGAACAAAATGGAGGATTAAAAAAAATGGGACAGATGCAGAGGAAAAACATACAACAAATGATTGCTAACAATGAATTGGCATTGGGCATGGTTGTGACCATTCCAAACCCTATGGTAGCTGAAATGGCGGGAACATTTGGTTGTGACTTTATACGGATAGATGCTGAACATGGCCTTTTTAACTTAGAGACAATAGGGGGTTTTGTAAGAGCAGGTGATGTTACAGGTGTATCTGTAATTGTAAGAGTACCTGATATAGGTTGGATTTCGCCATTACTCGATTGTGGGGTAACCGGTATTATGGTTCCTCATGTGGGGAACGCTGCCCAAGCAAAAAAAATTGTTGAATGTGTCAAATACTATCCTGAAGGTCGAAGGGGGATTACTGGTTCGGGTCGTGCGCAACGATATGGAGCCATTCCAATATCTGATTATATAACAGAAGCGAATAATGAAACATTGCTCATTGCTCAGATTGAAGATGAAGAAGGAATTTCTAATATGGATGAAATTATTACTACAGATGGAATTGACTTATTTACAACAGGTGCAGGAGATATTTCTCAGTCATTGGGCATACCTGGACAGACGACACACTCAAAAGTAATTGAAATCGAGAACCAAATCTTGGATAAAGTATCAAAAGCAGGCAAAGGGACTTTTCTTGCTGTTAGAGATTTTCAGGAAGCAAAACTGTTTTATGAAAATGGTGCTAGGGCATTAACCATTGGCTCAGATGTATCGATTTTGACTAATGGGATCAAGAAATTAGTCACTGAAAGTCGAAAATTAGAAAAGTAGAAGTAGTTATAAAGAATAAAAAAAGGAGGTGATCAGATAAGGTAGCAAGCTGGAACGTAAGGAACAATTACAGGTTTGTAAACTATTTTAAAAAAATGGAGGTTTTAAACTTATGAAAAAATTTATTTTTATTATAATGACCCTCATATTGTCTATCGTCTTACTTAGTGCATGTGGAAGTTCTAGTACATCAAATGAAGCAAATGGTGAAGCAGAAAACGAAGAAAATGAAACAAATGAAGAAAACGAAGCTGAAGAAACTGACTTTCCAAATGGACCAATCACTCTGATTGTACCCTATGATGCAGGTGGTGGAACAGATTTAGGTTTCCGTGCTCTTGCCCCAGCTATGGAGGAGGAATTAGGTGTTCCTGTAGTTGTTCAGAATAAAGCAGGTGGAAATGGTTGGGTTGGTTGGGAAGAATTGATGAAATCCGAACCTGATGGTTATACGATTTCTGCCATAAATGGCTATGTAGAAGGCTACATGAACCCTTCAGCCAAAAGAGAAGAAACGCTTGAAGATATAACAGTAATTGCTAACCATGTTTATGATCCGGGAATTATTGCATCAACACCAGGTGAAGACAGATTTACAACGATTGAAGAGTTGATGGAATATGCAAAAGAAAACGAGGTAAAGGCCGCCTTTAGTAGTGTTGGAAGTGATGAGCATTTCTCTATTCTTACATTAAATAAAAGATTTGGTACAAAGTTTGTACCTGTTCAATTCGGTGGTGGGGCTAAAGCAATCACTGCTTTACTTGGCGAACATGTCGATGTAGTGTTTGCAAATGTGGGAGAAGTTGTCGGACCTTCTGAATCAGGCCAATTAGACATTTTAACTGTTTTTTCAGAAGAGAGGATTTCCCAGTTTCTACCTGATGTTCCGACATTGGAAGAAGCAATCGGGGAAGAATATGTAAATGGATCTTCAAGAGGGTTAGGTGGACCTGCAGGGATGGATCCAGAAATAGTAGAAATCCTTAATTCTGCTATTGAAAAGGCATCAAATAACTCTGAACATCTTGATCAAATGACCGATATGGGGTTAAACATTAATTACCTCAATGCGGCAGACTTTACAGAGATGTTAGAGAATCAAGAAGTTACTGTTAATGAATATATAGATGTGTTGGGTTGGGGTGAGTAGACTACGCTTCAATAGAATGTGCTTGGCATCTGTAAGTGTGTAGAGGTCATTCAGGTTCAATCTCGTGTGTAGTTTACACTTCAATAGAATACTATCCGCACAAAAATACAAAAGGGTGTGTTCTGATGAAAAACGTTGGAGTTTATATTGGTATTTTCATGCTTATCTTTTCAGGATCGATTTTCTGGCAGTCCCTGTCTTTAGAATATTATAGAGCGAGTGCCCCGGGTCCGGGGTTTCTTTCTTTATGGTTAAGTGGAATATTATTTATCCTTTCATTAATCCACATTATAATATCTGTTAAAAAGGACATCATCTTGTTTTCAGATATTCTACCTAAAGGCAAGGGATTGGGAAATGTTGTTGCGTTATTGTTATCGTTGATTCTGTTTCTAATTATTATTCCATATATCGGATTTACAATCGCCAGTATTGTTATGTTGTTTATTTTGTTTAAGCGTGGATACAAGTGGTATTGGAGTTTAGGATTATCTACTTTTGTTACGCTTGTGGTATTTGTAGTTTTTAACACACTTTTGCAGGTTCCGCTACCTGTAAATAACTTTGGATTTTAAAGGGGTGAAAAGATGGAGAATGTGATTTATTTATTACAGGGATTTGAAACGGCACTTTCAGGGTGGAATCTTCTTTATTGTTTCATTGGTGTAGTCTTCGGCATGCTTGTCGGAGTATTACCTGGGATTGGACCAACAGCAGGTACAGCACTATTGCTTCCACTGACATTTGCAATGGAACCTGTATCTGCGATCATCATGTTAGCTGGTATTTATTATGGTGCCATGTATGGTGGAACAATCACTTCTGTACTTATTAATACACCTGGTGAAGCGGCCTCGGTTATTACCTGCTTGGATGGTTATCCTTTAGCCCAACAAGGTCGTGCGGGAGCGGCCCTTGGGGTTGCTGGAATTGGATCGTTTATTGGGGGGTTGATTACAATTTTAGCACTTGCTTTTCTCGGGCCCCCACTTGCGAAAATAGCTCTCAACTTTGGACCACCAGAATTTTTTGCATTAATTCTATTGGGGATGACGTTGTTGAGCAGTCTGATGGGAAAATCATTGATTAGGGGAATTATGGCTGCGGTTTTCGGATTGATTCTTGCTCTTGTCGGCCCAGATCCATTGACAGGGACGATTCGCTTTGCTTTTGGTCAAACGAATTTGGCAGGTGGTATTGATATTGTCGCATTATGTCTTGGATTATTTGGTATGTCTGAATTATTCATTAGTGCTGAAACCAACATAAATGGTCAAAAGCCTATGAAGGTGAAAGGGGTGCTACCAAAACGAGAAGAATGGAAGCCTACATTTAAAGCGATTGGCAGGGGAACTGGAATAGGCGGTGTACTTGGATTCATTCCAGGTTCTGGTACTGTTATACCGACTCTCTTATCTTATTCTTTAGAAAAGAAGTTAGCAAAGGATCCATCACGTTTTGGAAAAGGTGCCTTAGAAGGGGTTGCAGGTCCTGAGGCAGCCAACAATGCGTATTGTGGAAGTGCACTTATTCCGTTATTTACGCTGGGTATACCAGGGTCAGCTGTTATGGCTATATTATTCGGTGCTTTTGTCATGCATGGGCTTACACCAGGGCCATTGTTATTTCAAAATGAACCTAATGTTGTTTGGGGTGTTATCGCTAGTATGTTCATTGGAAACTTTCTGTTAGTTTTAATGAACGTACCTTTAGCCGGAGTATGGGCAAAAATTACCACGGTTCCATTTAAACTACTATTCCCCATCATCATGATTGTAGCCGTAGTGGGAGTTTATAGTGTGAACAATAGTTTGTTTGATGTTGGTACGATGATGGTATTTGGCTTCATCGGGTATTTTTTCAAAAAAGCTGAATTCCCGTTGGCTCCTATTATCTTGACGTTTGTCCTTGGCTCCTTTTTGGAGACATCGTTAGGTCAGTCTTTAACTATTTTCGATGGTAACTTTTTTGCCTTCTTTACGCGACCGATTTCCGGTACTGTATTAGTTTTTTGTATTTTAGTCATAGGTCTTAGTGCATACGCTGGATTAAAGAATAAAAAGTCTGTTATGGAAGATTCTGAGATGTGATTTGGAGGTATTTAAAAATGAGTAATAGATTAAAACATTTAAGTTGGTCTCAGCTTAAGGAAATGAAGGAGACAACTAATTTAGTTATTATCCCCACAGGGTCAATTGAGGCAAATGGGCTCCACCTTCCACTCGGCTTAGATACGATAGTAGCCGAGAGATTAGCGGGATTAGTGGCTAGCAAAGTAAAAGCAGTGGTTGGTCCTACCTTAGAGGTGGGAGATTCATCAAGTCTGGATGATTTTCCAGGTACTCTGGTAATCCGTCCGGAACACTTTAAGCTGTATTTGGAGGATATTTGTCGCAGTTTAATCAAATGGGGATTTAAAGACATCTTGTTTATTAATGGTCACGGAAAGAACGTACCAATTATTACACAGCTTGCAGATACCTTGCAAGAATTTGATGAGGTTCGTTCAGCGCAAGTTGAAGTTTGGAAGTTTATTAAATTTCAAGGAGAAAATAATACGGAAAGTGCGGAAATAGGCCATTACCATGGGGGCGAAGCTGGAACATCCGTAATGCTTTATTTAGAACCAGATTTAGTAGATGTATCCCAGTGGGTTAACGAACCTCAAAGAGATGCCGATTTATTTCCCGAAATAATAAAATATAAAAAACTCTCTACTTTAACAAAATCAAGTACGATTGGTAACGCAACTCTAGGTACAGCCGAAAAAGGAAAATTTTTAGTTGAAATGGCAGTTGGACGAATTGAGGATTTTCTGAAAAATGAATGGAATGCTTAAGGAGGAGAACTTTTTAATATGAACGCACAAAAAACTCAAGATATTATCAGTCTCTTAAAGAATGTTTCAACAGAGAATCTATCAGATGCAATGGAAATATTTGGCTATCGACGCGGTGTGATAACAAAACCCAAAGGAGTAAACAAAACGCTTTCTAGAATGGCAGGTCGTGCGTGCACTTTAAAGTACATACCTAAACATGGAACGCGTTCTTTGGAAGAAAATTTGAGCCGTCATATCGAAGTAATTGATAAAATCGTAGAACCTGGTGAGGTTTTAATTATTGATGCAAATGGGCGTGAAGACGTAGCAGTTTTAGGTGGAATGAATGCAATACGTGCGGAGCAAAGGGGTGTTGCAGGAGTTGTTGTTTGGGGCGGAGTTCGCGATGTATCCGATATCAAGGAACTACAATTGCCTGTTTTCGCATCTTCATTTTATCCTGTAAAAAGTATGTGGAACTTTGAAACAGAGGCAATCAATGTTCCCGTCGAAATAGCTGGTGTCCATATTCGTCCCGGAGATTACATTGTCGGTGATGAAACAGCTATAATCGTTATTCCTGAAGAACAGATTCATACAGTATTGCAAAAGGCTTTAGAAATTAAAAAGAAAGAGGACGAGTATACAGCTAAACTTTTAAGTGGTGTTTCATATGAAGAAATATTTAATAAATAGATAGCCCAGTCATTCAGTAGAAACCCACTATAAATACACTGAAATATCAAAAAAATATAAAGGGGAAAAGCATTATGTATCCAAATATTCTTAGACATCCTGGACCAACTCCAATACCTAAAAAGGTAGAACTGGCAATGACAGAAAATATGATAAGCCACCGCACAGAGGAATTTGTCAGGCTATATAAAGACGCCACAGAACGTATAAAATCTGTTTTCGGAACGAAACAAGATATTTTACTTCTACCTTCAGGTGGGACGGCAGCTTTAGAAGCAGCTGTGGTAAATACTGTTTCACCAGGAGAAGAAATTGTCGTCATCACAGTAGGTGCTTTCGGGGATTATTTTGTTTCGATATGTGAAAAATATGGCTTACATGTCCATAAACTTGAAAAAAATTGGGGAGAAGCCTGTACCAAAGAAGAACTGGTTGAATTTTTGAAACCTTTATCTAATATTAAGGCCGTCTTTGCTACTTACAATGAGACTTCAACAGGAATATTAAATCCTGTAAAGCAATTAGCTGAAGCAGTACACGAGCATTCAAACGCTCTCTTTATCATCGATGGAGTAAGTGGTATTGGGGGAGCTCCTGCTGAAATGGACGAATGGGGTATTGATATTTTAGTAACAGGTTCACAAAAAGCAATGATGCTACCTCCAGGTCTTGCTCTTATAGCAGTAAATGAAAAAGCTTGGAAGGTTATAGAGGATAATAGTTCTACTTCGTATTATTTAAATCTATTAAGTTATCGTGAGTGGGCAGCAAAATCAATGACTCCGAATACACCAGCGATTTCACTTATCATGGGTCTATCTGCTGTGAGTGATTTAATTGAAGAGGAAGGTGGATTTTCGAAAACGATTGAGCGACATGAAGTCATGAAAAATATGGTTCGGGAATCCATGAAGGCTCTGTCAATTGAATTATTAACAAGTGATGAATATGCATCACCAACAATTACAGCAATCCGTACGCCGGAGGGATTGAACCTTGCAGCCTATTTAGGACACTTAAAGAAGAAGTATCACCTTGATTTTGCTGGAGGTCTTGGCCCACTTCAAGGAAAAATCTTTAGATTTGGGCATATGGGATATTGCTTCCCTAGCGACGTCCTTCAAGCGGTTTCTCTTATGGAGGCAGGATTACAAGATTTTTCTTATGAATTTGAACCTGGAGCTGGAGTAAAGGCAGCACAAGATGTTTTCTTATCTTCATTAAAAAAAGTAGCTTATGTAAAATAGCAGCAAGATGGGGAGGGGTTGTAAATTAGAAAAAAGGAGAATAGACTAAGCGATTCCTAATACCCTTTTAATAATTGGTTGCCCTTACCCCTGTACCCACATTTTGATGTGGGTATTCTTTTGAATGTGTGCTTGAACTGTACATTTACTTTCAAGATATTAAATACTAATTGAAATTACAAAGTAGCTTAAGTGGTTTTCAAAGATAAGAGAAAGGATCAATTATGAATTTTTACTTTCCCTTCATATTTTATTATGGTGTTCTTCTATTTCTACTTTTAAATTTTATTGAGCATATTGTAGGTTTTAATCTTCCAAATTTACAATCGTTAATAAGTTTGGTTATATTTTGTTATGCACTTATTACCTTAAGAATAAGAGCAAAACTATTCCCGATTTTATTAATTGTTTTAGCAGGTTTGATATCCTTGTTCACAAATCAAGCCAATATTTGGGAAGTATATTGGATGGGTATGTTGGAATTAGCAGATATAATTGTACTTATTCTCATTGTTCCATTAATTAGTTGGATAATTTTGCACGAAAAATATATTGATTCAATTTTCTCTAAAGCTAGTTTTATCCTAAAAACTCGCGTTAGCTACTTTTCAGGAGTAATGTTGTTTACTCAAGTTCTTTCTCACTTTTTATTAATTGGGTCTATCCCACTTATTTACCAGTTTGTAAAGGAGAATATAAAAGAAACCCATATTGGAATAGAGAAATTAAAAAATTTAAGTATTTTAAGGGGGTTTTCTTTAGGTACATTATGGGTAGTAACTATTCCAAGTTTCTCGTATTCTGTACAGACTTCTAATGCTTCAATACTTACAGTAATAATACAAGGGTTTATCTTTTCATCTATTTCAATTTTAGTATCAATTTATTTCTTTGTTCATAAATACCAATCTGCATGGGTTAACGCAGCAAGTATGATTGATAATAAAATCTCAAGCATTGAACATCAAATAGATAAAGGGTATATGAACAAATGCGTTAAGGAGTTTCTTTTACTATTTATCTTTTTCTTTGGTGTCACTGTTTTAATCCATCTGTTATTAGATTGGGACTTATTAGTCGTTATCCCTCAAGTTACAATAATTTGCGTCCTTGCTTATTTTCTTTTTAAAAAATCACTGATTTTATTAATGAGTCATAGTAAACATTATTTCTTGAATGATATTATGAGAAAAAATGAGGAGTTAAGTATTTATTTTTCTGTAAGTATTTTCATTTATGCCGTTCAAGTATCAGATATAGGTATTTATATCGCTGATGTTCTTAATCTATTAACCTCATCACCTCTGATAAACCTTTATATGTTGCTTCCATTCTTAATGGTTTTATTAGGATTTGTTGGTTTAGGTCCATTGACATCAATGGTTTTGGTAGGGGGGTTAATAAATAGCCTGTCGATAGACTTCATCCCTGAACTGCTTGTTCTTTCACTAACAGTAGGCAGTGCTATCAGCATAATGATGTCGCCTATTGGTGTCTCTGTAATTATGTTAAGCACTGTTAGTAACATTGGAAAGTTGGAATTAAGCTTAAAAAGCAACTACACCTACTGTTTATTTATCTATCTATTTTCTCAAGTTTATATACAAGTTATTTTAACAATTTCAAACTAACTTAAAAAATAGAGTATGTATTTATAAATATAATAATAACTGTAAAGGAAGAACAAGAAAAAACAGGTAAAATTCTGCCCTTTTTACTCGGAACTTCTATAACCCAAACTTCTTCAGCCGGTATTGCAAGCTTTGTCGACTAATGCCAAGTTTTGTTGCAGTTCGGGAAATATTGTGGTTATGTACTTCCAAAACTCGCTGAATATAAGCTTTTTCTAGCTCGTACATTTTTGTTTGTAATGGTTGTACCTCTTCCTTGTTGTTATCAAAATTTATTATATTTCTATCGATAGTTTGAGCGTGTTTCTTATGAAATGGATATCGCTTCAGAAAACTAATAGGTAAGTTTGCTATATCAATGACGTTTTCATCCATAATCATGTTCATCGTTCCTTCAATCGTATGCTCCAATTCCCTTACATTACCTGGCCAGTGGTGCTGATAAAGCACAGCTTTGGCAGCTTCACTAATATGCTCTACGTTCATTTCAAATAATGCATTATACTTATCGATAAAATGGTTGATTAATAGCCAAATATCATCTTTCCGTTCGTTTAATGATGGAATCAACAGGGTAACAACACTAAGCCGGTAATATAAGTCACGGCGTAGACGACGCTCATTGATAGCATCAATTGGATCTTCATTCATCGTTGCAATGATGCGGACATCTATCTTCTTTTCTTGCATATCTCCTACACGTCGAATCGTCTTTTCCTGAACTGCTCTCAACAATTTCGCCTGCAGAGCCAAGTCTAATGAATTAATTTCATCTAAAAGTAGTGTTCCACCATTTGCCTGTTCAAATAAACCAGGTCGATCAACAGCTCCAGTAAATGCACCTTTTTTTGTACCAAACAATAACCCCTCCATCAAACTATCCGGAATTGCGGCACAGTTTTGCGAGATAAAGGGACCGCTTGATCGATGACTGCCATTATGAATACTTTGAGCAAACAATTCCTTTCCAGTTCCTGTATCACCTACAATTAATACGGATGATGCTGTTCTTGTTGCTCGTTTGGCCTCCTCTATAACAGCCTGCATAGGTTCACTATCCCCAATAATTTGATCAAACGTAAAATTACTGTTCTTTTTTTGAAGAACGTTTTCTTTAATCATACGTTCTAGTTGGGTCACATCTTTCGCTATTTCAACAACTGCTACAATTTCACCTTTATTTTTAATTGGAAAGGAATCATTAATTGTTGTAATTTCCTTTCCTTTATTATTAAAATAAGTTTGCTTTTTACGTCTTTTCACTTGTCCTGTATGTAATGTTTCAATAAGTGTACTATTTTGTTTTCCATGAAAAGAAAAAACATCTAATAAGTTTTTATGAAGTACATCATCCCGATCCATCGATTCGATTTCTGCCATTTTTCTATTGTAAACTATAGTTTTGCTGTTCTTATTAATGACATGAATTCCGGTATCAACTTCATCAAGAAGGGTTTTGTATAATTTATTCATGCCCACGATGGTTTCGATATCGTATAATTTATCATTCATCACTCGGCACACTCCTTTTCCCTTTTTTATTTATTGTAATAAATAATCAATAAAGGTGCAAAATTTATTGGCGCAATATATTTTAAAACTGCAAACTAATTTTGCGGTTTTATTTCTGTTTTTATAAGTAAACCTCGCTATGATGCATTTTTAAAAGTTGGCATAATTTTTGCAACAATAAAAGTGAATAGATTAATAGCATAGGAGGAGTTACATGTTAACACCGTACAATCATGAACCATTTACTGATTTTACTGTAGAAGAAAATCGTAAGGAGGTAGTTACTGGTCTAGAAAAGATCCAACCAAAGTTGGGGAAAAACTATGACCTTCTAATTGGTGGAGAAAGAGTTTCAACAGATGAAAAAATTATTTCCTATAATCCAGGAAACAAAGAGGAAGTAATTGGAATTGTATCGAAGGCAAATCAGAAGATTGCTGAAAATGCTATCCAAGAAGCTGATCAAGCATTTCAAACTTGGAGATATACAAATGCAGTTGACCGAGCAAACATATTATTACGTGCAGCTGCAATCATACGTCGTCGAAAAAATGAATTCACTGCATTTCTTATTAAAGAAGCTGGAAAGCCATGGAGGGAAGCAGATGCGGATATTGCAGAAGGTATCGACTTTATGGAGTATTATGCACGTCAAATGATTGAATTGGATAAAGGAAAAGAAATAAATAGTAGGCCTGGGGAATATAATCGTTATCTTTACATACCCACAGGCATTGCAGTAACAATCCCACCATGGAATTTTGCCTTTGCCATTATGGTTGGAACAACGGTAGCACCACTAGTGACAGGAAATACGGTTATCCTTAAGCCTGCAAGTGCCACCCCAGTCGTTGCAGCTAAATTTGTAGAAGTTTTACAAAAAGCAGGTGTGCCAAATGGAGTAATTAATTTTTTGCCTGGTAGCGGTGCTGAAGTTGGTGATTATCTTGTTGACCATCCGAAAACAGCATTAATTACATTCAC
This sequence comes from Virgibacillus profundi, assembly GCF_002287375.1. GTDB lineage: Bacteria > Bacillota > Bacilli > Bacillales > Amphibacillaceae > Virgibacillus_K > Virgibacillus_K profundi. The sequence continues at coordinate 110,285 of NZ_NPOA01000013.1, read as the reverse complement.
AGGGTCACGTGAAGTTGGAACCCGTCTGTATGAACGTGCGGCAGTTTTACAAAAGGAACAAAATCACCTAAAACGTGTGATTGTAGAGATGGGAGGAAAAGATACAGTTGTTGTAGACAGTGAAGCAAATATTGATATTGCTGTTGAAGCAATTGTAACCTCTGCATTCGGATTCTCTGGGCAAAAATGTTCTGCTGGATCTCGAGTGGTAGTCCATGAAAATGTTTATGATGAGGTGCTTGAAAAGGTTGTGAAACGCACAAATGAATTAACAGTGGGTGAAACGACTTCCAATGACATCTATATGGGTCCTGTAATTGACGAAAGTGCTTATAATAAAATTATGAAATACACTGAGATTGGAAAAGAAGAAGGTAGACTTGTTGCAGGTGGAGTAGGAGATGACTCTAAGGGGTATTTCATTCAACCAACCATTTTTGCAGAAGTTGATGTAAAAGCACGTATTATGCAGGAGGAAATTTTTGGTCCAGTCGTTGCATTTGCAAAAGCAAAAGACTTCGAACATGCACTTGAAATTGCTAACAACTCCGAGTACGGATTAACAGGCGCAGTTATCACGGAAAATCGTCATCATATTAACAAAGCATCCCAAGAATTCCATGTAGGTAATTTATATTTCAATCGTAACTGTACAGGAGCAATTGTTGGATATCAACCATTTGGAGGTTTTAAAATGTCTGGAACCGATTCAAAAGCAGGAGGTCCAGATTACTTAGCACTTCACATGATGGCGAAAACTATATCAGAAACTTATTAGAATAGATAGCATTATTTTAACGAAAGAATTTACAAAATAGAGTAGGATGTTACAAAACATTCTACTCGAACTATACCTTAGGGAGGAATTCGTATGACAGTAAAAACAGTATCTGAGGAAATTGTTGAATTAACCGAGCATTATGGTGCACATAACTATCATCCACTACCGATTGTTGTTTCAGAAGCGAAAGGTGTTTGGGTAAAAGATCCAGAAGGTAATAAGTATATGGACATGTTAAGTGCCTATTCTGCAGTAAACCAAGGACATCGCCATCCGAAAATCATTGCTGCACTTAAAGCACAAGCAGACAAGGTAACCCTGACTTCACGTGCATTCCATAATGAATTATTAGGTCCATGGACAAAAAGGGTTGCTGTGTTAACTGGAAAAGATAAAGTGTTACCAATGAATACTGGTGTAGAAGCAGTTGAAACTTCTATTAAAGCAGCTCGTCGTTGGGCATATGAAGTAAAAGGTGTAGAAGATAATAAGGCAGAAATCATAGCTTTCAAAGGAAATTTTCATGGACGCACATTAAATGCAATATCTTTATCCAATGATTCAAATGCAACAAAGGATTATGGACCATTTGTACCGAATATTAAAAAGGTGGAATATGGAAATGCCGATGCAATCCGCACTGCAATCACACCAAATACAGCTGCAGTCATAGTAGAACCAATTCAAGGGGAAGCAGGCATCATCATTCCACCAGAAGGTTATTTAAAGGCAATTCGTGAAATGTGTAACGAAAATAATGTATTATTCATTGCAGATGAAGTGCAAACTGGCTTTGCACGTACAGGAAAGATGTTTGCATGTGAGTGGGAAAGTGTAGTTCCAGATATTTATGTTATGGGTAAAGCTTTAGGTGGTGGTGTATTTCCAGTTTCCGCTATTGCAGCAAATAAAGAAATCATGGACGTCTTCACACCTGGATCGCATGGTTCTACTTTTGGTGGAAATCCTTTAGCATGTGCAGTCTCATTAGCTGCACTTGATGTAATTGAAGAGGAAAATTTGGTTGAAAAATCTCTTGAGCTCGGTAAATACTTTGAAAATGCTCTACGTAAAATTGATAACCCAGAATTGAAAGCTATCCGAGTACGTGGCTTGTTCATCGGTGTTGAGTATAATAAACCTGTACGAAATCTTTGTGAAGCATTAAAAGAAGAAGGTGTGTTGTGTAAAGAAACACATGAAAACACAATCCGATTTGCACCTCCATTAGTTATTAGCAAAGAAGAACTTGACTGGGCAATAGAAAAAATTTATAAAGTTCTTTCAAAATAAATTGGTGTTCAGTATGTACCGTTCTTTGATTTAAATAAAAAATATGCGCTAACTAGATCACAGAGCTTATTAAGTATTCTTGGAGACACTAAAAAAGCGATGAAGGAAGTAGAAAAAGCTATGCTCTAATACAATAATCAAGGCAATGTATGTTCATAAACTTTGACAGAGCTAAACGAAATATAGTTTAAGTTCAAACTATAACCGATAAGCGAATTTGCCATAGGGTATTCTGTCTTCTATTGTATATTTAAGAAAAGGGTAATCCTAATAATTCTAACAAAATGCTAACATTTGGCTAACGCAATCTCATGAAAAAAGGTGAAATCCCGTTAATGATATTACACCTTAGATTTCCTGAAATATTGATATTTCGCAGTATTTGCGTATATTGTTAAAGATATTACACACTCTCATCTCACGAGCGGTATGATGTAATAAGAAGCCCGAATCCCTTTAATATCAGGGTTTGAATCCTTAAGTTACTCTTGAGGTTGACATTTTCTGGAGGTCTTTCAACACTTTATTTGATGGGACCTCCTTTTTCTATTTTAAGTGAATTAGGGGAAGCAGCCTGTTTACTAGAAGAAAGAGATAGTTTTTTAATACGCTTAGTATAAGCACATTTATAGGTGCCGTCACTTCACGCTTGTGGGAACAGGCACGGTGGTCTAAATATTTTAGAAGGTTAGTTTGATGAGTCTTCTATTATCTTGGTACAACTTTTTTGAAATATGATTACTGCCACTGAAATGTACCAGTAAATGACAGGCTAATTACACTTTGCCTTCTGATTCGTACATTGAATTAAAGAGAAAATGGATGGTATCTATCCAAGCATTAGCATACCTGTCACAATTTTTACAATTGATTTCATATCAACAATACAGATACTTCAATATTATGCTTAACAGATTAGGGTACAAAGAAATTGACCCCCTTGATCGGGAATTACCAGTGCCACGGCCGGGAAAAATAAGGAGTATACTTCAATTATTGTTTGAAAAGAAATATTTATCCCTAGATGAGTTATTAAATTCATTAGAAGTTGAAATAGGCTTTTTGACGAATTTAACCGGTATAGAGGTAGTCTTTTTTAAGCAATATCAATTTCAAGGTGCTCAGGAGTTTGATGCAAGGGGACGGTTCTTGTGTTGCAAATAGTGCAACACAAGAACCGTCCCCTTGTTTATAAACCTCCCGTCAACAAGCAATTTAATATGACAATATTCCCCAATGCATTTTTTTGCACTATAAATCGTGCAAAATAGAATATGGATATTATGACTTGTCTGACTTATTATGAAACTAATAAAACATTTAGGAAGTGATTTGATGAGTTTGATGGATACAATAGAGCGTATTCCTGTCCAACTAAAGAAGATTGCCGATACCAAAGAAAATCTCAAGAATAATTTGGGAAATATTTTGGAAGCGCATACTGAGTTGAAAAGAATTGTTATTGTTGCATCTGGTACATCTTACAATGCAGCTTTTACGACAAAAAATTTCGCGGAAAATGTAAACGGTTCCCTAGTGGAGGTTATTTACCCGAATATGTTTGTTCAATATTATAATCATGATTTGTTGAGTGAAGAGAATTTATATATTTTTATTTCACAAGGTGGTAAAACAAAACTAGTATATGAAGCTTTAAAACTAGTCAATTCAAAGGGGTTTAGAACCATTTCACTTACCGAAACCTTGGATGCACCTATTGCTGAAGAAGCTGATATTTCACTAGAAATTGGTTCTGAAAATGAAGCGTATATATACAGAACACTTGGATATTCTGCAACTTGTGCAACATTATATTGGCTATACATTTCCATATCAAAGATTTACAGTAAAGTATCTGATAACGAGATTCAAGAATATGTAGAGGATTATAATTTGATGGTTGATAACTTATTTACTGTTAAACAAAACACACTTAAATGGTATAAAGAAAATAAATTCCAATTAATGCGAAAGTCTAACTTTATATTTTCAGGAACGAATGATTTATGGCCGGTAGCTCAAGAAGCAGATATTAAGTTTATGGAGATGCTGCCTATCTTTACAAATAGTTTCGAATTAGAAGAGCTCATCCATGGCCCTCAAAATGCTTTTGATGCTAATATAGGATATTTTATATTAAATAGGACCAACGAGGATTCTGTAAAAGCGGGAAATATTTCTGACTTTATTAACGAGGAAATATCGACCTGTTATTTGATTGGGGATAATTCAAAATCTGATTTTAATATTGATTCGAAAAGTAAGCATTTCAGCAGTTTGGAATACATTACTTTTTTCCAAGTGCTGGCGTATTTATTAGCAACTGATAAAGGCCGAGACTTAACTAAAGGGGTATATCCCCAAGTGGCAAATTATATTAACAAGTCAATATAACACAAACTAAGGTAGGTTATGTAAATGAAAAAAATATTAGTGGCAACACATGCTAGGTTTGCAGAGGGAATCGTTTCATCTATTGATTTGATATTAGGTAAACAAGAAAATTTACATTTTATCAATGCATATGTCGATGAAACACCTTTTAATGAAAAATTAGAAGGCTTTTTGAATGAAAATGTAATGGATGAAGATAAACTTATTATCTTCACTGATATATTCGGTGGAAGTGTTAACCAGACAACTCTCAGATATCTAACTAAGGAAAATGTTTTCGTTATATCAGGAGTAAATCTTCCAGTACTTTTAGAGGTAATCATGCTTGGAGAAGATAACGTAACCGAAGCTAAACTTAAAGAAATTGTTAACAGTTCTAAAGACCAAATTATCTTTGCAAACGATGAAATGAAAAAGCTTAATATCACCCAAGATGACGATTTTGATTTGTAATATATGAATGGAGGAATTTAAAAATGATTATAAAAATGAGAATTGACGATCGCTTACTACATGGGCAAGTGGCATACAGTTGGAAATCAGCTTTATCATATGAAGCCATAGTAATAGCTGACGATAATGCAGCAAATGATGAAGTAAGAAAAATGGCGCTTAAGATGAGTAACCCAGATGGAGTAAGACTTGCAATTCGATCAGTAGAAGATGCTGCGAAATTAGTTAAAAATCCAAAGCTTCAAGCAATGAAAGTCTTCGTTATATTTTCTAATCCGAAGGCAGCTTATGACTTTATCGAAAAGATTGATGAAAAACCTGTACTAAACATTGGTGGAATGCAAAAGCAAGATGACAAAGTATTATTGTCTCCAGCTGTTTATGTATCTAAAGAAGATATATCATATTTGGACAAAATTCAGGAGAAAAATATTGAAATTGAAGTGCGTCAAGTTCCAAATGAAAAATCAAAAAACTATACAAGTTTAAAAAACAAACTATCATTTTAAACCTTAAGAGAAGGAGGAAGCACTTATGCAAACAGCATTATTAGTAGGTTTAATCTTAGCAGTTCTATGGTTTATAGAAAAAATGTTAGGTACACCAATGGTCATTAGACCAATTGTGGTCTCAACAATTATTGGTGCGGCCTTAGGTGACCTACAAACTGGGATTTTAGTAGGGGCATCACTAGAATTAGTATTTATGGGATTTATTCAAGTTGGTGGGGCAGTTCCACCAGATGTCCTAGTTGGAGCAGGTCTAGGTACAGCATTTGCAATTATGAGTGGAAGTGGTACTGAAGTTGCTTTAGCCCTGGCATTACCAATTGCATTGTTAGCGCAATCTTTAAAGGTTATTGTATTTATTGTACGAAGTTGGTTCATGAATTTTGCAATGAAACTAGCTAGGGCAGCAAACATAAAGGGGCTAGTCACCTTAAATATGGCTGGGCTCATACTGCAATGTGCAATGTACTTTGTAGTCGCCTTTGTAGCAATTCTATTTGGATCTACAGCAGTTGAAGGATTTGTCAATAATATACCTGAAGCAATTATGAATGGATTAGAGGTTGCAGGTGGACTATTACCAGCAGTTGGTTTTGCATTATTATTATTACCAATGATGAAGAAAACAAATATCCTATACTTCCTACTTGGTTTTGCTTTATTTGCTTATATGAATCTACCGATCTTAGGAATCACGCTATTTGGTGTAGTTCTTGCATTCATCATCGTTTACGAAATGAAAGATAAAGAGGTAGAAGTAGCTGGAGCTAATGGAACTAATACACCGGCAGATGAGGAGGATTTATTTGATGTCTGAGAAAAAGAAATTGAATAAAGATGAAAAGAAATTAATGCGAGAAATATTTTGGAGTTCTTTCATGCTAGAAGCATCTTACAACTATGAAAGACAGCAGGCTCTTGGCTTCTCAATCGGTATGTGGCCAGCCATAAGACGTTATTACAAAAACAAAAAGGGTCAAGCAGAAGCATTAGAACGTCACATGAATATTTTCAATACAACACCACATGTGGTAACAACAATAACTGGGGTTGCAACAGCACTAGAAAGAGAAGCGAGTAAGAACCCATCATTTGATAAAAACATCATCAATAACGTAAAAGTTGGATTGATGGGGCCATTCGCTGGAATTGGTGATTCATTATTCTGGGGAACATTAAGAATTATCGCAGTTGGTATCGGATTATCCTTAGCACAACAAGGTAGTGTTTTAGGACCTATTATTTTCTTATTACTATTCAATGTTCCTCACATGTTTATTCGTTACTATGGTGGTGTCATTGGTTATAAATTTGGAACACAAATCATGGACAAAGCTAATAACTCTGGAATCATGCAAAAGATATCCAAAGGAGCAACCATAGTCGGGTTGATGGTAATAGGTGCTATGACCGCCTCGATGGTAAAACTGGAATCATCACTTGTATTTACAGTTGGAGAAGAAAAAATTCCGATGCAAGAATATCTAGATCAAATTTTTCCATTATTATTACCGTTACTTTATACCGTCTTTATGTTCTATTTATTGAAAAAAGGTATGAAGCCAACAACCATCTTACTTGTTACAATCGCAATTGGTATTGGCGGATCTTTATTAGGGATCATCTAATAAAAAGCTTATGTGTGATAAAATTACTGTAATCCACTGATTACAGTAATTTTATTGGGAGGGTTCTGTCATGTTAGATTTGAACAGAAGACAATTATTAATTTTAAATGAACTTTTTCAACAAGAAATTAGAACCGCAGCAAATCTTTCTTTAGTTGCAGAGGCTTCGATTAGGACTGTTAAAAATGATATTTCTATTCTTAGGGAGAAATTGAATAATCATGGAATTACTATAGACTCAAGTCCTAATAAGGGGTATCAGTTACTTTATCATGATGGTTCCTCCAAAGATTTCCTTTCAAAGTTTTTTTCACAAATAGACATAAAAAGATTGAATCTATTTAAACGAAATAACTACGAACGAATATTTTTTATTATAAGGACTTTATTATTAAGTAAAGACTACCAAAAATTGGATGACCTAGCAGACGAAATGTTTGTTAGCCGCTCTACCTTAAGCGGAGACATGACAGAAGTAAAACGTATCCTTGCAAATTATCAATTAGATATAGATTCAAAAGCTAATTACGGAATCGTTATTCAAGGAGATGAATTAAATAAAAGAATTTGTATTGCTGAACATTTCTTTCACAACAAAACAACCTTTGAAAATAGTAAAGAAGTTGATCTAAAGGTTGATGGTTTAAACCAGGCCGTCATTCCTATAATTGAGGAACAATTGAGATTGATTTGTGAACAAAATCAGATTATCTTATCTGATTTTTCTTTAAAGAACATTGCAATTCACGTCTTAATTTCTATCTTTAGAAGCAAGTCCGGCCATATGATTAATTCGTCGCAACAGTACGAGCAAGAAATAATGAGTAAATTTCCTAATATTTATTCGGCTAGTAAAAAACTATGCAGCACAATTAATTTAGTTTTCAATACCAAGTTAAATGATGGTGATATAGCATATATTGGAATGCATTTGGAAGGTAAGCAACTCTTAGAAAACAGCGGGGTTAAAGACGATAAATTAGAGGAAGCAAATCATGTTGTAAAGGATATTTATAAAGAAATAAAAAACAACTTTGATATTGATATTTCTATGGATTCAATTTTAAATGAATATCTAGCACTGCATATTCTTCAAATGGTACGAAGAATTAACAACGGAATGGTATTAAGAAATCCTGTTGTACACGAAAATCTCCAAAAATATCTTTTTGCCACAAAGGTTACTATATCTGCCACAAAAGTTATTGAAGATTACTATGATATTAAAATTAATCTGGATGAATTTGGTTACCTAGTTCTTTATTTTAATGTAGCTTTACGTAATTTAAGGAAGAAGAAAAGAACAACTATTTGTTTGGTTAGTGGACGCGGTCGTGCGGAAACAATAATGTATATCAATGAGTTAAAGGAAAACTTTCCTGAGGATGCATATCATCTAATCAACTACGATTCAATTGATGAAGCTATTGAACATATTAACCATATAGATGTATTAGTATCTTCCTATGAGATAAAAATTTCCAGACCAGTGCCACAGGTAGCGATAGAAAAAGGAAATTATATCAATAACATTCGCCAGATCATTAATAAACTTGATTTAAATAATTTGGATATCAAGAAGTATTTTAAACTTGAAAATACGAATTTCCAGTTAGAAGGGGAAAATAAGAAGAGTATTTTGCAAAATATTGTAGCCGATCTCAAACGATTAAACATAATTGAACCACATATCACTGTTGATAAACCCTTTATTTCACATGAAATTGGTAATAATATCGTTCATCTTCAGGACCTGCATAAAATATGTAGAAAGCCTGTCTGCTATATTGCAGTACTTAAGACTCCAATTATTTGGGATAAGGACATTATTAAAGTATTGTTTCTTATAAAAACTAAAAGAGATGGCGATCATAATCTAAATGTTTTATGTAATATGTTCTCCAATTGGACGCAGGATAAAGAAAAGGTTAACAGACTGATTAATAATAAAGATTATAAATTATTTATGGATGACATCCAAAACTATTAACTTGAAAGATAAGGGATGAATAAATAATGAAAAAAATTACTACTGATATATTTTTAATATTTGCTGGAGGGCTGATCTTCTCTATAGGCGTTAATTTTTTTATTATCCCAAATTCTCTTTCTGAAGGAGGGATTCTCGGCTTAACTGTAATTGCTCATTATCTATTCGGTTGGTCGACTGGATTAATCAATTTAGTTTTAAATTTATCACTTTTATTAATAGGTTATAAATTTTTCGAACGAAAGATGATGTATTATACGTTGGTTTCCATTTTCTCATCTTCATTACTTTTGTATCTTACGGAAAATAAAAGCTGGATTTTAACAGAAGATACACTTCTTTCAGCTGTTTTTGCTGGTTTGTTCATAGGAATTGGCCTTGGATTAATATTTCGTGCTGGTGGAACTAATGGGGGGACAACCGTACTAGCTAAAATGGCAAATGAATATTTGGGACTAACAATAGGAAAAGCAATGCTATTCATTGATATCATCGTCGTGTTAGGTTCTGTATTTGTTATTGGAGTAGATAAAGGAATGTATACACTTATCTCCGTATATATAGGTGCAAAGGTTATCGACTTTTTCATTGATGGTATAGATGAGAAAGTGGCTGTCTTCATTATGTCAAATCATGCCGACAAGATAGCCAATAATATCTTACACAGCATGTCCCGGGGGATTACCGTCTTAGACGGGCATGGAGGATATACCGGTGATGATAAAAAGATTCTCTATATTGTCATCAACGGAACAGAATTAGTTAGACTTAAAAAACTAATAAAAGAGATTGATGATAATGCTTATGTTACTGTTCATCAGGTAAATGAAATTATCCGAAAAGGATATAAAGCTTCTATTATGGAAAGATAATCGGGACAGGCAGCAGATATATATCGTAGTTTAATTTACAGCTAGATAGTTATTGATTTTATTTACCATGCTTTGGATTAGGTAATTGAATCGCTTCATAGTTCCCGGTATCCTATTGTCCATTATAAGGGGGGTATTCACTATCATTTCCTAAAATTTGCTGAATGAGAATACTAGAATGTAAAGGAAATTCAAAAATAGTATAGTAAATTCTGGGGTCAGTTCACCATCACGTTAAGGTGCTGAAGTGAATATATAGGGTTTTGGATGAAAACAGATTAAAGATAATACTGTATGCTTAATTTTATAGTACTAGTTACAAGATAAATGTCTAACCTTGTAATTAGAATAGTTCAGGAGGGTACTTATGATTTCATATGTCGTCTGGGATTTAGGAGAAACTATTACTACACCGCCACCTGGAGGAATGGATTTAAAACCACTTAATCAGTATAAAGAGATTAAGTTAAGAGAAAATGTAATTGAAGTTCTTAAAAGGGTAGAAAATTTAGGTTTAAAAAATGCAATTCTAAGTAATACTGCAAGAAGTGATAGTGCGGCAGTTAAAGTTATGCTAGAAAGACTAGGTATTCTTGAAATGTTTAGTTATGTATATGCTACCAAATCGGAATTAGATTCCAGTATCCCACAGAAGCCGGATGAAATTGTCTACAAAAATTTATTACAGGAGATTGGTGTCGGAGCCGAGGAAGCAATTATGGTAGGGAATACGTGGGACACCGACATATTAGGCGCAAATCATGTTGGTATGCACTCTATTTTTTTGCAAAATCCATTAGTTTCTGTTCGGCGGAATTGGGATTCTAAAGTGAATAACCCACCATGGATTATTCCAGTTTGGGACATCGATTCAGTGGTAGAAGCTATAGAACTAATTAGTCAGTCAATTGGATCCAATAGGTAGTCTATTTAATTCCTTCCTGTTGCCCTTATATATGTGGAATTCAACCGTCATAGAAACATCTATTGTTTATATAGCAGTATTTTATAAATTATTGATTCTATCTATAAAGTTCCAATGGCATATCCAGTCATAGAAGCTTCGGTACCCAATATAAGGAGGTATAGGATATATTGAGTGGCTATGGGGGTCACTAGCATCAGTGGGTTGAAAATCCATAAAATGAGAAAAGGGAGGGTCTTAATCAGACCTTATTCCCTTTTTTTACCATATGTAAAAATTATGCTACTTCTTCTTTTGCGGCTTGATGATGACTACGTTTATTATAGGATTTAAGGCTGCTTCATGTTTATAAATATTTTATGCTCATACTCCCCCGCATTTTTTGTAGTACACTCCAGCTAGATTCTTTATTTGCAATCATAACATTAACGTAAAGTGCATCAATTATTGACAGTTGTGCAATTCTTGATGACAATGCCTCTGAACGGAAATCGGTTTCTGCAGCAATAGTGTACAATGAAATGTCTGCTTTTTCGGTAAGTGGGGATTTAGTAAAGTTCGTAATAGCTACGGTTTGTGTTTCATTTTCCTCAAAAATTTGCATTAGGTCTAGAATATCTTTTGTAGAACCACTATGGGAAATTATAATTGCAAGGTCATTATTAGTCATTTGAGAGGCAGACATCATTTGTAAGTGTGAATCTAAATCGGCATTTACATTAATTCCACTTCGAATAAACTTGTGATAAGCATCCAAAGCTACAAAAGCAGATCCTCCAACCCCAAAAAATTGTATTTTTTGTGCTCCCAAAATTGCTTCAACAACTTTTGTAATCAAATTTTCGTCCTGTATACGGAGTGTATCCTCAATTGTTTTAATGTTGGATTGGAAACTTTTTCTAGTTATCACTCCAATACTATCTTCTTCATTTATTTTTTCATGTATATCTTTTACAGACGTAACGACCTCAGTTGCAAGCGAAATTTTCATATCCTGGAATCCTTTGAAACCAATTCGTCTACAGAAACGAAAAACTGTTGCTTCAGAAATTCCTAGCTTTTCTGAAACTTGATTAATTGTAAAGTGAATGATTTTATGAGGATTCATTAAGGTGAAATCCGCAATTATTTTTTCTTTCTCACTAAAATTTTTATAATTGCTTCTAATGCTTAAAAGACAGTGTTGGGTATTGTCAGACATAATTATCCTCCTATAATTTAACTATGTTTATAGTATAGTTTTTTCCTGAAAAAGTCTAAAACACTCATATTAGAGGTCGAGTAGGCGAGAACTTTCAATAGGCTTATATCCCTTTCTCTATAATAACGAGAACGAGCGAATAAAAGAAAAATTGGCTGGTTTGAGCCCTATATAATATCGAACTCAAACCAGCCAAACAGTCGCATAATTTAAAGTTAACCTCAGGGATTATCCCTGTGTTCTCTTGTCTATTCGTAATAGATGTCAAACTGTTTATTTAAATCATTCATTTTTCATTCGTTCACTCAACTCTATTTTAGCATCTTCAACTGTCTTTGGATTCCTAAATAATTCCATTGCAGTTCTTGCCATTGCTTTGCTACTTACTTGTATACATCTTTTACCAGCAGAAGAGTTGGCCAGATCCCTAAACTGTTCAGTATGATTTGAAATTTTGTAATCCGGGAAAATGGTTACATAGGGATTACAAATAGGAATTACTCTTGATACATTCCCTAAATCCTCTCCACCGTAATCAAACGGCATACCATCCATAACTGGTTCATCAATAGAATTAAGTTCTTTACGACATACTTCTGATAAGGTTTCATTTGGAACACGCCCAAGATAACCAGGAGTAAATTCAATGTTTGCTTCACATCCAGTTGCAAGTGCAGCTCCCTCTGCACATTTTCGAACTCGTTCTATATAATCTTCTAAATCATTAGATTTAAAACAACTAACAGAACCTTTAACTGAAGCAAAATTGGGAATTAAACTAGGCGTTTTTCCACCATCTTCTATAATCCCCGATAAACGTAGGTCAGATTTTGCATGCTGTCTCATCAAACCTGTGGCAACAAAATATAAATTTGCTGCACTTAAAGCGTTAATACCATTAGCAGGATGGGAAGCAGCGTGCGCAGATTTCCCTCGAAATTCAATTTGAATACTTGTAGATGACATACATTCCCCAGCTAATCTTGTCGTATCGCTTGTTGGATGCATAAACAGAATAGCATCTATACCATCCCAAGCATTTTTTTCAAGTAGTTTTATTTTTCCACCACCTGATTCTTCAGCAGGCGTTCCCATAACCACTAACGTACCAGGTATTTTTTGATCTTCCATATACTTTTTTGTTTCTATTGCTGTTCCTAGAGCAGCTGTGCAAATTAAGTTGTGTCCGCATGCATGACCAATTTCAGGAAGTGCATCATATTCAGATACTACAGCTATAGTTAAATCTCCTGGTTCATATTGATAAACTGCTTTATAAGCTGTAGGAAGCCCTCCTAAGTTTTCTTCAACTTTAAATCCATTTTCTCTTAAAAATTCGCATTGTATTTGACAAGCTTTTTCTTCTTGATAACCAAGTTCAGGATTGGAATGAACATACTTAGCAATATCCCAAAGTTCATCTAATCTTGAATCTAAGTAATCATCGTAGTACTTTTTTATCTCTTCCATTTTTAATTACTCCTTTATGTTGGATTTCTTAAGTTTTTATATTAGCCACCTTGTAAAATTCCAAAGAAACCAGTAATTAAGGAAATAACAATAATCCATCCAATAAGTTTATTGTAATGTTGCCCTATTATTTTGAAATAAAAGTAGATTCCAAAAACTGCAATAAGAGGTAATATACCCACTAAAATAGAATCTAAAATATTTTGTATAACAACTGGATCGCCATTTTTAATAGGGATTTCTAAAGGCGTTTTAATTTTTATATAAGTTGACGATAGAGCCCCCATCATAAATAACCCTAAAATACTGGCACTTTTAATAATGTTGTTTATTAAACCAGATTTCATTAATTTCATAACTGATTCTTTCCCTAATACATATCCACTTTTCATCATCCCATATCCTATTAGTATAACGGCTAAAGGAAATAAGAATGGGACAAACGCTCCTATGAAAAGCCCACTTAGTGCCAGGGAAGATGCTAAAGCTAGAATAATTGGTTTTAAAGTTCCCCAGATTAATGTATCTCCAATTCCCGCAATCGGACCCATTAAGCCTGTTTTAAACCCTGTAATAGCTTCCTCGGGAATCGGATTTTCTTTCTCTATTGCCCTTTCTTCTTCCATTGACAAAGTTACTCCGTGGATAACAGCACCAAAAGTTCCTTCTGAATTATAAAATTGAAGATGACGTTTTAATGCTTCTTTGTAACTTTGATCATCATCTTTATAGATTTTCCTCAAACTACCAGATAAAGCATTACAAAATGCTAGTGCTTGTAGGCGTTCATAAGAGTTACTTACTTCTACTGATAAAAACCACCTAGCATAAGTTCTTCTTAAATCTTTATTTGTCAAAATTCTCTCTTTTGATTCCTTCTCGGAATTTGAAGGCATATTAAGCAACCTCCTTTTTATTCATAGAGTTAAACAGGATTATGGCCGCAATCGCAAAGCCAAATGCTGCAGCTCCCATAATATCAATGCCCAGATACGCTACTGCAAAAAATCCAATAAAGAAGTAAGGGATTATATCTCTTTTCCCAATAATTAATAGGATAATAGCAAAGCCGAGAGCAGGAAGAACTCCACCAGCAACACTAAATCCGTCAATTATACCTTGTGGTAGAGCGTCGATTACAAATGTGACGGCACTGGCCCCAGTCAAAGTAATTAAAAATACAGGAATAAAAGTTATAAAAAATATAGTGATTGTTGGGTAAGTAATTGCGCAATGAAAAATCTTTCTTGCATTCATCACCTCAGCATATTTTTCTGCTTTTGATATCCAATATGAATTTGAAATTCTCCTTAACTGATCCAATAAAATTCCTAAAATACCGAATGGTACCGCAAGTCCAACGGCAACTTCTGTATCCATACCGGTTTGCAATGCAATTGGTATTGCAATAATTCCAGCTAAGGATTGGTCAGATGGCATATTGCCACCGGTAAAAATAATTCCTATATAAATAAGTTGTATTGTAGCACCAATAATCAATCCTTTTTCAAGTTCTCCATATACTAACCCTAAAATAAACCCATAAAAAATAGGAGAACCTGTTGCTTGGGTTAATCCATAACCAAGCCGACTAGTACCAATAAAGTACAAAAACCCACATAAAATTGCTACCAAAAAAGTTTCCATTTTTAGATTTTCCTCCCTTACTTAACCTTTAGTTTTTAGAGAGTGATACCGTTCTAAAGCCTTCTTTAACTCCATTTTCGATTCGTCCGGGACTTGATGTAAATACACATGACATTTTTCTTGTTCTAGCTCCTTCAGCATTTTAGAATCTTCTTCATCAAAAGAAATTGGTCCAAATACAGATATCCTTCCTGGACCACCTCCTAATCCACCAATTTGTACATCATTAATAGGTACCCCTTCTTTTATCGTTCGATAAACTGTTTCAACGTTTTTAAACAAAATAAATAATTTTCCTTTACCCATTTTTTCTTTTTTCCAATAATCAACGGCGAAATCAACTGAATAAACATTTACTTCTATACCTGGTGGTGCTGCCATTGTATATACTTCTTTCATGAAATCGTCTGCGAACAAAGAGTCATCAATAATCACGATACGGTTAGCAGATGTTTGTTTAATCCATTTGGTAACTACTTGCCCATGGATCAATCGAGAGTCAATACGTACCAATTCTATTTCAGCCATTTTAGTTCCTCCTTTTAATATATTGCTAGACTATTTTTCTCATTAATGTTTCTGTTTAATGAAATTTTATACACTGCGCTTCTCTACCTACTTATTAGCAGGATTAGATTTGGGAACTTTTAGATGCTGACAATTCATTAATGTCGCTTCTTTAATTTCATTAAGACTCTCCTCTGTAAAGGGGCGGTTTTGCCTCATCACAGCTTCAATTAACATTATTGAACTTAATCCAGATAATATATTAATGTTGTAATTTTGACTTAACTTTAATGCAACATTTGAAGTTGTACCCCCAGCAATATCGGTGATTATAAGAGAATTAGTTGGCATTTTTTTTACTTTACATTCAACTTTTTGAAAAAAATCTTCTGGTGAGTCAGAAGGATTTAAGGCAATTTCACTTACTCCTTCTATTTGACCTATTATCATTGTGAGTGTTTTTGCAAGGGTTTCACCCCACCCACCATGTGTTAGTAACAAAATTTCATGTTTGTTAGATTTAGATATCAAAATTTATCACCTCCTCGTTTCTTCGTCGAAGATATTATAATTTTAAAATAAAATAGAAATAATTAATTGGGAACGCTTTCAATATTTAAATTATTTCTAAATTCTTTTCGTGATGTTTACTTAACTAATATGTTTAATATTCTCACTATATCAATTTTTTTTTCATATTGCAATGCTTTGAAGAAATTTTTTTTCATTTCACTAAAACTACGAATCAACCTATGCTCAGTTGATTCGTAGTTTTAGTTGCTTATTTACTCTGCTCCACTATCTTTAAAACCTGTTTCAAATCCTTCTCAGCCATGGATTCCATTTTGTATTCAACTGTACAAAAATCCAGATTTTTAGTGATTTCATTTGGAACTATAACACACTTAGTTCCTGCTCTTTTTGCAGCTAAGGCTCCATTTGCAGAATCTTCAAAGACTAAACACTCATCAGTTTTTAAGTTAAGACACTTTGCTGCCTCTTTATATAGAGAGGGATCAGGTTTAACAGCTTCGACATCATTAGAGGTCTTGATGCATTCAAAGTAATGAAATAAGTTTAGTTTTTTTAAGTATTTACTAACCCACTCATATTTGGAACTAGAAGCTAATCCAATTTTCAAACCTAGGTTTTTAGCAGTTTTTAGATAGTTCTCTACTCCAGGAAGTGCTTTTTCTTTTAATAATCTTGAATGGAGATCCTTATCTAAACGTGCTTCAAGATTTTGATAGTTAACATCCGCTATACCTTCCAAATAAACAAAAGGTGAAAAACCAGAACTGGAACCAATATTTTCCTGCCATTTAGATACTGGCAATTCACTTCCAAAATCTACAAAAATTTCATTCAGAGTTTCATATAAGATAACTTCAGTATCAAGAATTAACCCATCAAAATCAAAAATTATTCCTTTAATCATGTTAACGCCCATCCCTTCTTTATGTTTAGTTTAGTTATTATCATACTACATCTCAGCATTAAAATCTGAATTATTTTACTTTAATTTAAATTATCATCTGGATTTGTATTCCATAAATTTTTCTGAAGAGTGCTACAACAAGTTAAAACTATAAAAGTCAATGTACAATAACTTCATTTGACTTTTATTGTAAGATTGGGGGGTATGCATCCGAACTGGTTTTGTGAGGAAGGAACGTAGTGGCATACAAAAACTAAAAACTATTTTAGTTTCTTTTCTCAACACCCAGATAGGATAATATGCCTATAGGGGAGGGATTGCAATGGATATAAATCAATTTACCATTGTATTAGGAAAGTCACTAAAAGAGTACAGAATAAAAATGGGACTTACGATTGGAGAGGTTGCCAATATTGTAAACATGGATGACAGTCATTTAAGCAGTATAGAAAAAGGAAAGCATATTCCTATGAGCTATACCCTGATTAAACTGGCAGCTGCACTTAATATTCCTGGAGACTTTTTTGATGATTTAACAAAAGGGGATCATTAGGATACATAAGGCAAAATCGAAATAATCATTTATTAACTTATGGAAGCCTTTTCATTGTAAAAGGCTTTCCTATCAAATATTTTCAAAAGTTACTGTCCGCGCTTCGCATTTTAAATTTAAGATAAGGAGAACATGTATGCAGAAGTTTACGTTTGAAGAAATTTATAAGCAAAACAAGCAAAGAATTCATTACCATATCCATCAACTGAACATCCACGATCCGCATAAGGAATATTATGTAGAAGGTCTCACCGCCCTGTGGCACGCCTATAAAAGGTATGATCCTAATAAAGGCCCAATGGGAACATATTTTAATTACATCATTCGTTACAGACTCATCGATAGAATCCGCAAACAAAGTCTTGAACAAACCCAATTGAAAAATTACTTATTAGCATACAGCGTATCTGAAGGTGTCGATCATTCATCGAATACCCCGCTCAGAGAGCTTCTGCTCGAAAACCCGGTTCTACGTACAAAAATAAAGTCTCATTTAACAGAAAAACAGTGGAAGTGGCTGTATTATACCATTATTCAGGACATGTCCTATAAGGCGATTGCTGCAAAGGAAAATACAACATTGGATGTAGTAAAAGGCTGGGGTCGAGAGGCGAGAAAGAAGTTAAGCAGTCCTGAGATCCGAAAAAATTTTGAAGGAAGAATTTGAATAAAAAAATTTCCGGGAAGTAAGAGCTTCCCGGACTTAAAAAAACATGATATAAGGAGAAAAAGCCATGAACTATATTAAAGAAATCAATGCCTTTCATACCCAAAATCTTTTTGAGCCATTATCCAGCTCAGCCGTTTGCCTCTGGTTTGCGCTGATGCATTTTAATAATTTATGCGGCTGGAAGAAGGAATTCAGTGTAGCAGCATCCCAGCTGCAGGGAGTATCCGGATTAAAGCCAACCTCTTTTAAGGAAGCTCGATTGGAATTGCAGCGGAAGGGGAGAATTACCGTGAGAAGTCGTGGCGGGAATCAGTCTGCTATGTACAAGATGGTGTCTCAGGAGATGGCGTTTGGCCAGGGGAGTGGCGAGGAATACATAGAGGAAAAATTCTGTGGAGAGTCAACAGGATGATTCATTACAACGGGGTAGCACTCAGAACTTAGGAAATCCGGCTGCGACCGACCAAACTACCGCCCAAAATGACGGCAAGCGCACTGGCCAAAGTAATGGCTACAGTTCCGACCGCAATTCTGGCTACAAAACCGACCACAATTCCGGCCCATTCTTTAAACAAGACAATACAAAAGAAAAGCAAAATAAAACAACAGCTACTGCAGCTGACGCGATTCAATTTTTCAAGGACAACTTTGGAGGGATTAGTCCGTTCATTTCAGGAAGTATTCAGAGCTGGGTGGATGAAACGAATGAGCAGCTTGTTTTGCATGCAATGGAACTGTCAGTGGAGCAGGGCGTTTTGAAGTGGCGTTATGTGAAGGGGATCCTGGAGGCGTGGAAGGTGAAGGGGATTTCATCCGTAGAGGCTGCGATTGCTGAGGAGAAGCCTTTGCGGGATGGTGTGCGCACTGGTGCTGGTAAAGTTGTTGGGGAGAAAGGTGGGGAGATTGTGCCGGATTGGTTTGTGAAGCGGAAGGAGGAGGAGTGGGAACTTGAGCGAAGAAAGCAGGAGGAATTGCGTAAACGGGTGATGGATCCTGTTGTTGCTGCCCGGGAGGCGGAGGAGATTAGGGAGATGATTGCTGGGTTGGGGTGAGGTGAATCTTACTCCTTTCACTAATTCAGTTAGGTATACATTCTAGAGAGTTGTGCCGTAGGCACTTTAGTGCACTTTCCAGATTTTGTTGAATCTTAGGCTATCAGTTAGTGGGAATTTTGTATATTCAAATAACAGTTATGAAGAGTACCAAATTAGTAAATGAATAGTATTAATATTTGGTGCCTTTTCTGTAGTCTTTTTGAAAAAAGTTAAAGAAGTAACTTGCGATGTACGTGGGTTCCGAGAAGAATCGATTGAACATAGGTACATGACATTACTGCAGGAAATAAAAATGACGGATGGCTATCGGAATAAAATGAAACAAGCATTTAGAAATACTGTTCCTGATGAAAACGGATAGAACAAGTCAAGGATGATATGCAGCAACTTTACCAACAGCTTTACGATGAAGTGGAGGAAGGAGAGCGGCATGGAGGTGACCCCAACAAAATAAAAGGAATAACAAATAAAATTGTGGATCTGCAAAATCAAGTCTATGACTTTGAAGATAGAGAACAACAGTGCCTTGAGGCGGAAAAAGATCTTGAATGGCTTCTTGAAGAATTGAAAGGGATTCAGGAATTTAAACCGGATAAGGAGCGGATTGAATTCCGACCGATATTTTTAGCAAGATTGTCGATAAAGGGACTGTGTGTCCTGACGGCCGAATAGTTTATGATTTAAAGTTTGGGATGCAAGTCACTACTGAACAAAATGATATGATGGCTTGGCGGTTGAGGGAGAAGGGCAAGCCCCGTAAACGAAAGAAAAAGTAATGTCTAATAATAGCAAGCCACTGGGAAATCGTATTTTTACGGATACTTGGTGGGTTTTCCTATTTAAAAAACATTCTTCCTACCATATTATATTGGTCTATGATCATTTCACTAGAAAGATTTAAATCTTAATATGTTATATTATGGATAGCAGTAATATATTCTGGTGGTGGTCTATAGTGTCTGAAGCTGATTTTTATATGAATTTGCCGTTTGACTTATCTGGCTCAAGGTCAAAAAATAGATTCCGTAATGAAATACTATGGGGATTAAAAAGGATGCTTGAATTATACAAAGAAAATGATGAATTCATAGTGGTATTTGATTACGTATGTGATGTGGAAGTCCACAAAGAAGATGGTTTGGAATTTTACCAAGTTAAGACTCAAAACAATGATGGCGCATATACTGTAGATAAGTTAATTAATAAAAATAAAACAGGCGATTCGGTATTTGGAAAGCTATATAAATTGAAATTCAATATTCAAGGCGAAGAACGTGATGAAATAAAGGTGTCTTTAGTTTCAAATGCAGCTTTTAACGATGGAAAGAGAACACATAATAACGTTGAAATAATAGATTTTAATAAAGTTGATACTGCCGCACAATCAAAAATCAAAAAGTCTGTTAAGGAAGAATTAAAATTAAAAGAAGAAATAAAGTTGAAAAATGCTAGTTTTATAAAAACGGGTATGGACCTTATTAACCCGCACACAACATTAGTGGGGGAGACAGCAATATTTTTTCAAGAAACTTTTAATTGTGAGCCAAAAAAGATTAATGCACTTTACAGATTATTATCAAGTGAAGTAACAAACAAAGCATCCTTTGAATTAAAGCTCCCAACATATGCAGAAGTTCTAGAGAAGAAGGGTGTTAGTAGCTCCTTCCTTAAGGATGTTTTAAGTAAATATACTGAATACACTGACATCGCTACAATAAAGGCAAAGGATTTTATTAGTAAGGAATATGAATCCGATTTCAGAATGAGATTGAAATTAAACCGGGCGCTGTCACAAGTTGTAGCTAACCTGCATGAGGGTAGACAATTGCAGAACATGGAAAAGGAGATTGTAAATTATATTAAGGAAAATTTAGAATCCCTTCCCAATACTGATATGGAAATAATTGAAGAAGTAAGTAAATATGTACATGGCCAAAAACCAATAGAAATAAGTAATGAAGAGGTTGAAGCGTTGGTATTATTGGTACTCAGAAGGTTTGAGGAGGGCTACGTTGGTTATGAATAAATTAGTTGTAAAAAAAATATATATTTTTGAGTTAAGCAATAAACTAGCAAAAAGAGTAGATTTTGAAGAAGGCATAAATATTATTACTTCTGATAAAGAAAAAGGGAATGATGTGGGGAAGTCTATTATTTTAAAAAGTATATACCATACATTAGGTGCTGACAGTATATTTGACGATAAATGGACATCCAAATCTAAGGTATATCTTCTTCATGTTAATATTAATACAGATGAATACTTTATTTACAGAAATGATAAAATGTTTAAGATTTACTCAGGAGATTTCAAAAAACAATTTAGCACTATAAATAGAAAGGAATTGTCAGAATACCTGGAGTGTTTATACGGATTTTCTGTAAAACTTCCAAATAGAAATGATGAAGAGTTAGAATTAACACCGCCAGTATATAGCTATTTACTTAATTATGTTGATCAAGATCATATGAATGGTTCGAAGTTTGATTCTTTTATGTCGCTTGGTCAGTACCCAAATTACAAAGAAAATGTGTTATACAATCATTTTGGGATTCTTACGGATGAATACTTTGAAGCTGCAAAGAAGATTGAAGAGCTTAAAAGGGAAGAAAAGTCACTTTTGGAAGAGAAGTTAATTGTTGATAAAATGCTCAAGAAAATAAGGGCTTATCTAGAAGGAATAGATGCGCCTGGTGATGAAGAAACCTTAAGAATAGAATTAAACAAAAGCAAAAAAGAATATACAGATATAGTTGTGAGTTTAAAAAAGGCAAAAAACAAACTAACAAAATTAAGAAATGAAAAAATTGAATTAGAAAGTACAATAAAGGACCTTTTGGACATCAAGAAAACAAGAGAACGTGGCGTTCAAAAAATAAATAAAAATGTGTGCCCTACTTGTTCACAACACATAGATAATATAGGAATAAGAATTTCGGAAAACAGCCAATTAGAGGATTTGTACATTATAAAAGATGAACTTGATGCATTAGTTTTAGAAGTAAATAGAAAACTAATGTTACATGAAGAAAAGTATCTAAACATATTAAGTAAGTACGAGCAGTTTGAAAAAAGTATAGAATTTAACAATAATAATATATCTGATGTTTTTAAACACAGAGGTTATATGGAGACACGGGACAATCTGGTGAAAGAGTTTGGAACTATAGAAGCAAAAATAAGTGATACCAATGATAATAAGAAAGAAAAGGAAAAAATAATAAAGAAATACAAAAAGTTAAAAGATCAGGCAAATTCTTTATATGAACAATATATGATTGAATCAATAGAGGAGTTTGGTCTGGAAGAGATTAATTCAAAAAGTGTTAAACATATCACAAATAATTTAAAAGCAAGAGGAAGCAACATACCAATCACGACCATTATTTGGCATTTCAACTTATTAAAAATAAAAAATGAATTGAATAAAGAGAGTATAAAGTTCCCAATAGTTCTTGATAGCCCTAATAATGTAGAGTTGGATGATAACAAGGAGAAAGCATTATTTAACTATATTTTCACTAACCGAAATAAAGATACGCAACTAATCTTATCAACGTTAGGATTTAATGCGAAGGATTATGAGGAAGTTAAAATTGATAAAATAATCGAGCTTAAAAACAAAAAATACAACCTGCTAAATCATAAAGAATATGAAGAAAACAAGGATATCCTAGAATTTGTCTTTAATAATGAATAAAGGCGAAATAATCTATGCTCATTACCATAAAACGGTGGTGGGCTTTTTTATTTTGCCTATTTTTATAAATACGTCTAATCCGTGTGGGCTATGGGGTCAGACCCATTGACCTTGCAGCAGTGGTTTGGGAATCCATAAAAGTAAAAAAATAACAGTTTGCTTCTCCTTTAAAAATTTAAAAAGGGAATGGGTCTTAATCAGACTTTATTCTCGTTTTTCCCCATATAAAATTGTCAAAAAATATGCTACGTTTCCTATGAACTCCGTCTCCTTTTTGTTAGGAATTGGAACTTTCTGTCGTCCTCTTGATGTTTTAATTTTCTTTCGATGTAATTCTTCCATAAATTCAAATGGCCAAAGTATCTTCTTCGATTTAGTCTGTAACTGCAATATTAATACCAGACCATATGCGGCTCGATAGAGTCTGTGCTCTTCGTCTTCAAATTCTACTAAGAGAATTGGCTTATCTGCATAGCTATATTTCACTTTTACGTCTCTAAGAAATCAGAAAACCTAAAATTATACATTGCAGTCCTCTTCATTTGTTTTTCTAAAGTGAAATGGGAGAAGGTCAAAAATAATCACTGTCGATTTTTAAACGTAATAATCAATATTACATCGGGGTTCTTTGATGTAGGAATATTCTTAATTGATTTGACATGGTTGTAGAAAATCAGAGAGCACTCATAATCGGTTGGTGAGTGGGAAGGTGTATATTCATGCTAATGCCGATAGGTATGGGTGAGGGGCATTCATTATGAATGAAAGTTAATGTGTGTAAAGAATATTTAAGAGATAATGGATAGAGATTCTATAATTTATAAAATATTTTAAAATAATTTGAAAATAGTGTTTACTCCCAATATTTTTTATAGTATTATATCAAATAAGAAGATTATCTATAAACATCAATTTTAAACTTTATAAAAGATTTTCGTAATATAGCATGAAAATATCTTTGAGTTTTATGCAGTTATCTAGATATGGTCACAAAGGCTATCAAATTAATTCTATAATAATAGTCTCCCGAAATGTAAGCGGTTTTATTTAAGGATCACCTTATTATTTTTTTATTTTTTAACTTAGTATTATAAGTATTACAAGTTGATATTGAAAGGATTAATTTAATGAAAAAATCTCTTTACAAGACAATTTATGAAGATATTTATTTAAAATTGCAAGATGGGACGTACAATGCTGGAGATTTGTTACCTTCTGAGATGGAATTAGAGAAAAATTATAAAGTAAGTAGAACTCCTATTAGACAAGCCTTAAAGGAACTTGAAAATAATGGATATATTTACAGACTGCAAGGAAAAGGCAGCTTTGCTTCAAATATTTCACCTAGAGAAAGATGGACGATGGCGACTGGATTCGGTAGCCAATATTCAAGAGAATGGAACAAAATATCTGCACAAACTCTTTCAGTTGAGTACATACATTCTAAAGACTATGCGGAGGAATTTGGGCTTGATAGTGAAAGTAACATTATCTATTTGAACAGAATTAGATATTTCAATAAAGAACCTCTTGTTTACATGGAACATTATATTAAACCAATTATTCCTCTTGAAATTTTTGAGAAAGATTATAAGTTCGTTTCCGCCGTTGGTAAATTAATCAAAGATGAGATACAAATTAGTTTTTCTAGCATAAAAGAAGAAGTTGAGGCTGTGGCAGCAAATGAAAAAATAGGAGACTATTTAAATGTTGAGGCTGGTTTTCCATTACTAAAAATTAGAAGGTTATCCTATCATAAAAACGATCTTATAGATATTAATATTTATTATGTAAGAACAGATAGATGGAAGTACTCTATAAATTTTGATGAAAACTAAAAAAGGGGTGAGTAGAATGGAAGCCTTAACGAAAATAAGTGATATTATTTCTTGGGTTTCGAAAATTGCAGCCAGTGTTTTGATTGGTGCTCTTACGATTGTTTTAGTTCTTCAGGTAATACTTAGATCAATGTTTAATTCTGGGCTGGCCTGGTCAGTAGAGTTTTCTACATTCGCAATTATTTGGGCGGTAATGCTTATTTCGAACGTGCTGATCAAAAATAACGAATTGATAACTGTTGATTTTTTTGATCATCTTTTATCAGAAAGGTTCAAAAAAATAAGAAACATAATTTATCAAGTCGTTTTTATCTTTTTGTTAGTTATAATGACAACATTTGGATGGTTTCAGGCTGTTGGAAGTATAGATAAATATACATCTACTTTGGGTATATCCTGGTTTTACCCCTATCTGTCTATTCCGATAGGATCGGCTTTAATGTTATATCAATACTTATATAAAATCTTTTTTAATATTGTAACAATAAAGAAAGGGGGAGAGTAAATGTCGTTTGCTTTAATCGCTGTACTTGTAACTTTAATTGCACTCCTACTTATTGGTGCGCCTGTAGTTCTAGCTATCGGTACTGCAGGTATGATGTACTTTCTTATTAAACCTGGAATGTTTGACTCAATGAACATACTTGTTCACACTTTCTTTACTGGAATGGATAGCTTTGTATTTCTAGCGATACCACTTTTTATCCTAACAGGAGAATTAATGACCCTTGGTGGCATGATGAACAAGCTTGTAAAATTTTGCCGGCTTTTAGTTGGAGGTTTTAAAGGTGGACTTGCATATGTAAATGTATTAGCAAGTATGATGTTTGGCGGCGTATCTGGTTCAGGATTGGCAGATATCTCTGCATTAGGTCCAATTCAGGTAAAGATTATGGCGGAAGATGGATATAAAAAAGAGTTTGCTGCTGCTTTAACAGCAACTTCAGCCCTGCAGGGGCCGATCATTCCACCTAGTATTCCTTTTGTTATATTTGCCAGTTTAACTAACGTTTCAGTTGGTGCATTATTTCTCGGCGGAATAGTACCTGGAATCTTACTTGGACTTACGCAAATGATCGTAATATGGATGATGGCAAAAAAAAGGGATTTCCCAAAGAATCATGAAAAAATCACATTGAAACAAGCTGGAAGTATTACAGTTGCTGCGATTTATGCATTGATGTTACCTATAATAATTTTGGGTGGTATGTTATCAGGGCTTTTTACCGCTACAGAAGCTGCAGCTGTTGCAGCAGCATATTCCTTTATTATATCTGCCTTTGTATATAGAAGTATTACAATAAAGAATTTTACAGAAGCATTAATAAATACAGCAAGAGTTTCTGGTACTATCTTCTTAATTATTGCATTTACTGGTGTTATAAGTTGGATTCTATCAATGGAAAGAGTTCCAGACTTGATTAATAATTTTGTTGCAGGTTCAGGTTTTTCACCACTTGTACTATTAATTCTTGTTAATATTTTCTTTTTACTTAACGGGATGTGGCTGTCTGATGTTGCGCAATTACTTTTATTCGCACCAATTTTCACACCAATATTTGTTGGGCTAGGTGTCGATCCAATTCACTTTGGTATCGTAATGGTGGTAAACGTAATGATAAGTATGATTACACCACCGTATGGAACAGCTTTATATTTGGCTGCAGCTATAAGTGATTCTAAATTAACTGCAATTGTGAAGGAGGTGCTACCTTTATTAGGTGCTTGTCTCATTGTATTGTTGATAATAACTATATTTCCCGAAATCGCCCTATTTATACCAAAGTTATTCGATGCTATGTAGAGCTAAAGGAGTTGATTGTATATGAAAAATGTTTTATTTATTGAGCCAACTATCCGGCCAATTGGTGTAAATTTTTTAGGAGAGAGCTTCAATGTTTTTTATGCCCCAGATGGTGAAGAAGAAAGGCTAATTAAAATAATCAATGAAGAAAATATTCATGCTGTCATTACTAGGACTGAAACCATAACAGAAAGATTAATTAAAAGTTGTCCTTCTTTAGAAGTAATTGGGCAGCATGGAGTAGGTGTTAATAATATCGATGTTAAAGCGGCTTCAAAAGCTAGTATTTACGTAGTTAACGTACCAGATGCAAATTTTATCTCTGTTGCAGAACATACAATGATGGCTGTCTTAGCATTAAGTAAGAATTTAAATAGAAATCATGAGGAGGTTAAAGATAACAACTGGAATTATAGAGAAGAAGTTTATCCTGCCGAGATATCAGATAAAAACATATTTATTGTAGGATTTGGAAATGTGGGAAGGAGGGTCGCCAACCTGGCAAAAGCATTTAATATGAATATTTACGCTTATGATCCATTTGTTGAAAAGAATTTCGATAATGTTGTAATGGTAGATTCATTAATTGAAGGGTTAAAAATTGCCGACTACACTTCCTTACATTTACCTCTATTAAAGAGCACAGATAAATTAATATCAACTGAAGAAATTAATCACATGAGAAAAAGATCCTTTCTAATAAATGTAAGTCGCGGCCGTATTATTGACCAACAAGCTTTAACAAAAGCCCTTCAAAAAAATATGATTGCAGGAGCAGCTTTGGATGTGCTAGAAGAAGAACCACCAAACCCAAAAGATCCTTTATTAAGGTTAAGAAATGTGATTTTTACTCCACATTTAGCTGGTGATACTCTGGAGGCAAAAAACAGATGTTCAAGAATTTTATCTAAAGAAGTTACCAAGGTATTAAATGGAAACCTTTCCAGTAAAATAATAAACAAAGAGATTATATCTAATCCAAAAATAGGAGGAATCAAAAATGGCATATGAAGGCATAATGACAGCTTTAGTTACCCCATTAAATAGTGAACATGAAGTGGATGAAGAAAAGTTTAGAGATTTAATCAATTTCCAAATTGATAGTAACGTTCATAGCTTGCTAGTTTTAGGTGGAACAGGGGAGTATACTTCGCTCAGCATGGCTCAAAAGAAAAAAGTAGTTGAATTGGCTGTGAAAATAGCAAAGGGAAGGATTCCAATTGTTGTTGGAATTATTGATCCCGGAATTGGCAGTTCCATAGAAATAGGGTTATATGCAAAAGCAGCAGGAGCAGATGCTGTTATGGTAGTAACACCGTATTACGTAAGGCCAACTCAGCAAGGTATTATCGAATATTATAAAAAGTTAGATGAGACCTTGAAGATGCCGATTTTGTTGTATAATATTCCGCATAAAACTGGGGTTAATATGCTCCCAAATACAGTGGAAGAAATCCTTGAGAAGACATCCAATGTGGTAGGTATAAAAGAATGTACTGAGAATTTTGGTCAGATGGTTGAATTAATTAATAGTGTAGGGGATAAAATTACTGTATTGGCTGGGGAAGAGTTTGCTGCAGTTGCATCAATGATATTTGGTGCTAAGGGCTCAGTAATGGCAAGTGCGAATGTTGTTCCAGAATTATGGGTGAAATTTTATAATTTAGTACAAGACGGTGAAACTGAAAAAGTAATTCTATTAAATAAAGAAAACTACTCTTTATTTAAAGCAGTTTTCATGGAAGGTAATCCTGGTCCATTAAAGGTAGCCCTTGAAATGAAAGAACTCACTAATAGTGAAATTAATTTGCCTTTAGTAAAAGCTTCAGAAAATACTAAAGCTGTGTTAAATAAATTGTTTTCTTAATTGTATGGTCGGAGGTGACTTTAGTGATAAAAATTCAGAAAGAGAATCATAATCAGTTAATTATTGATATATTGACAAAAGTGGGTTTATCAAACGAACAGGCTGAAATGGCCAGTAAAATAATGAATTATGCTGATATTAGAGGGATAGATTCACATGGCTTAATTCTATTAAAAACATATGTTGAAAGAATAAGAAATAAAATTATCTCTAAGGAGCCTATCTATAAATGGTTTCAAAAAACCACTGTTATTTCTTTACTCGATGGTGACCATGGTATTGGACACTTTCTTGGGAATTTAGCTATGGAAGAAGCTATAAAAACAGCAAAAAAAAACTCCTTAGGCCTTGTTTTAGTTAAGAATGCTACCCATTATGGTGCTTCTGGATATTATACAGAATTGGCTGCAAAACATGGAATGATTGGCATTACAACCACAAATACTATGCCTTTAATGGCTCCAACTGGAGGTGCAGAAAGAGTACTAGGTAATAATCCTATATCTTTTTCAGTCCCAAGAGAAGGTGAAGACCCTGTTGTAGTAGATATAGCGACATCAGTTGTCGCTGCTGGTAAGCTTATTTTACAAAACCAAAAAAATGAACCAATTCCCGAAGGATGGGCACTGGATAAGAATGGAAAACCAACAACCGATCCTTTCGAAGGTTATGAAGGAGGTGGTACTTTATTACCAATAGGAAACCATAAAGGATATGCTTTGTCATTTATTATGGATGTATTGGCAGGTGTTCTATCAGGATCTGGTTATGGTAAAAAAGTAGGTCACTCTGATATTGGTTTTATAATGATGGCGATTGATATTGAACAAATTATGCCAAGGGAGCAATTCAATATAAGATTGGATGATTTTATAACAATGGTGAAAGGTGCAAAGAAAGCCAACAAAAATAATTCAATCTATCTCCCGGGGGAAATAGAGTACTCAAAGAAAAAAGAACGTGAAAAGCACGGGGTAACTATCAATGAGAACTTGTATAAGGAACTAAAACAACTAATTTCAGATCTAGAGTTATCCGTTGATCAATACTTTTAGTTAAAGGTCATTTTAATTTTTAATTTCAGAAAATTAAAAAAAGGGGAGAGGCGTATATGTTAAAATTTAAATTTGTTAATTTTCTTTTGTTAATTTCATTTGTACTTGTTCTAGCAGCTTGTTCAGCTGATAGTTCTGGTGAGGCTTCCGACGATGCTTCCAGTAATAGTGAGGAAGAGATTACTATAAGACTTGGTCACGCAGGAAATGGTTTGGAATCAGATCCATATTTTTCATACACTGAAAAATTCAGTGAGGTTTTAGAAGCTGAAACTGACGGCAGAATAAAAGTAGAAGTTTTTCCAAATTCACAATTAGGTGATTTAGATTCCATGATGGAGCAAGTAAATAATGGAGATCTTGATATGACAGCAGGTCAAAATACAGGAACTTTAGCAACTTATGATCCAAATATGCAAGTATTGGATTTACCATACGCTTTTGAGACACTTGAAGTAGGTCAAGAAGTTTTAAGTGGAGAATTTGGAGATAAGCTTAAAGAAGGTGTAGTGGATGCAAGTAACTTAAAGTTAATGTCTTTCCTTCCTTCTTCATTTAGGCATTTTGGAAATAACATACATCCAATAACTTCTCCTGAAGATTTGGAAGGATTAACAATTCGTGTCATGGAAGTACCTGTTCATCAGGAAATGGTAAAAGCATTAGGTGCAACTCCACAGGTTGTTGCTTTTGAAGAGTTATATTCTGCTATCCAAACTGGTGTTGTGGATGGTCATGAGCAAGCACCTTATACTATGCTAATGATAAATTTACAAGAGGTTACTGATTACTTTACACTAGATAAGCATGTAATGAATACTGCTGTAACTTTACTAAATGAAGACTTTTTTAATAGTTTGAGTGAGGAAGACCAAGAGATTGTTGTTAAAGCAGAAAAAGAAGCTCAGCAAGCCTTGTTAAATCATGTTGCAGAAAATACTGAGAGCGATATGCAGGTAATAATAGGTGCAGGAGTTGAAGTAGCTGAATTAACATCTGAACAATTCCGGGAATTTCAGGATGTTGTTGTTGGACCCGTCTCAGAATACTTAGAAACCAAAGTAGACGAAGGTCTAGTCGATGAGATGCTACAAGCTATTGAAGATGCTAAATAACCTAAGGAATCATTTTATTAGGTTTGGCTGCCAGTCACTCCCTGAGTTTTGCCGAATGAATATTAGAATTGAAATTAATCAATAGTATAAAAAACACCAGCAGCAAACTCCACTTTGCTGCTGGTGTTTTACTAATTTAGAAGAAATACCGAAGCCTTTTTACCAAAATCCCCAATCCCGAACACAATCAGAAAATTTAAACTTACACATAGCTGTTCGCTGCATTTGTTTCTCTATAATGTAGTGGATACGCTCAAAGGTAGTTGCTATCCACTTTTAAATCTAATAATCGATTTTTATCTTGTATCTAATCAAAGAACAAGTTTACATGGAAGGTGTGAAAAAATGGATTTCGGATTTCGGGGTCAGACCCCCACTACGTTAATGTGCTAAATTGCACATTTTAAAAGGGTATTTTCTCTCTTCTCAATATGCGAAAACCCCACTTGCTAGTAGATAGATTTTATTTGACGCTAACAATTCATCTACATATACTAACGTTAAAGTTATTTTTGTAAATAAGCTATTTGGATTGGAGAAAATCATGACTGAAGATCAGGAATTATATGTGAATGAATTAAATAAATTAATAAACCGGTTTATTTTGCATTCAAAAAAATTTGTGGAATGGTCTGCGTTTTCCTATGGGGCAGCAGATTTGTTGCGAGTACCTGAGCCCAATAATAAGTTCACCTATGATCATGAATATTTTAACTTCACTAAAAGCACCAAGACTTTAATCAGTATACGTAGCTTATTAAAAATGAACCATAATGAAGATGTTTTAATACTTGTAAGAAGTATCTTTGAAAATTACTTGAGCAGTAGATATTTAAACGAAAATGAGGGGGATTTTAAGAACTTAACGCTAGTAAATTTAAAGTTATTTTTTAGAGAGTACGTATATGATTCTAAAGAAAATGTGATTAGGGACCGTAATGGTGAAAAGATTTCCGAAAGAATAAATCCAAGTAAATTCAAACTCGGAAATGATAAAAAATACTATAGTGTATTCTATGATTTACTATCATCTGTAGGACACAGTAATTTTGGAATTAGTAATTTTTTCGTCGATGAAAGTTTAGGTTTCACTATTAATAAGAATAATTATCCTGTAGTAACACGCTTTTTTGTTGTATTTGTTTTTACTAAACTGTTCGAACTTATTGTTACAGTAGAAGGTGAAGACTTTTATAATGATCGGGAAGAAAAGGTTTGTTATCACTTGGTCATAGATTCTCTTACATATCAGGATAACTTAATAATACAATTAATAGATGCGATCTCACGGGATACTGCTATTAATATTAATAAGTCTAAACATTTTAATAAAAAAATTATAGAAATGTTTAAAGCAATGCGCCAATCTTTAAGAGAGGAATTGGGTAGCGTAAAAAAGAATTTTCTAGACCAATGATGTAATTTAGTGCGTTATACCAAGAGGTTCTCAAGAGGTTCTGAGAATACAGGCGCCTGACCCCCGCCACGTTATATGTGCTATAGTGCACAAATGGGGTATTACTGAACCAAAGGATAGTTTTAGGGTGCCTGTCACTTCCCGGTTTATGTCAATAAATGTCGAATTTTAACTCCTCATAAAATACAAGGATATTAAGGCTGCTATGACCAATGAGAATTACTTATTATCATTGATCTTGCAGCCTTTTGATTTAAAGAAGAAAAGAATTTTTAAAATATAAAATCCGCTTTTCATACAAATTTATGAACTAAATTCTCGATATACCTGATATAAATCGATAGAAAGTAAATTTTCTCCGGATTTCTTACCATAAAAATTCAATTTCAAGCCATTTTATTACGAACGAGTGTTCTTGACTTTTGAGCTGATATAGCTTATCTTGTATCTAATCAAAGAACAAGGTTACATGGAAGGAGTGAAAAAATGGCAACTGTCGTGTCGAGTATTGGTTTAAAAGGAATTGAGGGTTACCAAGTTCAGGTGGAAGTGCAGCTGCTACCTGGAATAGAAGGAGTAAGTATTGTTGGATTACCTGATGCATCTGTTAAGGAATCTTAGACCTGAGTGATGGCTGCTTTGTATGCAAACGATTGTGAGGTGCTGGATAAAAAAATAGTTAATAAAATTTACACACATGATTTAACGAGACTTTTAGGAGTGATTGGGGCAAGTCGTCCCGAGCAAATTAAAGTTAACTGGTCAGTAGTCAGGGATTGGTCTGAAAAGGATCGTTATATAAGATATACTAATGAAGAGACAGAAGATATTTTCAGGGGCAGTCAGCGATTCTATTGAGGGGGTTTTTCAATGGATAAAAAAGCATTGGTAGACAGCTATTTTAAGAACGGTGGAAAGTTAATTGTAGCGTTGGACAATGCAAAATTTATAGTCCATTCAGCATTGTGGTTATTTGATGAAGATAGGGAAAGTTGGAGGATGATAATTGCATCTGAGAAGGTTGAACATTCAGGTCCCAGAAAAGCATATGAGGCTATAAAAAAGGTTATAGAGAGACTGGAAAAAGAAAGAAGATAATTTTGATATAACATTAGACAATATTTCAGTAGTCAGCCCTTTCAACATATTAATAAAAGATTTTGGTACTGCTATTCAGACAGGAGCTGAAAGTATCGCAGGTATAAGATTTTCAAGAAATACAATAAATAATAATTATATTGAAGATGCGTATATTTATAGAATGTAATGAAAATGAATAAGAGGGGCAGTGGAACACGCTTTGGGTGCTTATCACTTCCCGAAGTTTAGGATTAAAGATTTAATCGGGTGGGAAAAATTAAATTATAAAGTCTTTGAATTTGATAACAATGACTGGAACATCTTGTATGGAAAATGCGACAGGATAATCAGTATTTACAACAACATGAAATTAACTTTGAGTGGATTTATGGGCCAGTTTTGATGGTGGTTTAGTATCAGTTAATTATAAGGATAGAAAAGCATATAATAATAAAAATCAATTGGCAGTATTAACAAACGGTGCTGCTGAATTTTTAAAATATTGAAGGTGATAGAATGTTGAGTACAAATAATAGTTTGGAACCTCGTAATGAAATTAATCTAATCATTAATCGTATCGCCCATGAATTAATGAATGAGTTTGGTAAAAGTAAAGATGAAGCTATGAATTTAATAAAGAAGTCAGAAGTGGAAGAGTCATTAATGGCGGAAGAATGCGGATTTCATGAATCTCCATATAATTGGGCAATAAGTATACTAACAGATCACAATGATCATGAAGCATTGGAGAAATATTTATACCATTAGTAAAGGGAGTGAAGACAAATTATTGTTTTTGCTTCCTTTTTTAGGTACCTGTCACTTCTCGAATTTTGCCCAATGGGAAATCGAATTATAAAAGGAAATCAAATCTAAAACACCAGCTGCAAACGCCACTTTGCCGCTGGTGTTTTTTAATTCATAGAGATAATTATCCGAGTCTCCCACTACAAAAAAATAACTGATATTTCCATTGCCGAAAAAGAACATATGTACCATAACGCTTATTAGGGAAGAAGTTTTTAAAAAAAGATTACACCAAACTACTGCTTCTTACGATTATAGTAGTAGAAGGGTAATCAAATAAGCTGCCAGGGGGACGAGGAGAAAAATTAACAAGGAATTACAATTTACTTTCGAAGAGATTTTCAAACAAAATGAGCGAAGAATTTACTATCATATTCATAAACTGCGCATCGACGACCCACATCAGGAATTTTATCAGGAAGGGCTTTATGCTATGTGGAATGCATATAAGACATACCAGACGGACAAGGGCATTCTTTCCACATACTTTAATTATATTATTCGCAATCGTTTAATCGATTTGTACAGGAATAAGACGAAACAAAAACAGCATGAAATTTTTACGAAAAGTGAATTGGAAGCGCTTGATATACATATCGAGAAAGTGAAGGAACCATTTCTTTGGAAGATGCTTCAAAGTGAGTTAACGGAAAATCAGTGGAAATGGGTTAATTATCGCATCAGATTGGAAATGTCGGTAAAGGAAATTGCTGAGGTTGAGCATGTTTCCATTGATACAGTGAAATACTGGGGGAGGCAGGTAAGGCAGCGTTTGCGAAATGAAAGGTATAGAAAATTGCTTTTGGATAGGCGAATTATATAGTGGTATTGAAGAAGCGTCTTTTGGGAAGAGGCGCTTTTTTTATTTTATAAAACTTTTTTACACCGTTTGGGTACTTTTTACGAATATAGGAGTAGAGAGACAATTTTGATTTTTGAAAGGGTGGAAAATAGATGAATTGCGTAAAAGAAGTGAATGCATTCTAAAACGACTCGGGAACGAATCGGGCATTGCTACAGCTGCAAATCTCTGGCTGGGTGCTGATTTAAGGGGGACAAGCTTACATTTTTAAAAGGAGGAAACAGAAATGAATCAGGGTAACGAACTGAGTTTCGAGGAAAAACGTTAAGCCTGAGTACAGCAAATTTGAGTATTGCTCCTGGTGGATTATTTGAAATGGTATTAACAGCATCAAGTGTCGGAGGAGACCCAGCCATTGTTAGTGCACTTCAGTTAACACGGATATTAATTATTGTTGTTTTCGTACCTCCTTTATTAGGTTGGATTTTGAGAAAAGGTAAAGCGAGGAGTACAGATTAGGGGTACTGCCGTAGAGTTTTACAGTATTATGTCGAATAGATAGAAAGTAAAGGATCTGGCTAATTATACTTCAAAATAAAATTGGTTAATTTATTTATGGAGATAAAAAAGGATAAAATAATCTTATATAGAAGTAAGTAAATAGTAGAATCTAGTACTTTTAAGCTACTTTGACAAACAATCGAAATCAAATATCGGATTTCTTATTTATATTTTTCTGTTTTTTGTCCAAATCTATTTAAATCATTATTGTGAGTAATTCTTATGAATTATAGTAAATTTTAGGAGGTATTTGAAATCGATATGAAAGTTAGAGACATAATGGAAATGGATGAAATGAATGGAGCATATTTCTTAGCGGGATCTAACGGAAGGGATCGAATAGTAAAATCAACTACTGTTTTAGATGCTCCAGATGGTATAAGGTTTTTAAAAGGAACAGAACTTGTATTTTCTACAATGTATCCATTTTCTCATTTAGAGAGTGGGTTGGAGCTAATTATTCAAGATTTAGCTTTACGTAATGTATCTGGTCTAGGATTGAAGCTTAACCGTTATATTAGTAAATTACCTGATCCTGTAATAAAAATTGCAGATGAATACAAATTTCCAATTATATCTTTGCCGCCTGAAAAGTCATGGGCAGATCTGATGCTCCCAATTATGTCAGAAATATTAAAGATTAATAACAGGCAATTAATACAATCAAAAGAAGTTAATCATCAATTTACCAAAATGCTTCTATCCAATTCAAATCTTCAGCAGGTTGCTGAGTTGTTATACCACTATATGGAAGCCCCGGTGGGTATATTTAATTTCACTGAAAATTATGCTGTATTTTACCCAAACTCGTTTATGTTTGACAAAGAATATATTATACATCATTTGAAGTCTGAATCCACTTTCTTTGAAGAAATTGACCCAAATACTAAAATTTCTACTTTGACTGATGGTGAGATTACTCATTCCATTCTCAGTTTTGAAAATCATCTAGATTTGAAAGGAGCTATTTTGGTTAATAAAATGAAGCTCCGAATAGACTCAGAAGATATCAATACCCTCCTGCATGCAAAAAATGCTTCCATCTTAAAATTCATGCACTTACAAACAGAAAAAGAGTTTAATAAACGGTTTAAACAAGATTTTGTTTCTAAATTAATTGTGCAAAATATAGAAAAGGAAGAACTTTCCTCATTTCGCCGCAGAGCATGGGAAATGGGATTTGAACTGAAAAGTAGATATATATTGATGGCAATGACAATTTCGAATAAAAACCTAGCAGATATTTACCGGATCATAGATGATATTTATTTATTAAAAAATATAAAAGAAGAGATATTAATTGGAATGGACAAAGAAAACCACATCATATTTTTAATACCAATGGAAGAGAAGGATCTTTATAGCGAAAAGACAACCTATGTACAAATAATAGATGCGTTTGTAGAACAAATTAAGCAAATTCTTACTTTTGAATGGGCAATTGGAATAAGTCGAGTACAAAATATACATTCTATTCCGTTGGCATATAACCAAGCTGTAAAGTCATTGTATCATGGAATAAAAATAGGTGGATACAGACAAGTTCAATATTATGATAATTTAGGAATTTACCGATTGTTTTCCCATCCTGCACTAGAAGGGGAAATGAAAGTATTAGTTAAGGAATTATTAGGGCCATTAGTAGATAATGATATAGAAAATCAAACTGAATTAGTCGAGACCTTAAGAGTGTTTGTTGAGCATAGAGGAAATTATAGAAAGACAGCTGAAGTTCTGCATGTACACCATAACACTGTTCGTTACCGTATAAATAGTATTTGTGAGCTGACAAATTTTGATGTTCATAATAATCTTATGCATTTGCAATACCAGCTTGTATTTCTGTTTTCTCCACTTTTGAAAGACTTCTGATTGGAACTGTTTATCTTGTTAGTTATACATATTGTACAAACGACCGCACTAAATTTCAGAAAATTGGTCAATAGCCAAATATTTGGAAAGGTGTTACTATTCATTTATAGGATTAAGCAGATAATTAACTAAGGAGGATCTTATGAGTATTATAAGTTATATTGATAAAGTATCAGTAGAAGAATGGGTAAGTGAATATAATATTATTGAATTTTTACAGGAGTCAATAAGATGTAATACGATCAATCCTCCAGGTAATGAAATTTTACTTGCAGAACAAATTCACAAGAAATTTAAAACCTATGGTATTGATAGCAAAATTTATTTACAGGATAAAAATCGTGCGAATATAGTTGCTACTATTAAAGGAAAAAACCCCGGTAAAAGACTAGTATTTAGTGCGCACTTAGATACTGTGGATGTCGGAGAGGTAAATTGGAATTTTGATCCACTTTCTGGTGATATAAAAAATGGAAGAATATATGGTCGAGGTTCTACTGATATGAAGAGCGGCTTAGTTGGATTAATGTATGCGATGATCTTATGCAAATTAAATGAATCAATTCAATATGGCGAAATTACCTTTATCGCTACTTTTGGAGAAGAGACTGGAAGTTTAGGGGCAAAATATTTACTGGAAAATGGTCACATTGAAAGTTTTGATGCGATGATTGTTGGTGAACCAACATCTAATAAACTTATCATTGCACATAAAGGTGTTTTATGGTTAGGTATTGAAAGTACAGGAAAAACCGGACATAGTTCAATGCCGTCAGAGGGGATTAATGCTATTGAAGGATTAATTTATTTCCTGAATCAAATTAAGGAAAGTAATATTACGAAGGCCACTGACGACTTGTTAACAGATGCAACGATGGTACTTACAAATATTGAAGGTGGTAAAAGCATAAATGTTATTCCTGATTATTGTTCAGCAACCCTTGATTTGAGAACGCTCTCATCCCAAGACAATCAAGTTCTTATTGATAAAATAAAGAGTTTAGCCTTGGAAATCTCATATAAATATAAAAACTTCCCTGAACTTAAGATTAAAAGTATTAATAATATGTCTTCAGTAAAAACAAGTCCCAATTCTGAAATTGTCCAAATAACAAAACAAATCTTAGAAAAGGAATTCAAAGATGGAACCCCTCAGGGGATTAATTACTTTACTGACGGTTCCATATTTTCACAGGCGGATGACGGGGATATTATTATTCTAGGTCCAGGTATCCCGGAAATGGCTCATCAACCAAACGAGTATGTTGAAATTGATATGTTTATAGAATCGATTTATTTATACATGCAGATAGCTTCGAAGTATTTAAAACAGTCAATATAAAACATAAAATTAAGACATATGTGCACTATTTATTATCTGAATTTTCAGCTTACGGAAATGAGGAGGTGGTTTAATCAAGTGACTGATTCTTGTATCTTCAGGAAGTATTGCTACGTGGTGAACCAAAAAATGATCAAGGGGGAATTCTTTTGAAAAGGAAAAGTATTTTTGGAATTCACATATTTTCCATGTTAATTCTGGTACTTATTATTGTTGGTTGTTCAGAAGAAACTGGTAATGCTTCAGAGGATGATGGCAATAGTGAATCTAGTGAAGAGTCAAATATGGAACAGATCGTTCTTAAAGTAGGGCATGTATTTGGAGCAGATCATCCTTGGAATGTATCTTTAGAAGGTCTTTCGGAAGATGTAGCTGAAGCAACAGATGGAAATGTAGAAATTGAAGTTTATCCTAGTTCCCAATTAGGCGGGGATCGTGATATGGCTGAAGGTATCCAAATGGGGACAATTGAAATGGGGTTATTTGGGACTGGCGCTTTGCAATCACTTGATGAACGTTTAATAGTAGAAGAACTTCCATATGCATGGCCAACACGTGAACATGCTTATAATGCTATCGATGGTGAGTTGGGAGAAGCTTTAGCAGAGATATTAAAAGAACAGGGTATGCATACTATTAGTTGGTGGGAAAGTGGTTACAGACATATAACTAATTCTGTGAAGCCTATTAATAGTCCATCTGATTTAGAAGGGATCAAGCTAAGAGTTCCAGAAGCTCAACTACGTATTGATACGTTTGATGAATTAGGAGCAATGCCAACACCAATGGCTTTTTCAGAAGTATTTTATGGATTACAACAAAATGTAATAGATGGTCAGGAAAATCCATTGGCGACAATTTATGATTCTAAGTTTTATGAAGTACAAGAACACTTGGCGTTGACAGGACATATATGGGGATCAGCAGTGTTAACCATTTCTGAAAGCGCATGGAATGACATACCGGATGAATATAAGGACATTATAGCTGAAAAAGCTGAGGAATGGAAAGAGAAAGAAAGAGAAATGATTAGAGAACAAGATGATGAACTAGTTAAAAAATTAGAAGAAGCTGGTATGAAAGTAACACAACCTGATGTAAAACCGTTCCAAGAAATTGTGCAGTCTATGTGGAGCGAATATGAGGATGAATTTGGTAAAGAATTGATTGAAATTGTAAAACAATATTCATCTGAGTAAAACTGATTATCTTACATAGTTCACAAGAAATTAAGTGGGCTATGTAAGGTATTTATTACTTTGACTAAGAAGGGAGTACAAATGAGGAAAATAAAAAACATCGTATTTAGATTCTTAAGGTTAATAGTAACAATCATGTTACTAGTATTGTCAATCGTTGTTTTTGCACAAATAATCTCCCGTTATTTCTTTGAATCTCCTTTAGTTTGGTCTGAAGAGCTAGCAATTTTAATGATGGTTTGGATCACTTTCTTGGGCTCTGTTTTAATTCTAGATAAATTTGAACACATAAGTGTTGATTTCTTAGTGAATCAATTTAATGAAAGAATACAATCGATTATTTTCATAATTGGTTACTTACTCGTTTTAATGTTAAATATTGTTTTTGTAATTGGAGGCTGGGAAGTTATTCAGACGACTAAAGATTCTATACTGCCTGGGATGAAAATTTCAGTTGGCTGGCTTTATGGAGCAATATTTATAGGAGGGATATTGTCTTCCATTGTATTATTGGAACACTTATATACCAAACTTAAAAACCTGTATCTTAATCAGAAAGCAGGGGACAATAAATGACCTTTTTAATTATTTTGATCATGTTATTTGTGTTAATACTGCTAAAGGTCCCGATTGCTTATTCAATAGGAATTACATGTTTAATCTACATTATTACCAATGATATGAGTCTTGCTTTAATAGCTCAAAGAACAACAATGGGTGTTTTCTCTTATCCTTTCTTGGCTTTGCCCCTTTTTGTTTTTGCTGGAGTATTGATGGAACATGGCGGAATCACACAACGTTTAATGAGGCTTGCTAATGCTTTAATCGGTCATATTCGTGGAGGATTAGCATCAACAATGGTTGTAAGTAGTGCTATGTTCGGGGCGTTATCAGGATCCGCTCTTGGCGTTACTGCTGCAATAGGGTCTATTTTGTTGCCTGAAATGAAGAAAAAAGGAAATGACCCAGCTTTTTCAGCTGCACTTCAAGGAACAAGTGGCATATTGGGAACATTAATTCCACCAAGTTTAACAATGGTAATTATAGGGGCAACTGGAAATATCTCAATTGGAGCTTTGCTAATTGGAGGATTTATTCCAGGGTTAATATTAGCTGCAGGGCTAGTGATTGTGTCAATTATAATTAGTAAAAAAAATAATTATGGAAAAGGAGAAAGAGCTTCTTTAGGAGAAGTTGGTATTTCTTTATTACATTCTATTCCACCTCTTCTACTCCCGGTTATTATTCTAGGTGGTATTTTCAGCGGAATTGTAACAGTTACAGAAGCAGCGGTCTTAGGAGTTGTTTACGCTTTTGTATTATCGGTATTTATCTATAGGGAAGTTAAGCTATCAAAAATCTCTACTATAGCTATGCAAACAATTACTATATCAGCTCCAATACTTTTAATTATAGGTGTTTCTAACCTTTTAGGTTGGATCTTAACCGCTGAGCAGATTCCTCAGGCAATTACTGAGTTTTTCGTTAGTATCTCACCAAGTGCGATAATATTTCTAATTTTAATCAATATTTTGTTGTTGATATTAGGAACTTTTATGGAAAGTAATGCACTTATTCTTATTCTAATACCAATTTTAATGCCAGTAATTGGATATTACGATGTTAACCCAGTGCATTTCGGAGTTATGTTTGCTGTGAACTTGTGTATTGGCTCAAATACACCCCCTCTAGGTGTAACGCTGATTACAGCATCAAAAATAGCTAAAGTAGATCTGCTACATTCTTCTAAGGCAGTTATTCCATTTCTGGCAGTAATGGTTTTTGTCTTGATAATTACTATATTTTTCCCGAGCCTTTCTACTTCATTAGCAAATTTATTATAAAGGAGTGTTATTTAATGAAAAAAACAGCTATTCAAATTACTCAGATTGACCAAGTGGCAACATCTGCTGTTGATTTAGCACCAGGTGATACAGTGTTAATTACCGGAAATCAACAACTTATTTCAATAAAAGTTAAAGAAAAAATACCTAGTGGACATAAGATTGCTATCAAAGATATTGCTGAGGGTGGAGAAATATATAAATATGGAGAAGTAATTGGAGAAGCTACAGAGGCTATCCATGCGGGTCATTGGGTGCATGTGCATAATTGTTGGGGTAAGAAAGGTAGACGATTGAAAGAAGAAGTTTAAATTATAATGGAAAGGAAGATTAATATGGAAATATTAGGTTATCGACGGGAAAATGGTTCTTTTGGTATTCGAAATCATGTCTTGATAATTCCAACTGTAACATGTGTAAATCGTGTAGCTATGGATATTTCTTATCAAACAGGTGCGGTATCTTTTCTACATCCATATGGTTGTACATTTGATGCCGAAGAAAATAGAGTTACAGAAGATACTTTTATTGGTCATGGTAAAAATGCAAATGTTGGTGCGGTTCTAATTGTTAGTTTAGGTTGTGAAACTGCTTCAAGTAAAAGAATATATGAGGAAGTTAGTAAAACTAATAAACCTGTTGAAATCCTAGTTGTGCAAGATGTAGGAGGCTCCAGAACCTCTACAAGAAAGGGAACAGAAATTGTTAAAGGGTTTCAAAAAGAATTATCAAAGCAAGA
The DNA here is from genome assembly GCF_002287375.1 of Virgibacillus profundi. Classification (GTDB taxonomy): domain Bacteria; phylum Bacillota; class Bacilli; order Bacillales; family Amphibacillaceae; genus Virgibacillus_K; species Virgibacillus_K profundi. Next base: position 67,856 of record NZ_NPOA01000013.1, on the reverse strand, counting down.
GAAGGTTTCAGGGCATTTATCAGACCTAATTATTGCTTTGGAATGTGGCTCTTCAGATGCATTTTCGGGCCTAACTGCTAACCCGGCTGTAGGTGAAGCTGCAGATATTATTGTAAATAATAATGGAACTGTTGTTTTATCTGAAGTAACTGAAATGGTAGGTGCAGAGAGTGTTTTGGCACGTAGAGCTAAAGATGATGAGTTGAAAAATGATTTATTAACAATGATCAAAAAATATGAAATAGAACTATCACTTTCAACGGAAGATGATAGTGGTATCTTTATTGCACCTGGGAATATTGAAGGTGGTTTGACAACAATCGAAGAAAAATCCTTAGGTTGTATTTATAAGGCTGGAAGCAGCACAATTAATCAGGTAGTAGATTATGGAGAGACTCCATCTGAAAAAGGTGTAATCATAATGGATACACCAGGGTTTGATATTGCATCCGTAACTGGTAAAGTTGCCGGGGGTGCACAAGTAGTTTTATTCACTACCGGAAAAGGTACACCAACTGGCTCTCCAATAGCCCCTGTATTAAAAATATGTTCTAATAACAGTACTTTTAATAAATTACAGGAAGATCTTGATATTAGTGCTGGGGATATCATCGAAGGGAAAAAGTCACTTGAAGAAGTTGGTAAAGAAATTGTTGATTTAGTAATGAAAGTATCTAATGGAGAAAAGGCTAAATCGGAATATTCACTTATCCAGGAATTTTCAATTCCAAATGTAAGTGTGGTAAAGAAAGAAGCTATCCACAAAGAAATGAAGAAGAGGAGAATGGCTCAGTGAAATTAGCATATATGTATGCAACTCCAGATGTAACTCATTCTGAAGTAACAGCAGTTCAAGGAGATATGGCTGAGGTACTATTCCGAATTAAAAAAATGGGTTACACTGGAGTCGAATTTTTAGTACGTGATCCAAGAGAATTAGATCAAAAGAAACTAAGGAACATTGTAAGAGATTTGGAATTAGACGTTCCTGCGATTTGTACCGGTGAAGTGTATGGCGAAGATATGGTTTCTTTTGCAGACAGTGACTCACGTGTTAGAAAAGAAGCGATTGATAGGATGAAAGCTTGTTTACAGATGGCTGAAACATATGATTCTATGGTGAATGTTGGAAGATTACGTGGAAGGTTTACAGCTAACATTCCTAAAGAAATGACTGTAAAATGGGTGAAAGAAGCAATTATTGAATGTGCCGAGGCATATCCCCACGTCCCAATAGTCATGGAACCTGTTAACAGAAATCATGCAAATTACTTATTAACAGCAAAGGAAATGCATGCATTTGTTAAAGAAATTGATCTTAATAATGTGGGTATCATGTTGGATCTTGAACACATGTTAACAGAAGGGGAAATCTTATCTGATACTATTCAAAATGTCGAACCTTATTTTTGGCATTTTCATGTATGTGATTCTAACCGATTCCCACCAGGTGTTGGTGATTATGATTTTAATATAATAATGATGATATTAAAACAGTTTAATTATAATAAATACATTACAATCGAGAGCTTCCAAAAGCCTAATTCTAGTTTGGCTATTGAACGTAGCTATCAAACGTTAAAATCTTATTTTGAGTAATAATTAATAGAAAGGAATTCTAATAATGAAGATAGCATACTATTCGGATGGAAAAACAGAGACCTATGGGGTTGTTAAAAATAACAGAGTATATCCAATCAAAGGAAATATTTTCGAGAACTTTGAACTTGCAGATGCAGATAAAGAGTTAGAAGAAATAACTTTATTGTCTCCGGTTCAACCAAGAAAGTTAATTTGTGTAGGATTGAATTATGCCTTACATGCAAAAGAATCAAAAATGGCAATTCCTGAGGAACCTCTCATTTTCATGTGTTCACCTAGTGCAGTGACTGGTCATAATGAAAGTATTATTCTAGATAACAAAAAAGATCCGATCGATTATGAAGCAGAACTTGCAATTATTATTAAGAAAAAGGCAAAAAATTTAGATAAGGATAATTATAAAGAATTTGTATTAGGTTATACTTGTGCGAATGATGTTTCAAATCGCTATCTACAAAAAAAAGATGGTCAATTCACTCGTGCCAAATCATTTGACACATATAAACCAGTAGGTCCCTATATTGAAACAAATTTGGATCCAGACAATCTGGAAATTAAATTATGGCAAAATGGAGAGTTGAAGCAGGATTCTAATACAGATGATATGGTGTTTTCTGTAGGAGATATAATTCAATTTGTGTCTAGTATAATGACTTTAGAACAAGGAGATGTAATTTTAACGGGAACTCCAGGCGGCATTGGTAACCTGAAAGCTGGGGACCGAATAGATATTGAACTTGAAGGAATTGGTAGACTAACGAATTTTGTGGAATAGAATTATAGAGTGAGACCCCTACATTAATGACACAAAATGCACAAATAGGGTTAATTATTAATTCCTGGTTATTATTAAAACCTTGTATTCATGCTAACTTAAACCATCCTTTGGTAACTAAACGAAAGGATGGTTTTTCATGTATAATCAATTTCGTAAAAAATGCTAATTATGCTATGCTATTAGTAACTAAAGGTAACATTGCATATACATACTAAAAAAGGATGTGATGTGCATGTGTAAGAATGAGGAGGAGAAGGATATGGCAATGACTGCGGATAAATTAGCAGATTTAAGAAAAGAAATGAAATTGATAAAGAACAATTTACCAGTTCTTAAATCTGGTGAAAACGGCAAAATTGAACTTGATCCAAAAAATCCTTTACATCGAGAATGGTATAAAGGTAGGTAGGATAATACTTGGCAAGTTTTTTAGGAGACATAAGTAGCAGAAGTGTACTTACTTTAAAGGGACTAGCGGACAGTCCAAGAATCGACCTGTTTTATATAATAGATGATTCAGATGAGCATACAATAACCTTTGCTGAAATTACAACAACAGCACCAAAAGACCCTCTAAAGTATTTTGATAGGTATTGTTGATAGTCAAGTAATGGTAAATGTACTAGATAAGATAGTAAATCAATAAAACCTCATATCGGTAGGATGCTGTCATCCGATTAAAACTTGCCGTATATCAAGTCAGTGTTAGGTTATAAAATATGAGGAGATTAAAATAGCTAGAACTAATGAAAATAAATAGGTTCATTGGTTCTAGCTATTTTTTTATTTCGGATCTAATAATACATTTGATGCTTCTTTTCCTTTTGTTCGAGGCACCAGCAGTTACAAACAAACCACTGCAGGGTTCTGTGGATCAACAAGATGTTCTTAAATGGCTTGAAATAAATAGAAATGATATTATAAAAGTGTGGAATAGATGCAATACCGAAGGCGTCAGCCTAATAAAATTCCCCCTTTATACTAGGAGGTGTTAGTTATGGCATTAATTAGTAAAGTAAAAGTAGTACCCGGGCTAAAGGGTTGGTTATTGATTGATTTTGATGATGGTACCCGTAAATTAGGAAATATTAACCCAATGATGCAAGGTGTTCTGGAAAAATTAAAGAAGCAAACTTTTTTTGAAAAGGCTTTTGTGGATGAAGAATTACAAACCGTATCCTGGCCAGGAGAATTAGATCTCGATCCAGATAGCTTATACCAGTGTGGTATTGATATAGAAGTTGTTAAAAATATTGTCCAAGCAGTTAAAGGTAATGAAGCATTTTCTGATTTTATTGATCGGGGTATTATTTAGTACCACTACCCGAATTTTATCTTAGGATTAAAGATTTAATCGGGTGGGAACAATTAAAATTACCAAACGGAGCTGCTGAATTTTTAAAAATATTGGAGGTGATAGAATGTTGAGTACAAATAAAAGTTCGGAACCTCTTAATGAAATTAATCTAATCATTAATCGTATAGCCCATGAATTAATTAATGAGTTTGGTAAATGTAAAGATGAAGCTATGAACTTAATAAAGAGGTCAGAAGTAGAAGAGTCATTAATGGAGGATAGCATGGGATTTCATGAAACTGCCTATAATTGGGCAATAAGTATACTAACAGATCACAATGATCATGAAGCATTAGAGAAATATTTATACCATTAGTAAAGGGAGTGAAGACAAATTATTGTTTTTGTTTCTTTTTTTAGGTGCCTGTCACTTCCCGCTATATGCTCCCCACTAGGATCTATCTGTAAACAGAAAACAGTTGAAGCTACTTAATATAAAATAACAAATGAAATTTCAGAAAAAGGGAAAAATGCAAAGGAATTTACCGGAGATTTAATTGGGCTTATAACTTACCCAACAAATGCAGTTTACTCTGCTTCAAAGGGAGCTGTAATGTCGTGGACGCGTTGTGTGGCAGGGGCATGGGGATCTCAAGTAAGTTTAGAAAAATTGGCTGCAAATCCGGGATCCTGATTAATTTCTAAAATGATTATCCCATGAGTGAATAGCAATTGAAACGTGTGATTTATTTGACGCTTACCTAATAAAAATGTTTCGTGCAAACGACAGATTTCCGTTTGCACGAAACCATAAGCATCAATATAATGCTAAAAAATGCCAAATATTAATTAATGATCATTATTATTGAAAATTAAATCAATTCCTTTGAAAGTGTAATAAAGTTCGTCTTTCAAGGCTATTGCATCACTATTATTTTGATGAGCGACTTTTCGTAAAGGATTGCCAAATAAGTCGAAGCTTTTTGAAATTTGCCCTCCTAATACAATCTTATCTGGTTGAAAAGATTGAATATGAGGTTCTAACATTTCAGCTAGGTTATTTCCGAAAGTTTCAAAAGTTTGAATAGCTGAATTATCCTTTTCTTTTGCAAGAAGAGAAATATCTTTTACGGTATTGTAACGATCAATATCAATTCCTTTAGATAAAGCTAATTTGAGAATTCCTCTTATCGAAAAATAATCATCTACGATTGACTTTTTATAGGGTACTTGATAAAGGTACCCTTCTGGCGGGATGCCTTTTTTGTCTTTTAAAATTTTCCCTTTTTCTAAATAGGCAGATCCTAATCCTGTTCCAATTGTTAAACAGATTAATTTTTGCTCTGAAAGTTCCTCACTCACACCGATCCCAAATAAACGGCAGTCATTTTCAAAACGAATTTTAATTTGATCATTCACTGGAAGACTTGCAGCGAGTAACCTCTTTAGTATTTCTTCGCGGATATTCATTTCGTATAATGTATCAAACTTTCCTACGCCTTTTACGTAACTAATACCATTTTGATAATCAAAAGGCCCGGGAAAAGTAAACCCAATATTTAATCGGTTAATACTCTTTTTGTTGTGATCTCTTAAATATTGGTAAAAAAAATCTTCAATTATTAGTTTGAAATTGTTGAGAATTGCATCTGCATCTAGATATGAATAAGTGTGGTATTTTTTAATTGTTGACGTACGAATTTGATGATTTTCAATGATACATCCTTTTATAAAAGTCCCACCTACATCTAGGGCAAGCATTAAATGATTTGACATAATTTATTCACCTTTCTACTGAAGTTCCACTTTTAAATTATTAAAAAAGGTTTATTTATTTAATCTGATTGTAATCTCGATCTAAATTCTCCTGGAGGAATATCCATTACTTTTTTAAATACACTTGAAAAATAGTGAACCGTATCAAAGCCAACTTTTTGAGCAACCTTTTTAATAGGCAAATCTGTTGTAGCAAGTAATATAGCCGCTTTATTCATTTTTTCTGAACGTACAAATTGTGTAAATGTGACATCGAGATGTTTTGTAAATAGTCTTGAAAGATGACGATCAGAAACGTGAAGGTAGTCTGCTACTTCACTTAGCTTTAATGGTTTTGCTAAATTGTCATTTATAAACAATTTGGCATTATAAATAATCTCATTTGATTCGAGCACTTTAGAATTTTTCAGGTCATTACTTTTGAGACCTATGATTTGTTGATAGAAATTTTGAATAATGATCTTAATGAGAGTACAAGCTAAAGGTTCGATAATTTCTTGTGTAAATATTGTTTGTTGATTACTTTGAATTAAAATTTCTTTCCATAACAGCCCCATATTAAATTGATCGTTTAATAATAAGTGTTCGAAATCCTCTACACCTTCTATTCGATCGAAAAATTCCATTAATTCTTTTGACTCCGTTAACGAATCAGGTTCAAAAGCAAAAAATAACATTTTCACATTTGATTTATCTTCTAATTTATACTCTGCGTGTGGTTTTAAGATAAATAAATCCCCAGGAATGATGGGATAATCTTGTTTGTTGAAAATAAAGGTTCCTTCACCGTTTAAAATATAATACACTTGATAATGTTTACTGAAGAAATCCTTTTGTGAAAAAGTTCCTCCACCCCAAAAATGAAGGTATAAATTCATTTTTTCACTTTCTACATAATTGATTTTGTGATTTAAATAATGATTTCCTTGCTTTATTTTTGTGCTCTCAATAAGAATGTTCATAATTAACATTCATCCTTTTAGCTTTTATTAGTATTTCAGTGGATAGATAGATACTTACATTTAAGGTGATGAGATGATGTGAGTGATATTTAGCGAGAGTGTGGCTTTGGACGTGAATAATATTCAATTCTCAAAAGCAAGTAGCATATTACAGATATGATTGTAATTTTATAACTAATGATAATATACTATTTTTCAGAAGATATTCAATTCATTTTTAGGTAATGTGTCCGATTTTTATAAATACGAGGCTTAAAATTACAAATACAAATTTTAGTCAATACTATATATTTCTAGTTAGGTGGAGGATATGATGAATAATTATTTTTTAACGTTTGATGTAGGTGGACAATTTATAAAAGGAGGTGCTTTCAATCATCGAGGTGAGTTTATAAATGCTTCTTTTTCTTTTTATCCAGCTAAGAGCCGCAAGAGTGCCGAGGTGATTTTAGATAATTTAACAAATATAATCTGTAATCAAATTAATAGAATTCTAGACAAAAATTATCTAATAAAAGGAATTGGATTTGCTTTTCCTGGGCCTTTTGATTATGGAAATGGTATTTGTTATGTAAAAGGTGTCGATAAATTTAATTCTATTTATGGACTTAATATTCGAACAGAAATTTGGGAGCGCTTAACAAAAAGGGGGATATTTAATCGAATTTCAAATGATGCTATTTTCTTTTTCCAAAATAATGTAAGCATGTTTGCTATAGGAGAATGGGAAAACCGAGAACTTGACAGCAAAGTCAATCGAGGGCTTTTCTTGACTGTAGGGAATGGAGTAGGATCAGCTTTTTTAGAGAATGGTAGGATTATTACAAATCGATATGATGTGCCTCCTAACGGCTGGATTTATAATCTTCTATTTTATGATTCGATAGTCGATGATTATATTTCTCACAGAGGAATAATGAGAATCGCCAAAGAAATCGGGATTGCCGAAAACATAGATGGGATTATAGAAAAATATGAGTTAGGAGATTATAGGGCAATTGAGTTATTTAACAAGTTTGGCCGCTATTTCAGTGAAGTACTTACCATGATAAATAAAGAATTTAAATCAGATGTCATTGTTATTGGTGGTGAAATCGCTAAATTATTTAACTATTACGAAAGTGGTTTAGTAGAAAATTTAGAAGATAAAACGATGCCAATCATGTTGAGTAAACAAACAGAACTGTGTACGTTTAAAGGATTATTTGAATATTATAAACGATTTTAGTTTATTTTTTTTAAATTAAAAATCAGAATATTTAATCCATACTAATAATTTAGGATAATGGGATCTGAAAGGAGATTGTCAAGATGATGAAAAAGATATTTTTTACATTTCTAATAACTAGCATAAGTATTCTTTTAGTCGCATGTGGAGGAAGTGGTGGAAGTAGTAAAAATGCTGTCGATTATTATTCAGACTTAGCTGATGATGGACCAATTGTAGAGGAAATATCAGATGAAATTGAAGATAAAATTGATTTATCTATAGAATTTACAGGTTATTCAGATGGTCAAGCTTATCAAACTGCTGCTTCACAATCTTTAGGGAAAGAAGATTCACCCGGAATTTTTAAGTGGTGGAGTGGCTATCGCTTAAAAGATTTAGCAACCACTGGTGAAATTGCAGATTTAACAGACGAATGGGAAGAGTACTATATCGATGCAGGAATTAATCCAGAATTAGCAGATGCTTTTACAGTGGATGGAAAAGTATATGGGGCACCATTATCAGTTTTATATAATGTTGTTTTTTATAATAAGAATGTTTTTGATGAATATAATCTATCTCCGCCAGAAACATTTGATGATTTCTTAGATATTGCAGAAACATTAAAAAATGAAGGAGTTATTCCATTAGCAGTTAAAAACGATGGATGGGCTAGCTTTGTTTGGCTACAATTTTTCCTTGGCGCTAATGACCCTGATCTTTATACAGAATTAGTAGAAGGCAACGTGTCTTATGAAGACAATCGTGTTGTAGAGGCGTTAAGTGTTTGGCAATCAATGATCGAAGAGGGATATTTCGGCGAACCGGTAAAAGCTACAGACCAAACTAGACAGTTTGCGAAAGGTGATGCTGCAATGACGTATGAACCACCTATTTTTATTAAAGGACTAGAAGATGATTATGGTATGGAAGCAAATGAAGATTACGGCATGTTTGTCATACCTTCTATTGATGGTTCTACTAAACCAGTCATTTTTTATGAAGCATCTCCTCTAGTTATTTCAGAAGCAAGTTCTCAAAAAGAGGATGCAAAAAAAGTATTGAGGGAAATGGAGACGAAAGATAGCTTCGAAATTTATGCAAGAGAAACTAAAGCTGCGTTTGTAGAAGGTGTTAAGACTGGGAATGAAGTTAGTGATGAAATTAATGAAATTGCAAATAGTGATGATTATATTTTGAAATTACGTTATTACGAAGCAACACCATCGAAAATTGTAGATGCTGCAACAGAAAATTTATGGGAGTTTTTCTACAATCCAAGTGAAGAGAGTCTTAGAAAGGCATTGGAAAATATTCAGAAAGTGGCAGATGAAGCGGAGTTTTAAGTCTAGTTGGTGAAATTTGCTTTAATGGTCGATATTCTTCTGAAACGGGGTCATCAAGACCAATTACTCTAAGTACATCAGGGTCGATGCCATGTTATGCAAATAGCGTTGGGCCAAAATATAATTCCCATTGGCAACGAATTTCAAATTCTTTGGGACTTCCTTAAACTTCATTCCCACAAAAACTATTGGATAAATCATAAGGATAAAGGTCAATAAACGGCTTGGCTAGCAAAGCAACGCTATTTGCATAATTTAACACAGGTTGGCCTGTAATCTTCACTTGATGTATGACATACAACAAAGCTGCAAGTTTTAACTAAGAAACTTTACTTTTGACAATATATTGCTTAAAGAGGGAGGCATAAAAATGGAAATTGTAAAATCGAAACTTTCGATGAAAAGTAAAATAGGAAAAATAATACCATATTTATATTTAGCCCCTTCAGTAATACTGGTCGTTATTTTCTGTATCTATTCTGATTTCTTCTCTTTAATTGTGAGTTTTGCAGAGTGGGACGGGTTAAATGAGATGAACTTCGTCGGATTTCAAAATTACATTAAAATGTTTCAAGACCCTAACTTTTTATTATCATCTCTTAACACTTTAATTTGGGTTATTGGTACATTGCTCATCCCAGTTTCAATCGCTTTAATTTTCGCGATTGCTATTACACATGTAAAAACACAATCATTTTTTAAAACTGTATTTTATTTACCAAATGCTTTGTCTCAAACCATTGCTGGTATTATTTTAACAACAATTCTAAGTACTTATGGTTTACCGCATTTACTTGGAGTTCTGGGTTTTGAGAGTTTAGCTAAAGATTGGCTCACAGTGCCGTATTTAAACACGGTGATTATGGTCGTTTCTAGTGGTTGGCAAGGAATAGGAATGAACTTAATCTTATTTATTGTGGGATTGAATCAGATTCCGAAAGAGCCGATTGAAGCAGCAAGAATTGAAGGTGCGAAGGGAATTAGGCTATACACGATGGTTATTCTCCCTTTATTAAAGCCAATCATGCTCATCGTACTACTCATGTCATTGGTTAATAGCTTTAAATCTTTTGATACAATCTGGGTTATGACAAATGGAGGTCCTTTCAGAACTTCTGAAACATTGGCAGTAACGATGTATAAAGAAGCGTTTGTGCATAATCAGTTGGGCTATGGTTCAGCGATTGCAATGTTCTTGTCAGTCACTGTTTTAATCATCTCGTGGTTCTTATTGCGAGATACTTTTAAAGGTGAGGAGTGATGATACATTTATGAAATCATATAACGATAAAAATAGAAGAAACATCAATATATTTCTTTCGATTTTTGCCTTTTTATGGATTCTCCCATTTTTATATGTAGTGATAAACAGTGTTAAAACAAGAAAAGAATATAATATGGGAGAATTTTGGGACCTTCCTAAAGGTTTTTCAATTCTAGAAAATTTTGAATATATAAATGATCGCATTGATTTTATGATGGGGTTTTTGAATAGTTTGTTATACGGTGTAATCGCAACGACACTAGCAATCTTATTTGCTTCCCTAGCAGCTTATGCAATTTCAACGTTAAAAATAAAAGGAAAAATGTTTTGGTTCATGTTGATTTACAGTGGAACAATTTTTCCATTTCAAATGTATATTATTCCAATCTTTCGAATGTATTCAAATGTAGATTTATATGATACCAAGATAGGGCTTTTAGCAGTATACACAGCACTTTGTATTCCTTTTTGTTTATTCGTATTAAGAAATTACTTTTATTCGATTCCTAAAGAATTAGTGGAGTCTGCAAAAATAGATGGTGCTTCTGATTTTAAAATTTATCTAAGTATATTTATGAGAATGGCGAAGGCGCCAATAGCAGCTTGTTTCTTATTTCAATTTACGTGGGTGTGGAATGACCTTCTTTTTGGTCTAACTCTTTCTAAGTCAGCAGAAGCAAGACCAATTATGAGTTCATTGTCTTTACTCAACGGAGCAGCCGGAACAAATGATGTACCTTCTGCTTTATTAGCGGCAATTATTGCGTCCATACCAACTTTCTTTATATTTTTAATTTTAAATAAAAGCTTCAATTATGGTTTTCCAACTACTTCTAAGTAATAAAAAAAATAAGAGAAGGGATAAGGATATTTATGAAAAAGAAAATGAAAATTTTTGTTGTTCATCATTCCCATACAGATATTGGCTATACAGAACGTCAGGAAAAGATAGAGCGGTACCATGTTGATTTTATTAAGCAAGCTATTGATATTTTAAATCTTATTCATCAGGGAGATGCAGCGGAGTGGAAAGGATTTCGTTGGACATGTGAGAATACGTGGCAAGTTGAGAACTTCATGAAGTCAGTAAGTGATGAGTATATTAATGATTTTAAAAAATATATTCAAAGCGGGGAAATTGACATCTCTGGAAATTATTTAAATATGACAGAACTCGTTGACCAAGAAGTGTTAAATAGAAAATTAAAAGCTGGCGTACAACTGAGCGAGTCTTTAGGATATAAACCATCTAGTGCAATGACAGCTGATATTAATGGATATGCTTGGGGATACGCAGAATCATTATATCAAAATGGAGTGGAAAATTTATTTTCATGCATCCATCCTCATCATGGCCTTTTCCCACTTAATCAAAAGCAAACTCCTTTTTACTGGGAGTCGCCAGAAGGGAATAAAGTTTTAGTTTGGGTAGGGGATCACTATCATGTAGGAAACGAATTAGGTTTAGTTCCTAATGGTGGGACAAGTTATACAATACGCGATGAACTATCATTGAAAATGCATGCTGAACCTTTTCAAGTCGCAGAGAAAAGAATTTATAGATATATTGAAAGTCTAATTGAAGAAAATTATACGTTTAATTTCGTTCCAATTATGGCTTCAGGAGTAATCAGTGATAATGCTCCTCCAAATGGAAGAATAATAGAGTTTATTAATGAGTGGAATGAAAAACATCAAGAGAATATAGAGATTGAGATGGTAACTTTAAAGGAATTTTTCGATGTTTTACGTGAGAACATCAAAGACATTCCAACTTACAAAGGAGATTGGAATGATTGGTGGGCGGATGGTGTAGGTTCTACTCCACTTGGTGTGAAACAATTCCGGGAAGCTCAAAGAAAATATAGATTGAGTAATAAATTAGACCCTCATCAAAAGATAAGTGATGGTAAAAAAATAGAAGCATATGTAGACAACAGTATGAGATACGCAGAACATACTTGGGGATATTCAACTTCAGTTTCTGAACCTTGGGCTGGACTAGTGAATAGCTTGCAACAACGAAAAGCAGGTTATGCTACAAAAGCAGATGAATCAATTTCCGAAAATTTAGACTTGATTTTAGCTGAAAAAGGAGAAGTCTCTCTTATTCCAGATCGTAAGAGAAAGTATAAAGTAATTAATCCACATTCGGAGAAGGTTACAGATACAGCAAGTTTTTTTATTGGTCATTGGGAAAAGTTTGATGATATGCAGTTAAAAGATGAAGAACTCAATAAATTTCTAGAAGTAATAGATTCGGATACAAAAGAAGTACTTCCACATCAAATTGTTCCAACTGCAAGCAATGGATATAATTGTGAATTTCTTATTACGCTAGAATCTAAAGAAGAGAAAAATGTAGAGATTCGACAAAAAGAAAATCCGAATTACTATACGATTAAAAATCATGCACATATCGGGGCAGAAGGAATTCAAGATATTCAACCAGTAGATTTAGAAAGTCGTAAACACCATGTCTCACCACATTATGTAGAAACGTCTTATTATAAAATTACTCTTGACGAAACAGTTGGAATTAAAAGTATTATAGACAAAAGCGACAATACTGAATTGATTCGAAAAGATTTGAAATATGCTCCTTTTATTGGAATTTACGAGCAAACAGAAATAAAAACGACTCCAATTGAAGAAAGAAGAAATATGGGGAGAAACAGAAAAAATGTATCGACTAAAAGATATTCAGCAAAAATTATTGATATACAAGTACACGAAAAAGGAGATGTTTATTCATTAATTGAGCTTTATTATGCATTGGAAGGAACCAAGCATTATTCCGTTCAATTAAAGGTTTACAATGACTTACCGAAAATTTCCGTGAAATTAAAAATTCATAAAGAAAGCTATTGGGAGCCTGAAAATTTATATGCATCTCTTCCATTTACAACTGGACAGGATGAACAATTGTATGTGGAAAAAACAGGAAGTCTTGTCCGCCCAGGCATTGATCAACTCTCTTATACAAACCAGGAATTTTATCTATTACAAGATGGATTAGCTTACGTAGGGAAACAAAAAGGCGTAGCAATTGCTTTAAAAGACGTTCCTTTAATTAGTATGGGGAATCTGGAACATCATTTAATTGAATTATCAGAGTCAGGAAATGAAGAAAAGAATCAAGAGCCAGTCTACACTTGGATTATGAATAATTTCTGGGAAACAAATTTTAATGTGGATTTAGCAGGCTTTTATGAGTTTTCTTATCATATTGCAACGTCTGCTCATTACAATAATGCAGCGGATGCTATTAATGCTTGTCGAATTTTAAATGAAGGGTTAATCGCAATTAATATTAGTGATGATTCAACGAATATTCAACAAAAAGGAAAGAGTCTTCAATAAGAAACAAAGTACAGATTTTGTATAAATTTTAAAGGTGCTTACAAAAACTTGGAAGAAAAATAAAACATTTCTTCTTCCGAGTTCTTTCGATATTAAAGAAATTTTAAAATCAATTTCTTCATTTAAGTTGAAATAATAGGAGTGTGGAAGATTCGAATGACAACATTTGATAAATACCCTACAGTAATTGTTTCTGAGAATGAAAAAGATGTATGGGAAGGGTCAAAGCATATTGTAAAACAGTTAAAAACGGTAGCTTTGGATCACAATCTTATTGCAATTGAATGTTATCCGGGGATAGATGTAAAGAAATTATATCATGATGTAATACAACCTTTGAATGCTGATGAAACGATTTATGCCGCTGATCTATTTTATAATAATCATACAATTACTGAAATGATAGAAAGTAATCTAACTGAAGATGATGTGTTTGGTACTTTTTCTCCACATTCGCTAGAGGAATTCTTGGATGATAAAAAAGTAAAAGCTGTCAAAGAGAAATTGAAGAGCAATCAAAAGAAAAATATCATTATTTATGGAATGGGAGCAAGCCTATTTTCAAATGAAAGTTTACTCATTTATGTAGATATAGCAAGATGGGAAATCCAACAAAGATTGCAGCGAGGCATGCCAAATTGGAGAACGAATAATCAAGATGAACAAATTTCACGAAAAATGAAACGTTCTTATTTTTTTGAATGGCCATTAGCTGATCGTCTTAAAAAAGCACTGTTAAATCAAGTTGATTTTTGGATAGATGGGAACGATATAGAAAATCTTAAATTGATTTCTAAGGAAAAATATTTACAAGGATTATCTCAAGTTGTTTCACAGCCGTTTCGACTTGTTCCATTTTTTGCACCAGGAGTTTGGGGAGGAGAATGGATGAGAGAGAAATTCGACCTGGATAAAGATGAAGTGAACTTTGCATGGAGCTTCAATGGAGTTCCTGCAGAGAATAGTATCCATTTACAGTACGGCGATTGTAAAATTGAAATACCAGCGAACAATGTAGTTTTTTATTATCCGACAGAATTATTAGGGAATAAAGTGTACGGTCGCTTTGGACGGGAATTTCCTATTCGTTTTAATTTTTTAGATACTATAAAAGGTCAAAACTTGAGTTTACAAGTTCATCCAACTACAGAGTACGCCCATGAGGAATTTGGTGCGCATTATACACAAGATGAAAGTTACTATATCTTACACGCAGAGGAGGATGCAATAGTTTATTTAGGGTTGAAAGAAAATATAGAAAATGAAGAAATGATTAAAGAATTAGAGGAGGCAGAGGTAGGAAATAAAGATTTTGACGATGAGAAATTTATTAACCGTATGAGAATAAAAAAACATGATCATTATTCAATTCCTGGAGGTACAATCCACTCGCAAGGAAAAAACTCTGTAGTTCTTGAGATTAGTTCGACACCAAATATCTATACATTTAAACTGTGGGACTGGGGAAGAGTTGATTTAGATGGAAAACCAAGACCTATACATTTACATCATGGTTTAGAATCTATTCAATGGACAAGAGATGAAAATTGGGTAAAAGAACATTTGAGCTCTCCAAATCAATTAATAGCTGAAGGAGAAGGATGGTATGAAGAAAAAACAGGCTTACATGAATTAGAATTTATTGAAACAAGAAGACATTGGTTTTCAACAATTGTTTATCATGAAACACATGATAGCGTCAATGTGTTAAATTTGGTCGAAGGTGAAGAAGCAATTGTTGAAAGTATTAATGGTGAGTTCGAGCCTTTTGTTGTTCATTATGCTGAAACTTTTATTATACCTGAGCATATAAAAGAATATTCAATTAGACCACATGGACCTTCAGAAGGAAAAACTATTGCTACTATTAAAGCGTTTGTTAGAGTGTAAAGATTAGAAATAATAGCGAAAAGAGTATGGTCACAGTGACGCCCGAAAATTGTTGAATTTTGATAGATGTAATGAAGTGTAGCAACGGCAGAGTTGTTGCGCTTCTTTTTAATTATAATTGCCAAAGTTACAAAGTTCAATATTATTACATAAATCAACTTATAGTGACATTTTTGTATTTGTGTTAATCAATAAAATATTTATAAAATTGTAAATAGGATCTTGCATATTACCATACTACCATGGTAGTATATAAGAAATGGAGGAGATAATTTAATGTTAAATATGGTATCAATAAAGAGAAAAAATAATTATACGAGTAGGGATTATGTGTATGAATCATTAAAAGAAAATATTATTTCACTAAAATTGAAGCCTGGAACTAATATTTCTGAAAAGGAAATTTCCGAATTACTTCAAGTAAGTAGGACTCCAGTGCGTGAGGCGTTTTTAAAATTGGCTCAAGAAGAATTACTGGCAATTTATCCTCAAAGGGGTACTTTTGTGACGCTAATTGATTTGCAACATGTAGAAGAAACAAGATTTATTAGAGAACATTTAGAAAGAGCTACTGTTAGAGAGGCATGTAAAAATTTTTCAAATGAAAGTATTTTTAAATTAGAAGAAAATTTAGCATTACAGAAAATATGTGTTGAAGAAAAAAATTATACGAAGCTTTTTAAATTAGACGAAGACTTCCATTATACAATTGTTTCTGGATGTGATAAAAAGCTTATTTGGTCAGTTATACAACAAATGAATAATCATTTAAATAGAATAAGAATATTAAGGCTGGCAGATAACTTTAATTGGGATCTGATTTTATCACAGCATGAAAATATAATTTCAGCTATAAAAGATAAAAATCAAGATTTAGCAGACAGAGTAATGGAAGAACATTTAAAGGAATTAATTTTTGAACAAGAAAGTCTTAAGAAAAAGTATGAAAATTTATTTAAATAAGAATGACTTAATATTTTACATACAGTTATTTGTAAACGCTTTAATATTGCGATGAAAGTTTATAACCTACATTTAAAATTAAAAATTAAAAGAGGAGGAGTTTAAAAGTGAGGAGATTTTTATATTTAATATTGTTTATATTATTCATAGTGCTGTTTAGTGCTTGTGGTGGGGAAGCAACTAGTTCTAGTAACGGAGAAGAAGGGGAGGTATACACATTAAAAGTTGCTACAGCATTAACTGAGTCGGATCCAATTTATCAAGGTCTAGTTTCTCTACAAGAAAGTGTAGCAGAAAAAACGAACGGGGAAGTGAAATTTGAGATTTTTGGAAGCGGTTCCTTAGGAGAAGATAGCGATATTATTGAGCAGGCAAAAGTAGGAGCGAATGTTGCAGTCCTTACTGATGCTGGAAGGTTGGCAGAAATGGTGCATGAAATTGGCATCCTTTCAGCTCCATACATTGTTGATAGCTATGAAGAAGCAAGTGAGGTTGTAAAATCGGATTTATTTAAAGGATGGGAAGAAAAATTAGCAAATGAACATAATCTACAAGTTTTATCGTTTAACTGGTATCAAGGGGAACGTCACTTATTAACTAACAAGAAAATTGAAAAGCCAGAAGACTTACAAGGAGTACAATTAAGAACTGCAGGTTCACCAATTTCTCTACAAACGGTTGAAGCAATGGGTGCAAGTCCTGTTGGTATGGCTTGGGCGGAAGTATATCCAGGTCTTCAACAAGGGGTAATTGATGCAGCCGAAGCACATCATTCTGCTACTTATGGTGCAAACTTACAAGAAGTAATCGGTTACATTACGAAAACAAGGCACTTCCAATTACTAACAGGACTAGTAGCTGGGAAAGGCTGGATGGATGATTTGCCAGAAGATTATCAAGATATTATCTATGAAGAATCCTTGAAAATGGCTGAAGAGGCTTCGCATAACATAATAGAATCATCCGCTGAAGTTGAACAGCAATTAATAGATGAGGGAGTAGAAGTAAACGAAGTAGACATAGAGCCTTTTAGAGAAGCAACGGATGCTGTTTATGAAAGTTTTGAAGGATATGAAGAGTTGCGTGATGAAATTAATAAAATTTTAGAGAAATAGTGAGTGATCCAGATGAGGGATAAATTTATTAATGGTTATATTAAAAGTGAAAACTTTATATCGAATGCTTTAATGGTAGGTGTGGCGATATTTGTATTTATTGCTGCTGTCATGCGATGGGTAGGGTATCCCATCGTATGGTCAGTTGAGTTTGCCCAATTATTATTTATTTGGGTGATATTTATAGGGGCAAATCGTTGTTTAAGAGAAGATAAACATATCAGTGTAGACTTTTTTACAAAAAGGTTGCCATTTAAACTGAAAGAAATAATAGAAATTGGTATGTATTTATTAATGTTATTATTTCTTATTTTTTTAAGTTACTATGGAATTTTACTCAGCATCGAAAATTCAATGAGGTTAATCAATAATTTAGCAGTAAGTTACTCTTTAATCACTTTATCCGTACCAATTGGAAGTTTACTGATGATTATCACTGTTATTTTTAAATTAAAGGGTAAAGTGAACTCTCTAATGGAAACTCAGGCTAAATAGAAAGAAATAATTGAGTATATGGGGTGAACAAATGGTAATTGTTGCTTTAATCTTTTTTATCTTGCTTTTTTTGAATATGCCTGTAGCCTTTGCAATTGGTATAGCTAGTTTATTTTTCATTTTTTTAGATCCGAATTTACCAATTGAAATAGCAACACAACGAATGGTTGTTGGAACACAATCCTTTCCATTATTAGCAGTTCCGTTCTTTATTTTGGCTGGTAACTTAATGAATTCTACAGGGATCACAAGACGGCTTATTCGTTTTGCTAATGCCCTGACCGGACATATAGTGGGAAGCTTGGCTCATGTGTCAATTGTGCTTAGTACCATTATGGGGGGCATTTCTGGATCAGCTAATGCTGATGCGGCAATGCAAAGTCGAATTTTAGGGCATCAAATGGTACATAGAGGATATTCGGGCGGTTATTCTGCTAGTGTAATTGCTGTGAGTTCTCTGATTACCGCAGTAATTCCACCTAGTATTGGTTTGATTTTATATGGATATGTAGGGGAAGTATCTATAGGAAAACTCTTCTTGGCAGGTATCATTCCTGGTATTTTATTAATGTTTGTATTATTACTTGTTTCCTATCTAATCGCTAAAAAACGGAAGTATGACGATAACTTAAATTTAAAAAGAGCAACGTTGAAAGAGGTGTTTTCCACATTTAAGGAAAGCATTTGGGCATTGTTGTTCCCTGTAATACTAATAGTTGGTATTCGCTTTGGTGTTTTTACTCCATCTGAAGCAGGATCCTTTGCAGTTGTATACGCATTAATCATTGGGGCTTTTGTTTATAAAGAATTAAATTGGAAAACCTTTATAGAATCTATTGAACAATCTGTAAAAGATAATGCATCCATTCTATTAATTATTTCAGCTTCTTCTATTCTAGGTTTTCTAATTACATATGACAGATTACCACAAAATACGGCTGATTTACTACTTGGACTTACAACTAATTCTACTCTTTTATTAATCTTAATATTACTATTTCTTATAGTAGCAGGTATGTTCATTGAATCTACTGTACTGGTTTTATTATTAACCCCTATCTTTTTACCGATAATTGAACAAATAGGTGTAGATCCAGTTCATTTTGGTATTTTAATGATGACAATCGTAACGATGGGTGGTATGACTCCGCCAGTCGGTGTGACAATGTATACTACTACCTCTATTATGAATGTACCAATTGAGGATTATGTAAAAGAAGTAATCCCTTTTATATTAGGCGTTATTATATTATTGGCAATTTTAATTGTTTTCCCGCAGATTGTGATGATTTTACCTGATACGTTCATGTGATCTCAGTAGAATATATTATTAGATAGACCTTGTAATTGAATTTATAAAATGGATTGGTGATATAAAAATGAAGATGGTTTTTAGATGGTTTGGAGAAGGAAATGATCATGTTCCTTTGTCCTATATAAAACAAATTCCTGGTACTACAGGTATTGTATGGGGGCTTCATGATATAGAAGTAGGAGAAAAGTGGCCACTAGATAAAATTCTAAAAGTTAAAAACAAAGCTGAACAAAATGGTTTGAATATAGATGTTGTAGAAAGTGTGAACGTACATGAAGATATTAAGCTTGGACGTCCCACAAGAGACCATTATATAGAAAATTATAAGGAGACGTTGAAAGAATTATCAAAAGTGGGAGTAAAAGTTATTTGTTATAACTTTATGCCAGTATTTGATTGGATTAGATCTGATTTATTCAAAAAGTTAGAAGATGGATCCACAGCGTTATTTTATGAAAAATCAAAGATTGAAAATATGGATCCTACTGAGCTTGTAAACGACTTTTTAAAGAACGATGAATTTACGTTACCAGGATGGGAACCCGATCGTTTGGGGAAATTATCTGAGTTATTTGATGCTTATCAAGGAATTAATGAAGAAGATCTATGGGATAATTTAAAATACTTTTTAGAAAAAATTCTGCCTATCGCTGAAGAATGTGATATTAAAATGGCTATTCATCCAGATGACCCACCATGGTCTGTATTTGGATTGCCTAGGATTATCACAAATAGGCAAAGTATTCGTAAGTTATTGAACCTTGTAGACAACCCATATAATGGAATTAGCTTTTGCAGCGGCTCATTAGGTGCAAATGAATCTAATGATTTGCCAGCAATGGTGAAGGAATTTGGAGATAGAATATATTTTGCACATATACGTAACATAAAGCGTTATAAAAATGGAGATTTTATAGAAACATCTCATCGAACAAGTGATGGATCAATTGATATATACGAAATTGTACAAGCATATCATGAAATTGATTATAAATGGTATGTACGGCCAGACCATGGTAGACATATATGGGAAGAAGAAAGCCGTCCTGGATATGGATTATATGATCGTGCTCTAGGAATTATGTATCTGTGGGGTATCTGGGATTCCCTTGAAAGAATTAAAGGAGATGTATAAATATGTTGAATCTTAATAAACATCTAAAAGGAAAAGTAGCAGTGATAACAGGTGGTAGTGGTGTCCTCTGTGGTGCAATGGGTAGAGAACTAGGAAGGCAAGGTGTGAAGGTAGTCATTTTAAATAGAAACCTAGACAAAGGAAAAATAGTAGAAGAGGATATAAAAAATGCTGGAGGAGAGGCTCTTGCTATCTCATGTGATGTATTAGATCAAGCCAGCGTAAAAAAAGCAAAGGAAATAGTAATAGAGGAATTTGGAGAGTGCGATATTTTAATTAATGGGGCTGGTGGGAATCATCCTGAAGGAATTACCACGAAAGAAACATTTAATTTAGTGGATATAGATGAAAAGGATTCTCTAAGCTTTTTTGATTTAACGGTAGAAGGATTTGGTTTTGTTTTTGATTTAAATATACTAGGAACTTTAATACCTACTCAAATTTTTATGAAAGATATGGTAAATAGAGAAGGTTCCGTTGTTATAAATATGTCGTCTATGAGTGCTCCATCTCCAATGACAAAGGTTCCAGCATATAGTGCTGCAAAGTCTGGAATAGAAAACTTTACAAAATGGCTTGCAGTTCACTTTGCAGAAACAGGAATACGGGTAAATGCAATAGCACCAGGTTTTTTCTTAACCGAACAAAACAGAAATTTATTAACAAATGAAGATGGTTCTTTAACAGAGAGGTCCGAAAAAATCATTAGCCATACGCCAATGAAAAGATTTGGGAAGCCTGAAGATTTACTAGGGACGTTACTATGGTTAGTTGATGATAATATGTCTGGGTTTTTAACGGGTGTAACCATCCCAGTTGATGGTGGATTTATGGCTTACTCAGGTGTTTAAACAATATAAATTGTTTATTTATAGTTGGAGGGGGTTTTAAAATGGATGTCGTAACAATTGGTGAATCAATGGTACTATTCACTCCTGATTCGGTTGGTTCGTTCATATATACTGAAAAGTTTAATAAAACAATAGGCGGAGCAGAGTCAAATGTAGCAATTGCTCTCTCAAGATTGGGTCATGAAGTTGGTTGGGTGAGTAGACTTGGCACAGATGATTTTGGATTATATGTTCGAAACTTTATCAGAGGGGAAGGGGTGGATACTTCCAATGTCCTATTTGATAATACGCTTCAAACAGCTGTTTTCTTTAAAGAAAGGAAAGATGGAGAGGAACCAAAAGTCTATTATTATAGGGAAAATTCTGCAATAAGTCATATGAAACCTGATGACCTTAATGAGGATTATATAGCAAATGCGAAGTATTTACATCTCACTGGGATTACGCCTGCATTAAGTGAGTCTTGTAAAAAAATGATATATCAATCCATTCATATTGCAAAAAAACATAACGTGAAAATTATATTTGATCCGAATATCCGTTTGAAGCTATGGTCAAAAGAAGAAGCAAGAGAGGTAATTAATGATATCGCTAGTTTGTGTGATGTTGTGTTACCTGGTATCGAAGAAGGAAAAATCCTAACCGAAGAGGACGAACCAGACAAAATTGCAAAAAAACTACTTCAGGGTCAAACCTGCACTGTAGTTATTAAATTGGGGAAAAAAGGGGCGTATTTTGCTACTAAATCTGAAGATGGATATGTGGATGGTCAAGTAGTCGATAATATTGTAGATCCAATTGGAGCAGGGGATGGGTTCGCAGCGGGCTTTATTTCAGCAATGATTAGAGAATGGCCGTTGAGAAAGTCTATTGATTTGGCAAATAGAGTTGCTGCTTTTGCTCTAACTGTTCCTGGGGATGCTGAGGGATATCCTTATTGGTCACAAATTGAATCAAATAGTCAAGATATAATATTACGTTAAGCTAAAAGTAATGGATGGTGACTAACATGATAGAAAAAATAGAAACAATGATGAAAATACGGGAAAATGGAATTATTGCTGTGATTAGAAGTATTCCAGAAGAAAAAGTATCTGATTTAGCTGATGTGCTAATTTCAAGTGGAATTAAAGCCCTAGAAATTACAGTCGAAAATAAAAATGCGCTTTCTATAATTGAATATTTGTCAAATAAATATGATGATCAAATCATTATTGGGGCTGGTACTGTACTTGATAGTACTTCAGCGAAACTTGCAATTAGCAAAGGTGCTGACTTTATTCTTAGCCCGAATTTGAATACAGAGGTTGTAAAAACGACATTACGTTATGGAAAAGTTTCCATACCAGGTGTTATGACACCAACAGAGATGTTACATGCAATAGAAAATGGTGCAGATATGGTAAAAGTTTTTCCTGCCTCCGTCCTTGGTACTAATTTTATTAAAGATGTGAAGGGGCCTTTCCCGCATATACCAATTATTCCTACAGGTGGAATAAACCTAGATAATGTGAAGTCATTTATTGAAGCGGGGAGTGAGGCAGTCGGCATAGGAGGAAGCTTAATAAATAAAGATGCGATAAATAGAGCTGATTTTGATTCAATTAAAGAAATAGCTTCTCAATATGTCCAGGAAGTCAAAAAAGCAAGAATCAGTTTGGATAAATAAAAGGATTGCATATTGAATAAATGAAAGTCTCAATGAGGAGAACATGATACCCAATCAAACACGAAGGGATGTAATAAAATGACAAGGATTTCGTTTGAAAAAATGAAAAGTGAAGTTAAAAGAGCTTTTATGTCTGCTGGTATGAGCGAACAAGACGCAGATGTATGCGCACAAATACACACGGAAACTAGTTGTGATGGCGTATATTCTCATGGATTAAATCGTGTTGCACGATTTGTAGATTATGTGGAAAAAGGATGGGTAGATGTGCATGCAACCCCATCGTTAATTAATTCTTTAGGGGCTATTGAAGTATATAATGGAAATAGGGGACCAGGGATTTTAAATGCATTATTTGCAACGGACAAAGCGATGGAAATCGCAAAAAAGCATGGGGTTGGAATTGTAACATTAAAAAATACTACCCATTGGATGCGTGGAGGAACCTATGGGTTGAAAGCTGCTGAACAAGGGTTTATTGGTATTTCCTGGACAAATACTGAATCATGTATGCCAGCCTGGGGAGCGAAAGATACAAGAATAGGAAATAATCCTTTTGTCATGGCTGTCCCTAGAAGCAAAGGACCAATTGTTTTAGATATGGCAATGTCTCAATATTCATATGGGAAGCTACAAACTACAAGACTAAATGATGATTTGTTACCATTCCCAGGTGGTTTTGATGAAAATGGTGAGTTAACTCGTGAACCAGCGCCAATTGAGGAAACAAGAAGAATTTTACCTATGGGTTACTGGAAGGGGGCCGGTTTCTCTATTCTTCTAGATGCAGTTGCAGCCATTATGTCTGGCGGTAATTCTACAGGTGAAATTGATAAAATAGATGCAGGAAGCTGTGGAGGGTGTTCACAGGTTTTTATTGCAATGGATCCTTCGCAAATTAATGGAGAGGATTACACCGATAAAATTGCTGATAATATAGTAGGGTATTTAAGAGAATCTGAGCCTGATAAAGAAGGTGGCGAAGTTTCATATCCGGGAGAAAATTCACGTAAAAGACGACAGGAGAATTTAAAAAATGGAATACCTGTTGATGATGATATCTGGAATGAAATCTTGTCATTGTAAATAATTAAGAGAAGTTGGGTTTGGTAGACAATACTAAATAAATTAAATATAAAATGTATTAGATAATTATTTCTAAATCATATAAGTTAATTTTCTGAAGGAGCGTATATATGAAGGCGATTTATGTTATTGAGCCTGGAAATATCGAGATTAAAGAAATAAAAGAACCACAAATACTTCATTCAGATGATGTAAAAATAAAAGTGAAAGCTGCGGGTATCTGTGGGTCAGATGTTCATATTTACCATGGAAATTCAGCCGTAGCAACGTATCCAAGGGTAATAGGACATGAAGTAGTAGGGGATATTGTAGAAGTCGGTGAAGGGGTTAGGAACTTTAAAATAAATGATAGAGTTGTAGTTGATCCAATAAACAATTGTGATCATTGTACCAATTGTAATAAGGGAAGACCAAATTTATGTACCAATTTAAAAGTCAGAGGAGTTCACGAGGATGGTGGATACAGAGAGTTTACTGTTGCACCAGAACGGAGCATTTACAAAATTCCTGATTTTATTTCATACGAAGAGGCTGTTATGATTGAGCCCTTTACCGTCGCAGCACAAGTGAATTCAAGAGGTCAGGTTGAAAAATATGACTCTGTATTTATTATGGGGTCAGGTCCCGCAGGGCTTAGTGCATTAAAAGTTGCTAAAAATAAAGGTGCGAGATGTATTGTTTCGGATTTAGTTGACGAAAGACTTGAAAAGGCCAAACAATTAGGTGCGAATTATGTAATAAACCCAAAAAAACAAGATGTCAAAGAATGTATAGATTTTTACACGAATAACGATGGAGCGAATGTTGTCATCGATGCGGTAGGAACCGCAAATTCATTTGAACAAGCAATGGAAGTTGTTAGCAAAGGAGGACGAATCGTTGTATTAGGTTTTACAGATAAAGCTTCTCAAATACCACAACTATTAATAACGAAAGATGAATTAGATATCTCTGGTTCAAGATTGCACAATAATAAATTTCCTGAGGTAATCAAGTGGTTTGAAAATGGAGAAATTAATGGAAATGATTATATTTCACATATTTATCCATATTACAAAATTCAAGAGGCTCTTAATTTTATTGAAACAGAGCCGATGAAGGTGTTTAAGGTTGTGTTAATGTTCTAAGATTAAGTAATACTTTTAGTTACTTATATAATGGTTGCGTAATTTAAAAAGTGAAATAGTCAGGATAGTATTAGTACTATCATTTATTTTAAGCTTAATTTTAAATCTGCACTTTCCTATGTTACCCAACGGAATTGTTTTTGCTTCTTTTTTTAGGTGCCTGAAGACTTGGGAATGGTTCTCTTGTTTCATGAAACGGGAGAACCGTCCCCTTGTTTACCTCAATCGTAACAAATCATCGCCTTCAGCGATTTCTTTCTGATTCACCGTAGATACTTCAGCATAGTCGCCTGTATTGGTTATGATGACCATTACAGTAGGGTCATAACCGGCTTTTTTAATCTTATCGATGTTAAAGGTCCCTAAAATATCACCTTTTTTCACTAGCTGTTCTTTACTTACTTTTGAAACGAAACCTTCTCCATTCAGATTTACTGTATCAATACCTATATGAATCAAGATTTCTGCTCCTTGATCTGTATGAATTCCAAAAGCATGCTTTGAATCATAAGTGACTGTAATCTTCCCATCTGCCGGAGCTACAATTTGCTGGTTTTCCGGATAAATAGCTATCCCTTTTCCCATCATCTCGGAAGAAAACACCTGGTCATTGACGTCTTGTAACGGAATGAGTTTTCCGGTTAGTGGTGAGCTGATCGTCACTTCATCTGCTTTGCTAGATGAAACTGCTGGACTTGTTTCATTTGCTGATTCTTCTGGACTTTTATCATATTCTGGTATAACTAATTTTCGCTTACCGTAGATAAAGGTTAATGTAAAAGCAACTGTCATACTTATTAAGATACCGACCATAAACATCGGGATAGACCTAGGTGCAATTGAAATGAAACCAATAACACTTGCTGGTCCCATTGCTACAGCAAGGACATTGAAAAAGCCAATAAATGCTGAAGCAATTCCTGCTCCAATCATTCCACAGATAAATGGGAATTTTAGTTTTAAGTTCACACCGAAAATTGCTGGTTCTGTAATTCCCAGCATGGCAGATACACTGGCAGAAGAGGCAAGTCCTTTTTGCTTTTTATTCTTTGTAACAAGGAATACCGCCAGACAAGCCGCGCCTTGTGCTACGTTTGCCATCGAAGCTACCGGAAAGATAAAGGAACCGCCAGTTGCATCTATATCAGCAAGAAGCATGGTTTCGATTGCCGGGAAGCTTTGATGTAATCCAGTAATAACAATTGCGGAGTAGAACGTACCAAATAGCCCTAAGCCAAATCCTCCCGTTGCCTCATATAACCAAACTAGCCCTTCCGTTAATCCATCAGATACAGATCGCATTACTGGTCCTACGAAAATAAACGTTATAAACCCTGTGATAATCACTGCTAACATAGGTGTGAAGGTAAAATCAAAAGCATTTGCCATTCGTTTATGGAAGAATTTCTCGATGTTAGCCAAAATCCATGATACAGCCAATACAGGCAATACAGATCCTTGGTAACCAGCTTGAGCCACGTCCAGACCAAAGATATTCCAGTAGCTCATTGTACCGTCTTCAATTGCATTTGCTACCGCATACCCATTGACTAAATCAGGCATAACCATTGCCATCGCCATTGCTGCACCCAAATAGGGGTTACCACCAAATCGTTTTGTGGCGGAGTAACCAATCAAAATAGGTAAAAAGGCAAATGGTGCAGATGCTAACAGATTAATAATACTAGCTATATCCTCAATAGCGGGAAACATCTCCACAACAGATTGGGGACCGAATAAATCCGGAGATGTTAAAACATTATTTAACGCCATTAATAAACCGCCGGCTACTAATGCCGGGATAATCGGAACAAAAATATCAGACAGCAATTTAATAAAGGACATAATCGGATTTTGTTTTTTCTTCCCTTCTGACATCCCTTTCAAATTGTCTTTTGATACTTCTTGGATCCCTGTATCATCTGTTAATTCTTTATATACTTTATTTACATCACCAGGTCCGATAATAATCTGAAACTGGCCGTTTGATTTAAATGTTCCTTTGATATCAGGATGATCATCTAATCCTTGCTGGTCAATATTTTTATCATCTTTTAAGACTATACGCAAACGAGTTGCGCAATGCGCAGCAGCTTGAATATTATCTTCACCAAGCATTTTCAGGATATCTTCTGCAACTTCCTTGTGATTCATGTTAATTCCTCCCTTGTAACCGCTTTTTTTTATCATACAAATAAAAATAATATATGTCAATCGTATATCATAAATTTTTATTTAGGCTTTATAGATACACATCATATAAGCATTGGTATTGTGTTTTACGTTTGACATATATGTTATTATTGCATATATTCTCTGTAGAGGTTTTAATGAATAGAAGAGAGTTGAGAAAGTATGAAATTAATAACAGAATGGACAACGCCTTTGCGTTATAAACCTTATCATCAGTGGTCCACTGACTATCTGGATCTGCTTGAATCGGTGATACAGAAATCGAGCTGGAGGCAAGCATTTCACATTCAACCGAAGACAGGTTTATTAAATGATCCAAATGGCTTCTCGTTCTATAATGGGAAGTGGCATCTATTTTATCAGGCTTATCCATTTGGACCTGTGCACGGCGTGAAATCCTGGTATCATATGGTATCTGATAACTTAGTTGACTGGAAGCAGCATGATTACGCTTTATTACCTGATTCTCCTTACGATAGTCATGGTGTCTATTCAGGCTCTGCTATCACAGTGGGAGAAAAACTTTTTCTTATGTATACGGGTAATGTGCGAGATAAGAACTGGGAGCGCCACTCCTATCAACTGGGAGCTTGGATGGACTCCGAAATGCAAGTAGAAAAGATAACGGAAGCCTTAATAGAGAATCCGCCAGCAGGATATACAGAAGAATTTCGTGATCCACAGCTATTTCGTTATCAGGACAACTGTCTGATGGCAATTGGCGCACAAACAGAAAGTGGAAAAGGTGCTGTATTGGTTTATCAAAGTAAGCAGTTAATAGATTGGGAATTGCTTGGCGAACTGGATTATACGACGGAAGATATGGGATTTATGGTTGAATGCCCTAATTTAGTTTTTGTTGATAATCAGCCAGTGCTGTTGTTCTGTCCGCAGGGACTAGACAACGAGATAACACCGTATCAGAATATCTATCCAAATATGTATGTCATTGGGTCAGCATTTAATAAAGAAACGGTTTCTATAGAAAACACTTCGGATTTAATAAATTTGGATGAAGGATTTGATGTCTATGCGACACAAGCTTTTAATGCGCCGGATGGCCGTGTACTGAGTGTAGGCTGGATTGGGTTGCCCGAAATAGATTATCCTAGCTTTGAAGAAGGCTGGGCTCACTGTCTCAGTATAGTTAAAGAATTGTCTATCAAGGATCAGCATTTGTATCAAAAACCAGTTATAGAAATGCAGGAATTACGCCAACATCATGAGGTATTGAAAGGGTCTGTACAGGAAGAGAATTTGTTATTAAGCTCTCCCGATAAAAATGTTTACGAATTAAAATTGGAACTAGATTCTCGTGCATCAGGTTCATTATATTTATTTGCAGATAAGCAGAATAAAGAAGGACTGAAGCTTTCTTACAATGCAAAAGATGATACAATAAGCATGGATCGCAGTAAGGCAGGTATCCCATTTGGGGAAGGCTATGGTTCCATAAGAACTGCTTCACTAAAGAAACAGGATAAGCTGACATTGCACATTTTTGCAGACCGTTCTGTCTGTGAAATTTTTGTTAACGATGGCTACTGCGTCATGACTAGCCGTATTTTTATGAAAGACCCTCAGCAGACGCATATCTTTCTTCAAGGATTTGAAGGAGACTATACAGGAGATTTCTGGACATTAAGGGAAATGAACGAGTAATGAGTAAAGGGAGAGAACATGATGGGGATTAAATTGACAGATGTAGCGAAAAAGGCAGGCGTCTCTGCAACAACCGTTTCGCGGGTGATTAATAATTATGGCTACCTTAGTCAGAAGACCATTGATAAGGTGCACAAAGCGATGGAAGAATTAAATTACCAGCCGAATTCGATGGCCCGTTCGCTGCAAGGAAAAAACACACAATTGATTGGTCTGATTTTCCCTACTGTGTCCCATCCCTTTTATGGAGAAATTGTATCCAAAATTGAAACAAAGCTATTTGAAAAAGGCTATAAAACAATTCTCTGTGACAGTGCCAATAACAAGGAAAAAGAGCGGGACTACCTGAGGATGCTGATTGCAAATAAAGTAGATGGCATTATCGCAGGCGCGCATAATCTGGATATTATAGAATATAAAAATGTTGGATTACCTATTATTTCATTTGACCGTTATCTGGCGGAAGGAATCCCAATTGTCTCCAGTGACAGCTATCAAGGTGGGCGCTTGGCAACGGAGCAGCTATATCAAAGGGGAGGCAGAAAGATTGCCATATTTACAGGAACGAATGAATCAGCTTCGCCAACTAACCAGCGTCTGAATGGTTATCTGTCTGTGATAAAGGAGCATCATTTGGATCCAATGGTTTATCACTTTCCCCTGGAGTACTCTCCGTTTTTAAAAGCCACCGAGATTCGCCAGATTTTGTCCAGAGATAAAATAGACAGTGTTTTTTGCACGGATGATTTAACTGCGATTTTGGTTATCAATAAAGCGAAAGAATTAGGACTTGAAATCCCGGAACAGTTAAAAGTTATCGGTTACGACGGGACTGAATTTGTTCAAAACTATTTCCCACAGCTATCGACAGTACTACAGCCAATGGATCAATTCGTCGATCTTTTAATTGATTTACTAATGAAACGGATAAATAATGCTGATGTGGAGTTAGATAACCTTTATCAATTATCTGTGAAGTTTATTCAAGGACAGACTAGCTAAGGCATATCGGCGTAATCATGACGACCCCCACCGCTTTCAGAGAGAGGTAAGGAGAGATGTGGGGACGGTTCTCTTGTTTCGTGAAACAAAAGAACCGTCCCCTTGTTTCTTAATTGTTCTCAAATCTCTCAAGTGCATCGTTCTGAATTTCCATATATTCATCTAAATTCATTTGTTTCAAAGTCTCGACATAGTTATCCCATTCTGAAAAAGGGATATCTCCAGTAATGAATTTTGCCTGCATTTCGTCAACATATTTACTTATATCGGTTGCAATAGCTGGTAATTTCCTGTTCTCTTCTTCCGTAAAAGTAAATGGAGGCAAACCTCTTTCATCACTTAAATATGGCTCTATTTTTTCTACGGCTTCCAATGCGGTAGGTGCAGTTTCAGAACCCTTGAAGTACTTTTGTTTCTGAATCCCTGGATCTGGAAGTGGAGTCAGATAATGTGCATGTCTTCTCAGCGCTTCCTCTGTTTTTAGTCCATCTGGATTATTAGTTATTTGTTCTGTCAGTTCAAATTCTCCGTCAGATGTTTCCTCAAAAGAAACACCTTCCTCTCCCATAAATCTCAGTTTTGCGCCTTCATCACTATAAAAATAATCGGCCCATTTGATTGTAGCAACCGGATTTTCATTGGTATTTGTAATAACAAATGTGCCTATATTAAATACATAAGTTGTCAGTGTGAGTTGTTGGTCGCCATTTGGGCCGGCAAGTGGGATAGCGCTTTCAAAAATTTCACCAGCTTTTTCTCCAAGTACTGTTGTAGGGTCATAAAAGACTGTGCTTGCGTATTTCCCTTCTGCAGCATTAGCTAGGTACTGGTTCCATTCAATTGTATAAATGCTCTTGTCAATGAGCCCTTCCGTATACAATTTGTTAACGTACTCCAGCATTTTTTTGTAATTATCTGTTATCGGTTTAAAACGTAAATTTCCTTCAGAATCCTTATCTATGAGTGATCCTCTGTTATTTCCAAGACCAAATGATCCCTCAAGCCAACCAATCAAAGTGTACATTCCCGTAGAGCCAAAAGGAGTGATTTCAGGATTTTCTTCCTTTATTGCTTTTAGGTACTGATAAAATTCTTCTGTCGTTTCAGGTTTTTCCATTCCAACGGTGTCAAGTGATTCCCGATTAAAATACATTAATGGGAACGCCTGTGCTGATATGAAATCTGGTGACCTGAGATATGGTAAAGAATAAATATTTCCATCAGGATAGGTAATTGCTTTTCTGACATCAGGATATTCCTCTAAGATCTTTTTCAGATTTGGTGCATGCTCCTCAATTAAATCATCCAATTTAATAAAAGTACCCTGTTTAGCATATTTAAAAATATCAGAAGGGGGTAAATTTGCTCCATAAAATGCATGAGGTAAACTGCCGCTTGCAAGTGCTAAATTTCTTTTTTCTTCTACGGAGTCATAGGCGATTTCCTCCCAATTAATATTTATATTGGACATTTCTGTATATTGTCTCATGGAGCTAATTTCATTCAGATCACCTTCTACGCCTGGGTTTAAACCTACAAAGAAATCGAGTGTAATTGGTTCATCTACAATCGGCATGCCAGATTCATTTACGTTTTCAAGATTTTCTTCATTCGCTTGATTTTCTGCATTATCTTCCTTATCACTGCATGCTGTAATTAACAACATTGTTGCTACTATTACAAACAGAAATGGCAAAGTTTTAACCTTCACTAAAATTCCTCCTTAGTTGGTGGAAACAGGGGGACGGTTCTCTTGTTTCGTGAAACGGAAGAACCGTCCCCATGTTTCACACCCTTGTTTCACAATATAATCCATGTATCACGATTCTTCATTGCCTTTTTACCTGCATCAATCAGTGACATAATTTCTAAAGTCTCTTCCTTGGGTACTGGTGGTATGCCGGTTTCAAAAAAGTCTAGCATCGAATTAATCAGTCGTGTAAACATATCAGAACACGCTGGGATGTATCGTCCTTCTCCATTCTTTAATTGCAAATTGACTTGGAAGTCCGCATGCTGCATCTGGGAAAATGATGCTTGTCGTCCATCGTCATATTCAATGACTAACAATGAACTGTTACTTGTTGATAAGCTTTTGATTCTTTTTGCACCAAGCCCCATTTGTGAAACAATTATTTCATATTGATGAACCGAATAGTTATCGTATGTGCCAGGCCCCGTAGTCGCGATATATTCTAATGTTTCACGATTCACCTCACTGTTCGGATAGTCTGACAGTTCTTTTGCAAAACGTAACGCCGAACTCGAGAATAGCGGAGTACCATGCTTATCAGCCAGATCGAACATTCGAATCCCCGAATTCAAATTGGATGAAAATGTTTTATCTATATAAACAGGTTTACCTGAGATAAGCGGGAGATGTGTAAGTCGTTCGTGATGTTCTGGATGATCAGGAGAAAGAACTACAATATAATCAGACTTCTCCACAAGTTCTTCAATGGAGGAAAGCTTTTGAACCTGATTTTTCCTGCACCAACTATCTGTATCTAGCCCACTTGGTTGATCAATCTCTGCCCACGCATAGGTAACATCACAATTTCGTTTTGCTGCAGCTGCATTTTCTCTGATCCATTTAGGGTAATTATTGGCGTGCCATTCATCAAGATAATAATCTATGAACCCTATTTTCTTCATAGCTCGATCTCCCTTCCTTTTTCGGCAGACAGATAAATGGCCTCCATCACCTCGGAAGTGACAATCACATTATCGATATGGGATCTGCCTTTCTTCTGGTTAATCACGGATTGAATAAAACCATCAATTTCCCCGTAAAACGCATCTGATGTCGTGTAAGTTGGGGTTGTTTCATATAAGTTTCCATTTTTTGCAGAATATATTTTGAAGTTCCCCCCATATTGAAGCTTGATACCAGCTTTATCACCTAGAAATTCTACAAACATGGCTGACTCGTCAATATTTTGCGCCCATGCCCCGTTTAAGCTGATGGTCGGTCCAGTCGTCCTGATTAGACCTGTAACGAAATCTTCTACATCATATGTTCCATCATATACAGGTGGTCCAGCCCACATATTGATGTACGTATAGTCCTTCATGTCCTTTGCCAATTCACTGTGGGTGGCACCTGAAACAGTTAATACTTTCGGTTGATTCAGGCTGTAAAAAATTAAATCAAGAAAATGGACGCCCCAGTCAATCAATACCCCACCACCTGCAATATCCTTGGTTGTAAACGGTCCCCCAAGACCAGGAATCGATCGGTGCGAACGGAAAGAGCAGTAAACATGATAAACTTTTCCAAGCTCGCCATTATCAATTATTTGTTTGATTTTATTTACCGCTGTATTGTACCGATTGACAACGCCAATGTTGAGAATCCGATTGTTCCGTTCTGCAGCCGCTTTCATTTCACTGACTTGTTTCATATTAATCCCTGCAGGTTTCTCACAAAGCACATGCTTTCCTGCGTTCAGACACTCGATTGCTATAGGTGCATGTGTATTGTTTGGGGTACAGATAGAAACGACTTCTACTTCTTTATCATCAAGTATTTTTTTAAAGTCCGTTTCCGTATGTGTGACACCATATTTTTGCGCTTTTTCTACGGCACTTTCTTGGCTGATGTCAATGAGATACTTGATTTCCGTTAATTCATTGTTGACATAAGATTCCATATGATTGTCAGAAATCGTACCACATCCAATTACCGCAACTTTAATTTTGTTCATCTGAGCTAACCTCCAATCACTTTGATATATTTAAGCTTATCAAATTTTCCAAAGTGATGGTTTATCCTTTTTTACTGTTGTGTTGTTCCTTTTTTGTGTTGTGAGATGTGGGACGGTTCTCTTGTTGCGTGAAACGGAAGAACCGTCCCCTTGTTTCATTAATAAGGTTTGATATCCAGTTGGAGATACACCGAAGTTTTGGCGAAAGGCTTTGCTGAATGCATGAATCGATTGATATTGCAGCTTTTCCGCGACCTGGGTCACATTCAGTTCTCCGCTCTTCAGCCATTCAATGGCCTTCTCGAAACGTTTGCGGTTGTAATAATCCTTGATGGTCAGTCCAATCTCTTTGGCGAAAATACTGGACAAATAAGAGTAACTGTAATGCAATTCTTCGGCAATATCGGACAATGCTTTTATACGGTAGAGGTTCGTATCGATATAGTTAATTACTTTGTACACGATTTGTTTTGTCTCGCTATCTTTCATACCAGGCCTATATTTAGTTAACCAGTTATCGCAAAAACTGCGGTAGGCTAATACCACAATTTGATGAAGATACATTTCTATCATGTACGTAGAGTATTTTTCGAGGTTGATCAGCTCATTGAAGATCTGGACAAAGGGAACTTCAATGTTTTGCTTATTCGATACAACGGACTGTTGGAGTTGATCAAATAGCTTTTTGATATGGGAAAGTGAATTTTGTTCATCTGCACCGTTTACAAAATTGAAGCCAACATAGAAATAGCGGAATGGGTTATCATCATCCGCTTTGCCGCCATGAAGCTCTCCGGGAACATTAAGAATGATATCCCCTTCCCCGACCCGATAGCAATCGTCCTTATTCATAAAAATACCGGTACCAGAAACGATATAGCTAATTTCATAGCACAATTGCTTGTGCTCAGGAACAACATAGCCACCCTTGCAACTTAAATCTCCAATCTGATACAACATGATGGACTCAAACAACTGAGGTTCATTGAAATAGCTATTATCAAAATGAAAGTTTGTGCCTTTTTTGATAGATTCTTTTGACCATTCCTTTTTCATGATTTTATCTCCTTTATCGGTTTCCTTACAAAGTGATCCAGTTTCTCCAACTATTCGCCCAAAGGCAAGATGTATGCCAAGATTTATAAACAGTCTTTTTGTTCCTCGTTAACTGGCAGTAATACCACCACTGAATGAAGTTTTACATTATTAGATAGGATTTCACTTGAAAATAAAAAAAGAATCCGTTTCTTCAAGAGTTAAAAGTACAACCAAATAACCTGCAGAAAGGATTCTTATAATGGCTACTTTACCGCAATTATCACTAGATTTCAATCGGGTAAACGTGGGGACGGTTCTACCGTTTCACAAAAAATAGATTTTAAATTTGAAACGTGGGGACGGTTCTCCCGTTTCATAAAGCCTCGAACTAACATCACCCAGTGTCCAAATTTAGCCCGTAAACTATTAGCCGGAAATTGGGAGAACAGGATTGTCTCATTGTTACTTCAGACAGAACCGAAAAAGCCCCTACCTTTTCCGTTGAGAAAGTCGATGCCATTGGTGCTGGTGATTCATTTACAGGAGCATTAGCTGTTGCATTTTTAGAAGGAAAGTCTATCATAAAAGAAGCGGAGTTTGCTAATTTAATTGGCTCTAATTGTAAGAAATATGATCCAGGATAATAGTCTTGCGATATCTTAGCGGATATATGATAATATACCCATGATATTACATATGGGGGAATAACAATGAAAAAGATGTTAGTGTTGATGTTGTCATTACTTGTTGTTTTTATTTTGGCAGCATGCGGAGAAACAGAAATAGATAATGTTGATTCAGCAGAAGAAGATCAAACAGAAGAAGTAGCGGAGACAGAAAAAAACGAAGAAAAAGTTGAAGAAGAGATTGAGGAAGTAGAAGAAGCCGAAGCGGAAGAAGTCATTGAAGAAACGTCAGAGGAAGAAATAGTAGAAGAAGTGGCTACAGAAGAGGCTGAGACTGTAGAAAACCCTGATGAAACATTATCACAAAAAAATGCAGTAGATATGGCTGAAGGCTATTTAGACTATACAGCTTTTTCTGAAAGTGGTCTAATAGAACAATTAAAATTTGAAGGATTTGATGATGAGGACGCAACTTATGGAGTAAACCAAATAAGTGTTGATTGGCAAGAGCAAGCAGTAAGTATGGCTCAAGATTACTTAGACTACTCAAGTTTCTCAAGAAGCGGTTTAATAGAACAGCTGGTGTTTGAAGGCTTTAGTAATGAAGACGCTACTTACGCAGTAGATGAAATAGGACTTTAAGATACAAGGGGACGGTTCTTGTGTTGCAAATAGTGCAACACAAGAATAGATATTAGTTCTACACAAAACTGAGTGAAACGGGAGAACCGTCCCCACGTTTCCACCATGTTTACCCAATTGCATCGATAGATTTCTTTAATCTTTCCAAGCCATCTCTCAGTTTTTTTCTTGGACTGCCAAGATTCATGCGCAGAAATTTGCCATTATTTACTTGGTAAACTTTGCCTGACATGATACCTACATTTCCGATATTTACAAGGGCATCTTGTATTTCATCTTCTGATGCGTGTAAATTTGAGCAGTCAATCCATGCAAGATACGTAGACTCTGGTATGTTAAATGCTACATTTGGAAGTTCATCTTGTATGAAGGAAGAGACTAGCTTCATATTGTCATATAAGTAAGCAATTAGTTCATCTACCCAATAGTCAGCATGATTGTATCCTTCAATAATGGAAAGCACACCAAATATTGTTGCACTTGATAGGCCATCACGCTGTTTCATGATTGCTGAAAATTGTTCTCTGATCTTTTTATCTGGGATGAATGTATAGGAACCACCCAGACTTGGTGTATTAAATGTTTTACTGGCGGATGTGCAAATAAATAGGTTATCCTTATTTGCTGCCATGCTCGTAATGGGTGTATACCTATGATTCTGATAGACAATATCCATATGGATGTCATCAGAAATGATTTTTACATGATGTTTTTCACATAAGTCCACGATTTGTTGTAATTCATGATGGTTCCAAACCCTTCCAGTTGGATTATGCGGGTTGCAGAAAAGCAGTACTTTCGCTTTCGGACAGGATAATTGCATTTCCAGCAAATCG
Source organism: Virgibacillus profundi (assembly GCF_002287375.1). Lineage (GTDB taxonomy): Bacteria > Bacillota > Bacilli > Bacillales > Amphibacillaceae > Virgibacillus_K > Virgibacillus_K profundi. Next base: position 30,906 of record NZ_NPOA01000013.1, on the reverse strand, counting down.
AAATCTATTGAATATGAACCATCTCTATAGATTAACGGATTTTTAACCATTTCCCTGCCCGATGAAGTTATCTGTTTAAAAAACGCATCATAGCCGGGTGTCTGTAAAATGATTTGGTCGTTTTCTTCTGTTAAAATTTCGATTAACTTAGAAATGGAATAAATGACACTTGGACTGTAAACAATCCACTCATCAGGCATATGCGCTGAAAAACGTGATTTGTACCAATGTGTAATAGCTGACTTATATGCATCATGATTCCATCTCGTATAGCCGAATATACCATGTTTCGCATGCTCATCAATGGCCTGTAAAATCTCAGGAGGGCTTTGGAAATCCATATCCGATATGGAAAAAGGGAGTACATCACTTTTGCCAAAACGGTCTTTTGCAAAATCCCATTGTGTGCAATAAGTTTCTTTTCTATTAATTATTTTGTCAAAATTAATACTCAAAGAAACACCTCCTTTAGAAGTAAAGATTTATTATTTATTAAAATGATAATCCTGCATCTTCTGAGTCATCCACGTCACTTTCTTTACGCAGAATTCCTACTGTTAATGCAATAATGATTATTGCAACAAGAAGACCAATTAATAACATAAATGGGCCATTTACAAATGGTAGCCCCCAGATTCCAATTGCTGCAGGGATAGGAGATTCTGCTCCCAGCATTAATGCAATTCCTCCGCCTATGCCCGAGCCGATTGTGATGACTGGAATAACTTTTAATGGAGTAGCAACAGCGTAAGGAATAGCACCTTCCGTAATTCCTAATGAGCCCATTAATACTGCGGGAATTGCATTACCTTTTTCTGATTTAGAGAATTTTTTTGGGAATATTAGTGTTGCTAAAGATAATCCTAATGGAGCAGCCATAATACCAATCCAGCATGCTGCCATCGGAGCATAGATTCCTTCAGCAAGTGTAGCATAACAGAATGCTAAAGCGATTTTATTTACTGGACCACCCATATCGAATGCCATCATAGCGCCAATAATGAATCCTAAGATTAATAGATTATTGCCTTCCATAGAATTAAGCCAATTTTCTAAACCAGTCATTGCTGGAGCTAAAGGAATTGATATCAGCCACATGAAAATGGCGGCTGCTCCAATACCTAGCACAGGGATGATCATGATTGGTTTAATTACTGCGATATTTGGATGCAGCGGTATTTTCTTTAATTGGTTCGTAATCCAACCCGCGAAGAAACCAACTAAAATACCACCAATGTAACCAGTTCCCAGTTCAGCTGCAAACACACCACTGGCAAGACCGACAGCAATTCCTGGCCTGTCAGCAATAGAATAGGAAATATAACCTGCAATCATTGGTACCATCAAACCTAAAGTCCATACTCCATAGTTAACTAATTGTTCACCCATCGAAGTTTCTTCGCCAATAATTACTCCCAGTGAAAGTAAAATTCCACCTGCGACTACGATAGGAATCATGTAAGAAACACCTGTCATGAGATGTTTTTTAGCTTCGTTCCACATAGTTTTCACTCCCATTTCCTATAGTTTAGCTGTTGCGTCTTCAATTACCTTAGCTGCATTTTTAACTGCTGCTGCAACTGGAACTTCGTGAATGGTTTTACTGTCAAATCTATTTGCTTTTTCGATTTTTGTATCAATTGCCAGAATGACTAAATCAGCTTTTTCCAAGTCCTTGGCTTTGATTTCATTTTCAATTCCCATTGATCCTTGCGTCTCTACTTTAATCTTATGTCCCAGTTTCTTAGCGGCCTTTTCCAGTCCTTTTTTTGCCATATACGTATGAGCTACCCCGGCTGGGCAAGCAGTTACTGCTAAAATATTCATGATTGATTCTCTCCTTTGTTATTTAAAAATACTAGTGATTGTTTTAAGGATTTCTTCCTTAGTATTTGCCGATTGCAATGAGTCAACGAAATCTTCTTCCATTAGGTTCTCTGATAATTTAGCCAATAATTTTAAATGTACAGTTCCTTCCTGCTTCTTCGGAACGGCTAATGCGATTAGTAACTGTACAGGCTTATCATCCATAGCATTCCATTCAACAGCTTGTTTCAGCTTTATTACACTAATGGTAGGTTCAAGAACTCCATCAACTTTGGCATGGGGAATGGCAACTCCGCCACCAAATCCAGTTGTTGAAGTGTTTTCTCTTTCCAGCATTCCGTTCAAATAACTTTCTCCACTTTCCAAGCGTCCGGCATTATAAGCTATATTGGCAACTTCTCTTAATGCCTCATTTTTTGTTTGTGCATGAACATTTAATTCAATTAGACTTTTATTAATTAATTGTGAATTATTCATAGGTGATTCTCCTTACTAAATTGAGTCAATGATTTCCAAAAATTCATTGAAATTTCCTTTTTTGCACAAGCTCTGAACATTTTCAGATGACTGGATAATCTCATATAATGATTCGAATATCTCCTGGAACTTTGCTTGCCATCTTTTTTCCAATACTATAATCATTACCAGTTCAACTTCTTCATTTGGGGACCATTTTACTTGCTTGTCTAGAATTGCTGTACATATAAATGATCGTTCAGAGACCATATTCAATGGATGTGGTATGGCAACCATATTTCCAATAGAGGTTGGAGATATCCGCTCTCGTTCCATGATGGACTTTTGAATTTCAGTGTCTATATAACCCTGCTGAATCATTTTCCTTGTCAGAAAATCCAGCGTTTCCTCTTTTGTCTTCGTTTTTAAACCAGAAAAAAACATTTCTTTACTGAAAAACTGACTGATGATTTTTTTCCTATTATGATTTTTTTCTAGTGAGCTTTGGATTACCGATACATCTTTGTCATCTAGAATTGATGGCACATGAACAACAGGTATATCCAGCGCTCTTTCAATTGGAACAGTGGTCAGAATAAAATCAGGATTTTGTTTTAAAAGTTCATCCAGCTGATGCAAAGCATATGCACCGATAAGGTTATAGGTATTGTCCAGAAAATGAGAAAGCTTTGTTAAGAGCAACTCTGATGTAGCCATACCTGAAGCACATACTAATGCGACCTTTTTCTTGGATATTGATTTTATTCGCTGTCTTTCAATCGCTGCGCCAAAATGTAAAGCCAAAAAACCGATTTCATTCTCATTCACCTTAAAACCTGTTTCTTTTTCTACACAATGAGCTGCAATGACTCCTGTTTCAAAGGCAAGAGGATACTTGATTTTTATTTCGCGAACCATGGGGTTCCTAATATTCATATTAAAGGTGAGTCTCGTTACTAACTGCTTCAGATGTAAACCAAGGCTGTAAATCAGTTCCTCATCGTCACTGATATTCAATCCTTTCAGGCTAATTCTTGTTTGTTCAACGATATCAAGCGATAATTGGAAGGTATCTTCACCTAAAAATAACTTTAAATCAGATAGTGAAATATTCCCTTTTTGCCCAAGTCTATTTCCAACTAAGTGCAGCGTGGTATAAGCGATTTCCTGCTCGGGGATCTTGATGCTATATAGGTTTTCAATGGATTCATTAATCCTTATAGCAATTCTGTACTCACTTTCACCTTTTAGGGATTCCATGTTGCTGATTGAACTGATGGGCTGTCCGCTTTTAATTCTTCCAATAGCGATAATAATATGGAACGCGATTTTATTTAATGTATTATCTGTTACTTCGATATCGTTTTTACTTAATTCATGGAGAATGATTGTTTTTATTTTATTAATATCTTCATCTGAGAAGTGATAGCCAAAACTACTGACTAGTTTAATAATTAAACTGTTATCGATTTCCTCACTGTGTATAAAATAGTCGGAAATGCAGAATCGCTTGTTTATTTCATTACCCTTGGCTTGTATGCCTTTGTTGTCATTAACAACTTTAATGTTGTATTTATTTAAAATTTCCTTTACTTTTTTCAGATCGTTTTTTATCGTTGAATCGCTTACATATAATTCGTCAACAAGTAACTCAATCTTGATACTTTCATTGGAATATAATAGCTTTTTGGTAATAAATCGAACCCTGTCTTCCGGTGTAACTGAATTGACCTCAAGCGTAAGTCTTTCTGTCTCAACTTTATTCAGTAACACTTTGAGTTGTTCTTGAGACGCAAGGGGAACTTTATAACCTTTGCTTTTTTGAGATAAGATTTCTACTCCATACCTATTAATTTCGTGATTAATTATCTTAATATCTTCTCGTATTGTTCTGGACGTCACCCCCAGTTTTGTTGCGAGTTCTTTACCTGTAACAAATTCATTTGCTGAAGAGAGTATCTTAATAATTTCTACCATTCTGACGGTCAAATATAAGTGCAATTTTGTACCCCCTTAAGTTTATTATAATTAATGGGTCGAAAGTTTCACAGGGACATTTTTTCCTTTACTAAGAGGAAGTGTATTGTTTTGATACGTGATAACAGTAAGATGAATTATTCCTTTGCCATAATAACATGTGGCATGTTATCTTGCTCTTATTTCATCAACTATATTTTTAGTATGAATGAATTTCATAATATTAGCCCTGATTTGAAAAGCCCCACCAGTTATCAAGCCGACTAACACAATTCCGATTATTATTATTTTAAACAATGACGTAAAAGTGGGTGCTAACCAAAGTTTGATTTTATTACATATTATATAATTTATAAACATTTTATTGGGAATTTTATATATTTTCACTTATTTGTCTTTCCCATATTTTTAAATTAAGTTGCTCAATAGCTCTATGAAGAAAGGATTTATCCTCTAATACTCCCAATCCCATTTTAAATTACAATTTTTGGCATGGTTTTTGCATATTGAATTGTAAGCGTTTTCTCTTTTGGCAATATACTAATACTGTTTAAAAAAGTAAAAAAGGGCTATCTAGAATAATTCAGCTAACAATTACTATAAATAGTAATAGTTAGCTGTTAAGGTGTCCTCATTCTAAAATGTTGAAATGAAGTGAAACGGGAGAACCGTCCCCTCGTTTCCAAAGGAGGTGAAATATACTGTTGGAATTGCGCAGTTATTACTAAAATGAACAAAGCAAAAATAGGAATATTAATGTTGGAGACGCAGTTTCATAGACCAATAGGGGATATTGGCAACAAAGATACATTTTCTTTTCCTATCGCTTATAAAATAGTGAAGGGGGCAAGTATTTCCCGGGTCGTCAAAGAAGGAAACCGTGATTTAATAGAACCATTTGTTCAGGCTGCAAAGGAATTTGAAAGAGAAGGAATGAAAGCAATTACTACAAGCTGTGGGTTTCTGGCTTTATATCAAAAGGATATCCAGCAGCAATTAAACATACCATTTTATTCCTCCAGTTTATTGCAAATACCGATAGCTAGTATTACGGCAGGTGGACCGGTGGGGGTTATTACCGCCTCGAAGTCCAGTTTGAAACCGGCACACTTTGAAGGAGTCCATGCTGAACAACATCATGTGATTGTAAAAGGGATGGACGAAATGCAGGCGTTTTCCGGGACTATTATTAGAGAAGAAATCGCATTGGATGAGGCTGCTGTTAAAGCGGAAATGAAAAAGGCGACTGCCGAATTTGTTGCAGCGCATCCGGAAATAAAAGCAATCATACTGGAATGTACGAATATGCCGCCATATAAAAAAGTAATCCAGGAAGTGACTGATTTGCCCATTTTTGATAGTACGACGCTGGTAAATTATATTCATTCAACCATCTAGAAGCGCATAACCAGTGCTACGTGAACCACGTGAAACGGGAGAACCGTCCCCCCGTTTCACCAAAAAAGAGGGGGATTTTATGATTGAAATTGTGATACCGCTTTTATTGTTATTTATAATTGCTTTGGTAAAGCAGATACCAGTGATCGGTGGGAATATAAAAGTTGCTCTGCTCGTAGCGGCTGTTTCTTCAGCGATTATTTCCGGACTTGGCCTAATTGAGACTTCCTTGGCATTTATTGATGGTATTGATCGTTTGTCTTGGGTAATCATGCTGTCGCTTTTTGGATCGTTATATGCTGAGTCTCAAGTAAAGCTTGGGGCGATGGACACAACATTAAATAGTCTCAGGTCCTTATTTGGGGATTCGCCAAAGGGGTTAATTGCAGCTATCTTTATTACATTAATTATTGCCGGGTCCTTTTTGGGTGATGCCATTGCAGCTGCAACGGTTATTGGGTTCCTGGTTATTAACTCGCTCCATGAGTTAAAAGTGAAACCTGAACAAATTGGGATGATTATTTTAGTTGGTGCATCGATAGGTTCCATTATGCCCCCGATTACCCAGGGAGTTTTTCTTTCATCTTCTTTAATTGGTACTGATCCGGATCCGGTTATCAAAATTGCCTATATCACGGTGACGATTGGTGGTATTATTGCTATTTTGGAATCATTCCGGTTTGTGCGTGGCAGAAAGATGCCGGAACATTTAAAAACGACGCAGTCTATTTTTCAAATTTTAAAAGAAAAGTGGATGACGTTAATCCCACTTGCTGTTCTGGTTGCTATTGTTATTGCTAATACGCTATTTGAATATAATATTTTCACAGAATGGGCTTTCTTTGCCGCTATTTTAAATCCATTAATGGAAATCCCGATTTTGCAAGGGGTCACATTTCAGGTGGTATCGGCCATTATCATTGCCATCATCGTCAGTTTCCTTTTCCCAGTTGTTCGGAAAGAAGCAAAGGGAGTATTTAAAGGCGGGCTGGCAAAAGTAAGTCAAACTGTACAAATTCAGCTTTGTGCCGGGGTTATGGTAGGGGTGTTTTATGCATCCGGTCTCATTGATAAAGTTGCCCTGATGACAGAAGGGCTCGCTGCTTCCATGGTGAAAATCGGTGGAGCCATATCCATTGTTGTTGTTGGGATGCTCACAGGTTCCCAAACCACAGCCCAATCGGTTAACGTTACTTTTTTGGGACCAATCTTGGAAAATATGAATGTGGATCCGAGTATGATCGCACTCGGTGCATCGCATATCGCGGCAGCTGGTCAGAATATGCCGCCAGTTGGTTTGACGGCATTCGTCGTATGTGGATTGATCGGTGGAATTTTAAGTAAGGAAGTGGACCCACTCAAAGTTATGATGCTTGCCTTGCCAAATTCCCTTTACTTTTTACTGATTGGATTAGTTGCATGGTTTATAGGATAAGCGGGTGATACAGGGGTGATACAGGGGGACGGTTCTTGTGTTGCAAATAGTGCAACACAAGAATAGATATGACTTCTACACATGAAACGGGGGAACCGTCCCCCTGTTCACACCCCCATGCCACAAAACTAAGTGAAACGGGGGAACCGTCCCCCCGTTTAGGGAGATATCCGTCTTGAATATGTTATCTAATGGTGTCATTGTCATATTAATTGTTACCTTTATCATTGGCCAACTTTTTCCCAATCCATTTTTCTTTGCAGTTTACACGATTTTAACTGCGGTGGTAGCCATCATCGGTGTGTTCTATAGCAGGGGGCTGCCGAGAATATTCGGGCTTATTATGGTGGTTATAGGCTGCAGTGTATTTTTTTATCAGCAGCAGCCGTTGGAAATTTGGGCAGAGGGGATTACGAGAAACCTGCCGCTTGTTTGTTTGATTGTTGTGGTTCCTGTGCTGGGTATTCCAATTGGTTTAGGAGATTATCATCGTCATCTGGCAGGAATAACTTCCCGTTTCCAACAAAAACCGCAGTTTATGTATTTGTTTATTTCCGGTCTTTTTTCGCTAATTGCTCCCATTACGAATTTGGGTTCCATGTATATTATTCACGCCATGCTCCAGAAGTTGAAGCTGCCTGACAGGTTGTTGGGAAGGGTATATGCGCGTGGATTTACATCGGTTCATACCTGGTCACCATATTTTGCGTCTGTATTTTTAGTTGTGTACTCCCTTAACATTCCCATTTATCAGTACTTGCCATATGGGCTGCTGCTGAGTATTTTCCAACTTTTTGTTGGGTACTATCTGTTCAAGTTTATTGAAATGCGGAATATAGAATTGATGATCAGAGACAGTGTAGTGAACCCAAATTACAAAAAAATGTATGAGCTTTTTGCCGTCCTTTTTCTGCTGACCGGATTTATTTTTGCGCTTGAACCATTTATCCAGCTGAGTGTAAGTGTACTAATCACGTTAACCGTATTTTTCTTTGCGTTCTTATGGACGGTTTATTTGCGATATCCCGGTCATTTTTTTAAAGAAGTAAATGAATACAGGAAAATTATTATTCCGAGCAGGGCGAATGAAGTGAACCTGCTTTTGACAGCCGGGTTTTTCGGCCTGGTGCTGACGCACACACCAGTTTCTGGCTATATTCAGAATGTGTGGGGCGGGATGGCGAATATATCCATATTCTTATTAATCGTCATGACAATCAGCCTCATTACGCTGCTTTCTTTTATCGGAGTCCACCAAATTGTAACGATTAGTGCTTTGGTAGCAACCGTTTCCTATGATGAATTGGGCATCCATGTCATGGTTATGGCAATGATGCTGTTGAGTGCCTGGTCAGTGGCGGCGACTATTTCACCAGTCTCGCCGGTTGTTATCAGTACTTCGGGTCTAATAAAAACAAATGTATTTCAAATCATTCGCTGGAATTTGCCGTATGCAGCCGTGCTTTTGCTGGTACATTCCGCAGTTATATATGGTGTTCATGTATTTTTATTCAGTTAGGGTACCAGTTCTACAATTTTTAAATCATAGATAATGAGTTTTGAGGAGGGAATAGGTGAGCTATAAGGTGATTGTGGCAGGCGGAGGTCTTATTGGAACTTCCATTGCCTACTATCTAGCAAAGTCAGGAGCAGAAGTTACGTTAATCGATTCCAAAGATATTGCTTCAGGTACTTCGGGATCCTGTGATCGTGCCATTATGATCCAATCGAAAAAGCCTGGTCCAACACTGGATCTTGCCATTAAAAGTGCAGCATTATATCAGGATCTGGAAGAGGAACTGGAAGTGGATCTGGAATATAGAAAAAGCGGCGGAATGATTATCATTGAAACAAAGGAAGAGTTAAAGGTAATAAAGGATATGGTCGCCCTCCAGCAAAAATCGGGGGTAGATGTTAGGCTTATTTCCGGTGATGAGGCCAGAAAACGTCAGCCTGGATTATCAGAAGATTTATTAGCTTCCACATGGTGGGAGCATGATGCAGAAGTCAATCCGTTAAAGGTTTCGTTTGCGATGGCAAGTGCGGCCCGAAGACTGGGAGCTGTGATCAAACTGGGCTCGCCGGTGAGAAATCTTATGACAGAAAAAAACCGGGTGATTGGAGTAGAAACATCAGAGGAGGAGTTATATGCGGATGCCGTTGTTGTGGCTGCGGGAGTGTGGACGCCACAATTACTGAAGCCGCTTGGAGTGGATGTGCCAATCATTCCAAGACAGGGCCAGATCCTTGTCTCCGAAAGACTTCCCCCGCTTCTTCGTACAGGTATACTTAGTGCTTCCTATATCACGAATAAATTAAGGAAGGGAGCGTCCAGAGAAGCTGCCGATCCTTTCGGGGTGGGGTTAGCTATCGGCCAAACTCATAGTGGATCATTGCTAATTGGTGGTTCCCGGCAATTTGTCGGCTACAATACAGAGACGAATCCGGAGGTCACTCAAAAAATTGGGGAAGTAGCAGTCCGTGCTTTTCCTCAGCTGGCAAAGGTCCGGATTATCCGTACGTTTACTGGACTCCGCCCTTATACCGCTGATGCCAAGCCTATTCTCGGAGCCGTGCAAGGTATGGATGGGATTTATATAGCTGCAGGACATGAAGGAGATGGCGTGGCACTGGCTCCTATTACAGGGAAAATCATGGCACAGATTGTATGTGGGGAAGAACCTGAAAAGGATATGCGTGCATTTTCCTTGAGCCGATTTAAACAGTAAACAAAGTCACGAAGGGAGTGAATAGATGTTGTCAAATTCCTACAGATTGGATCAGACAGAACAAAAAACAATCGAATTCTATTTTAATCATGAAAAATTAATTGGCTATGATGGGGAACCTATTGCAGCTTCTTTGCTTGCCAATGGCATCAAAACAATTCGCACCTGTGAAATTACCGGTGAAAACCGTGGGATTTTTTGTGGGATTGGTCATTGCTATGAGTGCCGGGCTGAGGTGGACGGTGTTCCTAACGTCCGAACCTGTCTGACTCCAAACAGAGAAGGTATCGAGGTTTTCTCCTCCAACCCATCTCTAAATAAGGGAGAATTAGAAAATGAAAGTTGATGTTGCCATCATCGGGGCCGGGCCTTCCGGTTTAACCGCTGCGATAGAAATGATTGAAAATGGTTTAACTGTTGCTGTCATTGATGAGTATTATCGTCCTGGAGGGAGATTGCTGGGACAGCATTATGAGGATCCCAAAGCTGCCCCTGATCAGAGAGTCTGGAATGGAAAGAACATTGCAGATCAATTGGAGAAAAAGGCAAGGGGCCTTGGTGTTCATATCTTTACAAATGTTACAGCGTGGTCAGTGAGTGAAAAATGGAAAATACATTTATCTCACCCGAAAATTAATATGATAGTGTCAAAGGTGTTACTATTGGCAACCGGTTCAGCAGAAAAAGCATTGCCGATTCCCGGTTGGACTTTACCCGGCGGAATAAGCATCGGGGCTGCCCAGACATTTACGAATTTACATCGTGTAGCAGTGGGGGAAAAGGTGCTCATTGCAGGGATAGACCCACTCTCATTATCTGTAATGATCGAGATGAAAAATGCCGGTATCGATGTAGCGGGTATGGTCCTGCCACCAATATCTCCTGCTTCTGGCAACCATCATACCCCTGTGCAAACCGTTGCAAGACTTAAAGATGTTGCGGGCCTTGCACCCAATTCTTTCATCCGTACATTTGGAAAATATGCACTGGCTTGGTTTCCCCGATTAATCGCTCATGCACTAAGATTTAATTTTCTTAAGGTGAATGGTGTACCAATCCATTTGCGTAAATCAATCGTTAGGATAGAAGGCAGTGAACAGGTCGAAGCAGTAATACTGCAATCTGTATCCGCAGACGGGAAGCCCGTTGGACAAGCTGAGCGAATGGAAGTGGATGCCGTCTGTTTATCCGCTGGGCTGTACCCACTAGTGGATCTTGCAGAGACAACAGGCTGTACGCTGGTGGATATTCCTGAATTAGGAGGAGTGATTCCATTACATGGACCGGATATGACCACAACGATAAACGGTTTATTTGTAGCCGGGAATATTACCGGAATTGAAGGAGCAAAAGTTGCCATCGCACAGGGCCAGCTTGCAGCGGTTTCAATTCTGAAATCATTGGGAAAGAATGGCTCGATTACTGTTCAAGAGGCAAAAATGGAAATGGAAAAAGCGCGGATACAATCTCCACTCCGTTTTTTACCAAATATTGATGAAGGCCGTACGAAATTGAATAAGCTATGGGAGAAAGAAGGCGTTATATGAATGACATGATTATTTGCCGGTGTGAAGGTGTTTGCTTATCGGAAGTTCTGGACGCAGTGGAAGATGGTGCCAACAGTGTACCCGGAATTAAAAAGAGAGTAAGGGTTGGCATGGGGTATTGCCAGGGCAGGGTCTGCCAGCCAATAGTACGTGATATTCTGGAATCGAAATTAGGTAACGGAACAAAGCCTCACCTACAACGTGCACAAAACCCAGTCCGACCAGTGATACTAGGTGACATTGTTAGGTGAGACGTGGGGACGGTTCTCTTGTTTCATGAGACGCAGGGGGTGAGACGGGTGAGACACAGGGACGGTTCTTCCGTTTCATAAATTAATTTAAAAATGATAGAAAATAGATTTTGACTTAATAAATCTGGGGGATTATTTAATTTGATCCCTCTTTTCTGTTGTAAAGAGTAGTTTTAGCTGAAGTAAGGGAGCATAAAATTTAGTTTTCAGGGGTTCATGCGTTTTTGACTATTTTCTATTAATTATTTATCTTGTATATATGAACTCGAAACAGAGGAAACGTGGGGACGGTTCTCCTGTTTCGTGAAACGAAAGAACCGTCCCCACGTTTCCCTCCCCAAATATTTATAAAGTGGTGATGATATGCCTCGAAAACCTAGAACTAAGAGTCGAAGTGGTATTTATCATGTTATGTATAGAGGTGCCAACCGACAAGAGATTTTCCACGATGAAGCAGACAACATGAAGTTTCTTGAAACTATCCTCAGATATAAACAAACCTCCGAGATGAAAGTTTTTGCGTGGAGTTTGATGAATAATCATGTACATTTATTGTTGAAAGAAGGGAATGAGCAATTATCGTTGACCTTAAAACGCATTAGTGTAAGTTTTGTTCATTATTATAACGCTAAGTATCGTACAACTGGTCATTTATTCCAGGATCGTTATAAAAGTGAGAATGTGGAATCACGAAGATATTTATTCACGGTAATTCGTTATATACATCAAAATCCTGTGAAGGCGCGGATTGTTCAGCAAATTGATGAATGGAATTGGAGCAGCTGTCATGGTTATTATGGTGAAAATAGCTCCCCAGAGGGCTTACTAGACTATGATTTTGTCTTAGGATTAGTTTCTAATGATGTAATACAAGCGAGAGAGAGATTCAAAGAATTTAATGAGCGTAAAAATAGTGATACTTGTTTAGAGGATGAAAATAAAGTGAGGATTACGGATGAAGAAGCAACTTGGGCTATCAGGGATATCTTAGGTATAATTGAGATTGCGCAAGTGAAAAGTTTGCCTAGAATGCAAAGAGATAACTTATTAGGGAAAGTGAAGGAATTAGAAGGTATATCACAACGCCAGGCAGCAAGGATTTTAGGAGTTTCAGCTAGTTTGATTAATAGAGCATGATACAAGGGGACGGTTCTTGTGTTGCAAATAGTGCAACACAAGAATAGATATTAGTTCTACACAAAACTAAGTGAAACGGGAGAACCGTCCCCCCGTTTCCCCGTTTGAAAGGAGGAATCAGGATGGCATTACATACTGCGTTATTCGTTTTGGTTATTGGCTATCAGCGGGATATACTGGATCAGCTGATTGGCTGGAATGAGAAAAGGTGGATCTCCCTGATGGGGGTGCTCGATCCTATATTTGATCAAAACAGTTATAAAGGAATTCAAGTCTATCATTCTAGAGAACAGTTGGGTGAATCGAAAGCTGATATCATTTTGATTGCCGGAAAAGAAAAAGCATATTGGGAAGAAGCGGAAAAGATAAAGAGAACAAACAGCGTAATTATTGAATTAGATACATTTTGGATTTTAGAAAAAACCGTTCATCAAATCAGCGAAATTCAATCATTAACTAGGAGGCAAAAAGTTTTTCAAACCATTTTAACGCATTCACATGAAGGCGTGCAGTTTATTGATTCCAACGGTATTGTACGATTTGTAAACCCTTCCTTCTCCAGGATTACGAATATCCCTCCGGAGGAAAGGCTGGGAAAGCATATAGATGAAGTTTCCCCGGATGGATCGTTAGCCAAAGCCTTTAAAACCCGGGCTGCCGTGCTAAGTCATACATCTTCCAGTCTGGGCTCAAATGTAGAATCCATTGCCAATGCAGCTCCAATTTTCAGTGATAATAAATTTATCGGCGCAGTTACCACGTTCCAGGATGTTACCGAAGTAAAATACTTAACAGAAAAACTGATGGAACATGAACAGAAACAGAAAGTTCGTGATCAGCAAACAAGTGGCGGATATAAATCTAAACATTCACTTGATCATATTATTGGGGAAAGTGAAGCGATTAAGGAAACATTAAACCAGGCTAAGAATGCAGCACGATCCAGGTCCACTGTATTAATCACTGGAGAAAGTGGAACTGGTAAAGAGCTTTTGGCTCATTCCATTCATACAGAAAGTAATTTTAGTGAACAACCATTTGTCACTGTAAATTGCGCAGCGATTCCTGAAAGCTTACTGGAAAGTGAGTTATTTGGCCATGAAAAAGGGGCTTTCACGCATGCAGTAAAACAAAAAGCAGGAAAGATTGAATTAGCTGATGGGGGAACTTTATTTTTAGATGAAATAGGGGACATGGATCTTTCCTTACAGGCGAAAATGTTAAGAGTATTGCAGGAAAAGGAATTTGAAAGGATCGGCGGATTAAAGAAAATTCATGTGGATTTTCGGATTATTGCAGCCACAAATGCTGATTTGGAAAAATTAGTTTCAGAGGGTAAATTTCGTGAAGACTTATATTATCGCTTTAATGTTATCCGTCTTGAAGCACCTCCATTGAGAAAAAGAAAAAAAGATATACCTTTATTGGTTCAGGAGCTGTTAAACAGGATAGGGCAAAAAGTAGGATTCAATCCAATGGAGCTTACAGAAAAGGGAACTTCGTATTTACTCGAGCATGAATGGCCAGGAAATATCCGGGAGCTTGAAAATTTTCTGGAAAGAATAATGAATGAAAGCACCTCCTCGGTCATCCCGGATGCTTTGGTAAAAAAACATATGTATAGAACGCAGGTTGCTTCCATAAAAAGGGGCGGAAAGAATTCCAAGATCCCTTCGCTTTTAACCCTGAAGGAGATGGAAAAAGATCATATCCAACAAACATTGGATCATTATGGGACTTCGATGGAAGGCAAAAAAAAGGCTGCGCACTCTTTGGGTATATCCATTTCAACACTTTATAATAAAATCAGGGATCATCAATTGGAATGAGACGTGGGTGAAACGTGGGGACGGTTCTCTTGTTTCGTGAAACGCAAGAACCGTCCCCACGATGCACCTCCTTAAAAAACACTATTCCATTCATCTTTTTTCGCAAGCATTTCGTGAGCCAGCTCTTTCGCACCTTCCAGGCTGTGGCTTGCTGCCCAGCCACATTGTACTTCATTACATGCAGGAACTTCTTCAGCTTCCAGCACGTCTTTCAATGTTTTTTCGACTGTATCCAGAATTCCTTCATAGCTGTCGTCATTCAGTACCGTTAAATAGAAGCCGGTCTGGCATCCCATAGGGCCTAAATCTACGACACTATCATGATGGTTCCGGATTAATTCTGCCGTCAAGTGTTCTAGTGAATGCAGTGCGGGCATTTCCATGTGTGCTTTGTTCGGCTGTTTGAAGCGCAGATCATATTTGTGGATCACATCACCTTTTGCGCCCTCTGTCGTACCAGCCAAGCGGATATAAGGTGCTTTCACCTTTGTATGATCCAGGTTAAAACTTTCAACATTCATTGTTTTTACCATTATAAATACACTCCTTATCTTTTAATCTATTTTAACATATTTTAATTACTGTTCATCTTTTTTAATTTCTGAAAACCAATAAGATCCGTTTCATTCTATAAATAGCAAGTGCGAAGTCGTGCACCCCTTGACCTAAGCTGTGCACCATCGACCAAAATCTGTGCACCCCGTCAGGAAAGCCTTGCACCCTTGGCCGTAGGCAGTGTACTATCGTCAAAAATCTGTACACTCTCACCGCAAAGCCGCACACCCCTGCCAAAAGCTGTGCACCTCATTTGCTGATAATTTAAGCGGAATAGCAGAAATAGACGATTTGGACGCTGGGGATCTTATGTTATGTATGGACTCAGACGAGGCAGCGTAATTCATCATACTGCAATAATTATGGTTGATCCCCATGATGATTTCTATGTTGCAACTGTAGTGAATAGAGGGAAAAAGTTATTTATTATACGACAAACCCTGACTATAGCGATGATTTACCAATAACAATTTCTAACTGGCTACCGGAAATTTTTATAAATAATATTGAAATGAATTATAAAGATTTATAAAGATAGTTGCTCAGAGGTGTTAGGAAAAGCAATTAAGGTATAACTGTCAGCTTGTAGAGAAAGCGGTTGTTTTTCTCTGCAAGCTTTTTTGATTTTGTTCCAATAAAAATTAACTATGAATATATTGTAGAAACTAGTATAATAGTTCTATATGAATTATTATTAATCAATTAGGTCTTGTGACAATTACAAATGAAAATAGAAGATTATAAGAAATCAACGAAAGTTTTATCTAAATATCAATATAAAGGTGGATATTAAATTGAGTGAGCAGGTAGCGTATACAAGCATGTTACAAAAAATGATTAGTGAGGTAGAGCACCATAACATTCAGACGGCCGGAGAGTTAGTCCAAATATTAATTGATGAGTTATCATCTAAAAACTTAAATGAAAACAATCATTCACTAGCTGAATAATGAAGGTTTATGAAACAACTGAAAAAATAGGCGTATATCATTTTTATTTATGATTTATTTGAATGAACATGAAGGGGAATTTTTATGAAACGATCAGAAATGAAGAAAAAACCCAGGAAATTATGGTTGAAAATACCACTGATTATTATCCTTTTATTAGGAGTAGGAATTGGTGTTTATGCTGTGTCCGTTTATAATAATGCAAAGACTACAGTTAATGAAAAGATGCATGAACCGGTAAATTCAATTGAGCGTGAGGTTGTTAAAAAGAAAGTGAAAGCGACG
Source organism: Virgibacillus profundi (assembly GCF_002287375.1). Classification (GTDB taxonomy): domain Bacteria; phylum Bacillota; class Bacilli; order Bacillales; family Amphibacillaceae; genus Virgibacillus_K; species Virgibacillus_K profundi. The sequence continues at coordinate 14,530 of NZ_NPOA01000013.1, read as the reverse complement.
GAGCCTTTGAATATTTTGTTGCTCGGTGTAGATGCTCGTGCAGGCGATAGGGGAAGATCTGATGCATTGATGGTTCTTTCTTTAGACCCAACATCTGATTCCATGCAGTTGGTCAGTATTCCGCGTGATACACGGACAACAATAATTGGAAAAGGGTTTGACGATAAGATAAATCATGCCTATGCATATGGTGGCGTAGATATGTCAGTCGCTACAGTTGAGAATTTTTTGGATATCGAATTGGATCATTATGTACGAATGAATATGGAAGGCCTGGAAGAATTGGTCGATGAGCTTGGTACAATTTCCGTAAATAATGAAATAGCATGGAATGATGGGACGTATGATTTTGGAATCGGTCCGGTAGAGATGGGTGGAGACAAAACGATGCATTTTGTTCGTATGCGTAAACAGGATCCAAATGGTGACTTTGGTCGTACTACACGACAACGCCAAGTGATCCAGGGTATTGTAGAACAAGGTGCTTCCGTTGGTTCCATTACCAAAATAGATAGTATGCTAGCTATTCTGGGAAATAATATGGCAACAAGTTTAGATTTTGCTGATATGAAAAAATTGTTAACTGGTTATAAAGATACAAGGAAGAACTTTGTCAGTTATCAGATGACAGGAAGTGGAACGAATATTGATGGAATTTATTATTTCATTGTGCCGGACGAGGAGATTGCCAAGGTACATGGGATGATAAATGAGGTAAATTCATAATATAATCTTAGTTTTTTATTAAAACTAACAAAAGTAAACTCCCTATTGGAAGCTTGAAAATACTTCGAATAGGGAGTTATATTTTAATTTAAAAAGGGAAGGAGTTGAAATTACGTTCAAGATCCTCAACCATGTTGGTGAGTATAGATTCTCCAAAAATGTAATAAATTAGGCTGATTAATAGAATAGTTGCAAAAGCAAAATACACCTTCTGCCCCTGATTATTGATTTTTGAAGCTTTTTCATAGACAAATAATACTGGCAAAAATACTAATGATAAACTGGTTGAAAGAACCAGTGGAAATACAGTTAATTGAATGGAAGCCATAATCCCGCCTACCATTGCAATTATATTCAGTGCTGTAAATGGAACAAATAAACTTCCATACTGGGCAATAATTGCTTTAAAGGATTCCTGATTTTTGACCGTCTTAATCATTATAAATGCACTACCAAAAGAAATTACCAAAGCAATAATCGCAACGAACACTAATCTGGAGTTTACTGCAAAAAACGGGAGACCCGTACTCATAAAACCTCCAAGTGCTGCCTTCATGAAAGAGTTTGCCAGTAAATACAGGCTTAAAGAAAATGTAATAGCAAATAATACTAGTGTTACCAATCCGTTTACAAAATGGTTTTCATTCGAGTTAAAAGCTTGTGTTGGATTTTTGATTAAACTTAAAAAATAAGCCCAGTATTGAGCAAGCCCACTCTTTAGGGCTGTAGTTGTCTGTTGGCCTTGCTGTTGCTGGTTAGTTACTGTAGCTGCAGCTTGGTTCACAGTAGAATTGACAGGTGCCTGCTTTATTGATTCATTACCTGATACTTCACTATTTTGTACAGGCTGTAATGTTCCCCCACATACGCCGCAAAATTTCCCGGATTCCTGTTGATTATTACATTTTGGACATATTAGCATGATAAATTTCTCCTTTTTCACTTAATTATCTCTGTTTGTTTCAACATAATCGATCGTCGTTATTTTATAGGTGTCATCTGACAGGATTAGTGTGTAGATTTTCTTGCGGTCATAGTCTATTTGTTCATCAAGATGATTGGTAAATGTAAATATTTCATTTGTTGTAATTTCCATCTTGGTGTCACTAATAGAATCAACGCTTAACACTTCGTTAGCTTCAAAATCATAGTGATAATCAGTATTTTTTAAATCGCCGATATAGATGCGAAGTTCTTCATATGCTTCACTTTCTATCTCTAAATATGGCTCTATCAAACTGAAATCCTTTGAGTTTAATGCTGATTCATATGCATCACGGAAGTTTAGTACCATTTTCTCCGGGTCATTATTTTCAAAGTCAGATGAGGCTACTTCTGTGTCGGGCTCATCTTCTACACTGCTTTCATCAAAGTAAAACGAAAGGCCATACCAATCTGTTGTTTCTCCAAGTGTTAAAACGTCGGATTTAATATTATCCCCGTTTGGACTTTTCCATTCAGCATGCATTTCGAGATCACTATCATTTGGGATAGGCCCTAAAAAGTCGAATTCACTAAGTTTTTTTTCGGTATTTTCCCCATTCAAAAATAAATAGGCATCCATCTTGTTCGTGTCGATAGGATAGGTTTCTCCAGAAAACTCAATATCTAAATTTGCTTGTTCTGCATGCTGTACTTCAAGATCCTCATTGTACTCAAATGTCCCGAAAATGTTTTCTGCGCTTGCATTTACCGTGTAGTCACCAGGGTAAATTTGAACCAATTCATTCGGTTCAGTATCTTCCAGTGTATTGGCTACATCGTTTATGATGACTTCAGTTCCTTCAATATTTGTAGATGCCATTAGCTTTGTTGGTATTGCTTGGAAAGAATATTTTGTATAAAGACCTAGTAAAACGGAATCTTGCTTCATGGTAAATAGCTTATCACCATATTGACTTGTAATTAGTTGATTTAATTGATAGTTATTTTCTTTTTGCCCCTCTACAAGCTGAAGAAACTGATTTTTCACTGATTCCCATTCGAAATCTTTTATGTATTGAAAATAACCTTCCTCGTCCAGTAATGCAGCATCATTGAAATGAATCAAGCTGATAAAAGTATTTGCATCGTCACTGGATATTGCTTGATCCATTGTTTTTAAATCCTTCATTGGATCAAAATACGAAGCTAAGAATTGGTGAGCACCAAAAAGAATAATACATACGGAAGCAATAACGCCTATAAACCATTTCGTCTTTTTAGAAATTGGCTTTTTTTGTGGTTGATGTACGCTTCTTTGCTGCGAACTTGTAGTTGTAACAGCAACAGGTTGCTCAGGCTCCTCTTGTTTTGCCCCACACGCTGTACAAAAATGAAGGCCTTCTTGTAATTCATTTCCACATTCTGTACAAAATTTCATTTACAATTCTCCTTTCTTTTAAATAATTTGAACTAAGCCCATAGAACTATAATGCCATATTATGAAGAAAATACCAATACAAAATTAATTATAGGTATATAGATTCAAATATATATATATTGTAAACAGGGTAGAGTTTATAAAATACTTATATAAATATGTGGGCGTATGATAGAGAATTTAAGGGGGGAGGCAGCGTGCCTCTGCCTTTTGTAATGTGTAGGGTAATTTTACATAGCCTGAGGGGCAAGCTGTGGTGGTTGAGAGATAATATAAAAAGCTGAGAGAAGACCTCAATTAGTTGAGAGATAAACTTAAAAGTTGAGAGATAACAATGAAAACATCGGATTTCTCTCAACTTCAGCATGCGATCTCTCAACTTCACTGGCCTGTCTCTCAAGTTCAGCATGATTTCTCTCAACTTCAACCCGTTATCTCTCAACTCCAGGGTATGAAGTTTCATTTTATGCGGATTGGTTTAGAAGAACAGGAACATTGAATCTAAGCCTATCAAATTGGGTATATCGAATTAATTACATTCTATAAATAGGAAAATAGACTTAACAAACAACAAAGAATAATCTATAATATTTTTAGGTGGATAATTTGGAGAATTATGCCAACTGGCAATCTATTTTTTTACAACAAGAAATGCTGAAGTAGGATGTATATAAAATTTACATAAAAAGAGGGGCATTAACGATGAATAAATTTTGTGAAGAATGTGGGAGTCCGATAACTCCGTCTTTGAATTTTTGTCAGCAGTGTGGACATCAATTAGAGCAATCAAAACAATCGAATCAGGCTACAGTTCCTACTACGGAAAGGCAGCCGAGGAAATATTCAAAAAAGCAAAAAATAATAATGAGTGCTGCACTTACGTTAGCTGTTATTCTTGGTGGTTTCTACATATGGGGGAATTCGTATACTTCCCCTGAAAACACGGTCGAAAGATTTGTTAAAGCGTTGCAGGATGAAGACCATGCTGCTATTAGAAAACTAACTGGTTTAGCAAACGGCTCGTCACTCTCTGAGACTGAGGCAAAAGCATTCATATTACTGGCTAAGGAGAAAAGTGATTCTGTTCATTTTAATACGCTTAACCTTGAAGAGTTTTCGTCTGAAAATGAACTGTTTTACATCACCAAAGACGGAAAATGGATGGGGATATTTGATCAATACAGCTTTGTTTTAAAGCCTCAATATGTTGAATTATTCCTTCCTTTTGCAGATGTAGAGAATACATTAAATGGAAAGGAATTTCCGATATATGAAAATGAAGATAACCGCATTGTATATGGCCCAATTGCTCCTGGGATATATCAATTAAAAAGCAGCTTCAGTGGTGAGTATACGAAAGTCGATTCAGAAGAAAAAGTCATTGTTGCGGATACATCCAGTGATTGGATTTCACATGATGTCGAGCTATCTGCGGATTATGTAACGCTGGAACTTTATAATGTGAATGGTGTACCAATTGAAAATGCATTTATAGAAATAAATGGTCAAAAAGTTATGTTTAATGAGGATTTAAGAATTGAGGAACTTGGTCCCTTGGAATTAGATGGTTCCGTCTCAATTACACCAACTATTGAAACAAAGTGGGGGAATGTAGAGTCCGACAGTTTCTCTTTGGAAGGAAATTTTCATGAAATAGAAGTTAATACAGTCAGTGAAGCACTGATGGGTGAACTTTCTGATGTGATTTTGTTATATGGGGAAGAATATGTACATGCAAATGCTAGCTACGACGAAAAAGTATTTACATCGATTACAGATGAAATGAGAGAAGATTTTCAATCGAATTTTCAGTATTACAGAGAAAATAATGAACACTTTTCAGGTCAATTGGATTCAATAGAAATCAATTTTGACGAACTACAGTTTACTGACGGTTCACATGCTTCTGTTCCAGCTAAGTTTTATTTTACATCTGACATGCATCGTGCGGATGAGCAAGCTGATGTAGATGAAAGAATAGATCATTGTGATGTTGAAATCTTTTTTGATGCGAATACAAAAGAGTGGCTTGTAAACTCCAGTTATTCTGTTGGCGGCTGGTATAGTAATGAGTTTCATGCTACGAAAACAATAGAAGGTTCCAAGGAATTCTATGAGGCTAGCATAAAAGCATCATCTTCCGAATCAGAAGTGGCAAGTATTCAAGTTTCAAATGAAGAATTAGACAGTTTAATTGAGCAGGTAACACTGGATTATGTCTATCAATTGGTTGAGGCGATCAATTCGAATGATTATGAAAAAGTAAGTCAATATATTAAAAAAGGCAGTGCATTGAATGATATGCAGAAAGATTTAGTTGAGCGCCTAAGTGATGAAGGAATGACCCAGGAGGTAATAAATGCCTCTGTTACAAGTATTGAAGAAGTAGATGGTAAATGGATCGTAACCACAGACGAAACAATTAAGTTGATATACGAAAGCGGGAAAGAAACTACCAATGATTATACTTGGAAATATACAGTGGAAAAAGAAGGGGAAAGTGTGGCATTGGTTGATATCGGAGATTGATTGTTGCAGGGTTTGATTTTCCCGAATTTTGCCGAATATATTACTGGAACTTATAAAGCTGTTGGTTTTAATCACTGATTTAATGGTGATAAAACTGGCAGCTTTTTTGTTCTGTCTCTCATTCCGTGAAGTAGAGAGAGAGCTTATGGAAGTTGAGAGACCCTGGTGAATAGTTGAGAGAGAAGTTCTAAAAGTTGAGAGATCCCTGTGAATAGTTGAGAGATAACTGTATAATCTTGATTCTCTCTCAACTCTGTGGCATAGTCTCTCAACTTCGGGAGATTCTCTCTCAACTTGGGCGATTCTCTCTCAACTCCCTAAGAATAAGGGGCCTGGTAATGATTTGCCAATGATCAAACTTTAGAAATAGCACCAAAGTACCTGAATCAACTAACCCCGCTTGCATTATACATACTATTCTACTATCTTCACATAAAATCCCCTTTATTCGACATTTTCCGACAACATCACAATATCATGTTTGTTATAGTAAGTGGATACTTATATAAAAATTTTGAAAAGGATGTGAATTTATTATTTTAAAGTGAAACATGACAGGTGAAATCTGAAAAGTGGAGGGGTGCAATTGAGGGAGATAAGAAGAGATTTTTGTAAAAGGTTAAGTGTAGTTACGTCAATTCTTTTAATAGTTTCATTAATTATACCTGGATTTGCAGCTGCGCAACAATCAGAAGTTCCATATCAATCATTAAAAAATAATAGTTTAGATACAACAGCTAAAATAAATGATAGCGTTCTTGAACAGTTTGAAAAGGAAGAAAAAGTTACCTTTTTAGTTAAGTTTAAGGGAAAAGCGAATACAAAAGAAGCTGCTGAACAAGCGATTCAAAAAGCAGAACAAGAAAACTTAACACAGCAAAAACAAATTTTCACCCAACGTTCTGCTGTGGTTACTGAATTGAAATCAACTGCCAAAGAATCACAGCAAAATGTTGAAGTATTTCTGGAAGAAGAAAAACAAACGGGAAATGTAGAGGATGTTCAATCTTATTTTATCGTTAATGCCATGGCGGTTACTGCTACAAAAGAGATTGCAGAAAAAATTGTTGCATTTTCAGAAGTAGAAAAAATACTTAAGGATGAAACGCGTCAGCTAATTAAACCGGAAAAAACGGAAATATCAGAAGAAACTGGTGATACGGTTGAATGGAATATAGAACAAATTGGCGCACCTGATGTATGGAACATGGGTGTAGATGGCACAGGAACGGTTGTTGCCACAATTGACTCCGGTGTCCAATGGGATCATCCGGCACTAAAAGAAAAATACCGGGGATATAATTCCCAAACAGGAGAAGTAAACCATGATTACAGTTGGTTTGATGCTACTGCTGGTCTTGAAGAACCATATGATGATCAGGGTCACGGTACCCATGTTACTGGAACCATTGTAGGTGGAGAGAGCGGTGAATTAAATCAAATCGGTGTAGCCCCGGGAGCAAAATACATCGCTGTTCGTGCATTTACAGCTGAGGGTGGTAAAGATAGTGACCTTTTGGCTGCTGCGGATTGGATTATGGCTCCAACTGATTCAGAGGGAAATGAACGAATTGACCTTGCTCCGGATATTGTCAACAATTCATGGAGTGGAGGACCCGGGAAAGACGAATGGTATCGAGAGGTTGTTCAAGCTTGGAGAGATGCACAGATTTTTCCTGTGTTTGCTGCCGGGAATGCAAGCTTATTAAATCCGGGTGGTCCGGGATCGATTGCCTCACCTGCAAATTATCCGGAATCATTTGCAGTAGGTGCAACTGATAGTACCAATCAGATTGCGGACTTTTCTTTTAGAGGGCCGTCTCCTTATGACGAAATTAAACCGGATCTTGTTGCACCTGGAGTTGCTGTTCGTTCAGCAGTACCAGGAAATGGTTACGCTATTAATAATGGAACATCAATGGCTACACCTGCAGTAAGTGGGGTTGCTGCCTTATTAAGATCGGCTGATCCTTATATTCCGGTTTCTCATATTGAAGATCGTTTAATGGAAACAGCCACTCCTTTAACAGATGAAGAACACCAGGATTCACCAAACCATGCTTATGGAGAAGGATTAGTAAATGCTTTTGAGGCTGTAACATCCGTAATTGATGGAACAGCAACAATAGAAGGAACAGTAACCAGGATAGGAGAAGATGAAGAAAGAATTACTTATAAACATGACCCTTCTTTAGAAGCATATCAAGATACAGATTTGGAGATATCAATAAGGGTTATGGATGATGTTGCTGTAACAAATGTTGAAGTTGAATATCAGGATACTGAGGGCAATTGGCATTCATTTAATCCTGCTACCCAAGTTTCCGGTGATCATCGTGATGGTGTATATACGTTTACGATACCGGGAGAACATATCGGAGAAGGGAAACTAAAATATTATTGGTGGATGAATGATTACTCAAACAAAAGTGTTCTGACCTCTTCACAGACTGTGGAAGTAATTCCTGGTGAGTCGATTGGTTACTCCGAGGACTTTGAGGATTCAGCAAAAGGATGGTTCTCGTTTGGTGAAAATGATACATGGGAGAAAGGCAAACCAAAATCGGGACCTGAAAATGCTGTTTCAGGCGATCATGTTTATGCAACTAACTTAGCTGGAGAGTATAAAAATGATTCCGATGCTACTTTAGTAATGCCGCCGGTAGTGGTGCCTGAAGATGGGGCACATCTCCATTTTAAACAATGGCATAATTTGGAGTTATTCCAAACCTCCGGTAACCCGTATGATTTCGGTTATATAGTTATTTCATCCGATAAGGAAGAATGGACGAAAGTAGCTGAGATGGATGGTTATACAGATGGCTGGGAAGATGTTGCTATTGATCTATCTGAATACAGTGGTGAAAGAATTTATATAGGATTTAACCTATATTCCAATTCTTACACGACAGAAGAAGGCTGGTACATTGATGATGTATCTATTTCAGATAATCTGGATAATGGTATAACCATGTCAAATCGTACTGCAGATAAAGGGGAGATAGCGGTTGAAGAAGGACAGTTGCCATTAGATGCTACCGTCTCGATTCTTGAAACTGGGCGAACTGCTCAAACCGATCCATTGACCGGGATGTATTCTTTCATTCATATTCCGGGAACGTACACATTAGTGGCTGAATCCTATGGTTATCAGTCTAAGGAACAAACAATAACAATCGCTGAGGATGAAGAAGAAGTTTCAGCGGAATTTATATTAGATAAGCTGCATCAAGCAACAGTAAGTGGGCAAGTAAAAGACGAATCGGGTATTCCAATTGAAGATGCAACCCTTTACGTTGTAGAGGATGCGAATATTAGTCCAATTGATACGGATAAATTAGGTTACTTTGAAACAGATCTTTTTGAAGGGGATTACACGTTAAAAATAGTTGCTCTTGGCTATAAGAGTACAGAAATTGATGTTGACGTTGTAGAAGAAGATGTCGATCTCTCGATAGAATTAGAAAAATTATACACCTATCCTGGAGATGAAATTGCTTATGACGATGGAAATGCTGAAAATGCACGTGTCTTTTACGATGCAGGGAGTGGCTGGGCTGTAAAGATGTCCTTACCGGATGATAAGGAGTCTGCCGTAGTTACAGATGGTGTTTTCAAATTCTGGGGCGAGGAATTTCCTAATCCGGGAAGAAAGGCATTTGCTGTAGAAGTCTGGGATGCATCCGGTGTGAATGGCCTCCCTGGTGAAAAAATTGCCGGCCCAATTGAAGCAGAAGCAGTAAGAGATCAGCATGATTGGACAGAAATAGACTTGAAAGAGCATAATATAGTCGTCAATGATGATTTTTATATGGTATATATCCAAACACAAGTTAACCCATATGCACCTGCATTAGCGGTTGATGAGGATTATCCATTTGCTGAAAGAAGCTATCAGCTGGTAAATGGTACATGGTCACCTGCCCCGGTGGAAGATGGGAACTATGTGATCCGTGCTAAGGTAGATTACGAGGTGGATGTACCAACTATTGCAGCACCATCAGAAGGTACTATTACTGCTGAGTCAAATGTGACAGTAGAAGGTTTTGCTTCTCCATCTACTACAATGAAAGTAATGAATAATGGAGAGGAAAAAGGAATTACAGAAACCTCATCAGATGGTGAATTTGTGATGGATGTTGAATTGCAGGAAGGGGAAAATGAACTCCAGGCGATAACAGTGATAGATGGAGAGGATGCTAAAGCATCGGATCCTGTCTCGATTGAATTAGATACAATAGCCCCTGAATTGACAATCGATAGTCCGGAAGATGGTCATGAAACAGACCGTGAAACGATAACAATAGAGGGTACAGTTTTAGACGAGAATTCTACCCAAGTAACAGTAAATGATGAAACAGCATCAATAGAAGATGAAACATATTCTAAGCGAATCATTCTGGAATCGGGAGAAAATATCATCGATGTCGTTGCTGTTGATGAAGCTGGTAACAGTTCAGAAGAAAAGATTACGGTTATTTCAAAACAACAGTCTGATTTGGAAATAGAAGACATACAGCCTGCCAGTGATTTATATGTGTATCCAGGTGATGAAGTAGAAATTTCATTCACAAGTAATCTGGAGAATGGTATTGCAAACTATGCATTAAAATTACCAACAGAAAATGGATTATCATCTACAGGCAATATGGAAGAAGTAGAACCAGGTGTTTATAAAGGAACATGGAAAGTACCAGCAAATATGGAACTTGATAATGTGTCAATCGAAGTTTCGATAACAGATGAATATGGAAATACAATAGCAGAAGAAGCAAAAGGGAAATTGTTCATTTCATCTGAACAGGTAGAGCGAATTTCCGGTGACTTACGCTATGACACCGCAATAGAAATTAGCCAAAAAGGCTGGGATAGTGCAGATACAGTAGTTTTAGCTCGTGGGGATCAATTTGCGGATGCGTTAACTGGTGTACCACTGGCTCATAAGCTTGATGCACCAATCTTATTAACGCCAAGTAAAAAAATAAATTCAGCAACATTAACAGAAATCGAACGCCTTGGTACAAGCGAAGTCATCATCCTTGGTGGTACAGGAGCTATAAGTGAGGATGTGGAAACTGAGCTTCATGCAGCAGGCGTAGACGTTCGTCGAATTGCTGGAGAGACTCGTTTTGAAACAGCAGCATTTATTGCTGAAGAAGTATCACCAGGAGGAGCAGATCAAGTTGTCATAACGAATGGCATGGATTTCCCGGATGCCGTGTCTGTTGCATCACATGCAGCAAAAATTGGTATGCCGATTCTATTAACATATTCGGATCGACTACCTGAAGCAACCGCGGATGCATTAGAAAATATTAGTGCAACAGAGACAATTGTAGTCGGTGGCTATGAAGTAGTTGAAGAAGAGGTTTTCGCTGAATTACCAGATGCACAAAGACTTCGCGGCCCTGATCGCTATACAACGAATCTAGCAGTCAATCAACATTTCGATGTGAATAACAACCATCTTTATGTTGCAACAGGTCAGGAATTTGCAGATGCTTTAACAGGAGCTGTACTTGCCGCAAAAAGTGATAGTGCGATTGTGTTAGTAGGAAATACAGTACCTTCAAGTACGGCTGAATTCTTAATAGAAAATGAAACCAGCCGACTTACCATTTTTGGTGGAGAAGGTGCGGTTAGTCAAGAATTAGTAGAAGAACTGGAGAATCATTTAATTCAATAATAAATAGTGAGCTTACCTTGTGGATTTGGGGGTGAGCTCAAAGGGTGGTTTGCAAAAAAACAACCACTACCCTGACGGTAGAAATTGCGAGGAGAAGTGTTTGCTGCACTTCTCCTTTTATTTATATCTATTATATGTAATTTATAATTATTTCAAATTTCCGGTTGTTAAAGCGTTAAATGGTTTTTGTTATTAGATTTTGGTTTCAGTCCTAATACTTATTATTATTGATCCTGCAGCCATTTAATTTAAAATAGAAAGTAATTTTAAAATATAAAATCCACTTTTTATACAAATATACGAACCAAATTCCTGATTTATCCGAAATAAAACAATAAAAAGTAAATTTTCCCTAGGTTTCATACCGTTAAAATTCAATTTTAAGTTATTATATTACGAACGAGCGTTCTTGACTTTCGAGATGAAATAACTTATCTTGTATCTAATCAAAGAATAAGATTACATGAAAGGCATGAAAAAATGACAATTATCGTGTTGAGTATTGGCTTAAAGGAATCGAAGGCTACGGTTTCCAGGTTGAATTTCTGCTACATCCCGGAGATGTTAAGGATACAATTCCAAAGGGCGCTGCTTCCATTATCACTTGATTGATCCATCAAACCTGTAGATGGCATGTTGCCAATGATTATTGCTACTAGAAAAGAAGATTTCAAGATTTTATATTTACCACATATGTAAGATATTCCAATTACTGTCAGGCACGAGAATTTCGCTTTGTTCAAACGCTTCATGAGGTAGAATCTTTCTCTGGTCAGTTAACTACATTTTCATTCATTTCAATCAACCCCTCAGAAAATACAGAAGATTTACTACCAATCATTAAAAATCTTATTATTTTAAGGAGATTATTTATGGATCAAAAAAAGGATAGCTATTTTCATTTGTCTTTGGGAAGGTTGTCGCAGGAAACAGATCCTGTTATTCATTATCTGCAAAAAGAAAAGAGAACACGGGATGCGAATGGTAATTGGTTATTATATTTATGTTTACAGCCATTAAAAGATATTCCGAATCTTACAAGAGTAATTAAGGGCTTAAAGAATATCAATTTAGCCGCTATACCCATTGCCGGTACTGTAACAACTATAGTTTGTGCTAATCTTTTTACTTCATGGGAATTAGCTTGGCAAATCCTTTTAACTATTATGGTCGCAATTATTCTATATTTAATAACATTGCCTTTTTATTTACAAAAGATGCTCACATTTTATGACAAGTCATTTCATTATCAAGCCTATATAAAATTCAGAGCCCAGGAATTTCATATAGTTAGCTATGCAGTGGAAAATAACATGTCCTTAAAGTCTTTATATGATTTTATTACAGGGGTCTTAACGAAGCAAGATGAAAACAGCAAACTAGTGGAAATGATAATTGCAAAATTTGAAAAGGAAAAAGAAGAATTGAAAACTGAATGGGATAATGATAAAGCGATATTGGTGGATACAATGAACGAAATGAATGAGGAAATTGAATCTTTAGTAAATGAAATATCAAATAATGAGGATCTTATTCGATATTATTCGGAACTACTTAAAGACGTTAATATTCTACTTTATCGATATTATAATGGTTTATTAGGTTTTTCAGATTTAAAATTTATGTCAGGTATTACACTGTATAAAGCTGAAGGTGATGTACTTAAAAAAATAGCAGATGAAGGTACTACAGGAAAAACTAAATCTATCATTAAGATTGATGATGAAAGATATAAGCACTGGGCAGCCATCCATGCATTTAAGGCAGAAGATAATAAACCAAGGGCAAATGAACCGAGAAAAGGATACTTTGTCGTTTCCTATAAGATTTTAATGTCAGGGGAGTCAGGAGAAAAAACTACTTGGTTACTAAACTTCCATGTGGATAGTGTAGTGAATGTAAAAGCATGGAACTTATTACTAAACGATGATATACTTGATACAAGTGAAACATATAGATTGTTTCACGGAATTTGTTTATTACTACTGAAAAATTTGGATGAGAAAGGACTTGATCAGCATGTCGGTAACTAAGGCACAGGAAAAAAATACTGATAAGGTGAAAGTGATCAATTCACTATCTCAAAAAGAAATAAATGCGCAACGAAGAAAAATTCGTAATAAAAGAATTCGTACTATGAGAAATCGGGTTCAATCCGTTTTAAATGAACAAGATAATAATAAGAGCATATTATGATTCAAAACACTTATCAATATCGGTAAGTGTTTTTTGTTATCCAAAAACCCTACAAGCTGGATAACGTTGCTCAAACTAACCATATTTTTCTAGTACAGATTATACGTGCCTTCATATTAGGACTCTTCGTGTTTAAAATTTATACCGCCTGCATATAATGATACTAACCTAAGTAAAGGTTGGTGATTCAAATGGATAATAAAAATAATGTAATCGAACTAAGTAAGTATCCAAAGAAGGTAAGATCCCAAGATATTGACAAATTGATAGAAAAACGGCGTTTGAATAGAAATGAACGTCTTAACAACCTAAGAAATAGATGGAGTGAAATGTTGAGTAGTGTTAGGAATAAATAATTTGGGTGCCGCCAATGAGTAGACTCCCACCACGGTAATTCTATTTTAACAAAGCACCAAGGACGAACCCGCACCCTAATGAATTACAAATTCCACTTAAAATCGTCAAATAAAAAAGCGAACAGGGCACTTACCACTGTTCGCTCTCATCCTACCCCCTAAAAAACACTATTCCATTCATCTTTTTTCGCAAGCATTTCGCGAGCCAGCTCTTTCGCACCTTCCAGGCTATGGCTTGCTGCCCAGCCGCATTGTACTTCATTACATGCAGGAACTTCTTCAGCTTCCAGCACGTCTTTCAATGTTTTTTCGACTGTATCTAGAATTCCTTCATAGCTGTCGTCATTCAGAACTGTTAAATAGAAGCCGGTCTGGCATCCCATAGGTCCTAAATCTACGACACTATCATGATGGTTCCGGATTAATTCTGCCGTCAGGTGTTCCAGTGAATGCAGTGCGGGCATTTCCATGTGTGCTTTGTTCGGCTGTTTGAAGCGCAGATCATATTTATGGATCACATCACCTTTTGCGCCCTCTGTCGTACCAGCCAAGCGGATATAAGGTGCTTTCACCTTTGTATGATCCAGGTTAAAACTTTCAACATTCATTGTTTTTACCATTATAAATACACTCCTTATCTTTTAATCTATTTTAACATATTTTAATTACTGTTCA
>NZ_NPOA01000127.1 GCF_002287375.1 Virgibacillus profundi | reverse complement strand
CGATGTGGAAGTAAAAGTCGTAACAAGGTTTCCGTAGGTGAACCTGCGGAAGGATCATTAACACGTATCCAAACGTACCAACCCCAAAATGGCGAACCACAACCCGCGCCCTGTTTGTGTCGTCTCTCGAGAAAGGGAGGCGCAGCTTGCAGTCGGGAACGACTGCACTGCTGATGTGTGTTCACTCACTTGCACGACTTGTGCTGCCTTTTTTTTCGAAACAACCTTTACCGGTCTGACGGAAACTCCATTGTGTGAACGCGCGTGCTAACCCACGTCGGCACGCCGACACACACAACTAAGATATATATTATGGAACGCTGAATAACTTTTAGCAACGGATATCTTGGTTCTCGCATCGATGAAGAACGCAGCGGAACT
>NZ_NPOA01000126.1 GCF_002287375.1 Virgibacillus profundi | reverse complement strand
ATTCCGCTGCGTTCTTCATCGATGCGAGAGCCGAGATATCCGTTGCCGAGAGTCGTTTTTGTTTATTACAACTCGAGGACCCCTCAGGAGTCCCTTTGTTCTTATACTCAGTCGAATTGGAGGTGTTGATGCATTGTGCAATCGGTTGGATAACACCAAGTGCTCCCCCCGAAGAAGGGAACACTTGGGTCTGGGAGGCCAAGACGTTCCAACCACCTGCCAACTAATGATCAGTTAGCGGCAAGCAGGTGAAACCGTCCCGGTCCCCCAAGTTGGGGACATTCATAAATTCGCAAAGGGGTTTGCTGCAACTTGTGTGTGCAATGATCCTTCCGCAGGTTCACCTACGGAAACCTTGTTACGACTTTTACTTCCCGTGAT
>NZ_NPOA01000125.1 GCF_002287375.1 Virgibacillus profundi | reverse complement strand
CTGGCATACTAGCGGTAATTCCAGCTCCAATAGCGTATATTAAAGTTGTTGCGGTTAAAAAGCTCGTAGTTGGATTTCTGTTGGGAGTGATCGGTCGGCCTCGCAAGGGGTCTGCACCTGTATCGTCTCTTGCCATCCTTGGGGAAGGCGCTTCTTGTATTAACTTACGGGTTGCGAACTCCCCATCGTTTACTGTGAAAAAATTAGAGTGTTTAAAGCAGGCTTATGCCTTGAATACATTAGCATGGAATAATGAGATAGGACCTTGGTCTATTTTGTTGGTTTCTAGGCTGAGGTAATGATTAATAGGGATAGTTGGGGGCATTCGTATTTAACTGTCAGAGGTGAAATTCTTGGATTGTGACGCAATCCG
>NZ_NPOA01000124.1 GCF_002287375.1 Virgibacillus profundi | reverse complement strand
CTGGCATACTAGCGGTAATTCCAGCTCCAATAGCGTATATTAATGTTGTTGCAGTTAAAAAGCTCGTAGTTGGATTTCTGGTCGGTTCGTCTATCCGGGTCAGCAATGGCTCGTGTGTGCCGCAACCTGCCATCCTCAGGTGTTCTTTTCACTGGCATTCAGTTGTCGGTGGCTTGATGCCTGTCGTTTACTGTGAACAAATTAGAGTGTTCAAAGCAAGGTGTTCTTGAATACATTAGCATGGAATAATAAGATAGGACTCTGGTGGTTCTTTTTGATATTTTGTTGGTTTGCACGCCAAAGTAATGATTAATAGGAGTAGTTGGGGGAATTCGTATTCAATTGTCAGAGGTGAAATTCTCGGATTAAGGTAGATTCATC
>NZ_NPOA01000123.1 GCF_002287375.1 Virgibacillus profundi | reverse complement strand
CGATGTGGGAAGTAAAAGTCGTAACAAGGTTTCCGTAGGTGAACCTGCGGAAGGATCATTAACACGTATCCACGTATCAAAACCCCTCTGTGCAAACCTCTTCGTAAGGCTTGATTGGAGTTGTATTCACTCGATCTTAATGATGGGAGTCCCCTCTCGGGGGGACCCGGGATCTATGAGTGTTTACCGCGTTTGACAATCGGGCCGCTATTTTTCCATCGTTAGCCCTTTATAACTTTTTAACCCCTTGTACTCTTTTTGTACTGAACCAATTCTTCGAGTTTCGGCTTCGGCTGAGATACGAAAGATATTACGAAACTAAAGAACAACTCTTAGCAACGGATATCTTGGTTCTCGCATCGATGAAGAACGCAGCGGAACT
>NZ_NPOA01000122.1 GCF_002287375.1 Virgibacillus profundi | reverse complement strand
AATGTTGCCGTAATCCGAGAATTTCACCTCTGACAGCTTAATACGAATCCCCCCAATTATCCCTATTAATCATTACTTCGGTTCGCAAACCAACAAAATAGACCAAGTCCTATCTTATTATTCCATGCTAATGTATTCAAGGCAAAAGCCTGCTTTAAACACTCTAATTTTTTCACAGTAAACGATGCAAGTCCATACCCCCGACAACTTAATGCCAGAAGCACATCCTCACAAAAAATGACCCAAGTTATACAAGTTCAATCGCGCATACGCACGACGACCGATAACCTAGACCAGAAATCCAACTACGAGCTTTTTAACCGCAACAACTTTAATATACGCTATTGGAGCTGGAATTACCGCGCTTAGTCTTG
>NZ_NPOA01000121.1 GCF_002287375.1 Virgibacillus profundi | reverse complement strand
CTGGCATACTAGCGGTAATTCCAGCTCCAATAGCGTATATTAAAGTTGTTGCGGTTAAAAAGCTCGTAGTTGGATTTCAGTCTTAGCTCGTCTGGCCCGCTCCCTTGAGGAGCCGAGTGCCGGTCGTGCGTTGGACTTCCTTCTGGCAAGGATCTTCTACCTCTTATGGGGCCGGGAGTGACTTCTGGATCATTTACTTTGAGGAAATTAGAGTGTTCACGGCAAGCAATCGCTTTGAATACATTAGCATGGAATAATAATATAGGACCTTGGTACTATTTTGTTGGTTTCTAGAACTAAGGTAATGATTAATAGGGACAATTGGGGGTGCTGCTATTATATGGCCAGAGGTGAAATTCTCGGATTGTAGATGCTAACTC
>NZ_NPOA01000120.1 GCF_002287375.1 Virgibacillus profundi | reverse complement strand
AGTTCCGCTGCGTTCTTCATCGATGCGAGAGCCAAGAGATCCGTTGTCAAAAGTTGTTTTTTCATTTTTCACCCTCAGAAAGGGAGTAATGAGTCAGACGATCAAAAATTCAAGACAAAAGTTTGTATGAAACATACACCATTGACGGCTTGTCCACGGCACACCGAGAGAACCCGGATGCTGACAGGTGGTTTTACACCACCCCACCGCCAGAGACAGAACAGTTCACATAATGTTGAACTCACTTTTTAGGTGAGAAAACCGGGCATCGAACGAGACCATCCGAAGACAAATCCCATCCGAGTTCGGGCTAGATCTTTTTAATGATCCAACCGCAGGTTCACCTACGGTTACCTTGTTACGACTTTTACTTCCACATCG
>NZ_NPOA01000119.1 GCF_002287375.1 Virgibacillus profundi | reverse complement strand
TTTTAACTGCTGGCATACTAGCGGTAATTCCAGCTCCAATAGCGTATATTAAAGTTGTTGCGGTTAAAAAGCTCGTAGTTGGATCTCGGCAGGTAGGGGGTGGTTCGTTCCTAACGGTACTGCCCCATTTACCTGTGTGATTGGCGGAGGTCTCGAGGTGGTTTTAGACGACTGACTCGGAACGCCGTCAGGTTTACTTTGAAAAAATTAGAGTGCTCAAAGCAGGCTACTAAGCTTGAATATTTGTGCATGGAATAATGGAATAGGAAATCGTTTCTATTTTTTTGGTTTTCGGAAATCGATTTAATGATTAATAGGAACAGCTGGGGGCATTAGTACTCAGACGACAGAGGTGAAATTCTTGGATTAAGGTAGATTCATC
>NZ_NPOA01000118.1 GCF_002287375.1 Virgibacillus profundi | reverse complement strand
GATGAATCTACCTTAATCCAAGAATTTCACCTCTGACAACGGAATACGAGTGCCCCCAACTGTCCCTATTAATCATTACTTCGGTTCCAAAAACCAACAAAATAGAACCAGAAGTCCTATTCTATTATTCCATGCTGAGGTATTCAAGCCTAATTGGCCTGCCATGAACACTCTATTTTGTTCACAGTAATGTATGTAGTCGGTAAATTTGTTCTGGAAACCAAAACAACCGTACTACATAAGGGTGATTGTGGCGTACAGACAATATAAGTTATACACCTAAACGTCCGCGCACCTGTACAATCTACATTCGACTACGAGCTTTTTAACTGCAACAACTTTAATATACGCTATTGGAGCTGGAATTACCGCTAGTATGCCAG
>NZ_NPOA01000012.1 GCF_002287375.1 Virgibacillus profundi | reverse complement strand
CGCCGCTCGTTCCACAAGTTCACACCCCGAAGGGTGATCCCTTGCTTCCCGCGCTCGACTTGCATGTATTAGGCACGCCGCCAGCGTTCGTCCTGAGCCAAGATCAAACTCTCCAAAAAAGTTTGAACAGAATCGACACCAATCGATCCTATCAATTGTCTTAGCTTTTCAAAAGTGTTACCTTCTGATTTGTTGCTTAAGAAAAACAGTCATGTTTCTCTTGACATACTGGTTGTTTTGTTCAGTTTTCAAGGAGCAAATTTCTTGTCGCTCTCAAATTGGCGACTTAATTAATATAACACACTGACTTAATGATGTCAATAACTTTTTGTGTTGTTTTTTAATTAATTATTATTGCTTTTGTTTTTGTCGCTCAATCGCTTAAGCAACGATATTAAATTTACCATGTTTATTTCAGGAAATCAAGCTTATTTTAAAAAGAAATAACTGGAAATTATTATTCATTGTATTTAGATAACTTTGCTCTATGAATAAACCCATATATATGTTGATGGTATAAAGAAATGCAAGCATGGTTATTCCAATAGAACTACTCCTTTTACACTGATAGTAAAGTATAAATTTTATAGGAAATCAGTATAAGTGCAGGCTTTGTGCTTTCGCCATTAAGGCTTGGCGATAAGTAAGTTTTCTAAGATATATATAGATTACCCGTATTTGAATAAATAAAACTTCAAAAAATAAAAACCCATAAGTGAAGTTTTTCCATTAAATGAACCTTCACTATATGAGTCTTTATTTAGTTGATATTCAAAAAGCACAACATGGGACTTCGAGCAAATGCTTGATTTTCACTACTCATACTTAAACATTCAAGGATCTTCTATTATAACTGCCAACATCCCTAAAATAGAAAAGCACCTGCATACGATGTTAACCAATTGAGGCTTTCCTTGTCCTTCGAATAGAAGAACACTTTTTCTTTCATGCGATCAGGGTTCGAAAGAGCATTCTTTTCCCTGTAGGCGATGTAGTAGTCACCACATCACGAACAGGACTTGGTACTGGCCGGAAGCTGCACCAACTCGAGCTTCTCTTTCATCCCCCTGTTGCACAGATTATTTATTACGCATTTGCGGAAATAGTAGTACATCACGAATGGATGGCGCATTTGTTAATAGCATTACGAGTCGGTCAATACCGATTCCTAGTCCACCAGTTGGCGGCATTCCATATTCCAATGCTTCCAGAAAGTCTTCATCCATTGCATGTGCTTCATCATTCCCCTGGTCTCTTTCTTTTACTTGTGCTTCAAAGCGTTCACGTTGATCAATTGGATCATTTAATTCACTGAACGCATTTGCATGTTCGCGTCCTACAATAAATAATTCAAAACGATCTGTAAAACGCTCATCTTCCTTATTCCTTTTCGCCAGTGGGGAGATTTCCACCGGATGTCCATATATAAAGGTAGGTTGAATTAGTGTTTCTTCCACTTTTTGTTCGAAAAACTCATTAACAATATGTCCAAAAGTCATTGTATCTTTAATTTCAATACCATGCTCTTTAGCTAAATCACGGGCTTTTTCATCACTCATCTGTTCCCGGAAGTCGACACCGGTTGCTTCTTTTACCGCATCAACCATGTGGAGTCTTTTCCATTCCGGTTCTAAATCAACTTCATAATCACCATACGTAACCTTTGTCTGTCCAAGTACTTCTTTCGCAATATGGGCTATAAGGTTTTCCGTTAATGCCATAATATCATGATAATCTGCGTAAGCTTCATACAATTCAATCATAGTAAATTCCGGGTTATGTCTGGTAGATACCCCTTCATTACGGAATACCCGTCCAATTTCATATACCTTTTCCATTCCACCTACAACCAGGCGTTTTAAATGCAATTCAATTGCGATTCGCATATATAATGGGATATCTAATGCATTGTGATGTGTTAGAAATGGGCGAGCCGAGGCCCCACCAGGGATTCCGTGCATCATTGGTGTTTCTACTTCTAAAAATCCTTGTTCATTCAAATGCTTTCTCATCGATTGGATGATTTTGCTCCGCAGTACAAATGTTTCTCTACTATCCATATTAGTAATCAAATCTAAGTATCGCTGACGATAACGCTGTTCAACATCTTTTAAACCATGATATTTCTCAGGTAATGGACGAAGTGATTTCGTCAATAAATGAAACTCCGTTGCTTTAACAGATAGTTCTCCCACATTTGTTTTGAACATTACCCCGGTAATTCCGACAATGTCACCAAGATCTGTCGTTTTGAAAATTTCATAGGCTTCTTCACCAATCGAATCTTTACGTACATATAGCTGTATTTGCCCACTTAAATCCTGTATATGAGCGAAACCAGCTTTCCCCTTACCGCGTTTCGTCATCATTCTTCCGGCTATAGTAACCTTATCTTCTTTTTGTTCCAATTCTTCTTTGGAAAATTGATCATACAATCCTATTAATTCTTCTGCTAAATGGGTACGATTGAATTTCCCTCCAAAAGGATCCAGGCCCTGCTCTTTGTATGAATCCAATTTATCGCGACGAACGCGCATCTGTTCATTTAATTCTTCTGACACTATAACCACTCCAGTCATTTATTATATGTAAGTTTAAGTATATCGAAAAAGACTACTTCTTTCATGTTTATTACCTTTTCATACCAGCTTTATACTAAAGGTGCTAAAACAACACAATTCGGATCGTAATATCACTTATATTAAGCATCTGTATGTCCTCTTTTGTTTCTTAGTGTTAATTCGTTCCTGGATACAGCTAAAGAATTAGCAATCTGATCAAGAAGCTCGTCAGTTATTTGCTTTGTGCCTCGCTCCACCCCGCCGATTACTGCTATAGAAACCCCGAGCATCTCTGCAAATTCAAGCTGTGTGTGTCCTTTTAATTTCCGAAATGCCTTTATTCTTCTGCCAACCCGCTTTGTGTCCATTTCGTTACATCCTTTTTGTCTGACTCTGGAAGTTTATTCATAAGATCTACAACAGGCTCATCTGTTGAAGGAATGATTAAGTTTGGGGCAATCTCATTCAACGGGATTAGAACAAACGCTCTTTTCTGCATTCTCGGATGCGGAATAATTAATCGCTCCATTTTACTATTTTCATAATTATACATCAAAATGTCAAGATCAATTGTTCTTGGGCCAAAACGAATTCCCCGCTTTCTCCCTAGTTGCTTCTCTATTTCCTGGCAGATATCCAATAGCTCAATCGAGGAAAGAGATGTATCCAATCCAACAACCATATTTAAAAAGTCAGCCTGATCCGCATAGCCGACAGGTGCAGTTTCATAAATAGAAGATTTATTTTGTATAGCTATATCATTATTTTTATCCAGTGATGCTATGGCACTGTTTAAATATTCGATTCTTGGTTCAATATTTGTCCCTAACGCTACATAAGCTTTATTCATACTGATTTCTCCCTGTAAATTTCTACAGCTACTGATTGATAATGTCCTGGAATAGGTGGATCCGGTTTGATCACCTTTACTGTACATCCATTGAGTAGTTCAAAGGATGTCAAAAGACTTGCAGCAATGCTTTCTGCTACAGCTTCAATCAGATTTTTAGCTTTGCCTTCAACAATTTCCTGTACTACCTCGTAAACCTGTCCATAATGAACAGAATCATTCATATCATCGGTCTTGCCAGGCTTCTGTAAATCCACAAAAAGTTCCACATCTACATTAAAACGCTGTCCCAGTTTGTTTTCCTCTGGTAATAAACCATGAAAACCATAAAATTGCATGTTATTCAGTGAAATTTTATCCATTATCATGTCCTCCTGCAGCAAGTATTGCATCCATCATTTGCGTTAGTTCCTTGGTTACTTTTACATTATGAACCCGAACAATCTGAGCACCTTTTGTAATACCTAAACAAGTGGTCGCACCAGTTCCAATATCACGTTCCTCCGGTGGAAGGTCTAAAACGCCTCCTATAAACCTTTTCCGTGAAGTTGCTAATAAAATCGGGTAGCCCATATCTTTAAACTTTTCCAGGTTATTCATAGCTACCAAATTATCTTCAGCTGTTTTCGCAAAACCAATGCCAGGATCGAGCACGATATTTTCATGCGGAACACCGGCATTCAATGCTATTTCAATACTTTCCTTTAAATCTTTTTTCATATCTTCAATTAAAGAAGTGTAATCCATATTGTTTCGGTTATGCATTAAAATAATTGGTACATTATAATCTGCTGCCACCTTGGCAATTTCGGGCTCTTTCTTTGCACCCCATACATCATTAATAATATCTGCACCCGCTTCAATGGCTTGTTTTGCTGTTTGTGCTTTGTACGTATCAATGGAGATAGGTATAGTAACTTTCTCTTTAACAGCTTTAATCATTGGTACAACTCGGAGAATCTCTTCTTCTTCCGATACGGGATCATGATCAGGTCTTGTCGATTCCCCGCCAATATCAATAATGTCTGCACCAAGCCGCTCCATTTCCATTGCTTGTTCAACCGCTTTTTCAATTGTTGTATAGTTCCCGCCATCTGAAAAAGAATCCGGGGTGACATTTAAAATACCCATTATATGTGTACGATCCAATAATTTTAAAATTTTTGACGTTGTTTTTAAAATCATTTAAGTAGCCTTCTTTCATTAGCATTATTCGTTAACCATTTTAACACATAAAAAAAGGACTGGCATCAACTACTTCAGATGCCAATCCTTTTATTCTTATCTTATTCGTTTGCTTCATCAAACTGAAAAAGGGCTGTTGATAAATAACGTTCGCCATTATCAGGTAAAACAGCAAGAACTTTCTTCCCTTTACCTAATTGTTTTGCAACCTTCACCGCTGCGGCAACCGCTGCACCTGAAGAGATACCACCCAGAATACCATTAGTTGTTGCAACTTTGCGTGAAGTTTCAAATGACTCCTCATTGGATACTTGAACTACTTCATCATAAATATCCGTGTCTAAAGTTTCCGGAACAAAGCCTGCCCCAAGACCTTGAATCTTATGTGGACCAGGTGATCCCCCTGACAAAATAGCTGAGTCTTCCGGTTCAACGGCATATAGCTTGATGCCATCAAAGTGATTTTTTAACACGCTTCCAGCACCTGTAATTGTTCCACCTGTTCCAATACCGGAAACAAATCCATCTAACCCATCTTTCATTTGCTCAACAATTTCATTTCCTGTTGTACGGGCATGTACTTCCGGATTCGCTTCATTACTAAATTGCTGTGGCATGAAATAGCCATTTGCTTTTTTTAATTCTTCAGCTTTTGCTATAGCACCCTTCATACCATCTGCGCCTGGGGTTAAAATTAATTCAGCACCATAGGCACGAAGTAAATTACGACGTTCTTTACTCATTGTATCAGGCATAACCAGAACAGCCTTATACCCTTTTGCTGCTGCTACCATCGCTAAACCAATCCCTGTGTTTCCACTTGTTGGCTCAATAATGGTGTCACCCGCTTTTAAGTCCCCACTTTTCTCTGCAGCTTCGATCATTGATAATGCAATACGATCTTTTACAGAACTGCCTGGATTCATAAATTCTAATTTCAAATACACATCTGCACTGTTTTCGTCTGTAAAATGATTTAATTTAACTATCGGTGTTTCTCCGATTAAACCAGCTATATTATCAGCAACTCTCATAACAACTACCTCCTAATTCCTAGTTATTTTGTATGATTTAGTTATAATGTACGTTTTCCACCTGTAAATGTCAACCAAAAAGGTAGGAAATAGGCGAATAACTACCAAATTTTAAGGAGCAGGCTTGTTATTCATCATACAACCATTCAATATCCAACTTCTCCCACAAGGGATTTGCTGTAAGTGATTGATCTGTTTCATGCAATGCCAATTCGCTTTTTACATAGGCTTTAATTTCGCCATATGTAAATTCAATCGATGGCAATTTACGGTGAAGATAAATAATAGCAATTCCATTATCTGCAGCAAAGGCTTCACTATAGGAATCTTCCTCCATTTCCATGGCTACTTCTTCATAGCCATTAGGGAAAAATTGACTTGTTGTCTTAATAAAACCAAGATATCCCCCATCTTTTTTCGATTCCTCATCAAGCGAATATTCCTGTGCCAGTAAATCAAAGGAAGCCCCATCCCCTAATTCTTTAATTACTTTTTCAGCGGTATCAAAATTTTGCACAATGATATGCGAAAGCTGCATGGAAGCTGTGAAGTCATATTGATTTTTATACTCATTATAATAAGTTTGTATTTCTTCTTCAGAAATTTGGGTATCCATCGTTAAAAGCTGTTCCAATTGATAGCGATAGATAATTTCTTCTCTCCACTTTTCCTGCTTTTTCGCAAACTCTTCTTCTTTCATAACACCTTGCATCGATGTTAGTAGTGCAATTTCCCGCTCGATCACCTTATCATGTACTTCTATATTATTTTCTTCAGCCAACTGCTTTACTACGGCACGGTCGATCATCATTTTCATTTGTTTTTCACCATGCGTACTTCTCAGTGCCTCCATCCAATCCTGATAGGATATTTCTTCATCATCGATAGATGCTACTGGTTCTTTACTGTTTATTTCCCTTGTACCTGTTCCCGCTCCATCATCAATACCTACAGTTTCTTCTTTGTTCCAAAACAGTAGTGAGGCAATGTTTGTAATGACAAGTACAATGATAATTCCCAGCAGTAGTTTTTTGGACATAGATTACTTCCTTCCATTTCTTATCGTACAGCTCTTTTTGTAAGTATTGTTACTTTTAAAACGTCGTATTGGATGTAAAATGCGACACAGTGAAAATTATCTCATGACGCTTTCTCTTATTCTAATGATGGTTGACCGCTAAATCTCGCTCCGGCAGAATACTTCGCTTTCCACGGGCACGGCCTCAGCCTCCTCGAGAAAACCACTCTGCGGGGTCTTCGGACACGTGCTGTTCCCGTTGGAGTCTTCGTATTCTGCCTACGCTAGTAAGGATTATCTTAATAGTTTGATGTAATCAAATGTTAAATCATCCTTTGAAAGTGAAAGTACCATCCCAGCGGAGGAAACACATTGAAGACTCCTGCGGGAGGAAAGGCATAGGTGAGACCCCGCAGTGCGTAGCACGAGGAGGCTCACCAGCCGCCCGCGGAAAGCGAAATGTGTTTCCAGAGCGGTAATAAGGACTAGTGATCATCTATTACTTCGCATTTTATAGATTTTGTGACAAAACAACAGACTTTCGGTGGGGCGGCAGTTCGCAGCCCCAATCCTTTAGAAATCAGCCTATCGTGCATTCTTTTAAGCAACCTCTTTTATTTTTTTAATTCCTCAAGTTCTGACTCTGTAAATTGATAGACTTCATTACAGAAGTGACAGTTCGCTTCCGCTCCGTGATCTTCATCAATCATGCTCTGTATTTCTTCATTACCCAATCCGATTATTGCATTTGCAATCCGTTCTTTAGAGCATTTACAACGGAATTCAATTGGTAATTGCTCATGGAATTTTATTTCATCTTTCCCAAAAAGACGTTCAAGAATTTGTTCAGGTGAATTTCCTTCCTGAATCAGGGTCGATATAGCAGGAAAAGACTGAATTTGTTCTTCCAATCGTGTGATTATCTCCTCATCCGCACCCGGCATAACCTGTACGATAAATCCGCCGGCAGCAAGTACCGATTGATCAGGATTTACCAAGACACCTGCACCTACAGCAGAAGGTATCTGCTCAGATGTAGCGAAGTAATAGGTGAAATCCTCACTTAGCTCCCCGGAGATAATCGGGACCTCTCCAGTAAAATACTCCTTTAAGCCCAGATCTTTTATAACACTTATGCTTCCTTCAGTTCCAACCGCCTGAGCAACATCTAATTTACCATTTTCGTTTAAATCAAAATCCACATGGGAGTTTGTTACATAGCCACGGACATGCCCTTTCGCATTACTATCAGCCACAATGGGACCCATTGGCCCGTTGCCTTCCACTTTTACAGTAATGGAATCATCACCTTTATTCATTGCACCCATCATTGCTGTGATGGTAATGGTCCTGCCCAGTGCAGCTGAAGCAGTCGCCCATGTATCCTGTCTTCTGCGTGCTTCTTCTACTGTATTTGTTGTAACAGCAGCATAAGCACGAACCATTCCCTGATAAATTGTTGCTTTTACTAAGTAATCCTTCATGATGATTCTCCTTTATAATGTCAGTTATTCTTCTGATAAATTAAATACAAGCCTTTTAATGTTAAATGTGGATCTACATGATCAATCGTTGTTGACTCACCAGCAATTAAAGATGCCAATCCGCCTGTTGCAATAACTGTTGGCTTTATATTCATATCCTCTTTTATACGATTTACTATACCATCTACTTGTCCTACGTATCCATAAAACACACCGGACTGCATTGCTTCTACTGTTGAAGAGCCAATTACCTGGTTAGGTGATTGAATTTCAATTTTAGGTAATTTTGAGGCCTTGCTATATAAGGCCTCCATTGAAATATTAATTCCCGGAGATATAATTCCTCCTTGGTATTCCTTATTATCATTTACATAGCAAAAAGTTGTTGCTGTACCGAAATCAATTATAATCAGTGGGGCTCCATATTGCTCAATCGCCCCTACCGCATTAACAATCCGGTCTGCCCCAATTTCCTGTGGGTTAGGATAGCGCATTTCCAAGAAGGAACGAACCGTTTCTTTCCCAATGATTAATGGTTCTAATTTAAAATAATCCTTACTCATTTTTTCCAAAGCAAACATGATCGGAGGAACTACCGATGATATAATTACTGCCGTTATATCTGAAAAAGCGATACCTTTATGATCGAACAAAGATTTTATAAGCATACCAAACTCATCTTCTGTTTTATGTCTATCTGTTTTTATTCGCCACTCATGTTTCAAATGATCTTCATCAAACACACCCAGTACAGTGTTTGTATTACCCACATCCAGAACAAATAACATATTGTTTACCAGACCTTCCTATCGTTTCTATTTTTTAAATATATCATACTTTGTATTTTAATAAAAAAATAGAATGTTATCTATAATTTAGGCTGTTGTTTTTCACAGGAAAGGTTATATAAAAGACGACATATGCGCAGGGGTGTTTTCGCTGCGGACCGTTGCTTTCCGCGGGCACGGCTTCAGCCTCCTCGAGAAACCCACTCTGCGGGGTCTTCAGACACGTGCTGTTCCCGCAGGAGTCAACGGTCCTCCGCTCCAAACAACCATCATAAAAGTCGATAGCAATTGTTTGATTCAATCAATTGATAAATCACTTTTCGAAGTTGACAAGCGCAAAAACAGCGGAGGAAATATACGAAGACTTCTGCGGGAGGAGAGGCATAGGTGAGACCCCGGAGTGCGTAGCACGAGGAGGCTTACCAGCCGCCCGCGGAAAGCGAAGTATATTTCTGGAGCGATTACTACGCACCATTCATCTTCTCTAGTTACGTCGCAATCAACTGCGGTGACATTAGCAACAAGTCATTCGGTGGGGCGAGTAATCGCAGTCCCAATCTATACGAAAAGAGCCATTATTTATTACTATTCGATAGTTTGGACATAGAATGACTCTCCTCAACTGGGCATTTTAGCAGTAAAAAGGATGCGGGACTTCTGCAGGAAAAGCAAAAGCATGGTCAGTAGCACAATCATGTTAAAGCCAAAAAATAAAAGCAGTCACTTAAATCAAGTGACTGCTTTGAGATTTACTATTCTTTTTTATCATCCTCTGAAGGCTCTGAAGGAGGTGTATTATCTGACATGATGGGATCATCAATGTAATTTCTCTCTTCAGCTGATTCTTTCTCTTCTTTTTCTTTTGCTTCTTTATATGAATCAGGATCAGCTTCTTCATCCTTTGATTGAATGTT
The DNA here is from genome assembly GCF_002287375.1 of Virgibacillus profundi. Classification (GTDB taxonomy): domain Bacteria; phylum Bacillota; class Bacilli; order Bacillales; family Amphibacillaceae; genus Virgibacillus_K; species Virgibacillus_K profundi. The sequence goes on along the minus strand of NZ_NPOA01000012.1, from coordinate 160,575 downwards.
TACTTTTACATTTGTATCATCTTCTTCAGGCTCTGGCATTACGCCATCTTCAAATAATGAAGTAATCTGCTTCGCATCCAATGTTTCCACTTCAAGAAGCGTTTGCGCAACGAGTTCCAACTTATCCTTGTTTTCTGTAAGGATTGTTTTCGCACGGTCGTAGCAGTGATTAATAAAGTTCTGCATTTCCTGATCAATGTCATGTGCAATTGCGTCACTGTAATTCTGCTCGTTTCCAATATCACGACCTAAGAATACATCGCCGCCTCCACCGCTTGTAAATTGAAGTGGACCAATTTTATCACTCATACCATACTCGGTTATCATTTTACGTGCAATTCCAGTTGCTCGCTGGAAGTCATTATGTGCTCCGGTACTTACTTCACCGAAAATAACTTCCTCAGCAACCCGACCGCCCAGTAAGCCGGTGATTTTATCAAATAGTTCAGGTTTTGTCATAAAGTAACGGTCTTCTCTTGGCAGCATTACTGCATAACCACCAGCCTGACCACGTGGTACAATTGTAACTTTATGTACCATATCCGCATCGTTTAACACCATACCGATAATTGTGTGTCCACTTTCATGATATGCAATAATATTTCGTTCTTTTTGAGATATAACCCTGCTTTTCTTAGAAACACCTGCAATAACCCGGTCTGTTGCCTCATCAATATCCAACATGCTGACTTTAGTACGCTCACTTCTGGCAGCAACTAATGCTGCTTCATTCAGCAAGTTCTCTAAATCTGCACCGGAGAATCCTGGTGTACGCATGGCGATTACTTTTAAGTCAACCGTATCATCTAACGGTTTATTTCTGGCATGGACTTTCAACACTTCTTCACGGCCTTTTACATCAGGGCGATCCACCATAATCTGACGGTCAAAACGTCCTGGACGTAACAATGCTGGGTCAAGAATGTCTGCACGGTTTGTTGCAGCGATCATAATAATTCCTTCATTAGCTCCAAAACCATCCATTTCAACGAGTAGCTGGTTTAATGTTTGTTCACGTTCATCGTGTCCACCACCAAGACCTGCTCCACGCTGACGTCCAACTGCATCAATCTCATCTATAAATATGATACAAGGTGCATTTTTCTTTGCGTTTTCAAATAAATCCCGTACTCGTGAAGCACCAACACCAACAAACATCTCAACAAAATCTGAACCACTAATAGAGAAGAATGGTGTACCTGCTTCACCCGCAACTGCACGCGCAAGTAAGGTTTTACCTGTTCCTGGAGGTCCAACTAAAAGTACCCCTTTTGGAATACGCGCACCTACAGCAGAGAATTTTCGAGGATCCTTCAAAAAGTCAACAACTTCTACAAGCTCCTGCTTTTCCTCATCTGCCCCTGCAACATCTGTAAAACGAACTTTTTTCTTTTCTTCTGTATACATTTTCGCCTTGCTTTTACCAAAGTTCATGACACGGCCACCGCCGCCGCCACCTTGTGCCTGGCTAAGAATAAATAGGAAAAATAGTCCAATCAGTAAAAAGGGTACAATCCCTGTTAAAAAGGCAACAAATGCACTAGGCTGCTCTTCTGGTTCTACCATTAGCTCACTTTGTTGATTTGCCTGCTCTGTAATTGTTGCAATTATATCTGTATTATCGGGAACCTGCGCAACAAATTGCTTATCGCCCTCTGCCAGCGTTCCAGTAATCCGCATAATTCCATGTGCTGGCTGCATCGTCATTTCTTCGATTTCGCCATTATTTAAAGCGTCTGTAAATTCTTGTACATTAAATTGCTGTGCTTCTTCATTTTGTCCATTAAATACTCCTATAACGCCGACAACGACGAGAAATATGAGGACCCAAAAGAACACATTCCGAAATATCCGGCTCATTGCCTACCTCCTCCCAATACGGGGAAAAACTATATTACATCGTACCATATGAAAAAGTTTTATTACAACTATTTTATCCTCTTAAATGGAATTATTCTCATGACTAAAGTATGTTTTTTTACTAACATCATGTCACACTTGCTGATTCCCATTATTCTACTCCACCATAAATTTCCGGTTTTAGTACACCTATGTACGGTAAATTACGATATTTCTCTATATAATCCAGCCCGTACCCTACTACAAATTCATCCGGAACTTCAAATCCAATCAGGTCCGCCTTAATAGCAGCAGTTCTTCCTGAAGGCTTATCAAGCAGTGTAACTATTTTGATGGAATTAGCTTTACGATATTTAAATAAATCAACAAGATAACTTAATGTTAAGCCGCTATCAATAATATCCTCGATAATTAACAGATCCCGACCTTCTACTTTCGCATCAAGATCCTTCACTATTTTAACTTCACCGGAGGAACGCATTTCACTGCCATAGCTCGACACATCCATAAAATCCATTTCCAAATGTACTTCCGTGTAACGGAGCACATCAGACATAAAAGGCATTGCACCCTTCAGGACACCAATTGCCAGTGGAAATTTCCCATCATATTCTTTTGTCAGCTGTTTACCTAGTTCCTTACATTTATTTCTTATTTCTTCTTCTGATATTAATACTTCCTTAATATCGTTATGCATGTTTTGTTCCTCCTACATCGTGCATTAGATAACTTATTCCTTATTAGTTTACACGTTATTTTCCGTGTAAACTAATTGAATATAGGATGTGTATTTTGACTGCTTTTGAGGTTGTCCTTTTTTTAATCCAATAAGCCATAGAATCTCTCCATTATTATCGACTAAAATCGGCCAATTATCTCTCTCTTTTTTTGGAATTTTAGCATCAATAAAAATATCTTTTAATTTTTTGCTGCCATTCAGACCCCTCCAACTCATTCTATCCCCTGACCGACGTGTTCTAATATGTAATGGTAAAGCTATTTGACCTGTATTACAAAAATAAGAAAAACGATCCTGCTTTTTATAATGGTTAACAATGTCACCTGTAACCGATGAACCGTCCGGCAATTTTAATGTCCCTGGAATATCCAATGTAAAGTGATAAAAAGGGTTTTCTGAATGAAGATTAGTGAAGTAAAATACCAGCTTATTATAAGATCTCTCCAATTTTAAATGATGCGGGAAATCAATCTGGACGTTACCTTTGTCCTTTTGCAGCATAGAAAAAAATTGTTCCTCATGTACGTAAGATAGATCCTTGGGTAATTCATCATATAGATAGTTTAATATTAGATGAAAGACCCGTCTTTGTAAAGCATATGCATGTCTTTTAAACACATCAATTTCAAACGATGCAATACTGCTTTCATAGTCAAATTCAATAATGTTCCTGAACATGGCCAAAGCTTCATTATGTAAAAATTGTTCATCCTCGTGAATAGTTTCACTCATATGTTGTATTGTTGTATGTATATTATTATTTTTTTCCTTTATTAATGGAATTATATTATTTCTGAAAAAGTTCCTTGTGAATTCTGTTTCATTATTTGAAGAATCAATTCTGGGATTAATTTTATTATCCTGACAATACATTTCCAAATCCTTTTTCGTCACACATAATAACGGACGAATTAGATTTCCTGTGGAGAATTCACGTTTCACAGGTATACCTGATAAGGCACTGGAACTAGCTGACCGAACCAAACTCATCAGCATTGTTTCAACCTGATCATCACCATGGTGCCCGAGCGCCAAATAATCTGCTTGAAATTCCTCCATCTGCTCAGCATAAAATTGATAGCGGAGTTCTCTGGCAGCAAGCTCTGTACTTACCTGCTTCTTTTGTTTATACAGCGGAACGTCCAGAGAAGTTCCCCTAAACTCTATCCCCCACTGCTCGCATACCTCCTTTACATAATATAAATCAGCTTTCGACTCTTCTCCTCTTAATTGATGATCTACAGAAAGGGCAATAACATTTAAGTTCCACTTATTACGAATGGTATAGAGAAAATGCAGCAGGGCCATTGAATCCGGGCCACCGGAAACACCGATTAGTACTGTCGCATTTCTTGTTAATAAATAATGTTTTTTTATAAATGATTTAACCATATTTTCCATATAGGCCCATCCTTGAGATAATTTTAATAAAATAAGCGCACGTCCACCAAAAGCTTTATCCCTATTATAACTACTTTCCCTATAAAAGTAGAGAAAAAAGGTAATAACTTACAGCCAATATCGTAATTCCTCCTGCCTCTACGATAAAAGGAGCTGTATTTTTTCTTTTTTTCTTATTTTTCGATCGCCTCCTGTTTTGTACACGATACAAGACATCGATGAGCTCTTGTTTCATTTGATAACTAGACTGATACTTTCCTAGTATCGCTTTTTTCAATAAATAACTATAAGGAGATAAAGACTTTACATCATCAATCTTTTTAAAAATTGTTTTTTCAGACTGGATGCTTTTTTCAAAGCGTTTCGGATAATATACATGTAAAAACACCATAACAAATGCAAATAGATCATAGCTCGGTTCAGCTCTTCTTGATCCCAGACCCCAGTATCCACGATCATAGAATTCGGTATATTCTTTGATTGCCCTGCCAATCTGTGTAGTTCCGCCAACATCGACCCAGCGTATTCTCGGTGGCGAATGAAGTATAAGCAGATTCTCTGTTTTCAAATCTCCAAAAACCCAACCGGAATGATGCAGTCGCTCTAAATCCTCAAGCAGCTGCAGCATGAATACCCCAATCCATTCCCTGCCATGATGATTAATAAAAGAAGTCATTGTCTCCCCACGCAAATATTCCATGACATAAAAGGAATAGATTGTGCCATGTGGTGATATCCAATCATCTACATCTAATAAATAAGGTCCAAGACGATTTCCTTGGACCTTTTTCAGGGACTTCAACACATTGACTTCCACCGTCATTGATGTTCCTTTATCACTAATTTTTAATGCTGCCTGTTTGCCATTTAATTCACATAGATAAACAGCCCCAATCGCACCTGAGCCAAGTTTCCTCTTAATAACATAGCTTTTCTTATGCCATTTACCCTTAATGCGCATCCCTGGTCTTAATTCAATTCCATGCTTCTTCCATTCCTGGTTCATCTTCATCTTTAAAGCTCCTTAGGTAATTCTTTCCAAATTGATACATTGCCCCGCGAATCGCCGGCCCTGTTGGAGTAATACCACCACTCGTCAGCTCGGGAAAAATTGTCGAGACCTCGTCCAACTTGGGGGACCAGTCAAATACCTTTTGAATATCTTTCCGCTTACCAGGAAAATTAAAAATACAAAAACGATTTCTGCCAATTCGAGCATTCAAGCTTATGGAGAGATCAATCAATGCTTCTTTCACTGTTGGAAGTTTATCATGCATACTTGCACTCGTATCTACTAGAACAAGGACCTCCAAGTCACATGTTTCACCCATATCTTCAACCACTTCCATAATTTCACCACGTTTTTCAGGCTCGAGATCCTCGAGTGACTGATTGGAACCCAGAATTTGCTTTAATTCCTTATTGACAAAGCCTTGCAAGGTTTGTGTCATCGCCTGTTTCGTCACCATTTGAACGGTCTGGGATAGTGATTGCTTATAAACCAATTGACTCACACCACCCCCGGATAGTGCTATTTCCTCTACCTCTTCCAGGCCTTGGGGATCTTCCGTCTGATCATCATCTAAAATTCCAATTACATTTACAGTTATCCCCTGCTGATTTGCCAAAGCTGCAGTTGCAGCAGGATCCTCCCCCTTATTCGAGCAGCCATCTGTTATCAATAAGATCTGTTTCAACGTACCTTTCTTCACACCATTACCTCCCAACTACTTTCAGTAACATCATCGCCAGAATATGGAAGGAGTATACGTGAAGCTGCAACGCTTTTCAATCACGACAGGAAAATTAGTTCAATTCGCTTTATCCCGATAAATAGGTACTGTCGCCCATTTCGGATTATTCTTCGTCAATTTTGCAACGAGTACAGTCATGTCATCTTCAATCTCTCCAGATCTTGTGCGAATCACTTCTTCCAGTAAAAGATCTGCTATTTCCTGTGGATCCTCTGTCTTCATTTCACGGAGTTTTCTTTTTACCCACATTTCTGTATTTTCCACATGCTTTGGTCCTTCAAAAATACCATCACTCATCATAACTAGCAGATCCTCTGACATCAATTGCTCACTAACGATATCTACATCAAATTCCTGAATAATGCCCATTGGCAAATTACTCGCCTCCACATTCAGCATCTGGTTACCTCGTTTAATAAAGCTGGGTGTTGATCCAATTTTTAAAAACCTCACAAATGCATTGTGTAAATCAATTACTGCAAGATCAAGTGTTGCGAACATTTCATCTGTTGACCGTAAAGCCAGTATCGAATTGATAGATTTGATCGCTACTTTTTCAGGTATACCTGTTTGTAGAATTTGCTGCAATAATCGGAGTGTCTCCACACTTTCTTCCTTCGCACGTTTCCCGTTTCCCATTCCATCACTAATTGCCATGGCATATTTTCCTGCTCCAAGCTCAATTGTTGTATAGCTATCACCTGAAATTAGGCCACCACCTTTTGCAGCATTGGCAGCCCCTGTTTCTACAACAAACTCTTTGGCCGAACCAAAGGATAGATGACAATACCCATTTGGAAATGGTGAAATTTCTTCCTGTTTAACGATAATCATTTCATTTAAAATATCAGATAATACTGGTGCAATTAATTTTGATCCTTCTCCATGATAGCTATAAAATGATGCTGTCATCTCAATATCGACATTCCCTTTTTCCAATCGATAAATATCCAGTTTCTCCAAATCAATGCCCATATGCTTTAATGCATGTATAATCTGTATTTCCTGTTGCTCATGATGTTGCCTTTCTTTTAAAATTTCCTGGGCGAAATCTTCCATAACTTCGGATACCCCTTGTAACTGATCCGCTACCAAACGTTTACTTTCCATCACCTGCTGTTTTAATTTACGATTAGCTTCAAAAAAGGACATTTCTTCCTTCATTGCATCAACAACTTTTTTCGATTTCACACAATGGTTTTCAAATTCACGGGCAACCTTTCGATTTGGTTCATGGCCATCTGTGAGATCACCCTTCATTTCTTCCATCAACGAATAGGTCTTATCAAATTGCCTATCCCAGCAACGGTCTTTCATAAAGCAGGTTTGACATGTTTTCTCTGTTACCTGGCTTAAGAAATAATCGGTTTCCCGTTTAGCTTCATCCTCATCCTGAACATATTCATCCGAGGTAGCAAAGCTTTTCGATAGTGCTTCAAACACATTTGAAAATTGTTCCACTCGTTTAGCTGTAACATTACGTACCTTCTGCAAATATTGCTCCTGCTCCGTTGTGTGTTCTTCTGTTCCGGGGATATAGCGGGAAATCTTTTTAAACCAGCTTGTTGGAGTCAGAATAAAGAAAGCAATCGCAATGATAGATTCAATAATGGAAGGAACCAAAGTAGCAGCATTACCGTATATACCGATTAAAAATGTCCCAACCAACAACCCGACAGCAACCCCCGGCTTCTTCCCTTCTTTTAGCAATCCACCCAATAATCCGGAAAAGGCGAGCAGGCTCATTTGGTAGAGATTCGCTACATTTGCCAGAGATAAAATCAAACCTGCCACAACCCCTACCGTTGAACCGATGGCAGCACCACCCACAAATGAAAGTATTAATACAAAATAACGTGATAAAACCTGCTCCACAGAGGCATCATAGATTTGCCAGCCAATTGTTCCCGTTAATATGGAGGCAATTAAAATTATCATACAGACAATTTCTTCGTTTTTTAATGTAGGTTTATATCTTTTAGGTGATAATAGAGGGATGCTTTGCATAAAGATCAATACCAGGACAGTTCCTAGTACCCCTTCAACAATTAGTAGCATCCATTCATACGAGGACAGCTGATTACTTATCGAATACAGAAATAGCCGTGGTGCAACAGTTGATATAAAAACAAATAACGGTATAGTGATTTGTTGATTATTTGTTTTTTTGAACAAACCAGCTAAAAAAATAAATACAATCATTGCTAATGCAAGAAAGATACTATGATTTACCGAGTAACTAAGAGCTCCGGCCAGGACAGCAAGCATCGACTTTGCCGTCTTGTCCCTATGTACGAACCACATCGTTGCGAGAAATGCTACAGCAAAAGGAGAAACCACGGAAAGAATGACAGCTCGTCCTAATAAAAATCCTACAATATAAAACAGCCATCCTTTATCGAGGAGGATTGATTTTACTGTTAAATTCACTCTTTTTCGAAGCCTGTCCATTTGGTTTTCCCTCCCCTGCCCAAATGCTTTAGACTCCTTTCCTGGTATTGAATCCATCATATATAAACCACTCCCGTCTTTCTAAATAGTAAACCATAGTATGCATTCTTTTTTTGTCAAAACAACAGAGCGTGTTCAATAAATCGTTCGACGGCTTTCTAAGTTAAAAAGTAGATTTCAACACGAACAAGTGTATTCCAATTTTTCAGAATACTAATGATGTATGGGTATATTAAAAAGGCCAATTTTATTCTCAGCAAATTAGATGCCATTGTTTGCCGAATTCAATGATGTTCTGCCGAAAATAAGCATTTACTCAAAATCCATTAATTAACATTTTCTCTGTTAAAAATTAGTTCGTTTTATAAAAACGTGGGACTACGATTACTCTTCGCACTGAAAAGATTTATAGTTTTTGTCACAGAAGATATAAAGTGCGACGTAACTACTGTTTGCTATAAGTATTTGCTATAAACGCCGTTCGGGATCGCTCTGGGCGGATGCGCATCCTTAGGGCACGGCCTCAGCCTCCTCGAGAAAACCACTCTGCGGGGTCTTCGGACACGTGCTATTCCCGCGGGAGTCACCGCCCTTCGCTCACCCGAACTGGTGAGGTGGTTTGATGTTTTGAATATTAATTACTAATACAGTTCATCGGCAGTAACCGGAATTCCAGCGGAGGAAACACATGGAGACTCCTGCGGGAGGAAAGGCATAGGTGAGACCCCGTAGTGCGTACACGGAGGCTCACCAGCCGCCCTAAGGTCCGCGAAATGTGTTTCCGTAGCGAATCCCTGCTCTCAACCAGCGTTTGCAAATGATTTTTCACTGTGTCGTCTTTTACATCAAATACGACGTTTAATACGCTTGTCCAGTTCCCGTAACCGGTGAACTTTGAAATCTTTTTTGAAATCCCTTATTGACACAAACCAAACTCTGTTGTATGATATTTTCTGTTGACTTATTTTGGCGGCGTAGCTCAGCTGGCGAGAGCGTACGGTTCATACCCGTGAGGTCGTGGGTTCGATCCCCTCTGCCGCTATCAATTATAAAAAGGTCTGTAAGAGTATATAAATACTTTTGCAGACCTTTTTATTTATCTTAAAATAAAAAAACAGATACCACACAACATGCTGGTATCTGTTTTTGAATTTATAATATAGAGCATTGTCTATAGACAGCAGTAGCTATCCTCTTTTAGCACCTCGACCTCCACGTCTGGATTCCGTGTGCTTCTTTAAAGAGGCTAAACGGTCTTCAGAGTCTTTGAGGAAACGGTTCATTTTTGATTCAAATGTTTCCGTACGCTCACGAGTATCTCTTTGCGGGCGTTTTGGTCTATCCTTCGCCTTTTTGATGGACAAACCAATCTTGCCATCCTTTTCGACATTAATTACTTTTACCGTTATCTCGTCACCAACGCTAAGGTGTTCGTTAATGTCTTTTACATAGTTGTCGGCAACCTCACTAATATGGACAAGGCCGGTTTTGCCTTCTCCTAGCTCAACAAAAGCCCCAAAATTAGTGATACCTGTTACCTTTCCCTGCAGCTTGCTGCCTACTTCGATTGACATAAAAAAAATGCTCCTCCTTAAAAGATTAAATATATAGTACTATTATATTATAGCTAAGCTTATGAAAGTGTGTCAATATAAGGGATCCTCTTCTGGGATTTTAAATATTAATTCTCCTTCTTTTGACAGAAAATAGTTCGTACGTGCTATTTCTAAAATGTACTCTTCGTTATTTAATAACTCTATTTCCTCTTTCAGATTAGTTTCCTGATGCTGTAATGAAGCTAATTCTTCTTCCAGCTGCTGATATTGCTCTTCTTTTTCTGATTGAAGTACACGCTGTTTAACGTGGTATGCAGTCATCGCTCCAATAGTAATCACTACTATCATAGAAAATAACACAAGACGGCGAATTAATCGTTGCTTTTTTCTCTTCTGTCTTTCTAGGTACACATCATACTGCTGCATGTAATTCGAATCTAATCTTGTTACCGTTCTTTCCTTCATCGACAAAAGCCATTACCTCCTTTTAAACGTAATATACTTCATCCATTTATACCATATATTCTTTATTGTACTATAAAATCCTGCTAATTTGTGAAAAATTATTTTAATATTTTTTGGAAGCATATGATAAATGACCTGTGCTATCCATTTAATTGGAGCAAATAGGAGCTTAAGTATAAATAAAAGGATCATTCCTACTAATCTGATTACCCATAAAACTATTGTAAAAAACAGCATGAAAATCCATTTAATCGGTGTAATAATAAGTGCTTGTACCAGTCTTGCAAAAAAGCGATAGATACCTGTAATAACAAGAATAATTTGCTCTAATATTCTTTTATAAATTCCTGCAGCAAACACCTGGTACATGGCAAATCCCAATAAGCAGGCTACAAACACATAAAGTCTGAGCTCCCCACCATTTACCCGAAATAAAACATAAAATAAAAGAAGTGTTTGTGTAAGCCAAAAACAGATTTCCATCACATATGATAAAATTATCTTCTGTTTCCAATAGGGGGTGAAGCGGCGATAGGTATCATTAATTATACCCAAATAAAAGCCACTTGAAACCATGGCAATCATCGTTATGAATTGTACACTGAGTGTCATCTGAACAGCTTGCTAAAGAATCCTTTAGCCTTCTCCTGCTGTTGCTCGTCCACATAGGAAAGCTCATATATCTTGCCTTTAATCGTAACCAGACCTTCACCAACATCAAGATTTTTCAATTGCAGATTTTGGCCGCGGACAATCAAATAACCCATTTGTGTTTCCAATAAAAACTCTTCATTATCAAAACTATCTACTTCTTTTACTCCGGATATTTCCAGGCTTTTCCGATTATTCATTTTCACAAAGTGATCATTTTGAACACGAGTTACATCTTCTTTTGCTCCATAATAGTTATCCATTTTAATAGCCCTCCTTATCATTATTACTTTATGAAAGGAGGGACAAGTCTAGAACTATTCGCTTCGTTCTTCTTTAATAACTTTATACAGCGTCTCAGCTTCATCTTTTTTTACGGTTTCTCTCAAATCATTGATTTGAATGGTTACAAGCTTTTGCCCGAATTTGATGACAAGTTCGTCTCCTCTTGCAACGGTTGATGATGCTTTCGCCTTATTTCCGTTAATTGTAATCCTGCCCTGGTCTGCAACTTCCTTAGCTAAAGTTCTACGCTTTATTAAACGGGAAATTTTTAAAAACTTATCTAATCTCAGAATAATCACTCTCTTTCTTTTGCTTGATCCCACAACTCATCCATTTCTTCCAATGTTGTACGGTTGATATCTTTTTTCTGATCTTTTAAACGTTCTTCAATATAAGAAAAACGCGAAATGAATTTTCGATTTGTCAGGTTTAATGCCACTTCCGGGTTCATTTTATAATACCTTGATATATTCGCCAATACAAACAGAACATCACCGAGTTCTTTTTCTATTTCCAGCTTGTCATCCTGTTCGATTGCTTCCTTTACTTCACTAAGCTCTTCGTCAAGCTTTTGCCAAATACCTGCAACATTGTCCCAATCAAAACCAACTTTTGCTGCCTTTTTCTGCAATTTAAATGCTTTAGCCAGGGATGGCAGCTGTTTAGGGACACCATCCAATACGGATTTACGCTGCTCCCCTTTTTCCTCTTTCTTCAGCTCATCCCAATTTTTATAAACATCCTCAACAGTGTCTGCATTCACATCTGCAAACACGTGTTGGTGACGATGGATCATCTTGTCCGTGATCGAACGGATAACATCATCGACCGTGAAATAGCCGTCATCTTCGCCAATTTGGCTATGCAGCATTACTTGCAGGAGAATATCACCAAGCTCCTCAATAATTCCTTCATCGTCCTCTTCCTCAATAGCATCAATTAATTCATATACCTCTTCAATTGCATATTCACGCAATGATTCATGTGTTTGCTCCCGGTCCCATGGACAACCGTTCGGAGCTCTGAGTGTTGCGATAACCTCTCTTAACCGCATAAATGTATGATTTAATAATCCCTTTGGAGCAGGCGGGATGTATACACTTGTTAAATTACTGACCTCCAACGAGTGATCCAGTTCCTCTAAAGGTATTCTTGTGATTACCTCATCTTTGCTCCCCGCCGCTTCCACGATGGTTACTTCATAGTCTGCAGGAAGATCCTCTAATAAGGCAAGCTTCACATCTGAAGCTATAAAACGATCATATACCTGACAAAAAATAATATGCTGACTATAATTTAGCTGACTCCGTTCAAATGACGTACCATCAACAAATTGAAAACCGTCAATTGGATCAATTTTTAATAATGTAAACAAATCATCCAAGTAACTCTGTCCACCTACAATTTCTACTTCTATTTCTGTTTGTTCCAGTAACAGCTGTACTGTTTTTTCGGCAAGCATCGGGTGACCAGGTACTGTATAAATTACCGGTTCTTTTGCAGCTTTGGCCAGTAATTTCTCCACAATACTTTGGTATACAGTCGCAAATTGATCTTCATCCTCATAATTTTTGTCAAAAGATTCAAAGCTGACATCCTCGAGTCTCAGTGACTGAATCACAGAATGGTCCATTGTTCTTGTGTATACAATACCTTTTGTATTGATTAGTTTTTTATAAATACCTAGTGATAATTGATCAATATCTCCGCCACCTAAGCCGATGATTTCAATTTTATGACCCATCTATATTCCTCCCTTTATGAACACGAATGAAAAATGAAGCAAATGGCAGCATCCTTAACTCAAGGGCAGTAAATGCTCTCCCTTTCAACAAACTAAATATGTAAATAAGCCCACCTGTTATTGCAATAACAATAACATATACGAGTAAATTCAACCGGGATTGAGCTATAGCAGTCGAGAAAAAGTAATCTGTGATTAAAATATAGATCACCATTGCCAGCGTAGCTTTAATCAGTGCCCACCAATTAATTCGCTGAAAAAATTTCAGATCCGGCAATTTCCTTTTCAACTCAAATAAAACAACGGTACAGAGCAGGAATAGACTAAATACAGTTGCTATGGCTGCCCCTGTTATTCCAAAAAGCGGAACCATGATTTGATTTCCTATCCATTTCACAAAAAAAGCGATTAAAATAAATCCCGCCGTCCGCTTAATATAACCTAATCCCTGAAGAATTGAAGAAGCAGTTATAGCTATGGAACAGAGAAAAATAGCGAGAATAATAATTTGTAAATTAATTGTTCCTTTATCATTTTGGTATAATAGAGTATTTGCCTCAGGGAAAATAACTATTAGTCCGACAGTTGCACCGATCGCCAGATAAAAACTAAACAGCATGGTCCCACGAATATATTGATAAAACTGCGTGGGGTTATGGTTTAATTTCTGTTTCGAAATAGAAGGAATTAACGCCAAGGCAAATGATGAACCCAACACTGTTCCAAGTTGAATCAATGGCTGGCCACGATCGAAAACGCCTTTTGCTTCCATTGCTTCCAGTTTAGAAAGTCCAAATGTCATTAAATTTGGGATCAAGGTAAAGGCATCAGCAAATTGAATGACAAGTAGTACCATATGATTTAACGCAGCAACAATTCCCAGTGTTAAAAGTGTTCTAACATAATAATTCCATGGAATCTCAAATTGTTCATCGGTTATTGGTTTTCTTTTTACAAAGAACAGCCCCAGGATCAGGATGGCTGTCCCTCCACCCACAATAGAAGCAAGCGCAGCAGCCTGTCCAATAGTATATAAGCTTTGATTTTTTATCACGACATAAACAGCAGCAAAAATAATAATAAATACACGAACAAATTGTTCACCAACTTGAGAGAATGCAGTTGGCTTCATTTCATACTCCCCTTGAAAAAAACCTCTTAGCAATGCAGTAAAAGGGATTAATAAAAAAGTAAATGCAGCAAATCGATAGGTGTGCGTCAAATTAACATCGCCAACCCAAAGCGCAAGAGATTCCGCATTTAAAAAAAGAAAAAGAAATATAGCCCCATTTACTGCAAGCAATATTAAAAATATCGGAATAAAAAAGCCTTTTAAGGAAATACTTTCCCCCTTTTCCTTCAGCTCTATTGTCATTTTTGATATGGCAGATGGAAATCCATATAAGGCAAGAATCATCGCAATCCCGAGAATTGGATACACCTGCTGATAAATATAAAAGCCTATATCTCCTGTTAAATTCTGCAGAGGAATTCGGTAACCAGCGCTCAGAACTTTACTAATGAGGCCAGCTAATGTTAATAGTAAGGCACCCTTTACTAACTTATTTGTTTCATTTCCAACCATGTTAAACGCCCTTTTGTATAACGAAAATTTTACTTTATTATAGCATAGATGAAGGTATGTTCGAACGGCCGAGGGAGTTTAGACCTTCTATCAAGGACAGAACAGCTAGAAATCTCATGAGAAATGTCCGTGATACCTACTCTCAAGGACAATACAGCTAGAAATCTCATGAGAAATGTCCGTGATACCTACTCTCAAGGACAATACAGCTAGAAATCTCATAAGAAATGTCCGTGATACCTACTCTCAAGGACAATACAGCTAGAAATTAGGTGAGTATTGTACATGACGACCCATCTCAAAGGACAATACTACTTAAAACCAAGCTCGAACTGTCCGATAGAAGATACCTCAGAACAAGGAAAACCCCAGCAGCATTATTTTTCCGTGAGAAAAAGTATTATAAAACTTACGATACAATCTAAAAAAAGACAAAAACCAGTGCTTACCTGGTTTTTGTCTGATTTAACGTATTATTCCATCTGCTTTGCTAAAAACACTGCGGCTGTTTCAACCGCTTTTTGTTCCACATTACTTAACTTTTCCTTTTCTTTGGAAAATATCATTACACAACCGATTGGATCTCCATTGGCAATGATTGGACTAATACAGTAAGATTCTAATTCTTCTTCATTTCCATCAATGATTTCTATATTTGCAGATTCTGTTTCAAATACCTGTGTGCGATTTTCTATTGTCTTCGTCAATTTCGAACTGATATTTTTGTTTAAGTAATCTTTTTTTGACTCCCCTGCGACTGTAATTATCTCATCCCGGTCACATATTAAAACCGGAGACTGCAGCGAATCAAATAATGCTTCAGCATATTCCCTGGCAAAATGCCCCAACTCATTAATTGGCGAATATTTTTTTAAGATTACTTCCCCTTCTCTATCTACAAAAATCTCTAGTGGATCTCCTTCACGGATACGCAATGTCCTTCTAATTTCCTTTGGGATCACAACTCTACCCAGATCATCAATACGACGTACAATTCCTGTTGCTTTCATACTAAGTAGCCTCACTTTCTAATGATGATTGTTCTTGATGTATGACACTTTCTAATACTTTCTAAAAGTGTAAAAATCAACAGCTGTGTTTTTAGTATGATTCATCTCAAGGGAACTATACATTTACTGCTAAATTTTTTCCGTAAATTAACAGATAGGGTGGAGGAACTCACTTTTAGGTTTCCCTCTTTCTGTAATCGAAGACTGGGAAAAGCAGCCCGCCAACTCACCCATTTCGATCTACTTTAGCCATCTCTTCCATAAAATTCTCCACTGTTTGATAGCGATTGTGCTTTGTTTCATTTGACCATTTAAAGGTTACTTTTAATTTACTGTTGTCTGTACCCAGTTGAACACTTCTGCCAAAATCATTTGCCAGATCAAAAAGCTTGGAGCCATCAATCTGTTGGCTGCGGTTCTCGTCTACAAGTAAAACAATTTTTTTATCTTTTTCAGTAATCGATTCAACCCGTTCCTTTTTGGCATACATTTTCAGGGAGGATACTGTAAATAAATTTTCCACTTCCACCGGGTAATCACCAAAGCGGTCCATGAGTTCATCTTTTAAATCCGTCAAATCATCGGACGACATAATGGCTTGAAACTGTTTATATATATCAACCTTTTGTTTTTCATCTTTTATATAGGATTCCGGAATATATGCATCAATATTTAATGTAAGCTCCGGTTCAAATGGTGTAATATCCTCCAGATCCTTCCCAGCCTTGCGAGCATCAATTGCATCCTTCAGCATTTGGGAATACATATCAAATCCGACAGACTCAATAAAGCCGTGTTGTTGTGCTCCAAGTAAATTCCCTGTACCACGTATCGATAAATCACGCATCGCGATTTTAAAGCCTGACCCAAGTTCAGTAAATTCCTTAATTGCCTGGAGTCGTTTTTCTGCAACCTCTGTCAATACTTTATCTCTTTGGTAGGTGAAATATGCATATGCTACACGGTTTGAACGGCCGACTCTACCTCTTAACTGATACAGCTGACTCAGGCCCATACGATCCGCATCATTTACAATTAATGTGTTTACATTTGGGATATCTACACCTGTTTCAATTATTGTTGTACTTACTAATACGTCATATTCCCCTTCCAAAAAGGCAAATATCACATTTTCCAATTCTGCTTCATTCATTTGTCCATGTGCAACTGCAATCTTGGCATCATCCACAAGCATGCCAAGATCACGGGCAACCTTATCAATATTCTCTACCCTGTTATATAGGAAAAACACCTGTCCACCACGTGCCATTTCCCTCTCAATGGATTCACGTATCAGGATAGGATTATATTCCATTACATAGGTTTGAATTGGAAAACGATTTTCCGGTGGTGTTTCAATAACTGATAGATCACGCACGCCAAGCATTGACATATGCAATGTTCTTGGAATAGGTGTTGCAGTTAGCGTTAATACATCCACATTTGTTTTCAGCTGCTTAATTTTCTCTTTATGTTTAACACCAAAACGCTGTTCTTCATCAACAACTAGTAAGCCTAAATCACGGTAATCCACATCCTTGGATAATATTCGATGTGTACCGATAACAATATCAACCGTACCTTTATTTATACCTTCGAGGGTTTCCTTTTGTTGTTTTCTCGTACGGAATCTGCTAAGTAAACCAATATTAATGGCGTGATCCTGAAATCGCTCCCGTATTGTTTCATAATGCTGCTGTGCCAAAATTGTAGTTGGTA
The DNA here is from genome assembly GCF_002287375.1 of Virgibacillus profundi. Lineage (GTDB taxonomy): Bacteria > Bacillota > Bacilli > Bacillales > Amphibacillaceae > Virgibacillus_K > Virgibacillus_K profundi. Next base: position 143,355 of record NZ_NPOA01000012.1, on the reverse strand, counting down.
CTAAAATAGCGACCTGTTTTCCATCAGCAATAGCTTTAAATGCTGCACGTATTGCAACTTCTGTTTTACCATAGCCAACATCTCCACAAAGCAGTCGATCCATTGGACGTTCTCTCTCCATATCCTGCTTGATCTCTTCAATACAGCGAAGTTGATCCTCCGTTTCCTGGTAGGCAAAAGAAGCTTCAAATTCCCGCTGCATTTCTGTATCCTCGGAAAATGCGTATCCTTTTTTGGCTTCCCGCTCCGCATATAATTTAATTAAGTCATCAGCAATATCCTCAACGGATGATTGGACTTTTCGTTTTACTTTTGTCCATTCCGTCCCGCCTAATTTATATAGCTTTGGCTCTTTTCCTTCTGAACCGACAAATTTTTGTACTAAATCCATCTGGTCGATTGGAACAAATAGCTTATCATCACCTGAATATTTGATTAGCATATAATCTTTATGCATATCCTTAACTACGAGTGTTTCAATACCTAAATACTTACCGACTCCGTGGTTTGCATGAACAACATAATCACCTATTTTTAGTTCCTGGTAGTTTTTAATTCGTTCTGCATTGGTAATTTTCTGCTTTCTTCCCGGACGCTTGGTTCGCTTCTTAAAAAGTTCATTTTCCGTAATCAGCACCAGTTTATGCAGTGGCAGCTCAATCCCATTATTGATGTTTCCCACCGTGATTGTTGGCTTACCCACAGGCAGCTCTATATCTTTTGTAATTGCAGCTTCAATATCATAATCCAAAAAGATAGAATGAATTTTCTCCGCCCGTTTTTTATTTGGTGCTAAAACGACAACCGAAAAATCACCTTTCTCCCAGCGAATTAACTCATTCTTAAATAGATGCATTTGCCCATGGAACTCCTGCATGGCTCTTGTGGAAAGATCGATAATATTTTGTGGTTGTGTATTCGGAATATGTCGTAAAAATACAGACATATAAAGACGTTGCTGCTGCATATTATCCAAAATATGACCCCAGCCAAATGAAAATCTACTGTTTTTTACCATTTGATTAGATTCCAAAAGACTCGTATACCACTCCGCTTCTTCTGTATCCAAATTGGTTGCTGTTTCTTGAATTCTACTCATTTCATCTAAAATAATTAAACCATTTGATGGCAAGTAATCTAATAAACTAGCAGGATTTTTATAAAGGAAACCAATATGCTTATACATTTCCTGAAAATGTTCCAAATTTTTCATACGGCCAATATCATATTCCATGACTTCGACCAGCTTTTCTTTTTCTTCAGATGCCTTCATTTTCTTCAATGTGTCAGCCAATGCTTCTTCCATACGCCCTGCTGCCGAAAGAATATCCCCTTCTGTTAACAACAGCTCCGTCGCAGGTCCTACCAGTATGTCTTTTATTTTATCCAAAGACCGCTGTGTCTCTGCATCAAAATAACGTATTGAATCTATTTCTTCATCAAATAATTCAATACGTATCGGATGCTCTTCAGTTATTGGATAAATATCTATTATTCCACCACGTCTGCTAAATTCCCCTGGAGTTGTTACCATGGAAGCACGTTCATACCCCATATCAATTAAAGATGATAAGTATTGATCAATATCAATTTCTTCTTCGAACGTAAATCTTAATTGGTATTTACTCCAATAATCCGGCGGAGGTAAAATCCTTTTTAATGCTGCAACTGGAGCGATCAAAATTCCCGATTTCTTTTTGGACCACGCTGTTAAGGATTCAATCCGCTGACTCCTCAGCTCAGGGCTGGCAATTGCAATTTCAGAGGCTATCAGTTCATTAACAGGGTATAGATGAACATCCTTTTCGCCTATGAATTCTGATAGATCATCATACAACTGCTGAGCTTGTACTAACTGATGTGTAATGAGAAGAACCGGTTTATTCATCGCCTCATTAATAATAGAGACAAGCAGGCTCCTTGCAGAACCGGAAAGTCCAGCTACCATTTGCTCCTTCATCCCACTGGAAATTCCAGTGAGAATGGATTGTATATCTTCCTTTGATTGTAAATAATTATTAATACCTTTCATGTTTAAACCCCCGCTTAAAATTGCGAACATTAAGCGCAAAAATGCCTTGGCTGCCACACCAAAGCTTTTATCGCTATTCTATTGTATAAAAAATTCCAGTTCATGGTAGTGTGGATGTTGCCCCAGCGTTTCTTCACAGTTTTCGCAAATTGCCTGAATCTGAACATCACCATTATTCTGGTACTTTATCATCTCTTCTTTTTCCTTTACTGTTAATTGATCCAATCCCAACATGGATGTATCAACAACTTGTTGTTCCAGCTTTCCAATAACATGCCCACAATGTCTGCATTTATAGACAATAGACATACAAAACCCTCCTCGAATAAAACCAGGTTGTATTCTAAAGTTTATCCGAAAAGTAATTAAGTTATACAAACAGGCAAACATATAAATTAAAGTACTACCTTCAAAATATGTATATTAACTATGACCCTTTTTAGTAAGTTTTTTTGCCCTTTAAAGTGCCGGGTAGAAACTGCGATGTATCTGCTAGGTTATTTTCCGCTGCGGATCGTTGCTTTCCGCGGGCACGGCTTCAGCCTCCTCGAGAAACCCACTCTGCGGGGTCTTTAGACACGTGCTTTTCCCGCAGGAGTCAACGATCCTCCGCTCCAAATAACCTTCATAAATGTAGATAGCAATTGTTTGAATCAAAAAGTGATAAGTTACCTTTGAAGTTAACAAGTACAATACCAGCGGAAGAAATATACGAAGACTCCTGCGGGAGGAAAGGCCTCGGTGAGACCTCGCAGTGCGTAGCACGAGGAGGCTCAACAGCCGCCCGCGAAAAGCGAAGTATATTTCTGGAGCGGTAATAACGCACCAGTCATCATCTCTAGTTACTCGCACTTTACATCTTTTGTGACAAAAACAACAATTTACTAGGGTGGGATAGCAGTGCGTAGTCCCAATCTTTTAGAAAGCAGCCTTAATTATTATATTCATTCATAACTTCCAGAAAGGAATTTTGCAGCCAGTACTCGCAGGCATCTGCTGATTGCTTAATACTCATTATCACATCTTCCTGTTGTTCCTTTGAAAAGGATGCAAGAACATAGTCAACAACAGGGATTGGTGTAGTTGGCCTGCCAACACCGATACGCATACGTTTAAATTCCTTTGTACCTAAATGATCAATTGTTGATCTTATCCCATTATGGCCACCATGACCGCCTTTTTGCCGTAAACGAATCTTCCCTGTTGGAAGATCCAGATCATCATAAATAACAAGCACATCTTCTACAGCTATATTATAATAATCCATTAATGGTCGGATTGATTCACCGGAAAGGTTCATAAACGTTTGTGGCTTAAGTAAAATAACCTTTTCCATAGAAATATGTTCCATTGCATATTTACCACTGAATTTCTTTTTATTCAATTCCCATTGGTGGCGTTGTAATAATTCATCTATGACCATAAACCCAACATTATGACGCGTATCTTTATATTTTCTTCCAGGGTTTCCTAACCCAACTATACATTTCATGTTTACTTCTTCCTTTTATTTATACTTTTAGCTAAAGAGGACCTTCATTAAGTGGAGTTACTATTATGCCAGCCTGCCTTCGTTCAGTTTCAATAGAACAATCCCCTCAATAAGAATTGTTTTATTCTTCAACTATCTTAAAGGAGGGGATATACTATTATATATTTTTATTATTTACTTGCTTATTATTCTTCATCAGAATCTTTTTTAGCACCTACTAATTCAGGCTCTGCATTTTCATCTGTCGCTTCTTCAATATCGTCTAATGTATCTGGTGCCAATACGGTTGCAATCGTTGTTTCTTCATCTTCAAGAAACTCATAATTTTTTGCTTTAGGCAGGTCTGCAATTGCAATACTATCACCTATTCCCAATGATGATACATCTACTGTGATTTCATCAGGGATATTCGCTGGTTTCGAACGAACCTGCAGCTCATATAATGGCTGCTGTAATACGCCACCATCTTTTGAACCTTGTGCTTCACCTTCTAGTCGAAGTGGTACTTCTACATCCATTTCCTCAGACATATTGACAACATAAAAGTCGACATGAATAAGCTCATCCTTAATTGGATCAATTTGGTATTCATGTAGCATCACATCCACTGCACTGTCATTTTCAACATCCAGGGAAATAATTGCGTTTCTACCTTCATCGCGAACTGTTTTTACTAATTCCATATTATCTACGGAAATTGATTTAGAATCCTTTTTCTTTCCGTAAATAACAGCGGGTACTCTCCCACTATTCCTAATTTCCTTTGTTGCAGATTTTGTAAGATCTTCTCTTGTTGTTGCTTTTAATTTAACTGTCATGTTCATCATCCTCCAAATTATTTAAAACTTTTTTAGTTAGGTAAGTTTTTCTCTTTGATTTATGTGTTCATAAAGTTAGTAAAAACACTCCTATTATTAATACCCGGAATACAAGCTATCTAAACATTATCTTAATCGAACAGAATACTAACGGATTGCAGTTCATGTACTCGAACGATCGCTTCTCCAATCAGTGGTGCAACAGATAATTCTGTTATTTTATCACTATACTTTTCTTCCGGAAGTGGAATGGAATTTGTAATAACCAGCTCCTTGATTTTCGAATTATCGATTCTCTCAATTGCCGGACCTGAAAGTACCGGGTGTGTACAGCATGCATAAACTTCTTTCGCACCATTTTCAATCAGCGCATTGGCTGCCAGTGTAATGGTCCCGGCTGTATCAATTATATCATCAATCAGGATTGCAGTCTTCCCTTCAATATTACCAACAATATTCATGATCTCTGCTACATTCGGGCGTGGTCTGCGTTTATCAATAATACCAATCGGTGCTTTCAGGCGGTCAGCCATTTTACGCGCACGAGTAACCCCGCCATGATCCGGTGAAACAATGATAACATCTTCAAGTCGTTTTTCTTCAAAGTAATCGGAAAGAATAGGAACACCCTGCAAGTGGTCAATCGGAATATCAAAAAACCCTTGAATTTGCGGCGCATGTAAATCCAATGTGATTACACGGGTTGCTCCTGCAGTCTCTAATAAATCTGCTATTAATTTTGCTGTGATCGGCTCACGTGAACGGGCTTTTCTATCTTGTCTGGCATATCCATAGTATGGCATTACTATGTTTATTGATCTGGCAGAAGCACGCTTCAATGCATCAATCATAATTAATAATTCCATAATGTGCTGATTAACAGGTGAACATGTGGATTGCACGACATATACATCGCAACCACGAATGCTCTCTTCAATATTAATCTGTATTTCACCATCACTAAACCTCTGTACCGTACATTCACCTAAATCTGTTCCAATATGTGTCGCTATATCTTCCGCTAATTGCCGGTTAGAATTTAATGTGAATACTTTCAAAGAATGATCTTTGTAGCTGGATGCCATGAGAAAAACCCTCCGTTTAATCTTTTTGTTTGTTTTTTAGTTTTGTTGCATATCCTTCTTTATTCGTTTGCCTCGCTCTTGCAATAGATAATGAATCTTCCGGTACATCTTTGGTAATAGTGGAACCTGCAGCAATATAAGAACCTTTGCCTACTGTAACCGGTGCAATTAAATTGGAGTTGCAACCAATGAATGCATCATCTTCAATTGTTGTTAAATATTTATTTTTTCCATCATAGTTCACTGTAATTGTACCACAACCGACATTAACATTGCTTCCAACTTGTGCATCTCCAATGTAACTTAAATGGGAAATCTTACTCTTATCGCCTAATACGGTCTTTTTGATTTCCACAAAGTTCCCTATTTTAGCTTCATTGCCAACATGAGACTCCGGTCGAACATGAGCAAACGGTCCAATTTTCACACGATCGCCAATTTTACTATCGTTTGCAACACTTTGTTTAATTACTGTTTCCTCACCAATATAACAATTTGAAATTTCGCTATGTGGACCGATCTCTGAATTGGTTTTGATGGTTGTACTGCCTTTTATAATTGTTCCTGGATGAATCACAACATCTTGTTCAATTATAACATCCGGATGAATATATGTATTATCCGGGTCAATTATGGCTACACCATTACGCATATGCTTTTCATTAATTCGGTTTTTCATAATTTTCTCAGCCTGAGCTAGAGCCACTCTGTCATTAACTCCTAATGTTTCTTCGAATTCCGGTGTTAGGAAAGCACCGACTTTCTTCGATCGTTTTCGCAAAATTTCAATAACATCAGGTAAATAATATTCACCCTGTGCATTATCATTTGATACATTTTGCAATGCTGTAAACAGTGCCTGATTATCAAAACAATAAGTGCCTGTATTAATCTCATCAACAAGAAGTTCCTCATCACCGGCATCCTTCTGTTCAACAATTCGTTCCACTTCATTTGATTCATTACGAATAACTCGCCCATATCCGCTCGGATTCGGGGCTTTTGCAGTTAAAACTGTTGCCTTTGCTCCACTTTTTTCATGATGGTCAAAAAGGGCTTTATACGTATCACTTGTAATTAATGGGGTATCACCACATACTACTATTGTTGTTCCATCTTTATCTTTCAACAGGTCTTCCGCTTGTAATACAGCATGCCCTGTTCCTAATTGTTCTTCCTGGGTAACGAACTCACTCGCGTCCCCTATATGTTCTATTACTTTATCAGCACCAAAGCCAACAACAGTAACGACTTTATCTAATTGTACTGTGTTTATTTGATCAATAACATGTTGAACCATTGGCTGACCAGCTACTGGATGAAGTACTTTATAGAGCTTGGATTTCATTCTTGTTCCTTGCCCCGCTGCTAAAATGACAGCATAACGCTTCGTCATAAGGAAACCTCCAAAATTTGTTTTATCCATTATAAAATATATCTCAAAAAACAAAGGATTTCAACAGTTAGAAGCTTATAACGTTGATAATACCCCAGATATTTTCATCAATATGTTAGAAAACTTGGCTTATCGCCAAGCCTTAATGGCGAAAGCCTTAGTTCAACGAAAAATACTTTTCGTCTGCGATGTAAATGCTTCGAAGTATTACTTATGCACTTATACTGATTTCCTGAAATATACATTCCTATCAGTGTAAAAAAAGAAGTCTAATCATTGTAATGATTAGACTTCTTAGTTACCCGGGCTTTAGGAAGCACCAGCTTCCTCATATTCCACTTCGGCTTCACCTACGCGGCGGTACTCTTCTAGTACAGCATCCTGGATCTTAGCACGGGTACCAGAATTTATTGGATGTGCAATATCCCTGAATTCACCATCCGGAGTACGTTTGGATGGCATAGCTACAAATAGTCCATTGTTCCCGTCAATAACACGAATATCATGGACTACAAATTCCTGATCAAAAGTAATCGATGCAATTGCTCGCATTCTTCCCTCTGTATTAACGCGGCGTAATCTTACGTCAGTTACTTCCATGATGTTTCACCACCTTTTCCCTTTTGAACTTATCTTAATAGTTCAACAAAACTATTTAAATTCCTGCTTAAATCATAAAAAAATTTAAATATTTTCATAAATAATGGGGTAAAAAGGAATTTTCGTTAAAAACATCACATAATTCCACTATCCTCCAGTGGAAAAGTTCCCTGAATTAACTTCAATATGTTTTTGTTTTATATCAACATTTGATATTTTTACCAATGAAGTATAATCTTCGACAACGCGTTCTTCTTCTTCATCATCTGCTTCAGCCAATACACCTATTGCTTTTACATTTGCATTAAATTCTGCCAATAAATTAATCATACCTGTAATGGTTCCACCGGCTTTCATGAAATCATCAATAATACAAACATTGGCACCTTCCTGTAAACTTCGCTTTGGCAGAACCATTGATTGAATTCTCCTTGATGAACCGGAAACATAATTAATGCTTACAGAGGACCCCTCCGTTACTTTAGGGTCTCTACGGACAATCACCACAGGAACATTAAGAAATGAAGCGACTGCATATGCCAATGGAATCCCTTTGGTAGCCACGGTAACCACAACATCAATCTCCAACATGGAAAATGCCGATGCAAATACACGTCCTATTTCTCTGGTTTTTTTTGGATCACCTAAGATGTCACTCATATAGAGATAGCCACCTGGCAGAATCCGAACAGGATCCTCAAGCATTTGACGTAGTTCTTCGATAAACTTTTCGCTTTTTCCGCGGGAAAACTCCGGAATATATTTTACCCCGCCGGCAGCTCCTGTAGCTCTTTTTAAATAGCCTAATCCTTCATTTTGAAAAACCGAATCTATGATATCCAAATCTTCACTGATAGAAGCTTTTGTTGTATTTAATAATTTAACGAAATGTGGTAATTGTTTATGTTCCCATGGATTTTCAATAAAAAAATTCGTCAATGCAACTAATCGATTACTTCTTTTCATTTCCACACCCCAAAACCGAATATTTACATTTAAATATACCATTATTATTTGCTTTTAGGCAATACCTAGCCCAGAAGACGAACCAAATACACTTCCTGACAGAAACCACGCATCCCATTATAAATACGTTTCGCTTTACTATAATGCTCTATTAAACTATACACCGTAGGCCCGCTTCCGCTCATAAGAACGCCTGGTGCCCCTGCCTGTCTCATGACATCTTTAATCCGCTGTACTTCCGGATATACATTAAGCGTGATCTCTTCCAGTGCATTTCCAATATTGGCACACATTTGCTTAAAGTCTTTATTCGTTAAGGCATCGATAATTTCAGCAGTATTTGGATGGGTTAAGTTTTCTATATTAATTCGTTGAAAAATTGTTCTTGTAGAAACCCCAATATCAGGTTTGGCTAAAACTACCCAACACGAAGGAGGAGAAGCTAATCTTTCAACTATTTCTCCACGTCCTTTTGCTATTCCGGTATTGCCATATACACAAAAGGGTACGTCTGAACCAATAGTTGCTCCTAATTCCGCCAATTCATCCATTGGTATATTCAAAGACCATAATCGATTTAAACCGCGCAATACAGCAGCAGCATCTGAACTACCACCACCAAGTCCTGCAGAAACCGGGATATTCTTTTCAATATTTATATGGATACCTTTGTTTATTCCATACTTCTTTTTAAATGCATAAGCAGCCTTATATGCCAAATTCCGTTCATCGCTTGGTACATATCTGCTTTCTAAGGAGATTTTTATCCGGTCTTGTTCTAAGGAGCACAGCTCAATACGATCTGCTAAATCGATGGTCGTCATTAACATCTCCACATTATGATAACCATCATCACGTTTACTTAGCACATCCAAAGCTAAGTTTATCTTTGCTGGCGCCTTTTCATAAAGTGCCATCACCGTCACCCACTTTTCACGAACTTAAAAAGATAAACAAATTGTAACATATATCGAAAGGTGAAGGCGACTGCTAAGAAGCCAACACATAAGTAAAGGACTGGAGAGATGCGGTTTTTTTGCTGATATACACTATAACTAGACTGCGGATGATAAAATCACATTCCGGGTGATATATTCAGCTCTCCGGGCGATATATTCGCTCTCCAGATGATATAACCGCTTTCCGGCCGATAAAACTGTGCGGTCACATCTTCTCACAACAAAAAAGCAAACCCGCACTAGGGTTTGCTTTTTTGATCCATATTCTGCTCGGCTATTTCGATTGCCCGTTTCACCATATTCCCGGCATCTCTTGCTTTGATGCCGCCCCAGCCTTCTTGTTGTACAGTGTCGTAAAATCCTAACTCTTTGGCTATTTCTTCTTTCAATTGGTCTGACATGATCCCACGTCGTCTGCCCATGAAAGAACAACCCCTTTCTGTTATGAGTTCTTACGACATTTATAGTTTGTGCGAGTTATAATATAAAAAAACAGTTACTTATATGTAAAAAAGGATATTTCAGGCAAAACAAAAGCAATAGACATGTACTTGTCTACTGCTCAAGAATTGCTGCTATTGTTCTTTCATCCGTGAAATTTAATTCTACAGTTTCTGTTAATACGTCTGCATAGCTGTATGAAACACGTTCGAATGCATTTTCGTCTTGGTCCAGCTCAACAACAAAAACAGAAGGATACATTTCTGCTAATATTCCCGATCGAATAATCGTTTTCCTTCTTCCACCGTTAGCTTTTAATTTCAAACGTTTTCCAACGTTACCTTCAAGACCTTGCTTAATTTCGATTAATGTTTTAGCCACTACACTCCACCTCACTGTATTTATCATACCATAAGCTTGTTTAATAGTCAAATGAAACTTTATATTATAACAGTATACCGTTTTTCATGTCAACACTAAATTTTGCTTATTTGATTTTATTATTAGCAAATGTTAGCAAAATATGTATTATTTCTTTACTATTTTCATAAAAGATAGGAAATTTGGTTTCTCGTCCCACTAAAATGTTTTTTATTATTGCTATAAAAGATATAAAAGACGACGTAATTAGAGGTGATGAATGGTGCGTAATTATCGCTCCAGAAATATACTTCGCGGACCTTAGGGCGGCTGATGATCCTCCTCGAGCTGTCGAAGCTGTCCTTGTCCTGCTCAGAACAAAGGTTTTCGGTGGGGTGAGTAATCGCAGTCCCACCACGTGTCAGAAAACCCCGCAGAGTGGGTTTAAGGAGATGGAAGGCGAAAAACGCAACGTCCTGTTGCAACGCCTTCATAACTAACATCCTGTTAGCCCGAGGCAGAAGCCGTGCCCGCGAAAAACAGCTAAGCGTATACGTCTTCCTTTACATCTACTGCGAAGTTAGATGCAACTAAATTTACGAAAGTATCCTAAATACATGTGTAGTTTGTACAAAAGTAATAAAATAAATCTTGCCTTCCGTGTGTTACGAAGACAAGATTAAGATACTTTTAATCACCCGAATCCTCCTCCAGATATGGCATACCTGTACGCAAGAGTCCTCTCGTTTCCACACCGCCCATTCCTTTTTCCCCGGAAAATGTATTCCTAAGAGCGTCCCAAACACTTACTTTTTCCATAAATGATGTGTATGCAATTTTTGCTGCAATATAAACGGGATCCAGTGCATGAATATTAATTCTGTATGGTGAGCTTGCAAAATTGGCTCCAGCGCGTATGAGTGATTCAAAGTGAGATTGGCATGCTCCTGCAAAAATAACAAGCTGATCCAAATGTGGATTGATTCTTCTGGCTTCCCTAACTGTTTCAGCAAAGTACTTAGAATGCCTATATGCGTTAAGATCTCCTTTCCTACCTTTATTTTTAGAAAAAGCATCATGTCCTGTAATAACAATAATATCTGGCTGGATTTTTTTCACCAAAGCTCCGATCTCCAGTGGCATATCTTTTTCATTTAAATGAACACCATGAACCTGCAGACCAACTCGCTGATATAATTCGATACATTTTTGTAAATAAGTTTGATCACCATCTAAATGAAGTACCTTTGCAGGTAATTGGAAAAACTCGGATGTATGATGATATCCATCTGTTGATTGATATTCTCTTTTTTCCTTCATTAATTGATAATCCTGTCTGAATAAACGATAGGAAAAGTCTTCTTGTTCCTTTCCTTTTTGGCGTATTTTTTCCAATTCTCTTGCCTGGACGCGAACAAGATCGCTGGTTGAAGCATCTGCCTCCAAACGGAAATCCGCACCATATAAATTAGCAACATCATTTTTCACGGCTGCCACTCGAAATAACAAATCATGCTGATATGATTTTCGTGTAACTAACTCACCTTTTGAATAGCCCATATATTCACCTCACAGCCTTCGTTCAAGCATTCCTCCTATAGACTATGAGGGTTGGTGCCTATTTGTGCCATCTGACCTGAATAAAGGAGCTATCGCCTTTTCTCAGCAATAGCTCCTTTATTAATTAACCGCATGATAAAAACCATTCGCCAACAGCGCGAATTCACCCATATCCAGTGATTCTCCACGCCTTATCCCGTCAATGCCGATATCATCCAGCATATGCGTTATTGTTTCTTTATCATATGTTCCTTTAAAGTGACTTGTTAAATTATTTCGGAGTGTCTTTCTTCGTTGTGCAAAGCATGCTTGTACAATGTTGAAGAAGTAGTCCTCATTTTCCACATGAACCGGTGGCTTCTCCCTTGTAACCAATTGTAAAATGCTTGAATCAACATTCGGCTGTGGCATGAATACACTTTTAGGCACATTCATAACGACCTCAGCTTGTGTGTAATACTGAACCGCTATCGTTAGCGAACCATAGCTCTTGCTATTTGGTTTTGCTGCCATCCGCTCTGCTACTTCTTTCTGAATCATTACAGTCAAACTATCAACAGGCAGTTTTTCACGTAATAATTTCATTAGAATTGGGGTGGTAATGTAATAAGGCAAATTAGCCACGATACTTACTGCTTGATCAGGTCTGAAATTCATTTTAATGGTATCAGCTACATCCGATTCTAGAATGTCCTGATGCACAATATCAATATTGCTGTAATCCTGAAGCGTATCTTTTAAAATTGGCAATAAGCGTTGATCAATTTCATAGGCAACAACCTTATCCGCATGAATTGCCAGCTGTTCTGTCAATGCACCGATTCCCGGCCCAATCTCTATTGCCCCGGTATCCTTATCAATCCCTGCATGTTTAATAATATTTTCAAGTATATTTACATCAACCAGGAAATTTTGGCCTAAGCTTTTTTTGAATGAAAACTTATATTTTGCCAAAATCTCTTTTGTACGTGTTGGAGTAGCTATATGCTTTTTAGGCATCCTTATTTTCCTCCTGTTGCAGCAGCTCTTTTACTGCTTCTTCAAATTGTTCTTTAGTAATCTTAAACATTGTCAGCCGTTTTAATAATTGTTTTCCATTAGTATGTCCGATTTGTAATAACTCACCAAGCTTTTCCCTGCGTATACTTGCACCGGCACCGCCGATAAGTCCATGGTTTACTAAATCCTCTTTCTCTATGTCACTTTCTTCCAAGGCGACTAGTTCATACACATCTGAAAGTGCCTGTCTGATTGCTTCAGCAGATGCATGCTCAATACCAAGACTTTTATTATGCGGATGTTTAGCCCTTGCTTTATCCTGTGTTAGAAAAGCATGTTTACAGCCTGGTACCGCCTGATCCACAATATGGCGAATCCGTTCACCAGGATAATCCGGATCAGTAAAAATAATGACTCCTCGTTTTTCCCTGGCATGCTTAATCCGGGTTAAAATTTCCTGATTGATGGCTGAACCATTAGTTTCAATTGTGTCTGCATTGACCGCATGGTGGATTTTCGCAGTATCGTCCCTGCCTTCCACAACAATAATTTCTTTGATTTTCAAAATATTTCCTCCACGTGAAAAAAATAATGCTCCTACCATAATAGCATGGCAAGAGCATTTATCCTATATTCAAATTAATTCAGAACCTTAACTGTAACCGTTTTTCTTCCCCATTTATATGCAGCTGATTTTGAAGGTACATGAACATCAATCCGATTACCTTTAATATGTCCACCAGTATCTCCAGCTATAGCTTCACCATATCCCTCAACCCATACTCTTGAGCCTAGAGGAATTATATTTGGATCAACTGCAATTACCTTCATGTTTGGATTGGCCGCTAAATTGATTCCTGTAGCTGTAAAACCGGAACATCCGCTGCAGCTTGCTGTATATGCACTTGCACTCATGGTAAATACCTTACCATCCGTATTTGCCTTGGAAGATGACGTATTCGATGTGCTGGACTTCTTGCTTGAATTGGCTGAATTAGATTTCTTACTTGATAATGTTACCAAATTAGTCTCTTTTTTCTGCACCGGTTCTTTTGTGCCGATTGCAACAACCTGATTCTTACTGTCTTCTGTTACTTCTTCACTTACTAATTCACGGCTGACTTCTTTCCCGTTTTCATATAGTACTTCATATTTTTTCACAATTTTACCTGCTTGCCCCTGTGTAACAACCTGTTCCTTCCCTTTCAGAAGGGAACTGTCATTTTTCTTTTCTGTATCAAAAGCTACTTTTTCCGTAACCTCTTCTGTTTCCTTCTTTACTTGGACAATTGTTATCGTTGTATCTTTAGTTACCTTTTCATCAATAGCTGGTTTAATTTTATCCAGCTTTTTATTGACCTTGATTTGATTGGAATCCAGTAGTTCTCCTACCGTACTGCCTGTAGTCCAGACCCGCTTCTCTTTACCGCCATCATTAATGGTAACTTCGTATGCTGTTGCAACTTCTATATGTAGTCCATCTTCAATTGCTTCTGTTCTGTCGTGTGAAACATCATCACGATCTGCAAATGAAAGGTTTTCTTCTGATAAGAATTCATCTATGGTATCTGTTGTTGTGTAAAATACCTGCTCATCGCCATCAATCGTCACAACAACCTCTTTTGCTGTATCGTACTTAATTTCCATACCGCTTTCGATCTGAGTATCCAAACTATGTGATAGTTCATCATGCTCGCCAACGTTAATTCCTACTTCCGCCAGCAGTTCTCCAACTGTATTTGTGTGTGTGTTTACTGTTTGTTTTTCATCATTATCTGTGACTACTACTTCCGCTTTCGTTGCTTCAAATAGTACCAACCCTGAAAATAAAACAAGTGCCAAAACACCAATACTTGAAATAACCAGCTTCATTTTCGATGCCGGCAATAGCTTTGAAATAATTCGCATGCTTCTGCCTCCTTATACGAGACCGATTATATAAACAGTTAAATGTAAAGTCAAAGCAATTTCGATTACGTTTAGTTTACAATTAGATTACAACTAATATTTTTCATAGTTTTTAGTACACCTAAAACAGCCAAACCTGTTGGTATACATAGGTTTACCCAGCTCTATTAATTTGCAAAAAAATAAGACTGGTATCTGAACCAGTCAGGGAAAAGTATCCTTATTTTGCTATCTTTTTTACATAAAAATTTCATTTTATAAAACTTACAATTGTTCTATTCCAAAAAGTTTACATGCATTTTTCGTCGTAGTTTTACTTATTTCCTCAAGAGGCATTTCTCTTAGCTCTGCGATTTTTTCTGCCACCAATTTTACATATGCCGGTTCATTTCTTTTCCCCCGATTTGGATGTGGTGCAAGAAATGGTGCATCTGTTTCTACTAATAATCGGTCTAAAGGAACCTGGGCAGCGACCTCTTTAGGCTCTTTTGCATTTTTAAATGTAACAGGACCTCCCAGTGATATGTAAAAGTTCATATCAAGACATGCTTGAACATAATCTACAGAATCATTATAACAGTGCATTATACCACCCACTGCCTGTGCATCTTCTTCCTGCAGAATTTCAATAATATCTTCCGTTGCCTCACGATTATGAATAATAATTGGCATCTTTACTTTTTTTGCCAACTGAATTTGCTTACGGAAAACTTCCTTTTGGATTTCCTTTGGGGATTTATCCCAGTGATAATCCAAGCCCATTTCCCCAATCGCCACCACTTTGGGATGAGAAGATAATTCCTCAATCCAAGCTAAATCCTCATCTGTCATATCAATTGAATCGACGGGATGCCACCCGACTGCTGCATAAATCGTTTCATTTTGCTCGGCGATTTCTATTGCTAATGGGATTGTTTTACGATCAAAGCCGACTACAACCATATAGTTGACCCCTGCATCAAATGCACGCTGGATCGTTTCCTCACGATCTTCCATAAATTGATCTGCATTTAAATGAACATGTGTATCGAATAACATACATTTCATCCTTTCAAATTTTGCTGTTAAAAAATACCCTGCCATGTTGAGCAGGGTATTTTTGTTTAAGAGATAACCGAGCCGTTGGCAGCTTCTGCCGGTGCTTCGATGATTTGCAGTTTTCCATCATGTTCCGAAGACAGTATCATTCCCTGGCTGATTTCCCCACGCATTTTACGGGGCTTTAGGTTTGCAACAATAACAACTTTTTTGCCAACAAGTGCTTCAGCATCCGGATACCATTCGGCAATACCGGAGAGAATTTGACGGTGTCCCGCGTCCCCTGCATCCAGACGAAATTTCAGTAATTTATCCGCACCTTCTACTTTTCCGCATTCAATTACTTCAGCGACTTTTAATTCTACTTTATCAAAGACATCATATTTTATTTGTTTATCCTTTACCGAAGCCAGTTCTGTTTCTGTTGGATCCCATTCAGCTTCTTCTTCTGCCTGAGAACCGCCGGACATTTGGTCTTTAATATAGGCCACTTCCTCTTCACTATCCAAGCGCGGGAAGATTGGTGTTCCTTTTTCGACAACTTTTGCGTTTTCTGGGAAACCACCGAAATGAACTGCATTCCATTCTCCGGCAGTGTCACCCTCAATACCCAGCTGGGTGAAAATTTTGCCTGGTGCGTGAGTCAGGAATGGCTGAAGCAATGTTGCAGCAATCCGCAGACTTTCTGCAAGGTGTAACATAACACTTGCTAATTCAGCTTTTTTCTCATCATTCTTTGCCAATTTCCAAGGTTCGGTTTCATCAATATATTTATTGGCACGTGAAATCAATATCCAGACATTGCTGAGCGCACTACTAAATTGCATGTTATCCATTTCTTTTTGATAGTTTACAATCACATTTTCTGCCGTTTCTTTCAAGTTCTCCTCAAATGCTGTAACATTCCCGTTATACGCTGGTACTTGGCCATCGAGGTACTTATTGATCATGGCTACAGTACGGTTAAGCAGGTTACCAAGGTCATTGGCCAGGTCATAGTTCACACGGGAAACAAAGTCCTCCGGTGTGAAGACACCATCACTTCCAAATGCAACCTCACGCATTAAGTAGTAACGCAATGCGTCCAGATCATAACGCTCAACAAGCATTTCAGGGTACACTACATTTCCTTTTGATTTGGACATTTTTCCATCTTTCATTAATAGCCAGCCATGTGCAAAGACTTTCTTAGGCAGCGGAAGATCCAAGGCCATTAACATAATTGGCCAATAAATTGTATGGAAACGCACAATTTCTTTTCCGACCATATGCACATCTGCAGGCCAGTATTTGTCATATAATGTAGTATCATCTGTACCATATCCAAGTGCTGTTATATAGTTTGCCAATGCATCAATCCATACATACACAACGTGTTTTGGATTGCTTGGTACTTTAATTCCCCAGGAGAAAACCGTTCGGGAAACAGCTAAATCTTCCAAACCTGGTTTAATAAAGTTATTAATCATCTCATTTTTACGGGATTCAGGCTGAATAAACTCCGGATGTGTATTGTAATAATCCAACAAACGATCCGCATAGTTAC
This sequence comes from Virgibacillus profundi, assembly GCF_002287375.1. GTDB lineage: Bacteria > Bacillota > Bacilli > Bacillales > Amphibacillaceae > Virgibacillus_K > Virgibacillus_K profundi. The sequence continues at coordinate 126,155 of NZ_NPOA01000012.1, read as the reverse complement.
TCATTTTAAAGAAATATGACTCTTCCTTAATCAATTCCACTGGATGCCCACTATCAGGTGACTTTCCGGCAATTACATTTCCGGCTTCATCACGTTCAGCGTCTACTAATTGTGTTTCTGTATAGAAGGTTTCATCAGGAATGGAATACCAGCCTTCATATTCATCAAGATAAATATCACCCTGCTCCAGAAAGCGTTCAAAAATGTCTGCTACTACCTGTTTATGAGTCGTTTCTGTTGTACGGATGAATTTATCGTTACTGATTTCGAGTAATTTCCATAATTTCTGCATACCCTCTGCCATGTCATCAACATATTCCTGTGGTGAAGTATTTAATTCCTTCGCTTTGTTTTCGATTTTCTGCCCATGCTCATCACTTCCGGTTAAGTAAAAAACATCAAAGCCGAGCATTCTTTTGTAACGTGCCATTACGTCACAGGCAATTGTTGAATAAGCATTTCCAATATGCAGCTTGCCACTTGGATAATAAATTGGTGTAGTTATATAAAAAGTTTTTTCATCTTTTGGCACTGTTATACCTCCTCAGGAACCTTCGTATCATTAATTAAAAACTATTTCTATTGTAGCGATTATAATGTATTTTGCCAAATACTTAAGCAAACATGACTCCAATTTAGCTAATATTATCTATAAATAGACAAAAACCATGTAATTATTCTAGGTGTTTTTCTAAATGTTTGGGACTGCACACTGCTCGTCCCATCGAAAAAATATTGTTTTTGCCACAGAAGCTATAAACTGCGACGTATGCGCTTGGTTATTTTCCGCTGCGGACCGTTGCTTTTTAGCGGGCACGGCTTCAGTCTCCTCGAGAAAACCACTCTGCGGGGTCTTCAGACACGTGCTTTTCCCGCAGGAGTCGACTGCCCTGCGCCTCCAATCAACCATCATAAGAGTGGATAGTAATTGTTTGATTCAATCAAGTGATAATTCACTTTTTAAAGTTGAAAGCACCATCCCAGCGGAGGAAATACACGGAGACTCCTGCGGGAGCAGAGGCCTAGATGAGACCCCGCAGTGCGAAGCATGAGGAGGCTCATCAGCCACCCGCGGAAAGCGTAGTGTATTTCCGTAGCGATTGATGAAATTATCACTATTGATTTTACGTCGCACTTTCTATCCACTGTGAGGATTAAAAAACAATAAAACTAACGGAAAGTCTAACATCAAATCAGTGAAGAGTGCCATATTACAGTATTTATCAATGGATCATCAAATATTCCCACTTGTTTTATTTTTCATAAATCATTATTGACATAAAATGGATTGATTGGTATTCTATTCTTTAGATAGATGTCGAAATATGACGATTTTTTTTAGCTGATAAGAAATTACTCCTTTTTGCTAGAAAATTATTTAAAAAGCTGGATGCTACTGCATTATAATAGCAGTATTCTCAGCCTTTTAGAGGGGGAAGAAAAATGAAGTCTACCGGAATTGTACGAAAAGTTGATGAGCTTGGGCGTGTCGTGCTCCCAGTTGAACTGAGACGTACACTTGATATCCATATAAAGGACGCCATGGAGATTTATGTAGATAATGACAAAATTGTTTTAAAGAAATATAATCCAGATATGACATGCCAGCTTACCGGTGAAACTTCTGACGAAAATCTGTCATTGGCAAATGGCAAATTAGTCCTCAGCCCGGATGGGGCAAAACAATTAATTGAAGAGATTCAGTCACGTCTGGATACACAGGCAGTTTCACATAAGGAAGAATAGAATAAGTTACAAAGAGGGCTAACGCTTGCATATTGCACGTCAGCCCTCTTTATTTTAATTATTCAACATGAAATATTTGGTATACCTCTCGTTTGGGCAACTTTCTTTCTGCAGCCACCTGTTTAATGGCATCTTTACTGGAAAAATCCTTTTCTTCTATATAATAGCTAACGTGATCAAGAACAGATAAATTACTCCACCATAATATGGTATCCTGTTCACTTTCGTCAGAAGGGTTCCCTTCGACAATGATGCAAAACTCACCCTTTAATTCCTTCTCATCTGTCCAGGCAATAAGCTCTTCAGTCGTTCCACGCACATATTCCTCAAATCGCTTTGTTAATTCCCGAGCAACTGCTATATTTCGTGAACCCAGTTTTTCATGCATTGCCTTTAATGTATCCTTAACTCGGTAGGGAGATTCATAAAAAAGCAGGCTTGCCTTCATACTTTTTAATCGTTCTATCTCTGCCTCTTTATCCCGCTTTTTCCTAGGTAAAAATCCATAAAAGTAAAACTCATCTGTTGGCAGTCCTGAGCCAATTAATGCACAAACCGCAGCATTTGCTCCAGGTAAAACAACGACCGATTGATCTCTATCAATGGCAGCTCGTACTAACTCATACCCAGGATCAGAAATAGCAGGCATTCCAGCATCACTCACAATCGCAATGGATTCGCCATTCTCTACTCGATAAAGCAATTGCTCCACCCGTGAAAGCTTATTATGTTCATGGTAGCTGATAAGTGGTGTGGCTATTTCAAAGTGATTGAGCAGCTTTTTTGTATTTCTTGTATCTTCTGCAGCAATAATCGTGACAGACTTCAGAATTTTTAATGCACGATACGTAATATCCTCAAGGTTTCCAATGGGAGTTGGAACGACATATAAAATGCCCTTTGTATCATCATCAAAGCTCTTTTGTATTTTCAAATTGCATCACTTCTTTCAGCTTGTTTCGTATGAGTTGGAATTTTTCTTTACGGTCCAATTGTTTGATCTCATATTCCTTCTGCATTGCCTTTTCCTTTGTTGGAAACTTCTCGATATAAACCACCTGAAACGGGCCACGTCCCCGGGTATATTTTGCCCCTTTTCCTTCTGTATGCATTTTAACCCGGTGTTCCAGGTTATTTGTATATCCTGTATACAGTGAATTATCCTTGCATTTTAACATATAAACAATGTGCTCATAATCTGCCATATATAATACCCTCTGCTTCTTTTGTGTATGTTCCATCTTCATTATAAATATACAATGGGGGCAAAATCTTCAAATCTGCTTTGCCATCACGAATTCCTTCCACTAACAGCATATTAGCATCCTTCCCTCGCTTTGGATAAACAAACTGGAGTCGTTTCGGCTCAAGCTTATACTTCCGAAATAATTCGATAATATCAACAAGTCTTCCCGGCCGATGAACCATCGCTACCTTTCCACCCGGACGCACATGTAACTTACATGCTTTCACAACATCCTCCAATGTACAAAAAACTTCATGCCTTGCGATCGTTAAATAGTCATTATGATTATACTCATTTTTTGAAGGTGTCTTAAAATACGGTGGATTGCATGTAACCACATCAAAGCTGCTTTGCGCGAGTACTGGCTGCATTTCTTTTAAATCACCATGAATGACAGACAATTGATCTGTTAGTCTGTTAAGTTCTATATTTCTTTTTGCCATACTGAAGATTCGTTCCTGGATTTCCACACCGGTAATTTTGGCTTTTGTTCTATTTGATAATAATAGTGGAATTACACCATTTCCTGTACACAAATCCAAAATGTTTCCCCTTTTTATTGGAACATAAGCGAAATGAGCTAGCAATACCGCATCCAGTGAGAATGAAAAAGCAGACGGACTTTGAATAATCTTCATACTTTCATCTGCCAGTAAATAATCGAAACGTTCATCATCTATTAGTTGTACCATAATTAAATCCCTTTCCTTTAAAAACTCCCCTAATAAAGAAGCTGTCTCAGGATCTGAGACAGCTTCTTATCTAACCTACTTTGTTTTGTTTAGGAAATCAAGACAGAACATGCAATCCTCGTTTCTTCTTGGACCCCCAAATTCCAGATTACAAATATGGAAACCTTCTTCATAAAGTCTGGCTAAATTGTCATATCCTTCACTTGGAAAGCCTTTTTTGGAAGTAGTTCCACTTTCTTCTTTCTTGCTTTCTTCTGTATGGTGCTCCAGATGATTCCGCAAGTTGTGATTTTCCATAGCAAGCCGATGGTTTTCTTCCAAAACATCACTTAATCTCCCTTTTAATTCTCCAAGCTGTTCATATAGTTCGCCAATTTGTTTTTCCATATCTGACACTTGATCAAATATTTGTCTGTTATTCACGCCTACTCACTCCATTATTCTATGGCCTGCGCTAATATTCCTTCTTCTATCAGTTCATCTAAAGTATATTCTATTTCGCTTTCTTTTTCTGGAATTTCGATTTGGATGAGTCGTTCAAGGATGTTTATACCAACTACTTTTCCTTTGCCATAAGGGGTTTTAATAGCTTGCCCAATATCAGGTAATTCACGCTTTGCCGTTTCATAATTATCATTTTCATATTTCAGGCAGCACATCAATCTGCCACATAATCCGGAAATTTTCGCCGGATTTAAGGATAGGTTTTGGTCTTTTGCCATTTTAATAGAAACAGGCTCAAAGTCTCCTAAAAATGTCGAGCAACAAAGCATTCTGCCACATGGGCCAATCCCGCCAAGCATTTTCGCCTCATCACGAACTCCGATTTGACGCAATTCTATCCTTGTTTTAAACATTGCTGCCAGATCTTTTACCAGATTCCGAAAATCCACGCGACCTTCTGCGGTGAAATAAAAAATAATTTTATTACGGTCAAATGTATATTCTACCTCTACTAGATTCATATCCAGCTTATGTTCAATAATCTTGTTTGTACAAGTTTGAAAAGCTTTCTCCGCATGTTCCTGATTTTCAACAACCGTTAGTTTATCCTTTTCACCAGCAATTCGAAGTACTTTTTTCAGGGGAAGGACAACATCTTCCTCATCCACCTGTTTACTGGCAATTACAACTTTCCCAAACTCAATCCCACGTACGGTTTCCACAATAACATAGCTATCTAATAAAATTGTGTGCTCGCCGGGATCAAAATAATATATTTTACCCGCTTTTTTGAAGCGGACTCCAATAACTTCTATCAATTAATATCACCTCTGTATTTGAAGTGTCAGCTGTTCAATCACTAAAGTAGGATGAACATTTTGCTTCAATTTTCTTTTTGCCTGTAGAATAGCGTTTAGAATGTTTACTACCTTTTCCTGTGAAAAATACATCGCTGCTTTTTCAGGCAATGGGTCATTTGGGGTAAATACTACCATCCCCGAATTATTTCCGATATGGAAATAAAGAATATCCTTAAAAGCTAGAAGCAATAAATCCAGGCCTTGCTCCTGCTCGGTTCGTTCTTTAAAATGGGGCACCCAATGGTTATGTACAAATAAATAAACATCATCAGGAACCTTTGAAGACATTTCTACTAATTGTATCACTATCTTTCGGGCTGAAGCAAACCACTCATTTTCATTCCAAGCGAATGCATCATCCAGATTATTAGTCAAAGCACTCATTAAAACTGCATTTTCCTTTGACATCCCCTTTTCCATTAATTGCTTTTGGAAAGATACCGGATTCAGTGGCTGCAGATCGATTATCTGACAACGTGACTTAATCGTCGGGAGAATGGACTGACTATTTTCAGTCAGCATAATTGCGGTTGTTTGTTTACTTGGTTCCTCTAAAAACTTCAGTATTCGGTTTGCTGCATTTGTGGTTAATGTATCAGACCCTTTTATTATATAAACCTTCCTGCTGGATTCCAGCCCTGTATAGGTAAATTCCTTTTGTAAATTTCTAATCTGCTCTATTTTAATCGATTGCCCCTCTGGTTCAATCCAATGAACATCGGGATGATTACGGGAGGCAACTCGCTTACATGCATTACATTGATGGCATGGTTCGACATCTGTTTTATTTTCGCAAAACAATCCTTTCGCAATTAATAAAGCAATTGCCTCTTTACCAGTACCACGTGCTCCCTGAAGTAAATACGCATGAGAAATACGGTCTTTTTTTATGCTGTTTGTAATGATTTTACTAGCCAACCCTTGAACTTCTGCCACTTCAGACCATGATTTCATAAGTATCCGTCTCTTTTCAATTAAGTATATAAATTAACCAGCAGTCCTTTTATTTCGCCAATCAGGCCAAGGATATCTACTGTCTTTTTTTCCTGGTTCATCATTTCCTCGGTTAACTCCAATAATTTCTCATCAACTTCTTTTACGATTGCCAGTTTTCTGTTTTGTCCATCTAAAGCAAAACTATGTGATTTTTGCAAATTGAGTCCGTTATATACGGTTTCCTGTAAAAATCCTTTAATCATTCGTTTGAATTTCGCGAGATCGCGAAAGGTGCGGAAACGGGAAAGCTTGTCTCCTTGTACTGTAATATGCTTCATTAATTGCTGCAATTCCTGCTGCTTTAAATTTTGTGTCTGGGACTGAACCAATCTATTAAACGCCTGTGTCTCAGCAGCCGGGCGTGTAAATTTTGTATCTGTTCTTGTCTGCATTTCATGGCTGATTTTCATAGACTCAGTCCCTTTCTCCATTTCACCGCAGTTGAAATACACTTCGCTTTCCGCAGGCGGCTGGTGAGCCTCCTCGTGCTACTCGTCTTTAGGGGTCTCACCTATGCCTTTCCTCCTGCTGGAGTCTTCGTGTATTTCATCTGCTAACGATAATTTAGCTTCTTAAAAGTAAAAGTTTAATAAAAAGGCACTCTTAAAATTGGAAAAATGATTCAATTGGCAGAATAAAGCAGGTTGCTCCACCAACTTCTACTTTAACGGGCTTCGGAATATAGGAATCCGCATTTCCTCCCATTGGTGAAATAGGTGCAACCATCTGTTCACGGTGAGAGCAATTAACCTTAATAACTTCTAAGGCTTCATCCACATATTCATCCTCACAACCGATCATAAGTGTTGTATTACCCTCTTTTAAAAAGCCACCAGTTGTTGCAAGCTTGGTTGTTTGGAAGTTTTCTTCTCCCAGTGCGTCGACGAGACGATTAGAGTCCTTATCCTGAACAACAGCAATAATTAACTTCATGTTGCATACCTCCCTTACTTTTTTTGTAAAAAGGAAATAATATAATTCAATACAGCTTTCTCAACCTGCTCAATCGTTTGATCAGCATTAATTGTGTGGATCCGATCTGGGAATCGATCTGCAAGTATTTGGTAACCGTCATATACCTGTTCATGGAAATATACCTTTTCCATATCCAAACGGTTTCTTTCTCTATCTTTATTCGCCGAGATGCGTTCTAATCCCTTTTTTGGTTCAATATCGAAAAATAATGTTAAATCCGGCATACAATCCTTGATCGCAAATTGATTAATGGTAAAAACTTCATCAATCCCAAGGCCCTGCGCATGCCCTTGATAGGCAAGGCTTGAGTCAATGAACCGGTCACATAGAACAATTTTACCCGCTTTTAATGCCGGTAATACCTTTTGTATTAGATGCTGTCTACGTGCTGCTGCAAACAGCAATGCTTCTGTCCGCTTTTCCATTTCGGTATTTTCCGGATCAAGAATGATTTTTCTGATTTTCTCAGCTATTTCAATACCGCCAGGCTCACGTGTAGCCAGCACATCAAAGCCCAGATCGCTTAGCTTTTTATTCAAAGAATGGAGAATAGAGGTTTTACCAGCACCCTCGCCACCTTCAAATGTTATAAATTGTCCGTTCACGCGTCTTCTACTCCTTCTTCACTTCCTGTAAACCCTGATGCCATCCATTTCACGCTGTTGGATACGAACACCCTGGATGTTTAATTGTTCCATGACATCAATATGTTTTGCTGTGATTTTTTCTCCTTTAAGGATGAGAGGGATCCCTGGCGGATAAGGAATTACCGCTTCTGCTGCTATATATCCAACTGCCTCTGCGCGAGACAATTGTAACGTCTGTAATTGATTCATTGCTTGATACGACAAAGCTAATTCTTCAATAGTTTGTGGAAAAAGCTTCGCTACATCTATTGTATCATGGTTTGAGTTATTTTTTAATTGCTCATTGACTCTTTTCACAGCTTTTTTCAATTGATTCATTTTTTGAAAAGGCGCAAGCCCATGGATAAACAAAATTTGATTATGTGTAACAAGTTCCGGATAAATACGTTGCCCTTCAAAAAGACTCGCTGCTTCCTTTGCAGAAGTTCCCTTTTTCAATTGTAATGATATTTTTAATGGATCGTCCGTCGGTACTATATTCCAGTGATCTGAGTCTTCTAAAATCCCCCTTACCTTTGATGCACTTTGAAGAACACTGTCAATCACTTCACTTTTTAAGGTGGCCAAAAATGACCTTGCTATATCCAGGGATGCCATTAATGGATAGGAAGGGCTGCTCGATTGAATCATCTGCAAATAATGCGCAACCTTTTCTTTAGAAACAAGTTTAGATTTTATATGTAAAAAAGAAGCCATCGTCATCGCAGGAGCCATTTTATGCGCAGATTGGACAACGACATCAGCACCAAGTTCAAGTGCAGAAGCTGGAAAAGGGTTCCCAAGAGAAAAATGAACACCATGTGCTTCGTCTACTAAAACGGGTATATTATATTCATGTGCTAAATCTGTCATTTCTTTTATTTCATAAACTTTCCCGAAATAATCAGGATATGTCAGCACTATTGCTTTTGCATCAGGATGTTTTTGTATCGCTTCCGGTAAAGTTCTCATAGAAGGATTTGTATAACGGTCAACCTCAGAGTCGTATTCAGGTGCAATAAATACCGGCTTTGCCCCACTTAATTCCAGCCCATTCATAATCGATTTATGACAGTTACGCTGGACAATAACCTTATCTCCCGCAGAGCATGCCGCTAAAATCATTGCCAAATTGCCAGCAGTACTTCCACCTACAAGAAAAAATGTATGATCAGATTTAAAATAATCAACTGCCAGTTTTTCTGCTTTGGCAATTGCCCCTGTTGGTGCATGCAGGTCATCAAGGCCTGGGAGCTCTGTCATATCAAGCTTTAGAATGGAATCAAAATATTCACGGGCATAATCAGGAAAAAGCAATCCATTTTTATGTCCAGGTACGTGAAAGGATATTGGTTTTTCATCATCAAATAACTTTAATGTCTGATAGATAGGGGTTCGGTGATGCTCCATTTTAATCTCTCCATCTTTTATAGGGTCTCTTTTATTATACCAGACCAACAAAAAAAGCCTTTGCAAGCAAAGACTCTATGAATATAGTTTTGGTTTATTTACATTTTTTAGCTTTCTCAAGTAATAGTTGTATTTTTCCTCTCTCGGTTCTGTATGGATCATGTTGTGCTCACAGTCCGTACAAATAAACGTGGTATACAGATGAATTCCTCTTTCTTTCTCTTCTTCACAAATACCACATTTTTCAAATGGAATTGTTTGTTTCATTTTCCCCACCTCCGTTAGAAATTAGTATCTCCCAATCTAACAGAATTTATACAAGGAAACTTTGAAACTTTTATATAATAAATAAATGAATCGCAGCAAGGGAGGCTAGTCCAAATAACCCTAAAAAACCTGAAACAATTACTGTAAATAGATTAATAGGAATATGAAGCCCAATTGCCCCCCCGAAAACATTGAAGAAAAATAAAAATAAGATGCCAATTCCTAATTTAACGGTAGTATGTCCCATAAAACGCATTGGTTTTGCTGGAGCACCAACCACCAAAAGTAAAACAATTAATCCAATCATAATCGAAATAACCAGTGTAGAACTCAAAGCAAATCAGCCCCTTTATCTTTTCCCCTTTTTAGTACATATGATGGGAAACTTGAAAAAAGAACAGGAAAACAGGGTCTGATACTGTATTTAATTTCTTTTAAAACCTATGCTTGTACTGATTTCTCAAAAGTTCTACTTTTGTATAATGGGGCGATTATTGTTCAACCGCCCCTGAAACCCAAATCATGATTGCTCCTCTTTAATTGCTGGTAACCGTAAAGATTCTGCAGTCAGCTCCGAGATTTTCGGCATTTGTCGTAAAGTCGGATGACATAGCCAAATGATTACCTCAAAGAACAGGATAAGCCCAAAGAATAAAAAGGCGATTCGCAAATCAACGATTGTTCCCAAATATCCTGCAAGAAGAGAACCTAGTGGCATAGATGCAGTGCTCATACTAACAGAAACTGAATTCACACGACCGATAAAATTAGCGGGAATTGTTGCCTGAATTGCTGACGGAACGATTATATTTGACACACCTACTGGCAGCCAAACAAGACCAAAAAATATTAAACTAATTACAGGTGTTGTACTCCATGCGGAGATAATCCAACAAACCGTTGCCGCACTAAACGCAACAATGTAAAAGGTTCCCATCCGTAAATGTTGGATACCGGGAGCGAGTGCAGAGCCAAGTAAGCCACCAATAGATAAAACAGCTAAATAATAGCCGTAAAGTGCCGGTCCACTTTGTAAATCAGCAAAAGCAGGTAATAATGCCATAATACCGCCGATCGCAAAATTCGTCACGATGGCACCAAGTGTAAACAAACCAAGCACAGAACGAAAAACATAACTAAATCCCAATCGTAATTCCATTTTGTATTGAGCTACATTTTCCAGTAACGTTGCACTAGTTCCAGGCCCATCAACTTTTTTGGGTATTCTAAGTGCCATAAATAGCATAGCAGCCAAGATAAATAACAGGGAATCCATTGCAAATAACCACACAACCCCAATGATTGCAACAAATACTCCGGCTATTGCATTTAAGATAAAATCAATTCCCTGATAAGCAAAAGAAAAATAGGTATTAGCAGTCACCAATTCTCCTCTTTTTACTATTTGCGGTAAGACTTTAGTTTGGGCTGGATAGACAAATTGTTGAATCATCGAAACGATAGGCAGCAATACCAAAACCCAAAATACAGTTAATTGATCAAATAAGGCTAACAACGGAATTATAGCAATCAAGACACCCTGCAGTGCTTGTGTCCACACAAGGATGGATTTGGTTGCCCATTTATCAACAAGTGGTCCAGTGAGGAACTGCAATGCCCAGGGAACCGAAGTTAAAAAGCCTGCAAGTCCCGTATAAAATGCATTTCCAGTTAAATCATATACAATCCACATCGCTGCAATATAGTAAATGCTATCCGCTATATTTGTTAAAATACGTCCTGCAAATAACGCAAAAAATTGTTTATTTTTAAGTAATCTCATCATATCCCTCACATTTTTTAGTGTATTGGTTCATACAACAATGAAAAATGCAGGGGTCTATTCAACAAGTTTATATTAAATAATCCACCACAGCTTTTTTTTCAGTGTTATATGCTGCTTCGTTATTTACTAAAGACACCATCAATTCATCCACTCCTTAAGTTAATTAGTTCTATTTAATCACAATGAGTTAATTAAGAATAGATTAATTTTTATTTTTAGGAAATTCAATATTTAATAATTAATTTTTTGTCTTCTTTATACTCTTCAAATAAGTTATTTATATGTTCATCCACTTCTTGTCCCCATGTTTCAAAATCATCGGATGGCTCCCCAATTATTTCATCGATATATTTCTCAACGTATAATTGCTTTGTATATGTATTATCTTCCCAAATTTCATAGTATTCTTCAGGCGACACATCAAATAAAGATGCTTGTTTTTCATAAAATTCCTGTTCTTCAATAACTTCAAATCTTTCAACTGGATCAGAATTAGGGTACACCAATTGTTTTTTTTCTTCGATTTCTTCCTTAGACACAGTAATCCCACTATCTTCCGCTTCCAAAATTACGATCTCTTGCTTCAAGTAGTTATAAATAGAATTTTCCGGGTCTTCATCTAAAGAATATTGCCAAAGTATTTCCTTAATCTTAATCTCGTCTCCGTTTAAGATTGCCACAACATCTTCTTTTTCATATTCTTGGTCAGTACAGGCTGCTAATAAAATTGTACAAAATAATAATATATTTAATTTCCATCTCATTTGCTGTCACTCCCAAAAATAAGCTTATCTACACTATATGGTTAATTGAATATTTACACAATAGTAAGTTTTGTTTGCGCCCCTACCACCTCATCGTAGTATACACTTCCCATTCCGATCTTTTGCATTAAATTTCACATGAAATATTTAAAGGAAATAATTCATGCATCACGAAATAGTAGTTAAGAAGAGAAAATTTAACTTGGTAGAAAGGCGTGTAAATAATGGACAAAAAACTTCACTTTCATTCAAATCATTCTTTCAGAGATGCTCCAATTGATATTCGAATAAGAAATTTATCTTCATTTAATGAAGTGACTCTTTTTGCTGAAATGCGAGATAACTTTGGATCCCTTTGGAAGTCTAACGCAAAGTTTAAGGCTAACAGTAAAGGAGAAATTGATCTAGCAATCGCAATGCCACTAGCTGGCACATATTCTGACCGGGATAGTACAGGTTTATTTTGGTCGATGTTGCCTGTTTTGGATGATGCTCCGAAAATTAGAACCCCTTTGCAGCCGTTAATAACCAAATTACATTAAAACAAAAGGGAAAAGTAATTGAGGAGGAGAGTATAGTTCGTCTTTTGACAAATCCTGAAGTGGAAAGACTTCCAATTAGAGATGAAGGGTTAGTTGGAACAATGTTTCTTCAAAAGAAATCAAATAAATATCCGACAATTATTGTTTTAGGAGGATCTGAAGAAGGTTTGCGCGAGGGAGATTCTGCTTTATTAGCGTCTCATGGATTTAATACTTTTTCCTTAGCTTATTTTGGAATTGAAAAACTGCCAAGCGAGTTAGTACATATTCCCATTGATTATGTTGAAAAAGCTCTGAATTGGTTAATGAACCAAAGGGACATAGACCCGAACAGAATTGGTGTTATGGGAACATCAAAAGGTGGGGAACTAGCTCTCTTAAGTGCTTCTATGCTTCCAAGCATAAAAGCTGTCGCAGGCTATGTACCAAGCTCTGTTGTTTATCCTGGAATTGGAAAGAGAGGATCAGAACTTTCTTCATGGACTTATCAAGGTGATGAAATCCCCTTTGCAACTGGTAAAGTATCGGAAGCTGAACTACAGCAGGACAAAAGGGAAGCGAAAACAGGGCTTCAGTTTACTTATAAAAATATATATTTACAGATGGCTAAAGGACAGGAAAAAGCTGAAATACCTGTAGAAAAAATTAATGGGCCAATTTTGTTAATATCAGGTGGAGATGATCAATTATGGCCTTCAGAAGAGCTTTCCGACAGAGCTATCCGTCGTTTAAAGAAATACGGACATCGTTTTACTTATGAACATATTACTTTTCCTCTTGCTGGTCATTCAATTGGTTCTCCAAATCTACCAACGACAATGTCAATGGAAGCTCCATTCGGTCAAGGTGTGAAATTACTACTTGGAGGAACGCCAAAGGATAATGCACACGCTCAGACAGATGCGTGGGAGAAAGTGAAAAGATTTTTTAAAGAAAACCTTTAGTTAGTTATCTCAAGTTTCTCAGACAAAGGGACTGAATCACAGTAAATTCAATCCAAGTAAAATTGATGTCAGTCCCAATGGTTTGGTTCCAAACCTGTTTTAAAAACGGTTGTTATCCATATGATTTTTGATATCATGCATAATTTTTTCTTTATATATTCTTTCCGATTCGCTCATGTTTTTCTCCTTCTCTTCAATGGATATCTTTTTCCCCTTTAATTTCGCTAAAAGGTCTACAATGACACCTATTAATAGTATTCCTCCGAATAAAATCAATATAAAACCCCATAAAGGCATACCATGACCCTCCTCAATGTTGAAATTAACTTTCCAGCACTAATTGTCAATGTCACTTGTTATTGTATCAATGTTATCAAATGCCTTTTCTATTAAAATCGCCCGAAAATGAAACACTTTAAAAGAGCCCCCAGCTTCCTACGTTAAATACATCTTATATTATTTATACGATTACAGTTATATATAGTTTCATTATTCCTAAAATTCCATGTGCAGCAGCACCCTTTCATACAATAAATGATAATGTAAACCACAAACCTGCAAATCCAAGATCCAAAAGATATCTTTTATCATTTTTCAGTTGAAAAAATGTTTCAAAACTATCAAGAATCGAACCTATCCCTGCCAATATGAAAATTAATCTTAGATAGATGAAGTCAGAATTAATGATTACACCAAAAATCAGTAAAATCACCATTAATATTGCAATGGATATTCTTATTATAATCATTGGTTTAGTACTTTTGACCTTACTTTCTTGAAAAAATAATCCCACTCAATAACAGCTCCTCATTCATTAAACAATGATATTATTCCTTACCACAAGAATAACAACGCTTATCCCTATCGTTCTCACCGTACATGCGTAGCTCCCTTTTTAACCCATGATAAAATATGTCCTTTAGTACTTTTATCGACAACCTTATCACCTCAAAAAAATTCGCTTTCTCAATACATACCATTTATAAAATATTTCATCATAGATATTCAGTTAATTACTCTGTTATATATGCCAATTTAGAGATCCCTCTTTTTCCAGCAATAATAAAACGACCACCAAATTGAACGATACAAATTGGTGGTCTTCTATAAATGGTCGTCATAGGCAAGATAAAGGAAATTCCCTTATATCCTCTTTTTAACAGTGGTATTTCCTCTAAAAATTCAGATCCGTCTTATCGCACTTAATTTCCGCTGTCTTGCTTCACGCAGCAAAAATAAATACTTCGCTTTCGCTAAAGCTTCTGAATTACTGCCAGCAAAGGTTGGCTCCATGCTTTTCTCCATTAATGATTCGATCTGCTTCCATTCTCTTTCTAATTCAAAAATCGCATCTAACAGTTCTTCATCAACAACACGTTTTATTCGTTTCTTCCCCATGTGCTCACCTAACTTTTACAAATCTCTTCTACCCTCTAATGCTTTTGACAATGTCACTTCGTCTGCATATTCTAAGTCACCGCCAACAGGCAAGCCATGTGCAATTCGTGTTGTTTTAATTCCTGATGGCCTAACGAGACGTGAAATATACATAGCTGTTGCTTCTCCTTCGATGTTTGGGTTTGTTGCAAGGATGATTTCTTCAACTTCTTCATCCTTCAAACGATTTAGCAAATCAGGTACATTAATATCCTCTGGCCCGATGCCATCCATTGGGGAGATTGCACCATGAAGAACATGGTATTTCCCGTGATATTCCTTCATTTTTTCCATTGCAATAACATCTTTTGGATCCTGCACTACACAAATTATTGATGAATCCCTTGATGTATCCTGACATATCGCACATGGATCCTGATCTGTGATATGTCCGCAGATGGAGCAATGCGACAGCTCCCGCTTCGCATTAACCAGTGAATTTGCAAATTCCAGCACATCATCATCTTTCATATTCAAAACAAAAAAAGCCAGTCGGACTGCCGTTTTCGGTCCAATCCCCGGCAATTTTGTAAAACTGTCAATCAGTTTTGATATCGGTTCTGGATAATACATTAGAATTCCTCCTAGAATTTAGAACATTCCAGGCATATTCATCCCTTTCGTGAATTGGCCCATTGTATCATTTGTTTTATCATCAATTTGTTTAATAACGTCATTTGTTGCTGCAAGAATAAGATCCTGAAGCATTTCGATATCATCCGGATCTACTACCTCTTCTTTAATTTGCACATCTGTAATTACCTTTTGCCCATTTGCAACAACAGTAACCATACCGCCGCCTGCAGATGCTTCAAAAGTCATTTCATGCAGCTCATCCTGTGCCTTCATCATTTTCTTTTGCATTTTTTGCATTTGCTTCATCATACCGTTCATATTTCCCATACCTTTCATGGAAAACGCCTCCTTCTAATTTTCATTATTTTTTATCATTTTTTCCAGTGTGCTATACCCGCTACACTTTTCTATTTTAATCATGAATTTCCAGCAGGTCATCTCCAACAAGCTTCCTTGCTTCTTCCACGAATGGATCGGGTTCCTGTTCCTCATGATCTGTTGTTTTTTCTTGGTTTTTTATATAGTCCGCACGTAGTTCCGTCCAATTATTTTCCGGAATTGGTATAATGGTTAAATTTTTCCCCATCACACTTGCCAGTACGGATTCAACTACCTCCCGATTATCGAGAAATAGGGAACAATGGATTTCATATTTAAACGCCACAACCAGTGCCTCTTCTGACGCAGCTGCAGGCTTACTATCCTGAATAGTTGCATGTGCAGGCGCATTTGTACCTTTTAGTTTTGATAAAAAGTTAGCCCATTGTGACTGGACATTTTTCAATGCCTGTTTTTCTGCCTGTCTCAATACATCACGAATTCTTTCATTTGGAACTTTATAGCTGTTTTTTGAACCTCTTGACTGCGGCCTTCTCGCCTCACGCTGTGGTGTGGGCTGGGCACTGACTACCGGGTTTTGTTTTAGCATATTTAGTTCTTTTTCCAATTGTGCCATTTTGCCCGTAAGATTTGCAACTGCCTCGGAGTCCTCTGCTTTGCCTGAATGCTCTTCCTTCAGGTAACGGTTCGTAATTGTTAATATGGCTATCTCAATAAATACTTTCGGGCTGTTCGTCCATTTTATTTCCTGCTGACATTGATTTAACTGCATAATTGCATCTTGGATCCAGTTAATCGATACAGCATCTGTTAATGCGTGAAAGCTCTCATCCACTCTGGCACGTTCCAATAATTCTTCCAGCGATGGTGCACTTTTGAATAGTAATAAGTCGCGCATAAAATAGATTAAGTCATATACAAAACGTCCAGGGTCTTTTCCACCTTGAATTAATTGATCCAGAAGCTGTAATGCATGCAGTACATCTTTTTCATGCATTGCCTTTACTATATCTGTCAGGACGCTTTGCGAAACTCCACCGGTAACAGCTAGTACGTCTTCTAATTCAACACGTTCATCACTATACGAAATTGCCTGATCCAAAGTACTTAAAGCATCGCGCATGCCACCTTCTGCTGCCAGGGCAACTGTTTCCAGTGCTTCCTTTGAAACTGAAACATTTTCTTCCCCAATAATCGTCTGCATACGATCAACAATCGTCTGATTTGATATTGGTTTAAAGTCAAAACGCTGACATCTTGAAAGTATCGTTAATGGAATCTTATGCGGTTCTGTTGTAGCCAAAATAAATACCACATGCTTTGGTGGCTCTTCCAATGTTTTTAATAGTGCATTAAATGCATTAACAGAGATCATATGCACTTCATCAATAATATATACCTTGTAAGGCACAGAACTTGATGCATATTTTACTTTATCACGGATATCACGGATATCATCAACACTTGTATTTGATGCGGCATCAATTTCAATTACATCAGAAATTGAACCATCCTGAATTCCGCGGCATGCCGCACATTCATTACATGGCTCTTTAACAGGTGAACGTTCACAGTTGATTGTTTTCGCAAAAATCTTCGCAGCACTCGTTTTCCCTGTACCACGAGGGCCGGAAAAAAGGTAAGCATGTGAAAATTTCTCCTGAACAATCGCATTCTGCAATGTTCGGGTTATATGTGTTTGTCCAACAACGTCCTGGAATTCCCTAGGGCGCCAGACGCGATATAATGCTTGATAACTCATATTATTTACCCCTCTATGATCTCCTTTTAATTATACCCGATTTTGGGGGTGAATGTGAACCATTTAGTGAAACTCCATGATGATATTATAAAAAATGACATTAATAATTTATGAAATATTATTATTGAGAAATAATTAAAAATTTGTGTCATTAAATCATTTGTAATCTTCCATCACGGATAAATTCTCCAAAGGGTATAAGATTTTCATATAACTGGAAAAGTTGATAGTAATTCTTTAAATTATAGGGTGAAAATTTGTCGAAATAGTGGTTATTTTCCCAATATGCATTTCCTCGTTTTTGTGATACGATTACTTTACAAACTATTAAACTATTTGTATTGGAGGTGTGGATATGGATTAAGATTTTACAAGAAGGAAATCAAAATTTTAAAGATATTTAATAAAGCTACAAAGTAATACCGTTTTAAATGATTGGTAGAATTATCTAAATATTATATAAATGACAAAATAATTATATTAGGAGGTTTGTAAATGGTTAAAAGATTTTTTAGGGTCTTTCTGCTGGCTTTAATATCTATTGGTGTAGCTCCGGTTTTTGTTAATGCTCAGGAAAATATTGACTCACCGAGTGAAGAACTTACTTTAGAAGTAATAGAAAACAGCGCAGATAAGGTAGTAATTGACAGAGCAGACTATGATTCTGATATTGAATTTAATGAAAACGTTAATAAGTATATTAATGATTCAAATATTATGGGGGTTGCTGTAATTGATACAAGAGAATCAATTAGTTTAAAAGATAATGATTTGATAACCCCAAAAGGAATATTGCTGCCATATTTAAGTAATATACGAAACCTTGGACAATCAGCGTTCAGTAGTGAATTACTAAATACAATTTGGGCACAACCAGGAATACCTGCTACTTTAACAAATAGTTATTCTGTAACAACAAATTATTCAAATTCTACAAGTATAAGTTCACTTGTAGTTACAACGTCTCTAGGTTTTAATGTAAGTAAGAGTCACACTGTAACTTATACTGGCGGACCTTATACAGCCCCTAAAACTCATAACGGAAAAAAAGTAGACCATGTAAGAATATATGCAAATCCTGTTAAGGTTAAATATAGATACGATATATATAAACCACGACGGAATAAGTATTATAAAGCAGGAAATGGACAAGCAAATAAACCCGTTGGAGTATTTTATGGCAAAGAATTCCGTTATCAATAGAAGGTGTGAGTAATTGTTTGAAAAAGAAAAAAATCGATTTATTTTTTGTGTAATTACTATTGCCGTTATTTCAGCTGTCTTACCTGAGATTGTTAGATTTTTTATGGATTTTGGAAAAGGAAACTTTATTTTTACGACTGACTATTATATTCGATATATATTATTTTTAGTCAGTGCTCATTTAAGTTTACTATATTTATTCTTAGCTTCACTTATAATTTTTTTACAAAGTAAAAAAAAGTGAAAAGAATCTTTTCCTCTCCACTATTTAGTATTGGAGCAGATGCTAGAATAGGAGGTTTTACGTGGAGCGGCGGGCATGATAGCATTTCTATGCGTGAGCCAATATCCCTTTCATATTGGCGGCTTGGCTCGTAAATCATGCCCATGAGGCTCCATGTCAAACCGACTACGATTCTATCTTTTGGTTATGCTCCCAACATCAAATAGCGAGGAGCCGAATTAATATATATAGGATTTAAAATAATAAAATGAGAGAAGAGGTAAAAAGATGAAAAAATTGCTTTTTGGAGTGTTGTTATCTTTTAGTTTTCTATTTTTTATTTTATCCAACCCAATAGGGGCAGATGCTGCAAGTAAGTCAACTGTTCAGATTCATATGTCAGATGTCAGTCAGTAACTATTTTTAAGGGAGACAAATCGGCAAATACTAATGATATTTATGTACCAAAAGGTGGGAGAATTATGCTAGATGTATTAACTTGGGATGATAGCCTGTTCCAGGTTGGTGCATATTTATACGATGAAAATTTAAATCTTATAACCTCATTAGGCGCAGTAGGAAGTGGAGGTTCGAATTTCAAAAGTGTAAAAGCTCCCAGAAGTGGTTTCTATCATGTATTATTAAAAAGTGGTGATTCTTCTCAAGGAAGATCCCATGCTAAGGCTTCATTATCATATGCATTTCGATAGGAGAAAAGACATTACTAACATAATTGTTAGTAATGTCTTTTCTAATTTATTGACTCTGTTACATTGATTAAAGTTTCTTTATTATATTTTTCATTTATTTTCATACCCAAAATATATTCGAATTTTTCAATTTTAATATATAATTGCATTATTCCGGACATATTTGAAGGGTGTATCACTTCAAAATATACCTTTTTTCCATTATCTAAAGTATAGTTGGTTTCTTCTTCTAGAGGTTTGTTTGGATTAATTGTTATTTGAAAAAGGTCTTTTTGATCTTCCCCAATGAAATGTAACGATAATGTATCATCCTCAGCTATCCTTGCAAATTTTTTATTTACCTTAAATGGCATTTTTTCAGGAAGCTTAACAACTGCATCATATTTGTTTTCAAATTCTTTAACTTTTTTATCAATACCTTTTAGATACCCTTGTACTTCATATACCTCTTCAATGCTCATGGGAATCTTGGAATCAAAATCATGATCATCATCTGTTGCAAAGGTATATTGTTCTAAATTAAAGAATAAAATCAAATAAAATGTAGTAATTAAAATTATATTTTTCATTATTTTTATCATATGACACCTCCCTTTGTATAGTTTGCTTTTTAACTTTATTTTATACAGTATTTTAGTTAAAAAATGAATAGACGGTTACAGCAAAATAAAATTACATAACAAATTAGTCAAAATAAAATCAAAATTACAAAATAAAACATAAAGTTTATTTTATTTATTTTTCAATGCGAAAATAGAATATTTATTTGCCAGCATAAAATAAAATTAAAAAAAGTAATGACCATAGCAACATTACTCATTTCTGGGATAGCAATATGAATTTGTTGTCAGCAATTGCCTTATCTTTTATAAGAAGAGTCATATGGAATTATTAAAAGCCACCACATTTTTTTGGTGGCTTTTTTTATGCATGTAGAACTGTATCAGACCAAAAAAAATTTTAAAAATAAAGGATTGCTAATAAATAGCGATAAAACAACCGAATTCTACGAGAGTAGTTTTCTAAAAAATAAAATCATGTTGTGGACATTTGTTTCTGCAACATGAGTCCAGTTCTTGTTATTTTATTGTTCCACATAGTACGGGCGTTATTGACTTTCGATCTTAAGAATATTTAGTGTATAGCTATGGTATCTGCAATTTCTTTAAACAATCGTATCTGGCTTATAAAGTTTAAAGGTAATTCACAAATCCATGTTAGCACTGCCTTCCTATACATCGGGATAACGATAACCTTTCATTTTTTAATCCTTAAGAGAGGGGTTATACCCGATTTTGGGGGTGAATGTGAACCTTTTAGTGAAACTCCATACAGATATTCAAAAGTATATCTTGGTAATTATCTGAAAACACTTGCAATAAAGATTTAAATATTGTAATATATTTCATACATACTGTAAAAAATACATTACATTTTAACGAATAAGGTGAGCTGCAGTGAAAAAAGGTAATTTAGACAATAAAGTATATTTATTCAGAACCCAAGCAAGATTGTCACAGGAAAAATTGGCAAAGAAAGTGGGTGTTACCAGACAGACAATAAATGCACTTGAACATAATCGTTATAACCCATCATTGGTTCTTGCATTTGAAATTGCATATGTGTTTGATAAGTCCATTGAAGAAATATTTTCTTATTCAAAGGAGGTAAATCATGAATAGCCTTATTTTGATTGTTTTTCTTTTTGCATTTATTTATTGGGTCCATTTTTTATTTACACAAGGAAATGATGAACGTGGCCAAAAAATCAACTACTATACCAGTATCACCGCAGCTACGGGGTTGGTGCTTGGAATAATCATTCTCGACCTATATTCCGAAGTTAATGAAATGAGTTTGGAAAGCTGTGACCGTCAAGTAAAATTGAACACTTTTTGCTAATTAATTTTGGACACTTTTGTTCTCAAAAATGGAAGAACGATGTTTCATACGATAACTGTCATCGTTTCGAAAATGTATGACTTCAGCCCGATGTATTATCCGATCCAATATGGCTGTGGTTAAACCAGGATCTCCTAATAAATCACCCCATTCATTTGGTGCCTTATTTGATGTTAAAATGATGGAGGATTTGTCGTATAGGTCGTTTATCAAATGGAAGAATAAGTTCGCTTCACGGTTATCCATTGCCATAAACATAAGGTCATCAATAATCACTAAATTTGATTCCCTAATACGTTTCATTTTTGTCTGTGATTTCCTTATAATATCCTCCGTTTTTAATGTATGAATTAAATCTCCCATAGAGATAAAAGAAACTTTATACCCTTGATAAATGGCCTCTATCCCTAGCCCCGTTGCCAAGTGTGTTTTCCCCACACCTGGCGGTCCCAAAAGGATAAGACTGTATAATTGATCCAACCATGTAAACTCTTTTAGTTGGCTGATATGCTTCTTGCTTAATGATTGCTGTTCGTTAAGGTTAAACGCATCCAGTGTTTTATAAGAAGGGAATGCAGCCCATTTTAATCTTCTTTCAATCTGTTTTTCATCGCGACGTTTTTGTTCATATTCCGCCAAACGAGTTAGAAACATTTGATATGTCCATTCATCTGACTCAGCTTGTGTAATAAGCGTCGGCAGGTAATCGGCAGATTCCGATAACCTTAATGATCGCAATTGTTGTTGAATATGTTCCAGTGAATGATTCATACGGATGCTCCTTTCAATAATTCCAGATATTCACTTACCTCACGTGTTTGCGGTTTCACATTTATGATGGATTCATTTAAGCCATGCATTATAGGCTTCGGACTTTTTTTGAATTCATCCCGCTGCCCATTATTCAATGGGTGTTGTTGCTTGATGTATTGAACGACATCGCTAAATTCAGTTGCGCTGTATAAATTTCGGTGAATACATTCTTCTAAAGCTTTATTCACAATCGATTGATCAACGGATTTAAATGTGCCTGAAACAAGTTGAAGTTGGTCGCGAATATAACGAGGATACCTTTTACGGATTTCCTCCAGATAGGCGTAAGCCATCTCTACATTTTCAAACTGCTCTGAAACGCTTGTAATATATGCTGGTATTCCTTTGGAGCGATCACGCGTATGCTGGCTATGCTGAATCAATTTACCCTTTTCATGACTAATTTGATGATCCGCAATAATAGCTCCCTCTAAACTTTCCCGTATAATTAAATGGTTATCATCAGTAATTTCAATGTGTACCTCTTTACCCTTCTTATACGTCCCAAGAGGGACGGAATAGCGATTGGATTTGTAGATAATGGTGTTGTCCTTCCGAACCGTTCTTGATATACTTGAATCAATACTTGAAGTAGTAATTCTTGTAGTGACTGGTCTTAAGTGTTGTTTTTCAAGGGCAAACACTTCGACTGGTCTCTTTTTTGTTGTATTATGAACCTTGCCATTACCTGTTCTTTCAAGCCATGATTCACTTTGTTCATTCCATTTGTCTATCGTATGAAAGATACGGTTTTTTGCGAAGTTTTTCTTTACAAATCCAACCACATTTTCTATACGTCCTTTGCTTTCGGGATCTGCTCTTCGGCAAACCAAAAGGTTTAATTCCCTTTCGTCACGGTACGCTTGAAATTCACTCGTTAGAATCAAATCTCCTGCATTTTCACTGACTACAATTAATGAATCCTGATCATAAACAATTTCGTACGGAATTCCCCCAAAGAACTGAAACGCATCTTCATGTGATTGAATTACATCCTTTGTTAAGAACGGTCTATCCAACCACTTCATATATTTATATCTGGAATGCGAAAGCACAAAACAAATAAAGTTTAGTTTGACTTCTTTTCCTTCGATTGTTTTCTGTTTGGTGTGTCCAAAGTCAACCTGGATCTGCTGACCCATTGGTTGGTCTGGAATAGCTTGATAGACCCGTTTAGATGCTGTTTTAGGTATGGAATATTTTTCTCTTAACTCCATGACATACCCACGTACAGTGCTCTCACCAACTTTTATATCCTTATATCTTTCTTTCAACCAATCATAGATTTGTGCTCCCGATAGATCAGGATGTTCACTGAGCCATGTATGGATAAGCATTTCATACGGATCCAACTTTTTGGATCTTGTTTTAGTTGAGGCCATCCATTCACTCATTTCTTCCGGTGACTTATCAAGATATTTGTAAACCATTGTTCTCGATATCCCCAACTTTTTTGCTATTCTTCTTATCTTAAATCCACGCTGCTTTAATTGATAAATTTCCATGTACACTTGCCACTTTTCCACCTTTCAAGTTCCCTCCGTTGCTGATATGAATTCTAAAAATCTATCATAGTATACAACAAAGAGGGTCATTATTTAATGGGTATGGGAAAACAACCGCAAGACATTGAAATAGGTGCCGCCCCTCCGGGCCGACACCTATTTCAATGTCAAAACCCCATAGTATGCTGGTAAAAAAGTGTCCAATCTTATCTATCAAAAACTGTCTATTTTAGTTTAGCATTCACAAAAGCTTTAAGGTTGGACTAAATATGACCTACAGGGTTGTAATTATAGGCATTGCAGCACTTACGTTTATTTTGAATAAATACGTTAGACTATAATCTTCTACATTTTTCAGACATGAATTTAAATGAACCATTATCCTTAATTTGAATAGACAAAAAATAAATTATACCGGATTTGAGGGGTGAATGTGAACTAATTTAATGTTTTTTTGTCTGCGGGAGTAATAAGTTGAGAGACAGCCTTAGTAAGTTGAGAGAAAAGTGGTGGAAGTTGAAACACAACAGGTGAAAGTTGGGAGAAATCTGCTTTTTCCATTCGTATGTCTCAACTTTACCCGTGAGTCTCTCAACTTTATGCCTATATCTCTCAACTAACAGAAAAACCTTCTGCCAATACTGACAGAAGGTTTTTCTCATATGTACGCCGTGCACCCATCATCGATGTGACGTCCCTAAGCGTTACTTAAGTTCATGGCTCGGCCTAGGCTTCCCTGCGGCACACAGAAAACACCACTTACTGCTGCTTCCTTCCGGACCTGACAGAATTCATGGGTTTCTGTTGCGCAGGACCTGAGCGTCAACACCAATCCCTTAAGGCAGACCATAAAGTCGCCCCACCTAAGATGGGAATTCGACCTCGCTATAGCGGATTGCGAGTACAGGGCACCGCTACCTCCCCGCTTAGCACGACAATATCAATTATAACGATTCTGTTTGAATAATGCAATGGAAAATATCGTCATTTTTTTCTAAGTCTTAACGTTTTAAAAAAATCTGTTAACAACTGTGCGCATTCTTTTTCCAATATACCCTTTGTTAACTCTACTTGGTGATTAAATCTTTCATCGTTCAGCAAGTTCATTAATGTACCCCCACAGCCGGCTTTGGGATCAGCCGCACCATATACCACTCGTTTTATGCGTGATTGTACGATTGCACCTGCGCACATGGGACAAGGCTCAAGCGTTACATATAGCGTACAGTCTTCCAGACGCCAACTGCCAATTTTTCCATTGGCTTCCTGAATAGCAATAAGTTCCGCATGCGACAGGGTGGTCTGTGATGTTTCCCTGACATTATAGCCTGCTGCGATTATTTCATTCTCAAATATAATCACCGCACCAATAGGGACTTCATTAATATCACGGGCTTTTTCAGCTTCTCCTATTGCTGCCAGCATATATTTTTCATCGACCATTTATATCACAACATTTCTTTAAAGTTTGAAATTAATTAAACGGGAAATAAATAAAGATAAGCTTATAAATAGGTTATTTTCGACACAAAATCTATAAACTACGACGTAACTAAAGATGGTGGCAGGTGCGTTAATTACCGCTACGGAAACACACTACGCTTTCCGCAGGCGGCTGGTGAGTCTCCTCGTGCTACGCACTGCGGGGTCTCACCTATGCCTTTCCTCCTGCAGGAGTCTACGTGTGTTTCCTCCGCTGGGAGTATGCTTTCAACTTCGAAAATTGATCTGCCACTTAATTGAATCAAACAAGTGATATCCTCTTTTGTGGCGGTTGATTGGAGCGTAGGGCAGTCGACTCCTGCGGGAATAGCACGTGTCCGAAGACCCCGCAGAGTGGTTTTCTCGAGGAGGCTGAGGCCGTGCCCGCGGAAAGCGACTGTCCGAAGCGGAAATCAACATAGCAGTTACTTCGCATTTCACATCTACTGCGAACATTAAAAACAACAAAAATTTACGAGAAAAACCAAAAACAAAGGAGTTTCACAATGGAAAACGACTATAAAAAAACTGCCGTATTGTTTGTAGATATTATAAACCATTTTGACTTTGATGGAAGTCAAAAACTATTGAAACATACCAATGATATTTTACCCAACCTGAAAAAACTGAAAGCATTTGCGAAAGAAAATAAAATACCAACGATTTATATTAATGATCACTACGGTTTATGGCAAGCAGATTTTAATAAAATAATTGACCTTTGCCGAAATGAGAAAAGTGAGCATATCATTGATGCTATAAAGCCGGATGACAATGACTATTTCTTAATTAAACCACAGCACTCTGCCTTTTTTCAAACCCCGCTTCAATCCCTGTTGAATGAATTGGGAAAAACACATCTGATTATGGCTGGAGTTGCTGGAGACATCTGTATTTTATTTACAGCAAAAGATGCATATATGTACCAATTTGATATGTATATTCCAAAAAACTGTATGGCATCAGAGGAAAAAGAGACGAATGATTACGCCCTTTATTTGATGAATTCGGTAATGAAAGCAAAAATTGATGCCTTCTAAACTGGCATAACCTCTAGCCCTCCCTCATAAATTGTAGGAAGAGAATTATTTCGAGGAGGGATTTTTTGCAAATACATGTCGTTCAAAGTGGTGAGATTTTATCCGGAATTGCCAATACCTATAATACATCAGTCACTGCAATTATAAATGCAAATGAGCTGGATGCACCGAATAATCTTGTTATTGGGCAAGCACTTGTTATTCCGATTATAGGTCAATTTTATTTTGTTCAGTCTGGTGACAGTTTATATTCTATTGCTGAGGAATTCGGCATGTCCTATCAGCAGCTTGCACAGATTAATAATTTTCCAGTCCAGAATATGCTTACCATTGGATATCGCCTGTACATTCCACCCCAGGCTAAAAGACCAATCACAAGCAATGCATATATTGAACCATTAGGCGGATCCGTTTCAGAAACCCTGGAAAATGCTGCAGAAAAAACCACCCCAGTTCTAACTTATCTTGCACATTTCAGCTACAACGTTAATCGGGATGGCAGCCTTACAGAACCCCCAATGGGCAATCTACAGCAAATAGCTCAAAACAATAATACGGCATTAATGCTTGTTATAACAAATCTGGAGGAAGGTGCATTCAGTTCTGAACTAGCACATATCATATTAACCGTTCAAGCTGTACAAAACACATTACTTGATAACATCGTCAATATAGCTACAACAATAGGATATACAGATGTTCATTTTGATTTTGAATTTGTACCGCCTGCAGACAGGGAAGCGTATAATAATTTCCTTAGAACAGCCAAGGAACGTTTCTCTCAGGCCGGACTGCTAATGTCCACAGCACTTGCACCAAAAACGAGTGCGACACAAACAGGAACTTTATATGAAGCACATGATTATGCAGCACATGGGGAAATTGCTGACATGGTTGTATTAATGACATATGAATGGGGATATAGCGGGGGGCCCGCAATGGCAGTTTCACCGATTGATCAGGTAAGAAGGGTAGTGGAATACGCGCTGACGGAAATGCCTGCAGATAAAATTCTATTAGGGCAAAACCTGTATGGCTATGACTGGACACTACCTTTCGTTCCGGGAGGAGAACCAGCCCGTGCACTTAGTCCCCAGCAGGCAATAACGCTTGCAAGAGAAAATAATGCCGTTATCCAATACGATACGGTCGCACAAGCACCATTTTTTATGTATACAGATGCAGAAGGTAATCAGCATGAAGTCTGGTTTGAGGATGCACGATCCATTCAGGCAAAATTTGATTTGATAAAAGAATTAAATTTACTTGGTATTGCTTATTGGAAGCTTGGCCTGGCCTTTCCGCAAAACTGGCTGTTACTGGATGACAATTTTACGATTACTAAACTGGAATAGAAAAAGATTAGAGCCGCAAATCCAGTAAGGACTGGATTTGCGGCTCACTTTATTTTACCTTATTTCAAAAGATTCAATGCTTCCCGGTTAAATGCGGGAATATCATCAGGTGTGCGACTTGTTACAAGCTGATTTTGACAAACAACGACTTCCTCGTCTTTCACTTTTGCTCCTGCATATTCCATATCCACCTGGATCGATTTATACCCTGTGGCATCCCTGCCCTCGAGTGATTTTGCTGTGATTAATAGTTGTGGTCCGTGACAGATGGCAAATACAGGCTTATTATCATCCATGAATTTCTTTGCAAATTTTACATAGCGGTCATCTGCACGAAGCTGATCCGGTGAAAAACCACCTGGAATAAACAATGCATCAAAATCATTAGGGTTTGCATCATCAATCCCCTGATCAATTGTTAGGCTTGTTTCTTTATTTTTCCCTTGAACCTGATTGCCTTTTTCATTTTCAATCGTAATAACTTCATGTCCTGCATCTGTGAATGCCTTCAGTGGCTCTGTATATTCTACATCTTCAAACATATTTGTAATTACAGTTGCTATTTTCTTACCCATAAATTATCCGCTCCTTTTACTTTAGGTTACATAGAATGTTCTTCCCATTTGGGTGAAAATAAAACATACCTTCTAATATCAAATCCTGGTTTCGTGATATTGCTCACACTTTCACATAATTGTAAGATAAACCTGCTTTAACCCCATTGTCATAGTGTTAATAGTGGTTATACAATAAAGATACAAGCAACATACTTACTTATATTTCAAAAGGGAGTGCTTTATTATGACAACCACTGCAATGGGGTTAGACAAAGAAACTAGAGATATTATAAAGGCTACCGTACCAGTGTTACAAGAACATGGTGAGAAAATTACAGCACGTTTCTATCAATTAATGTTTGAAAATCATCCTGAATTAAAAAACATCTTTAACCAAACAAATCAGCGCAAAGGGAATCAATCAAAGGCTCTAGCAGGGGCTGTATATGCAGCGGCTGCTAATATTGACAACCTGGAAGCTATTTTACCAAATGTAAAATTAATCTCACATAAACATAAAAGTTTAAATATTAAACCGGAGCATTATCCAATTGTTGGAAAGTATTTATTACTGGCAATTAAGGATATTTTAGGTGAGGCAGCTACTGATGACATTGTGGTTGCATGGGAAAAAGCATATGGTGTCATTGCTGATGTTTTTATCTCTATTGAAAAAGAAATGTATGAGGAAACAAAAAATACAGTCGGCGGATGGGTTGATTTCCGTAACTTTAAAGTAACGAAAAAGGTTGTGGAAAGTGATGTTATTACATCATTTTATCTGGAGCCTGCTGATGGAAATCCATTTCCTGTATACCAGGCTGGGCAATACGTCACAGTAAAGGCTGAGATTGAGGGGGAAACCCATAATCACCTGCGTCAATACAGCTTATCCTGTGCCCCGGGTGAAGGTGTCTATCGTATTAGTGTAAAACGTGAGGATGCACTAGGTGATAATCCTGCTGGTGTTGTATCAAGCTTTTTACATGAAAATCTTGAGGAAGGCAGTATTTTACCAATCAGTGCACCATCTGGAGAATTTGTACTGGATCTGGAAGATTCTCGGGCCTTAATTTTAATGAGTGGTGGCGTTGGACTAACACCAATGATGAGTATGCTTGAAACAGTTATTAAAGAACAACCGGAACGTGAAGTGATTTTTATACATGCAGCTAGATCCGGCAGATTCCATGCCATGAAGACCAGAGTGCAGGAAATTGCTGAAACTAAAGAAAACGTAACAAGCTATACCGTATATGATAGTCCTGAAGCTGATGAACAATGTGATAAAGAAGGTTATATTGATTCTGAATGGCTTGAAAAGATTCTTCCAACAAATGATGCAGCATTTTATTTCTGTGGACCAAAAGGATTTATGCGTGCAGCTTATCAAAACTTGAAAAAAAGTCATGTAGCAGATGCAGATATCCATTTTGAAATCTTCGGGCCAGCTGAAGATATTACTGCATAAGTTAACAGGAGCTTCCGCATTGCCTGGGGGAGCTCCTATTATTTATTTACAAAGCTTCCTATTTTATCAAAGTTATTGTAAATCTGTGTAGGCGTCACGTATTTCTTTGATGTGGGATCAAACCCCCGCTCTGTAAGATCAACTTTACCTTCACTTCCAAAATAATAGGCCTGCCAAATATACTTGGAGCAATAATTTAATTCAAAATCAGCCAAATCTCTTGTGAAAGTGTATTTTTTAACTTTTTCTATATTCTGCTTCGCCCATTTTGCAGCTTCTTCTGCTATCTCTTCATAGTCATTTCTGAGTATTGTAAGCTTTTCACCCTTTTTATGTCTGCTCAGATATATTGGCATGCTGTCCGCATGTCCCTTACTGCCCCATCGATTTACATGATAGATTCGGTAATTTACTCCAACAATCCCTGCATGTCCAACCATAAATGATGATAAGGCTGTCTTATGTGAATAGATAACATCACCTGGCTTCATAAGGATTGCTGTATAAGGATAAATATGAACCGGATCATCCATCATGTCAGCCACATCACATTTTTTCATGTATATTTTCTCCTTTAAGAAAGAAAAACTTTAACCACCGCCAAAAAATGACGGGAAGTCAAAGTTTTCCCTACCCTTTATACCTTATTCCTCCAACGTGGATGTATCACCAGTTGGTAATCCCAGCTCCCAGGACTTCAACAGACGACGCATGATTTTACCACTGCGTGTTTTCGGAATGGAGTCACGGATTTCCATTTCGCGTGGTGCTGCATGACCTGCTAAGCCTGTTTTTACAAACTGACGAATATCTTCAAGCAGTTCATCAGATTTTTCATAACCGTCATTCAATGTAATAAATGCTTTAATAATTTCACCGCGCTCTGGATCTGGCTTACCGATAACACCAGCCTCAGCAACTGCTTCATGCTCAATTAATTTACTTTCTACTTCGAATGGCCCGACGCGTTCACCAGATGTATTGATAACATCATCCAGACGTCCCTGGAACCAGAAGTAGCCATCTTCATCTTTATAGGCACTGTCTCCGGAAACATACCAGCCATTAATAAAATAGCTTTCGAATTTTTCCGGTCTGTTCCAGATTGTACGCATCATTGCAGGCCAGCCTTCTTTAATGGCCAGATTTCCCATTTGATTTGGAGGAAGCTCATTTCCTTCATTATCGACAATGGATGCTTCAATACCCGGAATTGGTTTCCCCATCGACCCTGGGCGAATTTCCAGACTAGGTACGTTAACAATGAGCTGTGCACCCGTCTCCGTCATCCACCATGTATCATGGATCCGTAAATCAAATGCCTTTAATCCCCATGTAATAACCTCGGGATTTAGCGGTTCACCAACACTCATGAAATGTCTTAAAGCTGACAGATCATATTTTTTTACAGTTTCTTCACCGGCACTTAATAATTTTCGCAAAGCTGTAGGTGCAGTATACCAGACGGTTACTTTATATTTCTCCAATGTGCTATACCAGTCATCTGGTGTGAAACGTCCACCCCTAATCACATTGGTAACACCAAGCAGCCATGGGGCAAATATACCATAGCTTGTTCCCGTAACCCAGCCCGGGTCAGCCGTACACCAATACACATCATCCTCTTTTAAATCAAGCACCCATTCAGCTGTTGCATACTGCTGAATCATTGCATTATGAACATGATAGACTCCTTTTGGCTTCCCGGTGGAACCAGAAGTATAATGAATTACCATTCCATCTTCAAGGTCTACCCATTCAATTTCCAAATCAGCCGAGGCCTCAGCCATTGCCTTTTTATAATCAATATATTTATCTGAGTCTTCCTTATGATCGCCAACAAGGATAATTTTTTTCAAATCAGGCAGTTCTTCCTGTGGGACCCTATACAGGAGATCTGGAGTCGTAATTAGCACACTTGCTTCACTATCTTGTAGACGGTCACGCACTGCCTGCTCCATAAATGCTTCAAACAACGGGCCAGCAATCGCACCTAGCTTTAATATACCAAAGAAAGCATTGTAAAATTCTGGGCTTCTTTGCATGAATAAGAATACCCTGTCGCCTTTTTTAACATTATATTTTTTTAATACATTAGCGAATTTATTACTTCGTTCACTAAGCTGTTCAAAGGTTACCTCTTCTTCTCTGTCAGGAGAAGAGTAATATAATGCAACCTTATCCTTTTTATTCGGATCAGCGGCATGACGATCTACTGCTTCATGCGCCATGTTCACCTTTCCAGTTTCATTCCATGAAAAGTTCTTTTTCACATCATCCCATGAAAAATCCTGGTATGTTTTTTCATAGTCTTTCAGATTATGATTTCCCTCTCTTGCAGCTATGTGTTGCACTTTCACCTGAATCACCTCATTCATAAAATTGGAAAACGCTTGCAATAATTGTAACAAAAAATTAATTAGAAATTGTATAAACATTTTGGTAACTAATTTCTATTTTAGAACATTTTGTGACAATTTTAAAGTAAAATACTCAAAGCGACCATAAAAAGACACGCCAATCCATATTTAGAAGGCGTGTCAAATGAATATATAATACGTCAAGCTTCAGCATTTTCCTTGCGCTTTTCATTCTCCGAAATGATGTAGGCACATGCTGCATCCCCCGTAATATTTAATGATGTACGCAGCATATCCAATAATCGGTCAACACCGATAATAAGAGCAATTCCTTCAACAGGCAAATTAACCTGTTCCAGCACCATTGCCAGCATAATTAAACCTACACCTGGCACTCCTGCTGTTCCGACGCTTGCAAGTGTAGCGGTTAGGATAATCATGATAATAGCCGTAAACGTAAGTGGGACATCATAAACCTGGGCAATAAACACAGTAGCTACAGCCTGCATAATGCCTGTCCCATCCATGTTTATCGTTGCACCCAGCGGCTGGACAAAGCTGCTGATAGATTTTTTGACACCCAGATTTTCCTGAGCGGTTTTCATAGAAATAGGTAATGTTGCACTGGAACTGGATGTACTGAATGCTACTGACATGGCAGGGAAAAATTCTTTATAAAATTTTATTGGACTTCCCTTGCCAAGTCCCCGGATTGCCAGGCTATAAGTAACTGCACCATGGAGGATTAAAGCCAGGGTTACCGCAACCATATACATTGCCATTGAACCGACAGCATCAAGACCGGCATCCCCAATAGCCGATGCAATTAAAGCAAAAGCACCATATGGGGCTGTTTTCATAATTGCGTTAACCAGCCAGATTAAAATCTCATTTGCCTGCTCAAATAAACGTTGAATTCCTTTTGTTTTCTCCCCAAGTACGGCAAGTGCAATTCCTATAAATATAGCAAATGCAATGATTTGAAGCATATTCCCTGTAGACATTGCCTCTATTGGATTTTCCGGAATGATATTAATAATTGTTTCCATAATTGGCGGAGCAGATTCTGATTCATAATCAGCCATACTGACGTCAAAGACTCCTGCTTTACCAGGTTGCAGCACAAAAGCTACTGCCAAACCAATTGCCAGAGCAACTGCTGTTGTTACAAGATAAAAGGTAATTGTTTGTACACCAATTTTACCAAGCTTGGCAGGATCGCCCAAGCCTGAAGTACCGAGAACAATGGAAACAAACACAATTGGTACAACCATCATCATAATTAAATTTAAAAATATTTGACCAATTGGATTTAATATATATTTATCAGTTATTGAAAATACATCTCCCGGAGCAAAGGTAAAGCCAATACCGACAATAACCCCAAGGATGAGGGCAATAATAATCTTTTTTGTCAGACTCATATAGTTAATTCCTCTCTAGCTGTAAAATTCGATTGGTTAGTGAAGAGTTGCTTTTGGAAATGAAGGTAGGACGGCGAAAGTGAAAAAGGATATAAAAAAGCGACCCCGGCAGGATTCGAACCTGCGACACTAAGTTTAGGAAACTTATGCTCTATCCCCTGAGCTACGGAGCCATGAATTTTAGAGTAACATGTTTTATTATACAAAAATTATCCATGAATGAAAAGTATCAGTTTTTTCTAAATACCTTAATTAGGGGTGATGTCTAATTTTTTCGTATAGAACATCCATCTATTCTGTGATAAAATAAGCTACATATGTTTTGAATGATTGATTGGAGGAATAACTATGGCAGAAGTTCCTTTTATTGCAATAGAAGGGCCGATTGGGATTGGGAAAACATCCCTTGCAAAAAAACTATCTGTCCATTTTGATATTCATTTATTAAAAGAAATTGTCGAGGAAAATCCATTTCTCGGCAAATTTTATGATGATATTGAAGAGTGGAGTTTTCAAACGGAAATGTTCTTTTTATGTAATCGTTTCAAGCAATTGGAAGATATTGAAACGAAGTATTTAAACAATAATAAAGCAGTCATCGCTGATTATCATATATCAAAAAACATGATTTTTTCAAAGCGCACATTAAAGGCAGATAAATTTGTAAAGTATGAGAAAATTTATCAGATTTTAACAAGTGATATGCCAGTTCCTAATATGATGATCTATTTGCATGCAAGCCTTGATACGGTTTTAGAGCGTATTCAGAAGCGTGGCAGGGATATTGAACAAAATATCAAGCCTTCGTATCTAGCACAGCTCATGCAGGATTATGAGGATTATATGAATGAATTTGAAATACTTCATCCGGAAATTCCGGTAATTCGGATTAATGGAGATGAAACTGACTTTGTACGCCACCAGGATGATCTGGAGCGGATTATTGATCAGGTAGACAGAAAATTAAATGACGTTGTCGCAACAAAACAATAAAAAGGTCAATAGTAAAAGGGGAACAAAGAATGAATCTAAGAGAAAAATACCTTATCCCAAATGATAGTATTATTACGATTGCCGGTACGGTTGGGGTAGGTAAGTCAACAATGACAAATGCATTAGCAGATGCACTACAATTTAAAACATCCTTTGAAAAGGTGGACACCAATCCATATTTGGAAAATTTCTATGCTGACTTTGAACGCTGGAGCTTCCATTTACAGATTTATTTTTTGGCAGAACGTTTTAAAGAACAGAAGAAAATTTTTGAATATGGTGGCGGATTTATCCAGGATCGCTCCATTTATGAAGATACAGGTATTTTTGCAAAAATGCATTTTGAAAATGGAACCATGTCCAATACAGACTATGAAACATATACAAATTTATTCGAGGCAATGGTCATGACACCATACTTTCCACACCCGGATCTGCTCATTTATTTGGAAGGCAGCTTTGATGATGTATTGGAGCGTATTCAAGAACGCGGTCGGGAAATGGAAAAAAGCACCCCAATAGCATATTGGGAGGAAATGTATAACCGCTATGAAAACTGGATTAACAATTTCAATGCATGTCCAATTTTAAGAATTAATATTACTGATTATGATTTGATGAGGCAAGAAGATTCGGTCGAGCCCATTTTGGAGAAAATAGGACATTTCATTCAGCAATCAAGACGCTGGAAGTCAAGAGAGCTTATAAAATAATATTTGAGGGTGTTCCACTGAGTGTGGGGCACTTTTTTATTCGCTCACTGACTGGTGAAGCAGATTTTATCTGCGAAATTGTAAACTTCGGCATTTATTTTGTGAACTTCAGCATATTGACTGTGAATTTCAGCATTTCAACAATTTCTCCACAAAAGAGGAAATTCACAGCACAATCTGTACTGAAAAGTCCCCTTCTACCATAGCGATTCTTCTTCCACACTTAATTCAGTCAAAAATGGAGTTACAGCAAGAACCATCAGTCCTAATGCAAGCGCCACAGGAATAACTGCAAGCAATGAGAGATCCGTAAATGTTCCAAACAATATGATTGCAGGTGCCAATACAACACTAGTCATCATACTTTTTTTGCGGCTTTTTGCAGAATGATAATTTTCTCCCTTGCAGTACGGACAAACCATTTTCATTCGAAAAGATCTTTTTAATGTATCGCCATACGTCCATTTCCTCTCGCAATGTGAACAACTAGGCATTCCACAGCACCTCCTTATTCGCTTTTTCCAAGTTCCTCAGAGCGATTACTCGCACTTTTTACACATTTCATTACAATTTTTTCAAAATCATACTTATTTAGTGTTTCGATTCCCGCTTCTGTTGTTCCTTGTGGGCTGGTAATTTTTTTTCGTAAAACTGCTGCGGATTCTCCTGTTTCTTTTAGCATTTGTCCTGCTCCACGCACTGTCTGGGTTATTAATTCCATCGCTATCTCTTTATCAAATCCAGCTTCTGTTGCAGCTTTTTCCATCGCTTCAACTAAATAATAAATATATGCAGGCCCACTACCAGAAATACCTGTAACTGTATGCATATCATCTTCATTGACAATTACCGTTGTACCAATTGTCTCAAACAATTCCTCTGCCTGATTCAGGTGTACTTCATGTGCATATTTCCCTGCAGAAATGGCGGTTGCTGAGTATCCAATAGTTGCAGATGTGTTAGGCATTGCACGGACAACTGGATTATTTCCTCCAAATAAAGTGGTGATATAATCTGTTGAAATACCTGCAATAACGGAAAATATCAGCTGACCCGGTTGAATGAATTCTTTAATGGATTCAACAGATTCCTTGAGATCATATGGTTTTGTTGCAAGAATAACGATATCCGCTTCTGTGATAACTGTTTCCTTATCCAGAATGCACTGGACATCATATTTATTTTTAATATTCTCCAGTCTCTCACGATTGCTTTTATTTGTTACAAGTATTTGTTCCTTTTTCAAAATCCCTGATTTCACTATCCCTGAAATAATAGCTTCAGCCATGGATCCTGCTCCGACAAATGCAATTTTCTTATTCATTTTCATGCCTCCTATGATATATAAAAAACTCATTCCATCCTTATAATAAGGACGAAATGAGTTTCCGCGGTACCACCTAAATTGACATAGTTATATGCCCAACTTGAATTGATAACACAGTTCACTGTGGTTAGCTTTTATCTAACGGCTCCTAGATAGGTTCATACACGTCTCTTTCGATGGAATCTTTCAGCCGGTGAATTCCACTCTCTTTCGAAGGAACATTGTATTACTGGTCTGCTCTATGCCTTTGTTATTTTTAAGTATTGTTTAGTAATATATGCTGATTTATTGTAATTGTCAAGGGATATAATATTTCCCTTCTACCAGCCTAAAGGGAAAAAACTAGCGTGGGTTATTTGAAATTCTTCTTCATTTTGTGATACGAATCACCGAAATCATAAGAGAATTCCCATATAGTTAAGAGGGACGACAAATGAGAGGATGATTCAATTGGCAAATATTCGCATGGAAAATAAAGATTTGATTCTTGAAGTAGATTTATCAGACCTTCAGATATTCGTGGATGAGGCAACAGGGAATTTCGACAAATACAAAGATGAGATTGCAGTTATTTATGAAAAGATGCCAAAATTCGACTATATATATTTTTGTTTTTATGCTTATTCAACCTATCGTTTATTAGAAGCGACAATGGATTTTGATACAGCGGAAGTAGGACATTTCCGCCTGGAGGCACCAGAGGAATTCTATTACGCATTTTACGGTATGATCCAAACATTGCATACACAGGGAATAGCTCAGGCAAGTTAATTTAACTATAGAAAAAAACCGCTGCAAAGCAGGCGGTTTTTTTTATCTCCAATATTTATACGCTAGTTTTAAAAATGGAGGAGGTAGAGGGATTCGAACCCCCGCGCGGTTTGACCCGCCTGTTGGTTTTCAAGACCAATCCCTTCAGCCGGACTTGGGTATACCTCCATGATGACGACAAGATATAATATATCATGCGTGATTTTTGTTGTCAATAATTTTTGCTGAAAAAAATCAACATCCTCGATATGTTTAGGCAACCCGAAATAAACTGCTATTCATTAATAGTAAAGTTGAGAGAGAATACGGCAAGGTTGAGAGACAATGGCGCAAAGTTGAGAGACCATTGTAAAAGTTGAGAGAAAACAGAGAGATTTACAATTGTCTCTCAACTTTTATTAGTTTTCTCTCAACTTCAGGCAGGTTTCTCTCAACTAACTGCAACTTCCTCTCAACTTTACCTACTTTCGACAGCTTTTGCCGCCTCTACACTTACTTAATTACTTCCTTCCCACCCATATAAGAACGCAACACCTCAGGAACAACAACAGATCCATCTTCCTGCTGATAGTTTTCTAATATTGCTGCAACTGTTCGACCAATTGCCAGTCCTGATCCATTTAATGTATGAACGAATTCCGGTTTACTCTGTGCATCTCTTCTGAAACGAATTCCTGCACGTCTTGCCTGGAAATCTTCAAAATTAGAGCAGGAAGATATTTCCCGGTAAGTATCCTGACTTGGAATCCACACTTCAATATCATATTTTTTGGCAGCAGTAAAACCTAAGTCGGCCGTACACATGCTCATGACACGATAAGGCAACTCTAATAATTGCAATACCTTTTCCGCATGACCAGTGAGTGTCTCAAGTGTCTCATAAGAATCCTCTGGTTTTGTGAAATGAACTAGCTCCACTTTATTAAACTGATGCTGACGGATTAATCCACGGGTATCGCGTCCTGCAGATCCTGCTTCAGAGCGAAAATTAGCACTATATGCCGCATATTTCTTAGGCAAATCCTCAGCTGAGAGAATTTCATCACGGTGATAGTTTGTCACCGGTACCTCTGCTGTTGGAATTAAGAAGTAATCCGAGTCCTCAAGCTTAAATACATCTTCAGCAAATTTTGGCAGCTGGCCAGTTCCAGTTAAGCTTGCACGATTAACAATTTGTGGTGGCATCATTTCTGTATAACCATGTTTATCTGCATGTAGATCCATCATAAAGCTGATTAATGCACGTTCAAGCCTTGTACCAAGTCCCTTATAAAAAACAAAACGACTGCCAGTAACCTTTGCTGCACGCTCAAAGTCGATAATATCAACACTAGTGGCAATATCCCAATGTGGCTGCGCTTCATAGCTAAATTCAGGAATAGTACCCCAAGACCGGGCTACCACATTATCATCTTCATCCCCACCAATTGGTACACTTTCATGTGGAATATTCGGGATGGAAAGCATCATATGCTGCAGTTCTTCTTCGATTTCCTTTAATTCTTTATCAAGGACAGCTATTTCGTCACCAACCTGACGCATTTCTTTAATTGCAGGTTCTGCATCCTTCTTTTCCCTTTTTAAAGCGGAAATTTGTTTAGTTGCTTCATTACGTTTTGCTTTTAATTCCTCTGATTGGGTAATTAGCTTTCTGCGTTTCTCATCAATCTCACCAAACTTTTCCAAATCAGATAAGTCTTCTCCACGATGAGCGAGCTTTGCTTTAACTTCTTCAAAATTATTGCGTAAAAATTTCATATCCAACATAATTATTTTCCTCCTTTTTTAATGAAAACGCAAAAAAACCCTCGTCCCAATAAAATAGGGACGAGAGTATTATTCCCGCGTTGCCACCCTGATTGAAGAGAATAGTCTCTTCCGGCTCACAGTGATTAACGGTACTTAGCCGGGTTTACTTATGATCAGAATAAATAATATCTCCTGAGCTTTCGTAAACCAGTTCAAGGATGGATTCACAGCATTCCAACATCGATTCACACCAATCATCGACTCTCTAAAGAAAGATGTACTGTTACTGGTTCCTGTCTATACTTTTAAAAGGGTGTTCAATTAATAATATCATAGCCAATTTACTTTTAAGATGCAAGTATTTATAAAGATTCTTCCACTATTGCAGCAAAGTATACAATAACATTCCAAAAAAAGTCATATTACAGCATAAAATTACAGCGAAGGTTCAGTCATGTATCAGCTCAAATGCTGATTTAATCAGCGCTAAGCTGCATTCTATCAGCCCAGCAGACTAACTAAATAAACCTTTAATCCAATCGACTGAAGTAGTAAATAAGTTGGCAAAAAAGTCACCGATAGCTCCTAATGTAAGCATAAACCAGTTCGATTTTTCTACTACATCATTAGTAACCAAATCTACTGTTTGATTTTTATCAGAGAAAATATAACCATAATTATTTTCACCTTCGAAAATAAGTTCAGCGGTACCAATCTTTTCTCCTTTTTCAATCGGGGCTGTTAACTTTCCATCAGCATTTAGTTTTTCTTCATCAATTGAATATTTAATGCGATAAGCTTCAGCATCTTCCGGTTTAATCGGAATCGAAATTGCTTCTTTTAGTGATACATCGACGGTATCCTCTTTTCCTTTCGCAACATCAATGACAGATTCATCCTCTACTTGATGACCAGCAGGAAATAGCTCTTGTTTTTCAAAATTATTAAAACCATAATCCATTAATTTTTTGGTTTCCTGAAAACGTTCCTCTTTGCTTGCCGTTTTCATTACGACTGATATCAGTCGTTTTCCATCACGTTCTGCTGTCCCTGTAAACGTATAACCTGCAAGCTCGGTATTACCGGTCTTTAATCCATCCATACCTTCATAATGGAATTGTTGCAGGAATGTAGCTTCATGTGGAAGCATCCAGTTTAGATTTTCTATCGTATATCCTTCAAATTCCACTTCCGTTTGGCTAGAGATTTCCAATGCCTCAGGAAAATCATTTACTAAATGGTAGGCAAGTAAAGCAGCTGATTTTGCAGATAACAGGTTACTGCCAGTAGGATCTGTCCCTTCTGGGCGATTGTCACCTAGTGACTCGTTATCCAAACCAGTAGTATTCACAAATTTATATTCAGGGAGATTCATTTCCTCCGCTTTTTGATTCATTAATTTTACAAATTCACCTTCAGAACCTGCAATTAGTTCAGCTAATGCAATGGTTGTCGCATTATCTGAGAAAATTGCCATTGCTTCATATAACTCCCGAACAGTATATTCCTTATTTTGTGTTAATCCTACTCCTGAAAATGAAGGGTTTGCAGAAATACTAAAAGGATAATCACTGATTTGGGTTGTTGTATCCCAACTGATCTCCCCTGTATTAATTGCTTCCAGGACAAGATATTCAGTCATCATTTTAGTCATACTGGCTGGGGGCAAAGCAACATCCGGGTTTTTTGCATATAAAACCTTACCTGTTCCTCCATCAACTAAAATAGCTGATTCAGCATTTAAATCGAGTGACTCTGCAGCCTGTATGGAAAATGGCTGTGCAATTATCGACATCATTATTATTATACTTACCAGTAAAAGCGCAAAACTTTTCTTTATATAATGTTTCAACTTCCCGTACCTCCATTTTGTATTTTGACCCCTGTATGTTCTGCATTTTATTTGTTATTGTAATGCATCTTTATTATTTTACCATAGAAAAAAACAAAAAAATAGATGGAGAATAGACCCCCATCTATTTTTTCACTGATAGTATAAGTGTAACTAAGGCTTTCGCCACCTAAGGCTTGCACTCCAGAGTATAAGGGTTTCTAAAAAAGCAAAATACGCTTTTAAGAATCCCTTTAACGAACGCCAAGTTTTCTAAAAAAGATTAGTAAATAGGAACTATTGTACGGAATAATTTGGTGCTTCTTTTGTTATTTGCACATCATGTGGATGACTTTCGCGTAAACCGGCGTTCGTAATTCGAATAAAACGAGCATCATTTCGTAAGGCTTCTATTGTGCCGGTTCCGCAATAACCCATACCTGCACGCAACCCACCAGTTAACTGATGAACTGTATCAGCAAGCGGCCCTTTATAGGCAACCCTGCCTTCAATTCCCTCAGGAACTAGTTTTTTTGCATCTGCGGAATCCTGGAAGTAACGATCCTTTGAGCCAGCTTTCATAGCACCAACCGATCCCATTCCTCGATATACTTTATATTGTCTGCCTTGAAAAATCTCTGTTTCCCCAGGACTTTCTTTTACTCCTG
This sequence comes from Virgibacillus profundi, assembly GCF_002287375.1. Lineage (GTDB taxonomy): Bacteria > Bacillota > Bacilli > Bacillales > Amphibacillaceae > Virgibacillus_K > Virgibacillus_K profundi. The sequence continues at coordinate 84,646 of NZ_NPOA01000012.1, read as the reverse complement.
CAAACATACTCCCTAACATAACTGCATGAGCACCTGCAGCAATTGCTTTCACAATATCACCAGAGTATTTTATTCCACCATCTGCAATAACCGGAACATCATATTCACTTGCAGCAACTGCACAATCATGGACTGCTGTTATTTGTGGAACACCAATGCCTGCAACTACCCTGGTTGTACAAATCGATCCAGGACCAATTCCAACCTTAACGATAGTGGCACCTGCTTCAATTAAAGCCTTGGTTGCTTCAGCTGTAGCAACATTCCCTGCAATAATATCCAGATCCGGATATGTTTTTCTAACTACTTTTATTTGTTCCAGCACACCTTTAGAATGGCCATGTGCTGTGTCAATAACAATTGTATCAACCCCGGCATCTACTAATTTTTCAATCCGATTCATTGCATCACCAGTTACCCCTACAGCTGCACCTACAAGTAATCTCCCTTGAGAATCTTTTGCTGCATTTGGAAATTCGATTACTTTTTCAATATCTTTTATTGTAATTAAACCTTTTAAAATATTGTTGTCATCGACAAGTGGTAATTTTTCAATTTTATATTTTTGCAGAAGTTGTTCAGCCTCTTCCAATGTTGTTCCTACCGAAGCTGTTACAAGATTTTCACTTGTCATCACTTCTGAAATCATAATGGAATAATCCTGAATAAAACGTAAATCACGATTTGTCAGAATACCTACCAGTTTCTGTTCTTCAATTGTATTAACGATAGGAACACCTGAAATGCGGAATTTCCCCATTAAATGTTCTGCATCATATACCTGATGCTCCGGTGTGAGGAAGAATGGATTTGTAATAACACCACTTTCCGAACGTTTTACGCGATCCACCAGTTCTGCCTGTTCCTGGATGGACATATTTTTATGAATAATCCCAATTCCACCCTGGCGAGCCATTGCAATCGCCATTTCTGCTTCTGTTACAGTATCCATACCAGCACTTATAAAAGGTGATTTCAATTTTAGCTTAGCTGATAGATCTGTACTAAGTTGAACATCGTTTGGCAATACCTCTGATTCAGCCGGCATTAACAATACATCATCAAACGTTAAACCTTCTTTAGTAAACTTATCTTCTCTCATCAATATTCCTCCTCCTATTTTATTACTGGTTCTGATTTGACATTACCTTAGTCTTTCTGAGCCGGGTGAGCCTACTAAACTTTCCCTCGTTCTCTTGCTAATGCGTTCGCCCCCGAACAGTCTGCCTCCACTTTTCTTACTTCCATGTATGCTAATTGTATTATTCGTTTAAACTATATAAGTAATTCTATTTTTATATACAATACGCCAACAATCGTGCTTTTTCAACCAGAGATTATTGTAAGCTTAAAAATAAATAGATTCAAAATATTTTAACAGTTATGAGGTGAATTTATATGAAAAAAATAGAAACATTTTATACGTACTTAAACTCCCAGCAAACTGCACAACAATACTTACTGCATTGTTATAAAAATATGGAAAATATTGATGCAGAAGCTAAAAGCTATGAAAACTGCAATGCTTTTATGTATTATCTTGACCATGGAAATAAATTTTATGAGGATGGAAAAAAACTTGATATGGCAGTACAGCCTGTTTTATTTTTCTATGGCATGGTGCATTTACTAAAAGCATGTTTATTAACAAAACGTCCCAACTATCCGGAATCGACCACTTTACTGGCACATGGAGCCACGTCACGCAAAAAGAAAAAGAAACAGTACTCCTTTTTAGATGATGAGGTAAAGGTACAGCATAATGGATTATTTCCTTACTCCATGGAATATCTGTTTTCTACAAAAAAATCCCCCTTTGAAAAGATAAAAATGGCAGATCTATTTGCATTAATACCTGAAATGGATGACTTATTTAAATTACATAATCAGGAAATGATGCTTAATGTTGGTCGAGTTGGTTCACCTCTTTTAGAATTTCCAGCCCTGCTTTTAGACAGCTATCATTTAACAGCTACGGCATTTATCCAACGAATGAAGGTACATCTTCCAACAATTAAATATACCGATAGTGACGAGGAAATGATACGAATGGAATTAAGTCATCCGCTTAACTATACAAACGGCCCATTTTTCATTCATCAATCCAGTCAAAAAATATATTTTCCCAAAAAAAGAAATCACTTTATACCAATTTCTGAAGTGATGGTACACTATTTGCTTTTATATAATTTAAGTATGCTATGTCGCTATGAAACAGAGTGGTGGGGAGACTTATTAGTTACGAAATCTGATCTGGATTATCCATTTATCCGATATTTTTTGCAGCTGACATCTGAAAAAATACCAATATTGCTTGGGAACAAATTGTATCATCAATATAGTGAGAGGAACTAGCTATAAGCTAGCCCCCTATTACTTCATCAATATGTAATGCAGAATTATTTTGCAGGGCAATAATCTCTCCACTATCTGCTATTCTAATCATTGGTTTTGTTGGTTTATTAGCATCGATAAATACAATTTCTCCAAATTGATTATTAGATAACCTTACTTTTGTACCAATAGAGAAATGAACCAAAGAATTAATAAATACATTCACAACCTTAGGGTCAAGCTTGGTAAATTGTTCTTTATTCAGTTCTTCTATGACCTTGAAAGGTGATTGCCTTTCACTATAAAAACGTTCACTTGTCATTGCATGATACATATCACATACAGCTACAATACGTGCATACATATGAATTTTGTTCTCTGAAAGCCCAAGTGGATAGCCGCTGCCATCTATTCGCTCATGGTGCTGGAGAACAGCTAGTTTAACTGCTTGTGTTACGGTTGAAATGTTTTCCACGAGACGATAGGTATAGGTTGGATGCTTCTTTATCTCGTCTTTTTCTTCTAAAGTTAAAGGGCTGCTTTTCCTAAAGATATTTGGGGCGATTTTTGCCATCCCACTATCACTTAAAAACCCAGCCAATCCAATCTGAAGCCATTCTCCTTTTGAATAACCCATTTGCTTTCCTATGTATGCACTAAGAAGGGCAACAGAAACACTATGATGGATAAAATACGCTTCTTTTGTTGTATTATAGTTCAATGAAAAAATCGCAGCACCTATCTCATTTATGCGCTCCAAAAGCGGAATTAGCACCTTGCGTACTTTTGGCATATCTATCGCCATACCATTTTGCCATTTTTCGAAGAATTCACCATAAGCCGTAACAACACTTTGATAATGATCTATAAATAATTCATTTGTGCTTTTCTCTTTTTTTTGTTTAACCCATTCCTGATTTTCCTTTGTTTTCTGAACGGATTTGGGTTTGAAAGGTTCACCTTCAGCCAGCTTTGATGATACATCTACTGACTCGATTAGAAACTTTTGCAAAATCGTAATATGTTCTTCTGTTAAAACAGTATTTTTAGGTATGATTGACCTGTTGCTTTTCCCTTTTACGTCATTTAATAATACACACCCTGGAATGACCTGTGATGGAGCTACCCGCATATGACTCCCCCCTTAGGCGAGTATAGTTAGAAATAAGGTGACTTTATTTAAGTCACCTTATCTGTTTATTTCTTATTATTCTTCACTTGTTTCGTCTGGATCATCTTCTTTTGTTTTATCCTCTGTCTGTGTTTCTGCTTCTTCTACAGACTCTTCATTTCCTTCTATTGCTTCAGCTTCTTCTTCATCCTGCTCAATTTTCGCAACGGTTGCAACTTCTTCTGCATCCTGTAGGCGAATGAGACGTACTCCCATAGTATTACGGCCAGTTTCCGAAATATCCCCTACCGGAATTCGAATCAATACTCCAGCTACTGTTATAAGCATTAAATCCTCAGTTCCTGAAACAGCTTTAACTGCAACAACATTGCCGGTTTTATCAGATAACTTACAGGTGAAAATACCTTTACCACCACGGTTAGTTATTCTGTATTCTGCTTCCGGTGTTTGTTTTCCATAGCCTTTATTTGTAACATGAAGGATATTGGAATCCTCTTCTAAAATTTCCATCGAAACAACTTCATCTTCACCGCGTAATGAAATCCCTTTTACTCCTGCAGCGGTTCTTCCCATTGATCTTATTTGGGTTTCTTCAAATCGAATGAGATATCCATTTTTCGTTGCAATCATCATATCCTTGGTACCATCGGTTAATCGAACAGATATGAGTTCATCCTCATCCCGAAGACCAACAGCAATTAATCCACCTTTACGGATGTTTGCATATTGCGATAATGTAGTTCGTTTGGTAATTCCAAATTTAGTTGTAAAGAATAAATATGCATCTTCTCTATATTCACTTACAGAAATAACCGCATTAACCCACTCGCCTTTTTCCACCTGCAATAGGTTAACAAGGGGAATTCCTTTTGCAGTTCGGCTAAATTCAGGTATTTCAAATCCTCTTGCTTTATATACCTTTCCTTTATTCGTAAAGAAAAGCACCGTATCATGTGTCGAGGTGGATACGAGATGCTCCACAAAGTCATCTTCATTTGTACCCATTCCCTGAATACCACGGCCACCTCGTTTTTGTGTACGATATGTCGATGACGGCAGACGTTTAATATAGCCTTGATGTGTAAGGGTAATGACAATATTTTCTACAGGAATTAAATCCTCATCCTCGAAAAAGTCCGCTCCACCAATAGCAATTTCTGTACGGCGTTCATCATTAAACTTAGCTTTAATTTCAGTAAGTTCCTCACGAATAATTTCCAATACTTTTTCTTCATCTGCTAAAATAGCTTTTAATTCAGCGATAAGCTCCATTAACTCATTATATTCGTTTTCAATCTTTTCACGTTCCAGGCCAGTTAATCGTTGCAGACGCATATCTAAAATAGCCTGTGCTTGTTTTTCAGAAAGGTTAAAACGCTCAATCAAACCATTACGTGCAATATCCGTTGTTTTCGAATTACGAATGAGCGAAATTACTTCATCTAAATGGTCCAAAGCGATACGCAAGCCCTCTAATATATGTGCACGTGCCTCTGCTTTACGTAATTCAAAGGCAGTACGGCGTTTTATAATTACTTTTTGATGTTCTAAGTAATGTTCCAAGCATTGTTTTATTGTTAAAACCTTTGGCTCACCATTAACAAGTGCTAACATATTCACACCAAAAGTGGTTTGTAATGCTGTATGTTTATACAAATTATTTAAAATAACGTTGGCATTCACATCACGACGTAGCTCCATAACGACACGCATACCGTCACGATCGGATTCATCACGTAAATCGGTGATTCCCTCAATTCGTTTATCACGGACAAGTTCAGCTATTTTCTCAACTAATTTAGCCTTATTCACCTGATACGGCAGTTCGGTAACAATGATAGTGGATTTACCATTTTCATGTTCCTCAATATTTACTTTCGCACGTATCGTAATGGAGCCTTTGCCCGTTTCATATGCTTTACGGATACCACTTCTGCCTAATATTATTCCTGACGTTGGGAAATCCGGGCCATGAATATATTCTTCCATCAACTCTTCAATAGTAATATCGGGATCCCTGCTGATAGCCAAAACAGCATCAATTGTTTCACCTAAATTATGTGGAGGGATATTTGTTGCCATCCCAACCGCAATCCCTGATGTTCCATTTACAATCAGGTTTGGAAAACGGGCAGGGAAAACTACCGGCTCGCGTTCAGACCCATCATAATTATCCGTAAAATCAACCGTGTCTTTATTAAGATCACGGACAACCTCCATTGAAATTTTGGACATTCTTGCTTCCGTATAACGCATAGCTGCTGCAGGGTCACCATCGACAGATCCAAAGTTACCATGACCATCTACAAGCATATAACGATAACTGAAGTTTTGAGCCATACGTACCATTGTCTCGTATACCGCTGAATCACCATGTGGATGATACTTACCGATAACTTCACCTACAATACGTGCTGATTTCTTATGTGCTTTATCTGAGTGCATCCCTAAATCATTCATTGCATACAGAATTCTCCGGTGTACTGGTTTCATACCATCACGTACATCCGGCAGTGCCCTTGAAACAATAACACTCATTGCATAGTCAAGGAATGATGTACGCATTTCATTACTTATATTTATTTCCTGAACATTTTTACGATTTTCCTCCGCCATACCATTCTTACCTCCCACTTAAGAAAACAAGTCTAATGTTTTCCCAGACGTCAGAAATCAGATCCCAGATTTTAATCAGTACAATTAGCTGATTTCAATCGTTTCCCTGACTTCCTGCTTCGTATTAAACATCTAAGTTTTGTACGTACTGTGCATTCTCTTCAATGTAGTTCCTTCTGGGTTCAACCTTATCTCCCATTAACATATCAAAGACCTGATCTGCATCAATTGCATCATTTAATTCTACTTGAAGCAATACACGCCCTTCCGGATCCATCGTAGTTTCCCATAATTGATCCGCATCCATTTCACCAAGACCTTTGTAACGCTGAATACTCGGTTTTGGTGTTGGTGGAATTTCCCCTAAAACTTTATCTAATTCTTTATCATTGTAGACATATTGCACTGTTTTACCCTGCTTAACTTGAAATAATGGTGGTTGTGCAATATAAATATAGCCATATTCAATTAATGGGCGCATATAACGGAAGAAAAATGTTAATAGTAATGTACGAATATGTGCACCATCAACATCTGCATCTGTCATAATTACAACTTTATGATAACGAGCTTTTGTAATATCGAAATCTTCGCCAATACCTGTACCAAGTGCGGTAATCATAGAACGTATTTCAGCATTGGATAAAATTCGATCAAGGCGTGCTTTTTCCACGTTTAATATTTTCCCCCGTAATGGAAGGATAGCCTGGAAATGACGATCACGTCCGGATTTTGCAGACCCACCTGCAGAGTTACCCTCAACGATATACAATTCACTGATTGATGCATCTTTAGATGAACAGTCAGCCAGTTTTCCTGGTAAACTTGAAATTTCCAGTGCACCTTTTCTTCGAGTCAGTTCACGGGCTTTTTTTGCTGCCATACGTGCACGTGACGCCATCAATCCCTTTTCAACAATTATTCTTGCAATTGTAGGATTTTCATATAGAAATTTGGAAAAAGTTTCACTAAAAACTGAATCGGTGACAGTACGTACCTCACTATTTCCAAGCTTCGTTTTCGTTTGACCTTCAAACTGTGGGTTCGGGTGCTTAATCGATACGATTGCCGTCATACCTTCGCGTACATCGTCTCCACTTAAGTTTGGATCATTTTCTTTGAATAGATTGTTTTTTCGTGCGTAATCATTAATCACCCGTGTCAACCCGGTTCTAAAACCAAACTCGTGTGTACCACCTTCATACGTATGAATATTATTCGCAAAGGAATAAAGATTGCTGGCAAATCCATCATTGTACTGAATCGCTACTTCAACAGATATACCTTGTTCTTCTCCTTCTGCATTAAAAGGTTCATGAAGAACTTCTCTTGATCGATTTATATATTCAACATACGAACTGATTCCGCCTTCGTAGTAGTAATTGACAGGCTCTTCATCCGTTCGCTTATCTTCAATGGTGATGGTAATTCCCTTATTTAAAAAAGCTAATTCACGCAGACGTTGAGCTAATATATCGAAATCAAATTCAATCGATTCCGTGAATATTTCTGTATCCGGGATAAAGTGTGTAACTGTTCCTGTTATTTCGGTTTCCCCAACGACCTCAATTTCACCTTGTGGGACACCCTTTTTGAAACCTAAAAAGTGAATTTTATTATCACGGTGAACATATACTTCAAGACCACTCGATAAAGCATTAACAACAGATGCGCCAACACCGTGTAATCCACCGGAAACCTTATAGCCTCCACCACCGAATTTACCACCGGCATGAAGCACAGTCATAATTACTTCCAATGCCGGTCTTCCTGTTTTCTTTTGTATATCAACCGGAATACCGCGGCCGTTATCCTTTACGGTTATACTATTATCTTTTTCAATAATAACTTGGATATGGTCACAATACCCTGCTAAAGCTTCATCAATACTATTATCAACTATTTCCCATACGAGATGGTGCAAACCCTTTTCACTCGTTGTTCCAATGTACATTCCAGGCCTTTTCCGAACAGCCTCGAGTCCCTCCAGTACTTGGATTTGATCTGCATCATATGCTTGATTATCAGTTACTTTGTCATCCATTGACATGTTTTCACATCCATTTCCTATACTTCATCTATAAAATCATCCAGTTTACTAATTGTAGAAATTAAGCCGGTACGTTTCTTTAAGGTTGAAACAGATAACGTACTGTAATAAATTGCTTCTGTTGTAATCATCACTGACTTTGCATCCATTTGTGATCCGAAAACCTTTTTTTGTTTATTGGATTCTATCATCATCTCATCCATAATCGTTGAGGATGAGATTAAGTTAAAATCAGTGATGGCTACAACATCCTTTGATCTGATCACATGATCATTCCCTATATGAATAAACATTGTATCCCCCCAAAAATTATGTATCTATATGACCATCTTTGACTTGAAACAGTTCAGCTTTTCTTAGTGTTTCATGATTAATTCCATCAACACTTGTGGTGGATACAAAGGTTTGTACTTTTCCCTGGATTGTATTTAATAAATGAGACTGCCTGAAATCATCTAGCTCACTTAATACATCATCAAGGAGTAAAATGGGATATTCACCTACCTCATTGAAAATAAGGTCTATTTCTGCCAGTTTTACAGACAAAGCAGTCGTTCGCTGCTGACCCTGTGATCCATAGGTCTGTACATCTTTATTATTTACATGGAAAATAAGATCATCACGATGTGGACCAATTAAAGTCGTTCCACGGTCAATTTCCTTTTCCCGTATTTCCTGAAATTTATTTAAATAGATTGTTTCTATTTTTTCCTTATTTGCCTCTTCTGATACTTCTATTGTTGGGCTATATCTTATTTCAAGTGTTTCCAGATTACGACTGATCTGGTGATGAATTGGACCTGCCCATTTCCGTAATAAATCTAAAAAAACAAACCGCCTTTCAAGTAAAGTTGCGGCATGTTCTACCAATTGATCCGTTAACACCTGCAACATCGTTTTATCACTGGTCTTTCCGCGTTGCATCAATTTCAATAAATGATTTCGTTGTTTCAGTACTTTTTGATACTGTCCCAGATGATAGATGTACCTAGGTTGGATTTGTCCCAGCTCCATATCGATAAAACGTCTGCGGATTTGTGGCGGCCCCTTTACCAAAGTTAAATCTTCAGGGGCAAACATTACGACATTCAATGCACCAATATAATCACTTAAACGTTTTTGCTCTAGTCGATTTAATTTTGCCTTTTTCCCTTTTGAAGAAATAATAATTTCAAGTGGAAAAGACTGCTTTCGTTTAGTAATCATACCTTCTATTTTAGCATATTCTTTCTCCCATTGTATAAGTTCTTTTTCCCTTGGCGTACGGTGGGACTTCGTAAATGCCAATACATAGATGGCTTCCATCAGATTTGTTTTTCCCTGGGCATTTTCTCCAATAATGACGTTCACTTTATCATCAAATGATATTTCCATATTTTGGTAATTACGATAATTTTTTAATTGCAATTGTTGAATATGCATGGTTATTCCTCTTTTGTAACTATAAACGATCCGGCGCCCTCAATTTCTACAACATCACCCTTGTAAAGCTTCCTTCCACGGCGATGGTCTTTTTCACCATTTACTAAAGCACCTTCATCCTGCAAAAATGCTTTTACCATACCACCGGACTCCAGGATGTTTGCAAGCTTAATAAATTGGCCTAATGTAATAAATTCCGTATTTATTTCAATTTGCTCATGCATTTTTATCACCGATTCCTATTTATTTACCTTTTAAACGTATTATCCATTAAAAGTCTTCTACACCTATCTTACTAAAGTTTTCCCTTTAAAGAAAGGTTTACCCTAAGGAACAGAAGAAATACGCCTATTTGCGCTTTAAATTGCTTTTTAAACGTATAAAAGCTCTTATCTTAATCTGACAAGAGCTTTATCCGTATTATTTATTTGTTTTTTGTTGTTATTTTTTATTTAGTAAGTCCTGACAGGAAGAATTAATTGTAAAATCGAATCATCTTCAACCGGTCGAATAATAAATGGGCGCATTGCACCGGTAAAATCTATTTTCACGTCATCATATTCAATTGCTTTTAATGCATCGATCATATATTTGGAGCTGAATGAAATTTTTAATTCTTCACCCTCCATTATTTGAACGGTAATATCCTCTGTAACAGTCCCAACTTCAGGAGAATTACTTGTTATTTCTACAACGTTATTTTCTTTTGTAGTTAAGCGGACAACATTATTACGTTCTTCCTTTGCAAGCAGGGATGCACGATCAATCGTACTTTGTAATTCTTTTGTTTTCACATGGAATGTCGTTTTGCTTTGATCAGGAATTAAACGGGACGTTTCCGGAAAATTTCCATCAAGCAGTCTGGATAGGAAATTCAGATGTTTTGTACGGAATAGAATCTGATTATTAGTCACATTAATTTCTACAGGTTCCTGTGTTTCACCTAGAATTTTATTTAATTCATTTAAGCTTTTTCCTGGAACAACAATCGTTGGAAATTCTATATCGGTATCATTTATAGGTATTTTTCTGGATGCCAATCGATGACTGTCTGTTGCTGTAAAAGTTAATGTATTATCTGCAAGCTTCAGGTTTACCCCTGTTAAAATAGGTCTTGTTTCCATTGTTGAAACAGCGAAAACAGTTTGTTTGATCAAGCTTTTTAATAAGTCTGTTGATATTTCAAAGCTATCATCGGTTTGTAGTTTAGGCAGCTGTGGATATTCTTCAGCATCTTGGCCATTTAAATTAAATTCCGCTTTTCCTGAACGAATAGTTACTTTTAAATTTTCATCTGACTCTATCTCTACTGTTTTTTCCGGTAATTTACGAACAATATCAGGGAAATATTTAGCCTGCAGTACGATGCTTCCTTCTTCTATTTGCTCTATATTAACATTACCATCTTCCTCAGCTGGGATATACGATTCAATGGAAATATCTGAATCACTTCCTGTTAATGTTATCCCATGTTGTTTTGCTTCGATTTTCATCCCGGTTAATATCGGAATAACTGTTCGAGAGGAGATTGCTTTCATTACATCTTGAACACTTGAGATTAGCTGATCACGCTGGATAATAAATTTCATTGAAATAATCCTCCTATTGGAAGTTCTTTTATATTTATTTTTATTTAAATATACAGTAATAATAGTACTAGGGCTTGTGATTATGTGGATAAGTGCAATTTCCTCAATTCACTTGAGTTTATACACATGTGCATAAACTGTACATAAGTTTGTACCGTCGTACACAGTATTCACATGTGTATAGGTTATATAGATTTCAGTTGTTCTTTAATTTCCTCAATTTCTCTATTTAAATTAGTGTCGTTTTCCAGCAGCTTGGCAATTTTATCGTGTGCATGAATAACCGTTGTATGATCACGACCACCAAATTCCTCACCAATTTTAGGCAGCGACAAATCAGTCATTTCTCTTGATAGATACATTGCAATTTGCCTTGGATAGGCGATTGACTTGGTTCGTTTTTTTGCAATGAAATCTTCAAGTCGAATATTATATTTTTCTCCAACTATTTCCTGAATACCCTGAATTGTAATGACCCTTGGCTTACTGCTTGGAATAATATCCTTTAAAGCATCAGCAGCAAGAGATGCATCTATATCCTGGTTTACCAGAGAAGAATATGCAACAACCCGTATCAATGCACCTTCCAGTTCCCTAATATTTGTATCGATTTGATTTGCAATGTAAAGCATAACTTCATTAGGAATATCCAGTCCTTCAGCTTTTGCTTTTTTCGTTAATATTGCAATTCTAGTTTCCAGATCCGGTGGTGTAATATCAGTAATCAAACCCCATTCAAATCGTGAACGCAATCGATCCTCGAGTGTTGGTATCTCCTTTGGTGGACGGTCACTTGAAATAATAATCTGCTTACTTTCTTCATGCAATGCATTAAAGGTATGGAAAAATTCTTCCTGGGTAGATTCTTTTCCAGCAATAAATTGAATATCATCTATTAATAAAACATCTATATTTCGATATTTATTACGAAAGTTAATTGTTTTATTATCCATGATTGCATTAATAAATTCATTCGTAAATTTTTCGGATGTTAGATAGACAACCTTTGCTTGTGGATCATGTTCACGAACATAATGACCGATTGCATGCATTAAGTGTGTTTTTCCAAGTCCAACTCCACCATAAATAAAAAGTGGATTATATGCTTTTGCAGGTGCTTCGGCAACGGCTAAGGATGCAGCATGTGCAAAACGGTTTCCAGCGCCAATCACGAATGTATCAAATGTATACTTTGAATTCAGCAATGATTTTGGTACAGCATTGTTGTCATGATTCGGCTTTGGTTTAGGTACAGGCTTAACGTCTTCTGCTTCCGTATTGGATTCAGGGATAACAAATTTCGTTGCCAGCTTTGTACCGGTAATTTCTTCAATAATAGTTGAAATTAGATTTGTATATTGATTTTCCAACCAGTCTCTTGCAAATTCATTTGGGGCAGAAATAACTAAAGTATCTTTATTCAATGATTCGGCTTTTGTATTTTTTAGCCAGGTTTCAAAACTTGGCTTGCTGATCTTTTCTTCGATTTTCTCTAGTGTTGCAACCCATAATTCATCGATGTTTTCCAATATTGAGTTCACTCCTTTCAAATATAATAAATGACAGAAATAGCCTTTCACGTTCTTTAATCAAGATGGAAAGGAATATGATTAAATACACTTAGGTAAGGTGAATGGAAATAGTAGAAACCAGTTAGCAGAGAAAAAAATTAAAGATTAATTGATGTGGATAGGAAAACATAATGATTATAACACTTTAATAGAGTTATGTACGTTATCCACACTTCTGTTGACAAGTTTATAAACTATACTGTAAATAAGTATCCACAGTTTATCCACAGATTGTGGGTAAGTGAAAAGGTCTGTTATTTATTTTATGAGTTAAACACAAATATGATATCAAATAAAAGGGGAGTGTGCAATGGTTTTTCGACCTTTATCCACAAAAACCACAGCTTGTACATAAAAAATATCCACACTACTATATTTTGTGATTAACCTGTCGATGTTTGATGTGGATAGAAAAAAATGTCGAATTTCTTTAAACATGGACCTGTGGATAGAAAGGAATAGCAGATAAAATTAAAAAAAGAATGGTATGGGTAAAATCCATTTAAAAGACGACTTAAGTAAAAAAAATAAAAATGAAGTTGACAGATGGTGCAAGTTTTACGTATAATTACAAAGACTGTCCATAGGATAGGTTTTAAATTGGATATTTCATCCTTTTCAGGAGGTGCAAGATACATGAAAAGAACGTTTCAACCAAATAATCGTAAACGCAAAAAAGTACACGGCTTTCGCACACGTATGAGTACTAAAAATGGACGTAAAGTTCTAGCTCGTCGTCGTCGTAAAGGAAGAAAAGTATTATCTGCATAGGCCACTGAAAAGTCAGTGGTCTTTTTTCCGATTTTAGAAGAATAAATATGAAAACAGCTGGAAATGCTGTTTTCATACATAGATCATGGATAAGTGTGTAGGTGATTGCTAGTAAAGGTGATAACATGAAAAAAGAATTTCGTATTAAAAAGAATGAAGAATTTCAGCATGCATTTAAACATGGGAAGTCTTTTGCAAATCGGCAGCTTGTCATATATTATGTACAGAAAACAAACCAGGAACACTTTCGTATTGGCCTTTCTGTAGGTAAGAAAATCGGAAATGCAGTTACAAGAAATCGAATTAAAAGATATTTGCGCGAGGCCTTTCACGAGTTGGAAAATAATATTTTGGAGTCTTACGATATTGTAATAATTGCTAGACAGCCGACAAAGCAGATGGGCTCCAAAGAAGTAAAGAAAAGTTTAACCCATTTATTATATAAAGAACGGTTACTAAAAAAATAATCGTAATATCTTACATTATAATAGATTCTTGCACTTATTTAAGATAAAATAGCATGTAGAAAAAATACATAGAAATTACCTATTGAAACAATCTTTATGTTTTGATAATTAGGAGGAAACACTTTGCGTAAAAAGTATTTAATGCTTGTCGTCCTCATTGGATTGCTTGCAATACTTTCAGGTTGTACAGAAATTAATCAACCAATCACTTCTGAGAGTGATGGTATTTGGAATAGCTATTTTGTGTATCCAGTATCATGGTTGATCACATATTTTGCTAATTTATTTGGTGAAAATTATGGGTTATCCATTGTAATAGTAACTATTATCTTCCGTTTGATACTTTTACCATTAAACGTAAAACAATTGAAAAGTTCTAAGGCAATGCAGGATATACAACCGGAACTTAAAGAAATTCAGAAAAAATATAGTTCTAAAGATGCGACAACACAGCAAAAACTGCAGCAGGAAACAATGTCTCTGTTCCAAAAGCATGGGGTAAATCCACTTGCAGGGTGTTTACCGATTTTTGTTCAAATGCCTATTTTAATTGCGATGTATCATGCAATTATGCGTACAGAAGCAGTTAGTTCACATAATTTCCTATGGTTTGAACTAGGGTCACCGGATTATATTTTACCAATAATAGCCGGTGCAGCTACATTCCTGCAGCAAAAATTAATGATGGCAGGAAGTCCTGCGGCACAAAATCCGCAAATGATGGTAATGCTTTATGTTATGCCGATCATGATTACTGTTTTTGCGTTCTTCTTCCCGGCAGCATTAGCACTTTACTGGGTAGTAGGTAATATCTTTATGGTTGCTCAAACTATTTTCATTCGTAAACCAATGATGAAGACTGCGAATACGGATACTGGAGGAGACAAAAAGTGAGAGAACTAACTGCCAGCGGACAAACAGTTGAAGAAGCGGTCCAATCAGCATTAGAGCAGTTAAACACAACCAGGGACCAGGTGGAAATCGATGTAATTGACGAAGGTAAAAAAGGATTACTAGGTTTATTTGGATCCAAGCGTGCCTTTGTTAAAGTAACAATCGCTAAAAATCAAATCCAAGAGACAGAGAAATTTATTAAAGAAGTTACAAGTAATATGAATATTGAAGTAGATATTACGACAACCGTTGATGGAAATCATGTTACATTTGAAATGAATGGTGAAAATATCGCTTTACTGATTGGTAAACGCGGGCAGACACTAAATGCCCTGCAATATTTGATTCATCTTGCACTAAATAAAGATGGGAAACAATTCTATACTGTCACATTGGATGCAGAGGGATATCGCGGTCGGAGAAAAGAAACACTGCAATCCCTGGCATTAAAAATGGCTGACAAAGCAAAACGACTGAATAAAAAGGTAGCGCTCGAGCCAATGCCGGCATTTGAACGCAAAATTATTCATAGTGCTTTGCAGGAACGTGGTGAGGTTTCTACCTATTCTGATGGCGTAGAGCCACATCGTCATATTGTGATAAAACCATAAGGATTAAATGAAGTCCCGGGGAAACCCGGGACTTTTTATTTTAAAATGGTTAGAAAGTATAAAATTTACCAGTATTTTTGCCGAAAGCAGGCAAAGTTGAGAGAGAAGCTTATGGAGTTGAGAGATAAGCCTATAAAGTTGAGAGATAATTGTAAAATCCCTTGTTTTCTCTCAACTTTTACCAAGTGTCTCTCAAGTTTGCCGTCTGATCTCTCAACTATCATGCTTTGTCTCTCAACTTTCATTTCTAATTAGTATGGCCCAGTATTTTGATGGGGCGAACGAAGTGCAGTCCCACAACTTTAAAAATCTATAAAAAGGAAACCGTTTATCCACACTGTGTATAAACGGTTTTTAAATTACTTTAAATTATTTTTGTGGATAAGTTTATTTTTGAATAAATATGTGGTATTCTATTTTGTTAGTGACGTAAAAAATATATTTCGTTATTGACATAGATAAAGTAAGAAAAAGTGTTGGAGGTGAAAGCAAATGGAGACTGATACAATTACTGCAATATCAACCCCGATTGGAGAAGGTGCCATTGCAATTGTGAGGTTGAGTGGTCCGAAGGCAATTTCAATTACCATGAATTTATTTAGTGGTAAAAATTTAAATGAAGCAGATTCCCATACAATTCATTATGGTAAGATTATTGATCCAGGAACAAAAGAAGTTGCTGAGGAAGTAATGGTTTCCGTCATGCGTGCACCAAAGACATTTACACGTGAAGATGTAGTTGAAATAAATTGTCATGGTGGAATGGTAGCTGTCAATCGGGTACTGGAAATCATTTTAAATAGTGGTGCTAGATTAGCTGAGCCTGGGGAATTTACAAAGCGTGCTTTTCTGCATGGCAGGATTGACTTATCACAGGCAGAAGCGGTAATGGATCTAATTCGTGCCAAAACAGATAAGGCAATGTCTGTGGCCCTAAAACAGATGGATGGTCGGTTATCCGGGTTAATTCGGCGGCTGCGGCAGGATTTATTAGAAACTGTTGCACATGTTGAGGTTAATATTGATTACCCAGAGTATGATGATGTGGAAGAAATGTCACATGAAATGATGCAAAAGAAGACGAAAGAGGTTCTAATGGAAATTGAATCACTTTTGGAAGTAGCAAAACAAGGGAAGATTTTACGTGAAGGACTTGCAACAGCAATTATTGGACGTCCCAACGTAGGGAAATCTTCGTTAATGAATACACTTGTCCAGGAAAATAAGGCAATTGTAACCGAAGTACCTGGAACAACAAGGGATATCATTGAGGAATATGTAAATGTACGTGGTGTTCCACTACGCCTGGTAGATACAGCAGGTATTCGTGAAACCGAGGATATTGTCGAAAAGATTGGTGTGGAACGATCCAGACAGGTATTGAAGGAATCTGATCTTATCTTATTTGTGTTAAACTATAATGATGAGCTAACAGATGAAGATGTTAAGCTTTTTGAAGCAATACATGGACTTGAATATATTGTAATCATAAATAAGACCGATCTCGAGCAAAAACTCGATTTAAATAGGGTCAATGAAATGGCTGAAGGTAATCCCATTGTTACGACTTCTCTGATTGAAGAAGAAGGGGTGGACGAGCTCGAAGCAGCCATCGCAAAAACATTCTTTGCAGGAGAAATTGACTCAGGTGATTTAACCTACGTATCCAATGTAAGGCATATTCAATTACTGAAGCAGTCTAAAAATGCATTGGAAGAAGCTATGGAAGGCATTGAACTTGGGATGCCAATGGACATTGTTCAAATCGATGTAACGCGAACATGGGAGTTTTTAGGAGAAATAATAGGTGATACAGCAAGTGACGGCCTAATCGATCAGCTATTCTCACAATTTTGTTTAGGGAAATAATTTTAGTTAGCTATTTATAAAATAAAGTATACTTTTAAAATATAGAACGTCTATCATTTAAATCAGGAAGGATGAAGAACAATGACATACAATGCTGGCCATTATGATGTAATCGTTATTGGTGCCGGTCATGCTGGCGTAGAAGCCGGTGTAGCCGCAGCAAAAATGGGTGCAAAAACGTTAATGCTCACATTAAATCTGGATATGATCGCTTTTATGCCATGTAATCCTTCACTAGGTGGCCCTGCTAAAGGAATCGTAGTGCGTGAAGTTGATGCACTAGGTGGAGTTATGGCAAAAGTTATTGATAAAACGCATATTCAAATGCGTATGCTAAATACTGGAAAAGGACCTGCTGTACAAGCATTACGTGCACAGGCAGATAAACCTTTATATATAAAAGAAATGAAAAGTATTATCGAAAACCAAGAAAACCTGACACTTCGCCAAGGAATGGTTGATCAACTAATCGTTGAAGACGGCGTATGTAAAGGTGTTATTACAGAATCGAAAGCAGCTTATAGTGCGGAAACAGTTATTATAACGACAGGAACATTTATGCGCGGAAAAATATTGATGGGTGACCTGGAATATGAAAGTGGCCCAAATAACCAGCGTGTATCTGTAAAACTTTCTGAGCACTTGGAAGAGCTTGGCTTTGAACTAACAAGATTTAAAACAGGAACACCACCACGTGTGAACAGTCATACGATTGATTATTCTAAAACAGAAATTCAACCAGGGGATGAGAAGCCACAGAGCTTTTCCTATGAAACAACAGAATTCATTACGGATCAAATTCCTTGCTGGTTAACATATACAAACGAATTTACCCATCAAGTTATTAATGAAAATCTAAAACTTTCAGCGATGTATTCAGGTATGAAACGTGGCACAGGTCCGCGTTATTGCCCATCGATTGAAGATAAAATTGTTCGCTTTAATGACAAACCTCGTCATCAAATTTTCCTTGAACCAGAGGGAAGGGATACTGAAGAGGTATATGTACAGGGGCTATCAACATCTTTGCCTGAATCTGTTCAGCATGAAATGGTAAGAAGTGTAAAGGGTCTGGAAAATGCTGAAATAATGCGTGCAGGCTATGCAATTGAATATGATGCAGTTGTTCCAACACAGCTATGGCCCACACTGGAAACAAAGAATATTCCTGGACTGTTTACAGCTGGACAAATTAATGGAACTTCCGGATACGAGGAAGCTGCAGCACAAGGAATTATGTCAGGAATTAATGCAGCAGCAAAAGTATTAGGCAAAGAGTCTGTAATTTTGGATCGTTCACAAGCTTATATCGGTGTGTTAATTGATGATCTTGTAACAAAAGGAACAAATGAACCATATCGTCTGTTAACATCACGTGCGGAATACCGTTTATTATTACGTCATGATAATGCAGATCTGCGTTTAACTGAAATTGGACATGACATTGGTTTAATAACAGAGGAACGTTACGAGAAATTTGCTGCGAAAAAGAATTTAGTAGAAGCAGAGAAAAAACGTTTAAGTAAGATAACCATAAAACCAAATGAAGAAGTTAATAAAGTGATGACAGAAGCTGGTGCCACTCCTTTAAAAGAAGCAATAAAAGCATATGATTTACTGAAACGACCTGAACTTTCTTATGATTTGGTCGATCAAATGATTGAAACAAATCCTGAAATTTCTACAGAAGTAAAAGAACAGGTAGGAATTCAAATTAAGTATGAAGGTTATATTAAGAAAGCAAATGAACAAGTTGCACGTATGTTAAAAATGGAAGATAAAAAGATACCTGATGATATTGATTATGATGATATTAGTGGAATTGCTACAGAGGCGAAGCAAAGGCTGAAAAAAGTGCGACCATTATCAGTTGGTCAAGCATCGAGAATATCCGGCGTAAACCCAGCGGATGTATCTATTTTGCTTATATATATTGAACAGGGAAATATAGCACGAATTGCAAATTAATTAACATTGTTGCAGAAGATCACCGACAAGGATTGGTGGTCTTTTGTACCACTGATAGGAAAATATAACTTTTTTCAGGAAATCAGTATAAGTGCAACTAAGGCTTTCGCCATTAAGGCTTGGCGATAAGCCAAGTTTTCTAAAATTTAAAAGGAAGGAACTGTCATATTTATGAATCCAGAACAGTTTACAAAAGCGCTAATCGAACAGGGAATTGAATTAAGTGATTATCAACTGGAACAATTTTCCATTTATTATGAAACATTGGTGGAGTGGAATGAGAAGATAAACCTTACAGCATTAACAGACAAAGAAGATGTGTATTTAAAACACTTTTATGATTCCATCTCAGCAGCATTTTATTATGATTTTACAAATGATATACATATATGTGATGTAGGTGCAGGTGCTGGATTTCCAAGTATTCCACTTAAAATATGCTTTCCACAATTAAAGGTAACAATTGTTGATTCATTACAAAAGCGAATAGGTTTTTTAAATCAGTTAGCTAATAAACTAAGCTTAAGCAATGTTGCATTTTATCATGATCGTGCTGAAAACTTTGGGAAAAACAGTGAATTCAGGGAAACCTTCGATATTGTTACAGCCAGAGCGGTTGCACGTATGTCCGTATTAAGCGAATTATGTTTACCATTAGTGAAAAAGAATGGGGTATTCATAGCGATGAAAGGTGCACAAGCAAACGAGGAATTAGGTAATGCTCAAGCTGCAGTTGAAATATTAGGTGGGGAAGTAGTTGATACGTTTACTTTTACATTGCCAAAGGAAGATAGTGAACGTTCGATTGTAGTGATAAACAAAAATAGAAAAACACCTAAAAAGTATCCTAGAAAAGCTGGTACACCAAATAAAGAACCAATAGAGTGAAAATTCTACATGTTTAATTACTAAATAAAATATATCTGATTGTACAATGATATATTTTTGCTATTTCATTCTTTTGTTGTAAAAATTATGGTAATATAGGATTACAAACTGAAATTGCCAATTAAATTCGCACAGCAGTTTTATGTTGTCGCGTTTTTTCTTTTTGTTCCTTTTTCATGTTATACTAGTCTTAATAGTTCTAATAGTTTCATAAACTTATAAATCCAATTGTTTCACGTGAAACAATTTTAATATACATAGAGATAATCCTGATAATCTTACTTAATTAAGATAGAATATAAAGGTGGTGTCTGTTGATGGTAAAGCCTTTTAATCGAATATTTGGTTTGGGGGATAAATCAGCTTCTGAACCAGAAGAAGAAAGCTATCATCCAGATGAAGTAATTCAGCTTCCTGTTCATAAAATTTCACCAAATCGATTTCAGCCGAGATCAATTTTTAGTGAAGAAAAAATTAAAGAACTGGCTCAAACGATAAACACACATGGTATGATCCAACCAATTGTCGTCCGGAAAATAAATTCAGAAGACGATAAGTATGAGCTTATTGCAGGGGAACGAAGATGGCGTGCTGTTCAAACACTGGAATGGGAAAATATTTCAGCGATCATACGTGAGATGTCTGATGCAGAAACTGCTTCAGTTGCTCTAATAGAGAACCTTCAACGTGAAGAATTGACTGTAATTGAAGAGGCAACAGCTTATGCCAAGCTATTGGAACTTCATTCATTAACACAGGAGGCGTTAGCTCAAAGACTGGGTAAAAGCCAATCTTCCATTGCAAATAAGCTGCGATTATTGAAGTTGCCTGAAGAAGTTCAGCAAGCATTATTAAATAAGTTAATTACAGAAAGGCATGCCAGAGCTTTAATAAAATTAAACGATCCTGAGAAGCAGCATAAACTTTTACAGGATATTATAGAAAATGAGCTCAATGTAAAACAGACAGAAGAGCGGATTACCAAAATGGAAAACCCGCAGAATGACTCAAAGAAAAAGCGTACAAAATTAAAAGGATTTAACAAAGATATTCGAATAGCTATGAATACGATTCGCCAATCATTAAATATGGTATCAGATACTGGAGTTAAAGTAGAATCTGATGAAAAAGAACTTGATGATTATTATCAAATTACTATAAAGATACCAAAAAAGAAATAATTCATTTATTATATGTGTTAGATAATACCCATCTATTCCCGAACAGATGGGTATTTCCTACAGTTTAAGATTAAAAAACGATTTCCTTCTTATAACAACATAATTTCTTCAAGTATATAGTAAAAACCCATCATAAATTACGATTTTATAACAAAAGTAATATTAATAGTTGTTTTCATAGAAATAGTGATAAAATAAGAAATATATGTATTTATACATTTAAAGTCAACTAATAAATTCGTCATAATTAATAGTCGAAAATGCAAGTTTTATAATAGGTAGGTGTCAACATGGGAAAAATAATGTCCATCGCAAATCAAAAAGGTGGTGTAGGAAAAACAACTTCGTCGGTTAACTTAAGCGCATGTCTTGCGCAATTGGGTAATAAAATATTGCTTGTAGATACAGACCCTCAGGGTAATGCTACAAGTGGGGTAGGAATTAACAAAGCAGATGTTAATAATTGTATCTATAATGTACTGGTAGAAGATTTACCTGCTGAAGAGGTTGTTATACCTACAAATGTAAACAACTTGGATATAATACCTGCAACTATTCAACTTGCTGGTGCAGAAATTGAATTAGTCCCAACTATTTCACGGGAAATTCGCTTGAAAAAATCATTGGAAAAACTGAAAGAGCATTATGATTATATTATTATCGATTGTCCGCCTTCATTAGGTTTGCTTACAATAAATGCATTAACATCCTCAGATACTGTTTTGATACCAGTTCAATGTGAATACTATGCACTGGAAGGTCTCAGTCAATTATTAAATACGATAAGACTGGTGCAAAAACATCTGAATAAGGAATTAATGATAGAAGGCGTATTACTTACAATGCTTGATGCACGAACAAATTTAGGTTTACAGGTGATTGAAGAGGTAAAAAAATACTTTCAAGATAAAGTCTATAAATCTATTATTCCCCGAAATGTACGCCTGGGTGAAGCGCCTAGTCATGGTCAACCAATTATTACGTATGATCCAAGGTCCAAAGGGGCAGAGGTTTATCTTGAATTAGCTAAGGAAGTGATGGCCAATGGCGAAAGGGTTAGGTAAAGGTATTAATGCTTTTTTTCCCGAGATTGATAGTCAGGATGATGAAGCAATCCAAGAAATTTCTATTGCTGAATGTAGGCCAAATCCTTATCAACCAAGAAAAACATTTCACGCTGATGCAATAGAGGAATTAAAGGATTCTATTCTAGAATATGGTATTATTCAACCATTAATTGTCCGAAAAAGTATTAAAGGGTATGAAATTGTTGTTGGTGAAAGACGCTTTCGTGCAGCAAAAGAAGCTGGATTTGAAAAGGTTCCTGTCGTTATAAAAGAATTAACTGATGGAAAAATGATGGAGCTTGCATTGCTTGAAAATCTCCAGCGTGAAGATTTAACGCCGATTGAAGAAGCCCATGCTTATGCAAATCTAATGAGTGAATTAAAGATTACACAAGAAGAATTATCAAAACGTTTAGGGAAAAGTCGTTCCCATATTGCTAATATAGTTCGATTGCTTTCTTTACCTGACCAGGTTATTGCATATATTAACAATGGTGAACTTTCTATGGGTCATGGACGTGCATTATTGGGTTTAAAGGATAAAGACAAACTACTTCCATTTGTAAATAAGATACGTCAAGATAAATTAAATGTAAGACAAGTGGAGCAGTTAATCATTGAATTAAATGAAAAACCGAAAACCAAAAAAGACAAGCCCAAAAAGGATGTTTTCCTTCTAGAAAGAGAGTCTGTATTAAGAGAACGTTTAGGTACAGGGGTAAGTATTCATCGTGGAAAACGAAAAGGGAAAATTGAAATTGAATTTTATACCGATGATGATCTGGAACGAATCATTGAGGTATTAGAAAAATAATAGAATCACATTAATTACAAAGACTGACGACCATATTTCGTCAGTCTTTTGCTATAATAAGAGGAAAGATCTAAGGGGGATAATCAAATGATATATTTTGATCAGGCTGCATCTTCTTTTCCTAAACCTCCTGAGGTTAGCGAAGCAATGGTTAATTTTATGAATAATATTGGTGCAAATCCGGGTAGGGGAGGACATTCGCCGGCCAGGGAGGCTGCTATTATTATAAATAAAACTAGGGAAAAAGCAGCTGAATTATTTGGCTGTAGTGATCCAAAGAAGGCATTGTTTTATTCGAATGCCACCATCGCACTAAATCAAGCCATTAAAGGCCTAACCTGGCAAAAGGGTGACCATATTATAGCTACATCTTTTGAGCATAATTCAATTAGACGTCCTTTGGAATTTTTAAAAAAGAAGTATGGGGTGGAAGTTTCCTTTATTCAATGGAATGATGATAGTGATCATTTTATTGATGCTGTGAGAAAAGAAATTAGAAATGAAACCAAATTAATTGCTATGACACATGCTTCCAATGTTACTGGTGCAATCCTTCCGATTGATCAAATAATGAAAATAGCAAAAAGCAATAATGTATTAACATTAATAGATGCATCACAAACTGCAGGATATGAAAATATACATATGAAAGAACTTGGAATTGATATGCTAGCTTTTCCTGGCCATAAGGGTTTGTTGGGACCACAGGGTACTGGCATGCTTTTATTAGAAGGGGAAATTGATTTATCACCATTACATCATGGAGGAACGGGCAGCTTTTCAGAGGATCCTGTTCAACCTGATCAATATCCTGAAAAACTGGAAAGTGGTACATTAAATACACCAGGTATTGCCGGGTTATATGCTGCTTTATTAGCCTATGAACATAGAAAAGATGAAAATGTTCCACGTGAAACAATGCTAACGAAAAAAATGTTAAGAGAGCTAAAAACCATTCCTGGTGTTACATGCTATGGCCCAGATGAAAAAGTATATCGAATGCCAATTGTTGCGTTTAATATTGATGGAGTAGACTCTCAGGAAATAGCCCTGGTACTGGACTCGCACTATAATATAGCTGTTCGTGCAGGATTGCATTGTAGTCCATTGACACATTATACTTTAAAAACAAAGGAACAAGGAATTGTAAGAGTTAGTTTAGGTATATATAACACTGAAAAAGAAATAGAAGTGTTTTTACAGGCTATCAAGGAAATAGCTGCTGCATACAATGAACTTTAACATATTGGAGATGGGGCAATGGTATTATATGGAACATTAGTAAATGGAGCATTAATTGTAGTAGGAAGTCTACTTGGATTATTTTTCACTAAAATACCTGAACGTTATAAAGAAACAATAATGCATGGAATTGGTCTTTCAGTTCTATTGATAGGATTACAAATGGCCTTTTCTACGGAAATAATCATCGTTGTTTTATTAAGTTTATTAACGGGGGCAATAATTGGTGAATTTATTCATCTTGAAGAAGGATTAAATCGTTTAGGGGCATGGATAGGCAGTAAAATTACAACGAAGAATGAAAATTTCAGCGTTGCTCAGGGTTTTGTAACTGCATCGTTAATTTTTGTTATTGGAGCACTGTCTATCATAGGAGCTTTAGATAGTGGAATTCGTGGTGATCATGAAATATTAATTACCAAAGGGGTTATTGATGGATTCGTTGCACTCGTATTAACAACAACTTTAGGTTTTGGAGTTATTCTTTCCGTAGTTCCAGTCGTATTATATCAGGGAGCTATAGCATTACTTGCTACACAAATTGAAAAGTGGATACCGGAAACATTTTTAAATGGGATGATTGTGGAATTAACTGCAGTAGGAGGACTTCTAATACTGGCAATTGGTCTTAATCTATTAAAAGTAGTGCAGATTCGTGTGGGAAATCTATTGCCTTCGATTGTGACTGTTGGTTTTATCTATTATATCTATCAATTATTTTAGAAACTGAATTATCCTGTTAATAGGGGAGAGCAGCATCATGCAACAAGTAATGAAAATAATATATGAAGGACTAATGATTCTCCTTGTAATGCTTACAATTATTACAATTTGGGCGGAAAACACATATAATTCAACTATAAATTGGGTTGTTTGGGCAGTGTTTTTTATCGACTTTATTATCCGATTTATCATGTCGAAGGAAAAGTGGAACTTTATTAAACAAAATCCATTTCTTTTAATCGCTATTATTCCATTTGATCAATTTTTCCAAATGGCTAGAGTTGTAAGGATCATTTATTTCTTTCGGATTAAAACAATAACCAAATACTATGTAACACCATTTATAGAAAAGTTAACCTATAGGTCATTGATTATCGCTTTATCATTGTTGTTCTTCGTATTATTAGCCGCGTCCCTTGTTGTTTGGAATGTGGAAAGCACTGTAAACACCTTTTTCCATGCGCTTTTTGCAGTGTTTAGTCATTTATTATTTTTTGGCCATCGAATATTTGCGATAGAGGATTCAATCACGATATGGGTTCTAACAGGAACCTCTATAATAGGTGTTGTATTACAAGGATTAGCATTACAGTGGGCTTTCAACAAGGCAGATAAAATACTTAAAGGAAGAAAGAAGAAATCTACACCAAGGGATGTTGGATCAGGATAACCGGATATACTAAAACACCGTGCGCTATTTACAGGCACGGTGTTTTTTATATAAAGCTATTTTGTTATTTCTCCGTAGTCGATGTAAAATGCGACACAGTGAAAATTATCTCATGACGCTTTCTCTTATTCTAATGATGGTTGACCGCTAAATCTCGCTCCGGCAGAATACTTCGCTTTCCACGCGCACGGCCTCAGCCTCCTCGAGAAAACCACTCTGCGGGGTCTTCGGACACGTGCTGTTCCCGTTGGAGTCTTCGTATTCTGCCTACGCTAGTAAGGATTATCTTAATAGTTTGATGTAATCAAATGTTAAATCATCCTTTGAAAGTGAAAGCACCATCCCAGCGGAGGAAACACATTGAAGACTCCTGCGGGAGGAAAGGCATAGGTGAGACCCCGCAGTGCGTAGCACGAGGAGGCTCACCAGCCGCCCGCGGAAAGCGAAATGTGTTTCCAGAGCGGTAATAAGGACTAGTGATCATCTATTACTTCGCAGTTTATATTAACTACGAAGTTTTAAAAGAAAATTACAAAAAGAGCCTTTATATAAAAGGGGGATTAACAAACTCATATTTTTTGTTGTTTCTCCTGCTTTAATAAAATTGCGGGAGAAGAATAATTATATTTTAAGCGCTGATCAATGATATCGAGTAATTCTGCAATTTTTTGTGCCATGTCCACTACAACGGACAATCTTGTGTTTTGTAAAACAGAATATTCCATAAACCCGCTTATATTTACAACCCCCGTAATATGGATGTTTCCAATGGATGGCAGGGGCTTGTTTAAGGCTGCCCCAGGCTTTAATGGACCTGCGCCTGCAATCAGGTGTCCAACCGAAGTGGTTTTGCCCAGACAGGCATCTATTGCGATAATAAAGGGGTTACTATGATTTGATTTAATGATATCTGTATATTCGTTTAGATTTGTGGCATGTACCGGTTTGTGTAAGGTGCCATAAACAGTCATATGCTTTGGTTTCATTTCAGAAAACAGTGTTCCTGTTAAGGGACCAAGTGCATCTCCCGTTGAGCGATCCGTACCGATACAGACAATTACATATTCCCGTGGGAAATCCGGAAGCCATGAAATAACTTTTTCACTCATTACAGGGATTAATGTATCATCTGTATGTAACATGCGGAAATTTTCATTTATTGAACTAAATCGTTTCTTTAGATTCATAGCTTATCCTCCACAAACATATTGGTATAGTATACGGATGTTTTTATCGTTCTATACATAGATTCTAAAAATATTGGGGGAAATGCGATGCGTGCAGGTCTGAAATGGATGTTTTTAATTATTGGGACAACAATTGGAGCAGGTTATGCTTCCGGTAGGGAACTATGGCAGTTTTTTGGGCATGAAAGTGGACTGGCTATTGTATTGTTTGTCATATTTTTTACTATATCCTGTTTTGTTATTATGAACGTTAGCTATCAAAGAAAATCAACACATTATCTCCCTGTATTACGTGATATTGTGGGAGCCAGACTTACAAAAATTTATGATGTCATGATTTTTTTATATTTGTTTACCACTACTGTCGTCATGATTGCAGGGAGCGGGGCAACTGGACAGGCGTTTAACTTCTCCTATTGGTGGGGAATAGTAATTATAGTCATCGCACTCATCGTTTTATTCATGAAAGATATAAACGGCCTTTTATCTATGAATCAATTCGTTTTGCCGCTTTTATTGGGTGGACTTTTGTATATTTTATTATTATTTACGTTTGATCAGGATCTGGCATTGTTTTCACATTGGCATGAACAAAGAAACTGGACTGCCGCATTTCCGTTTACAGCATTAAATATATTGCCATTAATCGCTGTTTTAGGAGCGATTGGTAATAAAGTCACCTCCAAACAGGAAATATGGATTGCTTGTATTGGCAGTGGGGCTACACTAGGTGTCATCTCCTATGTATATAACAATAGTTTAATTCAAATTGCGGACGAGATACTATTATATGAGATCCCATTATTTGCAATTTTAAAAGGTTATCCATTTGAAATACTCATATTTATGAGTATTTTACTTTGGTTTGCAATTTTTACAACAGCCGCCGCAGGGGTGTTGGGACTTGTAACAAGAATACAGGACTTTTTAAATCTCCCGTTAAGCTTGCTAGTTATTTTAATCTTAGTTACAATGATACCCTTAACCACGCTTGGATTTTCTACACTAATTAGCTACATATATCCAGTTTATGGGATATTAAATTTGTATGTATTAACAAGATTACTACTATTCCCCATTTGGAATAAAATGGAAAGAACGAAGTAAATACTTGAAAACTTTAAAAGGAAAAGTTAATATTGTAAACTATTTATATTACGAACACACAATTATCACAGCATACGACACGGAGGTTTTGAAATGGACACATTCAATAAACAATTCGAATCACTTTGGAATTATATTACTGGGCCAGAGCTTTGGATAACAATTGGAACAGGGATTTTACAAATAATTATTATAGCAGTTTTAGCAATTACGATCGTAAAAGTTAGCAGGAATCTAATAGATCGACTATTTAAAAGCAGATCAAAGGGTCCTATTCGGATTACGGAACGACGGGAAAACACGCTAAAAAAATTAATCAAAAGTGTGATCGCATATGTTGTTTACTTTATAGCTTTTATAATGATTTTAGACAATGTATTAGGTTTTGAAATTGGACCCCTGTTAGCTGGTGCTGGTGTTGCTGGTCTTGCTATTGGTTTTGGTGCACAAAACTTAGTCCGGGATATTATTTCAGGGTTCTTTATCATTTTTGAAGATCAATTTTCTGTAGGTGATTATGTACTGGTATCAGGGGTTGAAGGGACAGTAGAAGAGATTGGTCTTCGTACAACCAAAGTCCAAAGCTGGACAGGAGAAATGAATGTATTGCCTAATGGGAATGTGACACAGGTGACAAATTACTCTGTTACTAATGGTTTATCAGTAGTAGATATTAATATTCCATATGAAAGTGATATTACGGATGCCGAAAAGATTATCGAAGAAGTAGTTGTTGGTCTACCGGAAAAATATGATTTCTTTGTGAGTACACCAACCATTCATGGGGTGCAAGTTCTAGACGTTTCACATTATGTAATCCGTGTAATTGCGGAAACACAACCAGTCTTCCAGTGGGCAGGGGAGCGTGCGATCCGCAAAGAAACCCAGGATAAATTATATAAATCAGGAATTGAAATCCCATCACCACGCCTCGTAATGTATTCAAGTGATCAGAAAGAGGAACTCCTGCAGCGTGGGGTAGAGCGTAATCAATAATTTTTAGGTATAATGGATGAAAAAAGGAGCACACCAAATGGCAGAAAAAGAGTTTGGATTGAATGATGTAGTGCAGATGAAAAAGCCACATCCATGTGGGGAAAACCGCTGGAAGATTATACGTATGGGAATGGATATCCGAATAAAGTGCTTAGGTTGTGATCACAGTGTCATGATCCCCCGCAGAGATTTCACAAAAAAGATGAAAAAGGTCCTGGAAAAAGGGGAAGCATAAAAAAGATTTAAAATTAGTTAAAATTGACTATACTGCTATTAAAATAGTAAAATAGAGACAGTATTAAATAGAAAAAGATAAAATAATAGGGTGAGAAGCAAAAATAGGTATACTTCGGTTGCCTATTTTTGCTTTTTACCTGCTTGTGTTTTTATTTTTATGTATCTATAATTAGATTACGCGTTCATGAATGGAAATCCTTAAGGAGTTGAAAGTTGTATGGCCTTGACAGCAGGAATTGTCGGACTTCCCAATGTAGGAAAATCTACGCTTTTTAATGCAATCACACAAGCAGGAGCAGAAGCAGCAAATTACCCATTTGCTACGATTGACCCCAATGTAGGGATTGTGGAAGTACCCGATAATCGCTTAAATAAATTAACAGAATTAGTAAAACCGAAAAAAACAGTGCCGACAGCATTTGAGTTTACAGATATTGCAGGTATTGTGAAAGGTGCAAGTAAAGGAGAGGGGCTTGGTAATCAATTCCTATCTCACATTCGCCAGGTAGATGCAATTTGTCAGGTTGTTCGTTGTTTTGTTGATGAAAACATCACACATGTATCCGGCAAAATCGATCCAATTGATGATATAGAAATCATTAATCTTGAGCTGATTTTAGCTGATTTGGAAACAGTTGAAAAACGTTTCACACGGGTTGAAAAACTGGTAAAACAAAAAGATAAAGCAGCTATCGCCGAATACGATGTACTGGCAAAAATAAAGAATGGCCTTGAAGAAGAAAAACCGGCACGAGCTTTAGACTATACAGAAGAGCAATTGAAAATAGTTAAAGGCCTTCATTTATTGACAAGCAAGCCAACATTATATGTAGCTAATGTGAGTGAAGAAGAAATAGCGGACCCTGATTCGAATGAAAATGTACTAAAGGTAAGAGAGTATGCAGCAAATGAAAATGCAGAAGTTATTGTAGTTTGTGCAAAAATTGAAGAAGAAATAGCTGAGCTGGATCAAGAGGAAAAGGAAATGTTCCTCGAAGAGCTTAGTATCAATGAATCAGGTCTTGATAAGCTTATAAAGGCGTCTTATAACTTACTGGGCCTGGCAACTTATTTCACAGCAGGTGAACAGGAAGTGCGTGCATGGACATTCCGTAAAGGGATAAAGGCACCACAGGCAGCAGGAATTATTCATACAGATTTTGAAAGAGGCTTTATCCGTGCAGAAACTGTTTCCTATGACGATCTCGTAGAAGCAGGAGCAATGGCAGGGGCAAGAGAAAAAGGCAGAGTTCGTTTGGAAGGTAAGGAATATATTGTAAAAGACGGTGATGTTATACATTTCCGGTTTAATGTTTAAGAATTAAGCTGTACCCATTTAGCAAAAGAACGTAAAAAAGGATCTCTCGAAGGCTTGTTATTTAAAATAAGATTTGGTATAATACACTATTGTGAGTAATGTAACTTTAGATTACTCCTTGCTCTATTAACCAAATAGAGCCGCTAAGACCAAAAGGAGGTGTAACGGATGAGAAAATACGAAATCATGTATATCATCCGCCCGGACATTGAAGATGAAGCTCAAACAGCTTTAGTTGAGCGTTTCAACAAAATTTTAACTGATAACGGGGCGGAGATTGAAAAAGTTGATGAAAAAGGCAAGAAACGTCTTGCTTATGAAATCAATGACTATCGTGATGGATATTATGTACTGATTAACTTCAGCGGTGATGAAAATTCAGTAAATGAATTTGACCGCCTTGCTAAGTTCTCAGATGATATTATTCGTCATATGGCTGTTCGAGAAGATGATCAATAAGATCTATTATAAGGAGTGGTTCTGATGTTAAATCGTGTCGTACTTGTAGGCAGGTTAACGAAGGATCCTGATTTACGTTATACAGCAAATGGGACAGCAGTAGCTAATTTTACAATTGCGGTTAATCGCCCTTTTTCTAATCAGCAGGGTGAACGTGAAGCTGATTTTATTAACTGTGTTGTTTGGCGCAGACCGGCTGAAAACCTTGCAAACTACATGAAAAAAGGTAGTATGATCGGTGTTGACGGCCGTGTGCAAACTCGTACATTTGAAGGTCAGGATGGCAAAACTGTTTTTGTTACAGAAGTCGTTGCAGACAGTGTACAATTTTTAGAATCAAAAGGATCCTCTCAGGGAGGACAACAGTCATCAGGATTCCAGCAAAACAGAAATCAGAACCAAAATCAAAACCAAAATCAAAATCAAAATCAAAATCAAAATCAAAATCAGTTTCAGCAAAATCCGAACCAACAAAATCAACAAAACCCGAATCAAAATCAAGAGGATCCATTTAAAAATAATGGAGAGCCTATCGATATATCAGACGATGATTTACCATTCTAGAATTTAAAAGGAGGGTTATTAATGGCAGCTCGTCGCGGACGCGCTAAGCGTCGTAAAGTGTGTTACTTCACAGCGAACGGAATTACACACATTGACTATAAAGATGTTGATTTGCTAAGACGTTTCATTTCAGAACGCGGAAAAATTCTTCCACGTCGTGTAACAGGAACTTCTGCAAAATACCAACGTAAACTAACAAGAGCAATCAAACGCTCACGTACAATGGCATTATTGCCGTTCGTATCAGAATAATAAGAGAGCCTCTAAATCAAGCATCGTGCTGGATTTAGAGGCTTTTTTTGCACTGATAGGCAGGTATAGCTTTTTAGGATATCAGTATAAGTGCAGGCTTTGTGCTTTCGCCATTAAGGCTTGCACTCCAGAGTATAAGGGTTTCTAAAAAAAGCAAAATACGCTTTTAAGAATCCCTTTAACGAACGCCAAGTTTTCTAATATCTCTCGTTAATTCATTAATGATTTATCCTTACTAATGCATGGGAATTGGCTGACAATTCCCTTCCAAATAATAATTAATTTTCCAGCAATTTTCCTTTTTCTATCCTTATAATTCTATCCCCAACTTTTTCTGCTTCCTTATAGTCATGAGTAACCATAATTACGGGTATTTTCCACAGCTTATGTAATCTTAGTAATTCATTCTGACATTCTTTACGTGTTTCTTCATCTAATGCAGAAAAGGGCTCATCAAGTAGTAGGGCCCCCGGACGCGTTGCCAGCGCGCGGACAAGTGCAACACGTTGTTTTTCCCCTCCTGAAATTTGATGGGGGTAGCTATCCAGTATATGTCCGATGCCAACAACGCTAACCAATTCATTAACCAAAGATTCATCCTTCATCCCATAATTAATGTTTTTTTTAACCGTCATATGTGGGAATAATGCATAGTCCTGAAATAAATAGCCGATATTTCTTTTTTGAATAGGAAGCGGCTTTTCATTAATTTGAAAAAGAGAATGATTGTTTAGCTTGATATAGCCATTATCCGGATGTGTTAGTCCTGCAATGCTATTTAAAATGGTTGTTTTACCAGCACCAGATGGGCCGAACAATACGATAATTTCGTTACTGACATCAAACGTTGCTTCAAGTGAAAAGTTTTTTAGCTTTTTCTTCAAATCTACTGATAGCATTTGTCATTGCCCCAATCATTTGTCACTAGTAAACTTCAAAATATTCTTTCCGCTCCACCAGTTAAGCCAGAGAATCGCACTAAATCCAATTGCAATAATACTTACAACCCAAAACACTGCTGCATCCGTATTCCCTGATTCCACAGCAAAATAAATTGCCAGGGGAATAGTCTCTGTTTGGTTCGGTATGTAACCGGCTATCATTAAAGTTGCACCAAATTCACCTAAAGCACGGGCAAAGGTTAAGACTAAACCAGCTAACAAACCCGGCCATGCAAGTGGGAAGGAGATTGTCCAAAATACCTTAAATTTGGAAGCACCCATCGTAAATGCTGCATTTTCAATATTGCGATCATAATTTTGAAAGGATGCTTGAGCACTTTGGTACATTAATGGAAAAGAAACAACAATTGCAGCAATAACTGCGCCTACCCATGTAAAAATAACCTGGTAATCAAACCAATTCAGCAAAAGACTTCCGATCGGTCCATTTTTTCCAAACAAATATAACAGTCCGAATCCAACGACAGTTGGCGGCAATACAAGAGGCAGTAATAGAATTGCTTCCAATATACGTTTTCCCGGGAAATTATTACGTGCGATCAGCCTGGCAAAGATTACTCCAAGTACAAAAACAATACATGTGGCAATCCCAGCTATTTTCAATGATAAGAATAAAGGAGTATAGTTCATCACCAGTCCCGCCTTTTCTTAATTAAATCCATAAGATTCGAATATGGACTTTGCTGTTTTACTTTGCAGAAAGTCAACGAATTTTTCAGCACTTACAGGGTTGTCACTGCTTGAGGTAACTGCTGCTGGATATACAATAGGTTTATGCAGCTTTTCATCGATTTCAGCTAACTGCTCAACCTTGTTACCCATGAGAATATCTGTTGCATAAACAAAACCAATAGCAGTGTTGCCTGATTCGACATAGGTAAGTACCTGACGCACGTCCTTTGCATAGACAAATTGGTCTGTCAGGCCTTCCCAAAGATTACTATGCTGTAGAGCTTCTTTCGCATAGTTTCCGGCTGGGACGCTATCCGGATTACCAATTGCAATTTGGCCGATCTCCTTGTGTTGTAAATCCTCAAGTGTTTTAATTGAAATGAGACTGTCTTTTTGACTGATGATCACCAGCTTGTTTTTTGCAAAGTTACTTCTTGTGTCAGCTGCTAATAATTCCTGGTTTTCGAGTGTGTCCATCCATTTTTGATCTGCAGATAGAAATATATCGACTGGTGCTCCCTGCTGAATTTGTTGTGCAAGCTTTCCGGATCCACCAAAATTTAAAGTGACCTGAGTATTGGGATTATCTTCTTTATATGTATCAACAATGTCTGTCATTACATCAGTCAAACTGGTTGCTGCTGAAATGAATAGTTCTTCTTTTTCCTCAGATTTTTCAATAGGTTCATTTGAACAACCTACTGTAAAAAGTAAAATCATAAGAAATGGCAGGATAAATCTCATAAAAAATCTCCTTGTATTGTGTTATCAAAGTATATTCATTAATGCGCAGTAGCACTATGAACGTATTTTACGTTTTGGATAGATGGATATGACCCATACTAATAATACAAATGTATAAATCAGGAATATCCATAGCAATGTATCACTTACAGGGAAAAGCAAAGCGATCACCGTATATAACAAACATGGGATGGTGGTCGTATATGCACACATTTTCCAAAGGATGGAATAGCGTAATTTTCGACGCATTAGCCGTGCAATCCCTGAACCAATATAGGCAATGATGGAAAGCACTATAAATACAATAATATTTAATGGTAAATAATAAAATATAAAGAAATAAATAATTAGGAAAAATAAACTCATTTCAGTTCCCGGCCCATTGGTAGCCGTTAATCTGTCAATCAATGATGGAATAGAAACGAGAAATAGAAGAATAAACATGTAGATTACCGTAATATCCATCCCGATCCGATTAAGCTGGAACATTGCCTTTTTATTGGGTAATTTGATACTATGTACAAATGCTTGCAGGAAAATCATTTTTTTCATCCTTATATAACTATAGTCTATCTAATTAATTATAATGGAAAAACCAAAAAAAAGCTTATAAGAGGTTGTTCAAAAAGTCCGGTAAAAATGACACTTCGAATTTCTTCGTTAGCTTGCTTTTCCGCTACTCACGTATTAATTGCATACGTTCCGTTGCTCAAAGCTACGCTGCCTCGAACTTCTCGGTCCTTTTTATCCTCCTTTTTGAACACGTACTATAATGGGATGAGGAAATAATGACATTTTGATTGCCAAATTTTAAAATCAGATATTTAGAGGTGCTTTTACGCAAAACTTACAAAATATTCCCCGGGAAATATTTTTTTCTACTTATTTCGACAACCATTTCATTAAAAGTCATGTTATCATATTATAATGGATATAAAAATAACAGCATATAAAGCTGGTTTTATTCAGATGGGGTGCAAGAGATGAATCAATCAAGAAAATTAACAGATGGAGCACTATTAACTGCGATATTTATGATGCTGTTAATCGTTAGTATTTACATTCCTGTATTTGTAATTGTACTACCGCTCCCATTTATTATATTTGCTTCAAGGCATAATTGGAAGCCATCATTATTAATGTTTGCTGTTGTATTAGTATTAACGGCAATTTTCACTAATGTTTTATCCATTTCATTGCCAATACTGATGGGTGTTGGTGGAATAATGATCGGAAGTGCAATGTTTCAAAAGTCATCTGCCTATGAAACCTGGGCAAGAGGAACATTAGGGTTTATAGCAGGTTTATTATTTGTCTTCGTATTCAGTCAGATTATGTTTGACATAAACTGGGTAGATGAATTTGAACAAACGGTAACAGAGTCAATGGAAATGAGTTCATCTATTTTGGAAGAAATAGGTGTGGGGGAACAAACAGATGAATTGAAGGAAGCCTGGCAGGGGCAGATAGCAGTATTTAAAGATTTATTTCCTGCTGGTCTGGTAATGATTGCTCTTGTGATGGCTTTTATTAGTCAATGGATTGGTTATAAAGTTGTAAACCGTTTGGAAAAGAAGAAATATCGATTTCCGCCTTTTCGCACACTTCGTTTCCCTACGTCGATTGTTTGGGTATATTTTTTCGCACTGGTTTTTTCGTTTTTCGATATAGATCAATCCAGTATTTTTTACACAGGAATAAATAACCTTCTTGTCTTAACAGGGCTACTTATGACTATTCAGGGCTTTTCCTTTATATTCTTTTACGCCCATCATAAAAAAATGTCGAAAGTATTTCCTATCATTATTGTGATAGTAACATTAATTTTCCCAATGCTACTACTTTATTTAGTACGGATATTAGGTATAATTGATATAGGTTTTGGAATAAGGGACCGCATGACCAAGAAGGAAAAATAAACTGGTGTTAGGTAAATTAGGAGCTGAATGTTATGCCAGATTTACAAAAAAAGCCAACACTTAGCAGTCATTTATGGGTTATTTATCTGTTATCCATTATTTTGCTTGGTGTAACATGGTATTTCCAATGGGTGTTGGGACTCATTATGACATTATTTTTAGCTGCTTCTTTTTACTATAGTGTACGAACGGAAAGAACACTACTTAATAAAGCAGAGGAATATATATCTACGCTATCTCATCGGATTAAAAAGGTGGGAGAAGAGGCGTTATTGGAAATGCCATTTGGTATTGTCTTATATAATGAGGATTATAAGATTGAGTGGGCAAATCCATATATGAATAGATTTAGTAAAGAAGATGATCCAATTGTAGGGGATTCACTGAATATATTATCTGAGGAACTAATTCCGATGATTAAAGAAAACAAAAGTGACGTTTGGTACGAAATTGATGGATATAAATTTCAGACAACAATAAAAAAGGAAGAGCGTCTGCTTTACTTTTTCGATCGAACACAGCAAGCGGAACTACAGACCCTTTATCATAATGAACAAACTGTTTTAGCTATTATCTTTTTAGATAACTATGAGGAAATCACTCAAAACATGGACGATACGCTGAAGAGTCAATTAAATTCCCAGGTGACCTCTTTGTTAAATAATTGGGCACATAATAATGGTCTTTACTTGAAACGAACCTCACAGGAGCGGTTTTTAGCAGTTGGGACAAAGGAAATTTTGCAACAGCTGGAAAAAGTTAAATTTGATATTTTGGATGAAGTCCGTGAATTAAACGGGGAGCAGAGTAACCCCCTGACCCTTAGTATTGGGATCGGACTTGGTAATGTGGACCTGCCTGTGCTTGGCGAGCTTGCTCAATCGAGTCTGGATTTGGCGCTTGGACGTGGAGGTGATCAGGTAGCCATTAAAGATGAAGAAGGTAAAGTCCGTTTTTACGGTGGAAAAACAAACCCGATGGAAAAACGAACAAGAGTAAGAGCACGGGTAATCTCACACGCTTTAAAAGAACTTGTAATGGTAAGTGATAATGTTATTATCATGGGACATAAATCACCAGATATGGATTCCCTTGGTGCGGCAATAGGTATTTTAAATATTGCTAAATCAAACAATGTTGAAGGTCATATTGTATTTGATCCGGACGATATGGATACTGGTGTTTACCGTCTGGTTGAGGCAATTAGGGAAGATGAAGAATTGTGGCAGCATTTTATTGATCCGGAGGAAGCGAAAGCAATTACTGGAGACAGAAGCCTGGTAGTTGTTGTTGATACACATCGCCCTTCCATGGTTGCAAGTGAGAGTCTGCTCAAGCAAACAGAATATAAGGTTGTCATTGACCACCATAGACGTGGTGAAGAATTTATCGACAATCCAACATTGGTATATATGGAACCATATGCTTCCTCGACAGCGGAACTGGTTACAGAGCTGCTGGAATATCAGCCAAAAGGACTTAAATTAAAAATGCTCGAGGCAACTGCATTGCTGTCAGGCATCATTGTCGATACGAAAAGCTTCACATTACGAACAGGATCAAGAACTTTTGATGCAGCTTCCTATTTACGATCCAAGGGTGCTGATACCGTGTTGGTTCAGCAATTTATGAAAGAAGATATTGATCTTTATGTGAAACGAAGTAAATTAATTGAACGAACCAGGATTTATAATGACAACATCGCCATATCCAAGGCTGAGCCTGGTCAAACCTATGGGCCTGTATTGATTGCGCAAGCTGCAGACACACTCCTTACCCTAACAGGGATTAGAGCTTCATTTGTTATTTCTGAACGTGAGGATGGCAGAATTGGAATCAGCGCACGCTCTCTAGGGGAAGTCAATGTACAGGTTATTATGGAAAAGATGAATGGTGGGGGTCATTTAACAAATGCAGCCACACAAATTGAAGATACTACAATAGATGATGCAGAAGGTTTATTAAAAGATATTCTAGATGATTATTA
Source organism: Virgibacillus profundi (assembly GCF_002287375.1). GTDB lineage: Bacteria > Bacillota > Bacilli > Bacillales > Amphibacillaceae > Virgibacillus_K > Virgibacillus_K profundi. The sequence continues at coordinate 46,363 of NZ_NPOA01000012.1, read as the reverse complement.
TGAGGGGAGAGAATCGGAATGAAAGTAATTTTTCTAAAAGACGTAAAAGGTAAGGGTAAAAAAGGGGAAGTAAAAAATGTGTCAGATGGGTATGCACGCAACTATTTATTAAAAAATAAAATTGCGGAAGAAGCGACACAAGGAAATCTGAAAGCATTGGATGCCCAAAAGCGAAAACATGACCAATTGGAACAAAAAGAAAAAGAAGAAGCAATCGATTTAAAGGATACCTTAGCAGATCTTACTGTCGAATTAAAAGCAAAATCTGGTGATGGTGGACGCCTGTTTGGCTCTATTACAAGTAAACAAATTGCTGAAGCACTAGAAAAAGAATATGGCCATAAAATTGATAAACGAAAAATTGAACTCGATCAGCCAATTCGTGCATTGGGATATACAACTGTACCTGTTAAGCTGCACCCGGAAGTTTCCGGTTCAATTAAAGTACATGTTGCTGAGAAGTAAAATGATTTTAGCGAGAAATGCTTTTTTGGTAAAGGAGGGGCCTCAGGACGATGAGTGAATCATGGACTGATCGTAGACCGCCACATAATATTGAAGCAGAGCAATCTGTGATAGGTGCCATATTTCTAGAACCGGAAGCCTTTTCGACTGCCTCTGAATTATTGGTGGCAGAGGACTTTTACCGGGCAAGTCACCAGCGTATTTTTTCAAGCATGATGAAGCTTGCTGATAAGGGTGAGCCGATAGATGTTGTTACCGTAACTTCTTATTTACACAATTTGAAGCAGATCGATGAAGTCGGCGGGGTTGCTTATCTTTCTGAATTAGCTGAAAGTGTGCCTACCGCCGCTAATATTGAATACTACAGTAAAATAGTGGAAGAAAAGGCTTTGCTTCGCCGTTTGATACGTTCTGCGACAGATATTGTTACATCTAGCTTTGAAAGAGAAGATGAAGTTGAGGATGTATTAAATGAAGCAGAGAAGAATATTCTTGAAGTCTCCGGGCGTAAAAACTCCGGAGCATTTAAATCGATTAAAGATGTGTTAATCGATGTTTATGATAAAATTGAGCAGCTTCATCATCTGGACGGGGATGTTACTGGTATTCCGTCAGGTTTTCGCGATTTGGACCGGATTACGTCAGGTTTTCAGAGGAATGATTTAATTATTATCGCTGCACGTCCGTCTGTAGGTAAAACAGCGTTTGCTTTAAATGTTGCTCAAAGTGTCGCAGTTAATACAGATGAAAATGTTGCGATTTTCAGTCTGGAAATGGGAGCAGATCAGCTTGTCCAACGTATGCTTTGTGCTGAAGGAAATATCGATTCGCAGCGCTTGCGAAGTGGTCAGCTGCTGGCAGATGACTGGAGTAAACTAACGATGGCAATGGGCAGCCTTTCCAATGCAGGTATTTACATTGACGATTCCCCTGGCGTTCGGGTCAGCGAAATTCGCTCAAAATGCCGTCGATTAAAACAGGAAAACGGTCTTGGAATGATTTTAATTGATTACCTGCAGCTTATCCAAGGTAGTGCGAACTCCGGTGAAAATAGACAACAGGAAGTTTCGGAAATCTCACGTTCATTAAAGGGGTTGGCACGTGAACTGAACGTACCATTAATTGCTTTATCACAGCTATCCCGTGGAGTTGAATCCAGACAGGACAAGCGTCCAATGATGTCCGACTTACGTGAATCCGGAAGTATTGAGCAGGATGCTGATATTGTTGGATTCTTATATCGTGATGATTATTATGATTCAGAATCAGAAAAACAGAACATTATAGAAATCATTATTTCCAAACAGCGTAATGGTCCAGTTGGTAATGTGGAGTTGGCATTTGTGAAGGAATATAATAAATTCGTAGACCTGGATCATCGTTATCAGGAAAGTGATATACCACCAGTTCCAGTTTAAAAATACAAAAGCAGCCTTTTAGTTTAGGGGCTGTTTTTTTGTTTCTAAAGGTTTCTTTGTGTTTTGCACCCAAGCGGTATAACTTTCCTCATTCAAAGAAATTACCTCCCTAAAATTCAATAATATCCGTCAGTTCGACATAGTTTTTTCCTAGCCTATGATGTATGTAGAAAAAAGTAAAAAAATGTTAGTTTTTATACAATTTCTTTACAGTACTCGAAATACTATTCCATAAGATAAATTACTATGGTAAATTATTAGAGGATCATGAGAAAGTCTTTGTTATTTTACAAAAAACTACTATAAATTTACATAGAATGATAGGTAACAGAACTGGGAGGAACGAAGAAATTGAATACAGGGTGGAAAAAACGAGAAAGAAATACGAGAAAGAAAAATAATCTATTTATAAAGATAGTAATTACAACTTGTCTGGCAATGTCACTTACATTTACAACCGTATATGCAGAGGAAGGCAAGCTTGAAACCGTTTATCATGTATATATAGATGGCGAGCATGTTGGTAAGATTGATAATAAAGAAGTTGGACAACAGGTCATTGATGCCAAAGTTGTTGAGGGTGAAGAAAACCATGAAAACTTATCGATAACTATTGGCGAAGAAGTAAGCTATGTTTCTGAGAAAGTTTTCAATCCTAAATTCAATAATACGAAGGTAGCAGATCTATTGAAAGAAGAGCTATCTGTTATGGTAAATGCTGTCGAACTGACCATTGCCGGAAATACGGTTGGCTTTTTTGACAGTCAGGAAACAGCTGATAAAGTACTGAAAGCATACAAAGCAAACTATGTGGATGAGAAAATAATAGAACATCTAAATGAAGCAAAGAATAAACAAAACAGTTCAAAAGAGCTTTCAGCAGAAGATAAGTCTAAAGATAAAGCACCAGAGGTTGGAAAAACAATTATACAAGATGTAGTCCTATCTGAAGATGTATCTATTTCCGAAGTAAAAGCAGAGCCAAAGCATGTTTTAACCGTGAAACAGGGTGTTAAAATGCTCAAAAAAGGTACGTTGGAGGAAAAAGTACATAAAGTAAAAAAAGGGGAAGTATTAGGGAATATTGCCAGCAAGTATGATTTATCAACAAAGAAGTTATTGGAATTAAACCCATCCCTAAATGAAGATTCTCTATTACAAATCGACCAGGAAATTAATATCACGGAATACAAGCCATTTGTTGATGTTATTGTAAAAGAAGAAAAAATGGTGGAAGAAACCATTGAATATGAAACAGAAGTAATTGAATCAGATGACCTGTATAAAGGTGACGAAAAGATAAAACAAGAAGGACACGACGGTAAAAAAGAAGTACATTATGCTATAGAAAAAATAAACGGAAAACAAACTGCGAAAGAAACCCTGAATGAAAATATTACAAAAGAAGTGGTTGATAAAGTTGTAATAAAGGGTACAAAAGTAGTTTCTTCCCGTGGTACAGGTGACTTGTCCTGGCCAGCTGTTGGTGGTTACATTTCCAGCCATGTCGGTCAACGCTGGGGAAGAATGCATAAAGGTATTGATATTGCCCGTCCAAGCGACCGTACGATAAAGGCTGCGGATAATGGAGTAGTTGTATCTGCAGGACGTGATGGCAGTTTTGGAAATAAAGTAGTAATCAACCATAACAATGGAATGAAAACAATTTATGCTCATTTATCATCCATTAGTGTAAAGGTTGGACAAACAGTTGAAAAAGGCAGCAAATTAGGAGTGATGGGTTCGACTGGTAACTCAACAGGAATTCATTTACATTTTGAAGTTTATAAAAATGGTGCATTGAAAAATCCTATGGACTATTTATAATAGGGGGAAAAGACTGACTCGGCCGGGTTGGTCTTTTTTCATCTTAAAACTACAGGCTTTTCCGGTAAAATGAAGGAAAAAGCTGGTGATCCAAGACATTTCATGTAAAATACGATAAAATAGACAAGAGGTATTTTAAATAACGAAAACCGTTCAACTATAGATATGCTTTTAATTATGAAAAAGGATGTGGCAATGATGAGTCAGAAGATTTTAGTAGTGGATGATGAACAGCCAATTGCAGATATATTGAAATTCAACTTAGAAAAAGAAGGTTATCAGGTGGTTGTAGCGAACGATGGTGATGAAGCTATTGAGCTTGCCGAAAGTGAAAACCCTGATTTAATTTTATTGGATATTATGTTACCAAACAAAGACGGAAATGAAGTGTGTCGTGAGGTAAGGAAAACACAAACAATGCCAATTATCATGCTGACAGCAAAGGATACGGAAATTGATAAGGTATTGGGACTTGAACTTGGTGCGGATGACTATGTTACGAAACCTTTTAGTAATCGGGAATTGATTGCAAGGGTAAAGGCTAATTTGCGCAGACAGCAGGTACCTGACGATACGGTTAAGACAACAAAAGATATTGTCATCGGTTCACTTACTGTACACCCGGATGCTTATGTTGTATCAAGAAATGGTGTTCAAATTGAATTAACCCATCGTGAATTTGAATTATTGCATTATCTGGCACGTCATATTGGACAAGTAATGACACGGGAACATTTACTTGAAACCGTTTGGGGCTATGATTATTTTGGAGACGTACGTACCGTTGATGTAACAGTACGAAGACTTCGTGAAAAAATTGAGGAGAGTCCAAGTAATCCAATGTGGATTGTAACCCGACGTGGTGTAGGCTATTATTTACGCAATCCTGATCAGGAGTAGTTGCAATGAATAAAGTTGGTTTTTTCCGATCAATACAATTAAAATTTATTATCATTTTTATTTTATTATTGCTTTTAGCGATGCAAATTATTGGATCCTTTTTTACTGAAAAACTGGAAGAAAATCTTCGCAATAACTTTAATGACACAATTGATCAGAATGTGCAGTTATTGAGCTATAATCTCGAGCAGGCATTTAATAAGGACAGGGAAGATGAAGAGGTACCGAGTCTTCCTAGTGAGGTGCAGGATATATTAGATGACTTCAGGTCAAGTAATATTACTAATATAGAGGTTATTGATAACCAAAGTCGTGTCATTGCAGCCAGTGGCAATAGACAAAGTAATATTGGGGATAAAACTACACGGGAAATTGTACAGCAAGCAATTTTATTTGATACATTTGATGAAAGAACAATGAGAGATCAGGACAATAATCAGGTATTTGTAAAAGCTGATCCGGTATTTAATGATGAAGGAATACTTGAAGGTGTTATTTATCTGGAAGCATCCTATGATGAAGTAAATGATCAATTGCAGGATATAAATAAAATATTTTTGCAAGGGTCTATTTTAGCAATTGTTACTTCAGCTTTGATCGGGATCTTAGTAGCACGATCAATTACAAGACCAATTATAGAAATGCGGGAACAGGCTCGTACTATGTCAAAAGGGGATTTCAGCCAAAAGGTAAATGTTTATGGGAAAGATGAAATTAGTCAATTAGCTGAAACCTTCAATGATTTAAACAGTCGATTAAAGCATTCCTATGCAACAATCGAAGAAGAGCGGTGGAAGCTGAGCTCTGTTCTATTTAACATGTCTGATGGCGTTATAGCGACAGATAATGGCGGGGTCGTAACTTTAATGAATGAATCTGCCGGAAGATTAATGGGGCAAAACCCGGATGATATTATTGGTGATTTCTTACTGGATGTACTACAACTTGAAGAAAAGGTTGTTGATCTAACAGAATTACTGGAAAGCGGAACAATGATTATAGACTTCAGTAATGATGAACAGGACTTTTTAATTCGGGCTAACTTTTCAACTGTTTTGGATGATGAGGATGAGGTAACAGGATTTATTACTGTTATAAGTGATGTTACAGAACAAGAAAAGGTGGAACAGGAGCGTCGGGAATTCGTTTCAAATGTCTCCCATGAGTTAAGAACACCATTAACAACAATGAAAAGCTATGTTGAAGCATTGACAGAAGGTGCATGGCAGGATAAAGAAATTGCTCCTAAATTCCTTGGAGTAGCACAAAATGAAACAGAACGAATGATTCGAATGGTAAATGACCTGCTGCAGTTATCAAAAATGGATGTAAAAGAATATCCATTAAACAGGGAGCGAACGGAATTTGTTAATTACTTCCATCAGATTATTGACCGATTTGATATGAATTTGCCCGAACAAATTTCACTCCGAAGAGAATTACCTAAGGGACAATATTATGTTTGGCTTGATAAAGACAAAATGACACAGGTATTGGATAATATTATTTCCAATGCGATAAAATATTCCCCTGAGGGTGGCGAAATTCGCTTAAAAGTTGAAAATAAAAGATATCATCTTCTGGTAAGTATTCAGGACCCAGGCTTAGGAATTGCCTATGATAAGCTTGAGAAAATATTCGAACGTTTTTACAGAGCGGATAAAGCAAGGACGAGGAAGCTTGGCGGAACAGGCTTAGGTCTGGCAATTTCCAAGGAATTAATTGAAGCTCATCATGGACAGGTATGGGCAAAAAGCAAAGAAGGTAAAGGGACGACAGTTTTCTTTACGCTTCCGCTGATGAATCAGAAGCGGAGGGGAATTTAATGAAACTGGAAACAGCAAAATCTTTCATATTAGTCGTGTTAATTGGGATAAGTTTATTACTCACCTATGGCCTATGGAGCTATCAGCCAGAATATGCTCCATTGAAGGAATCTGCCGTAGAAAATGACGCAGTTTTGGGTGGGATAGAGGAATCGAAAAAAGGTGTAATTGAGCCAACTTCGATTATTTTTCATTCAGATGACAATCATTATGGATTTACAGATCCTATGGGAGCTAAAGCACTTTATAGTGATATGCAATCATGGGTATTGTATAATTTTGAAACAAAGCAGTCAGAGGGCATAGATTGGCAAAATGATGGTGTGGAGGTTATTTTCCCGGATGATCTGCCAATGAGTATTTTGCAAAGTCTTTTCGACTTTAATGAAACGGACATGGAATTTCCAAGCTGGTCTTTTAATCGAATTTATTTTACCTTTGTTCCGGAAAATTCATCTTTAACATTACAAATTTTATCAGCAAATGGTAATCAGCAGGCAACAGCAGTTATCAATGATGCAAGTAATTATGAGCAATTATGGTCCTATATTTCCAACATTGGCACAAACGAACTTAGAGAATATACGCTATTTAATGAAAATAATTCACCTATATACATTCCGGCTGATAAAACCACGCTTGGTATTCGCCGGGTAACGATTAATGATATTGATCCAAATCTGCTCGTTAACGCTTTATTCACGAGTCCATCAGCAGTAAGACCAATTTATAATGATGGTGATAGATTATATACCGATAGTCAACGTCAAATACGTGTTTATGAGAATGGAAGCAGTATGGAGTATTATTATCCATACTCTGAGGAGGATGACTCCTTCCAACCGGAAACAAAAAGTTTAATCGATCGAAGCATTAAAAACATCAATGATCATCTTGGTTGGACAGAGGAATACAATCTGCAGCAAGTGGAAGGAGATACAGTCCGTTTTCAAATGTTTTTTGAAGGATTGCCTGTTTATGATAATTCAAATCTGAATTTGCATCTGATTGAACAGAGATGGAAGAACCAGGAATTATCTTTATACCAACGTTCTCTATTCACATTGGAAAACTCGTTTTCTGATGGATCAAGAGAATTGCCTTCAGGCAGGGATATTGTTTACTATCTGGAAAATAACCAAAATGCTGATTATAATATGGAAAATATCGAAGACGTTCAAATAGGCTATCGATTGGATTTTCATGAGGATGAATCTATCACCCTTGTTCCGACATGGTATATGAATTACAACGGAAACTGGATTGAATTAATATTTGAGGAATTAACTCATTTCAAAGGAGGAAGTTGAGAATGCAATGGAGTAAAATTAAAACCCTGTTTATTCTCTGTTTCCTCGTTTTAAACGTCTTTTTAGTAAACCAATTTATGCAAAAGCTTGAAGCAGCAGATTTAGCAGTTTTAGATGAAGGCCAGGAAGAATCGATTGAAGAGAAATTAGAATCGGAAAATATATCCTATGGTAATCTGGAATCAGATATTAAGGAGGACTCTTATATTTCGGTAACACAAAAGAGTTACGCTGAAGAAGAAATTAATCAGCTAACTAATTTTGAGGATCAAACATCAGAAGTAATTAATGGTAACTTTATCCTTTCTCAATTTCAAGAGCCAATTCCAGTACCGGAAGATGCATCATCAAAAGAAATCAGTACACTTGTAAAAAATCATATACTGTATCCGGAGGAGTATACGTATTGGGGCTGGAATAAGGATATGAATGTGCTTATTTTCTTCCAGCTGAAGGATGATCGTCCATTTTATTATAATCAAAATGGACTGGTTCTCGTATTTCTAAATGAGGCCAATGAAATGATGTATTATACGCAAACCATGCTGGGCGATGTCGAGACCCAGGAGGAAAAGAAGACCATACAGCAGCCTATTCAGGCATTAGGGACATTGTATGACCGTAATGAATTATATTCAGAAGATGAAATTACAGACGTAAAAATTGGTTATTATGCAAGGATTATAACAGAGGGTATTCAAGTGTTTGCACCAACCTGGAGAGTTGAGGTCAATGACGAACGGAATCATTTCGTTAATGCCATCGAAGGTCAGGTGTTTACAAGTAATGATATTGAGTTTATAACAAAAACAGTGGAAACAGATATAGAAAAAATACGGGATTTGGATGAAGAGAATGAGTTAAAAGAACCCATCTTAACCCATCTAAATCAAAAAATTAACGAAACAGGTAATCGGAGTGGGACAGAATGACATTACGTTTTAGTGTACTGGCATCAGGAAGTACGGGAAATGCATTTTATATTGAATCAGAACAAGAGAAGTTTTTAGTAGACGCTGGTTTAAGTGGAAAACAGATGGATAAGTTATTTGCAGAAGTACATGTGGATCCATCACAGTTAACCGGTATTTTAGTAACACATGAGCATAGTGATCATATTAAAGGACTTGGTATTATTGCACGGAAATACAATTTACCAATATACGCAAATGAGAAGACATGGAAGGCAATGGAAAAATCAATCGGAAAAATTTCATTGGATCAAAAATTTCTTTTCGGAATGGAAGAAGTAAAAACATTTGGCGATCTGGATATTGAATCTTTTGGCGTTTCTCATGATGCTGCTGAGCCCATGTTTTACACGTTTCGTCATGATGGAAAAAAAGTAGCACTCGTGACGGATCTTGGCTATGTTTCAGAACGAATAAAAAAGACGGTGGAAGATGCCGATGCATATATATTCGAATCAAACCATGATGTAAGTATGCTGCGTATGGGGCGATATCCATGGAATGTGAAGCGGAGGATTTTAGGAGATTCCGGTCATGTTTCCAATGAAGATTGTGGAATTGCCCTTGCTGATATTATCAGTAACCGTACGAAGCGAATTTACTTAGCACATTTAAGCCTGGATAATAATATGAAAGATCTTGCCCGCATGTCAGTGGACAACGTTTTGCAGGAGCGAGGAATTAAGCTTGATTTATTTGATACAGATCCTAAAGCTCCCACGGCCTTATATGAAGTAGTGTAAATTTGTTTATTTTTAACTGGTTTGAGGTAATACTATAGCGAAACTGTTTTTACTACAGGCTGTATTCTAAAAGAATGGGACTGCGATTACTCGTCCCACTGAAGAAATTGTTGTTTTTGACACAAAAGATATAAAGTGCGACGTAACTACTGTTTGCTATAAGTATTTGCTATAAACGCCGTTCGGGATCGCTCTGGGCGGATGCTTTCCGCGGGCACGGCCTCAGCCTCCTCGAGAAAACCACTCTGCGGGGTCTTCGGACACGTGCTATTCCCGCAGGAGTCACCGCCCTTCGCTCACCCGAACTGGTGAGGTGGTTTGATGTTTTGAATATTAATTACTAATACAGTTCATCGGCAGTAACCGGAAGTCCAGCGGAGGAAACACATGGAGACTCCTGCGGGAGGAAAGGCATAGGTGAGACCCCTAAAGACGAGTAGCACACGGAGGCTCACCAGCCGCCCTAAGGTCCGCGAAATGTGTTTCCGTAGCGAATCCCTGCTCTCAACCAGCGTTTGCAAATGAATTTTCACTGTGTCGTCTTTTACATCAACTGTGAAGTTTAAAGAGCAACAAAATTTACGAAAACAGCCTTACTATAAGTGTGTCTCTATAAGGAGATAGATAAATGGGATATTATGATCAGAACTACCCACCAAATCCACATCGTAAAAAAAATCGTGGCTGGCTGGTTCCTATTTTACTGGGGATTATTATCGGTATATTATTAATCGTTGTAGCATTGCCTGCATTTACAAAATCAAATATCACACTTGGTAACTGGCCAGATGAAGATGGAAATAATGAATCAAATGTCGGCTCTATACAGAGTGGGGATTCGCCTTCAGCGAATACGTCCGTAAATGTGGATGTTTCCACACAGATAACAGAGATTGTTGAACAAATTACGCCTGCTGTTGTAGGTGTGACTAATATTCAGCGCCAAACTGATTTTTGGCAGCAGCAGGATGGCAGTGAAGCTGGAACTGGATCCGGAGTTATTTATAAAAATGAAGATGGAACTGCATTTGTTGTCACAAACCATCATGTAATTGAAGGTGCAGATACACTTGAAGTGGTTCTATCAAATGATACACATATTGAAGCAGAATTGATTGGCAGTGATCTATTTTCTGATTTAGCTGTACTCAGAATGGATGGATCAAATGTCCAAAAGGTAATCGAAATCGGTTCTTCGGGAAATATAAAAGTTGGTGAACCTGCTATAGCAATTGGTAATCCACTAGGTCTTATGTTCTCCAGTTCAGTTACACAAGGTGTTATAAGTGGGACAGAACGGACAATCCCTCAGGACTTTAACCAGGATGGACGGGCAGATTGGCAAGCAGAGGTTATTCAGACAGATGCTGCGATCAACCCGGGAAACAGTGGGGGTGCATTGATCAACATGTATGGACAGCTTGTTGGTATAAATTCGATGAAAATTAATCAGACTGCTGTTGAAGGAATTGGATTTGCCATTCCTATTGATTCTGCACTTCCAATCATTCAGGAATTGGAAACAACCGGTGAAGTAACACGCCCGTTCATTGGTGTGGAGATCTATTCCCTGGATGAAGTACCCCAGACAGAATGGGAAAACACTTTAAATCTGCCGAATGATATTGAAGGTGGTGTATATGTCTGGAGCGTTGAACCATTATCTCCAGCTGACCGCTCAGGACTACAGCGATTCGATGTCATCACCAGGCTTGATGGCGAGCCAATCATGAATATGATCGACTTACGAAAAATTCTATATTACGAGAAAGAAGTTGGTGACGAGGTAGTTGTTACTTACTATCGTGATGGAGAGCTTTTAGAAACGAAACTGCAACTGGGTACACAGTAATAATAAAGCTGAATGTTTAACTTATAAAAAGCTATCTTCCCTGGGAGATAGCTTTTTATAACAGCATTTATCCACCTTTATATAAAGTTATACACAAACAGTGGATAAAATGTTGATGAAATCCATATATGGTATAGAAAATTTGTTCTGCAACAAAATAACTGCGAACATTTGTGCATATGTGGATAATTTTGTGGATAAGCATGGTCTTTTATAAGGAAAATACAGTTATCCACTGAATTTGATCACTAAATTACTTTCTTCCCACGTATATGCTGCCAAATAAGTAACAATAAAATGAGCATCACAATATCGAGTCTCGCTTCAAATGCGAAAGAAAAGAATCCTTTATTTAATAGAACTGGAATTTTTGTTAAGTAGAGTGCACCAAACATAATTAGGATTAGTGGGGGAACCGCAAAATTAACGTACATCCTGCCTGCAATAAGCATGCCACACCCGATTTCAATAAGTGCTACCAAAAGTAATGTAGAAGTTGGAAATGGCAATCCTAAACTGATAAATAGTGCTTTAAAATCACTAACCAATAACTTTAGAATACCTGATGTTATAAAAACATATCCCACTGAATAGCAAATCCATTTAGATAAGTTCATATTCAACTGCATTTTCAATTAAAAAAACCCTCCTTCAAATTATCGTTACTACATACTTATGCAAGATTGAAGACAACCTTGACAAGCATTTTCTCCATAGAGTCAAACTTGTTGCCAAGCCTTGCGTTTAGCCGTATAATTTCCTTTAGAATAAAGAAAAGCGTAGGCGATTGTTCAGAGGCGAACGCATAAGTAAGAAACCGTAAGGCACGTGGTTTTCGTGCCTGAAGAGTTGATTGCTTATGACGGTAGCCTCTATGAGCCGAAGCTAGACAAAGAAAAGCGTAGGCGATCTATAAGAGCCTGAGCTAGATAAAGAAAAGGAAGTGCACCTCGTGATACGTCGTTTTTTTTCCTATTACAAGCCACATCGGCGTTTATTTATTATTGATTTTACCGCGGCAGTAATTGTTGCATTGCTTGAGCTTGCGTTTCCTGTAGCAGTACAATGGTTTATCGATTCACTACTGCCAGGGGATAACTGGAATCTAATTGTGACCGTAAGTATTTTACTATTGCTGATTTATTTGGTGAGTACAGTCCTGCAGTATATCGTTACATATCTCGGCCATAAACTTGGTGTAAACATTGAAACAGATATGCGTCAGGATCTGTTTCATCATGTACAGCGCCAGTCTTTTCGTTTTTTTGATAATACGAAAACGGGACATATTATGAGTCGGATAACGAATGATTTATTTGATATTGGTGAGCTTGCACACCATGGTCCGGAGGATTTTTTCATTGCAATTATGACCTTTGTCGGTGCATTTCTCATTATGTTTACAATCAATCTTGAGCTTGCTTTGATCATATTGTTCTCTGTACCAATTCTGATTTTCCTGATTGCCTTTAGTAATATTAAGATGAACAAAGCCTGGAAGAAGATGTATGAAGATATTGCCGGAGTAAATGCACGAGTGGAGGATGCAGTGTCAGGTGTCCGTGTTGTTCAATCATTTACAAATGAAAAATTTGAAATGCAACGCTTTACAAAGGATAACTACAGTTTTCGAAAAGCAAAAATAGGCGCTTATAAAGTAATGGCATTCGTCCATTCAAACATTTACATGATGATGCGTTTGATTACATTGATCGTGCTGGTTGTTGGGACATGGTTTACTTTCAGAGGTCAAATGCAAATGGGAGAGCTCGTCTTTTTTGTACTAATGGTAAACGTATTAATGAACCCAATTCAAAAGATAAGTGCATTACTCGAGTTGTATCCAAAAGGAATGGCGGGCTTCAAACGATTTACAGAGTTGTTGGATGTTATACCGGACGTCCAGGACCGCTCGGACGCTAGGAAGGTGGAATCCCTAAAAGGGGATATTGCATTTAACAATGTCACATTTACGTATGAAAAAACACAGCGACCTGTACTGAATTCACTCAGCTTTTCAATTCATGCGGGAGAAACGATTGCATTTGTCGGACCATCAGGAGCTGGGAAAACTACGATAAGCTCACTGATACCGCGGTTTTATGATGTTAATAGCGGAAGCATAACGATTGATGGAATAGATCTGCGTGATATGACGAAAGCATCACTGCGTCAGCAAATCGGTATTGTACAACAGGATGTATTTCTTTTCACAGGAACACTACGGGAAAATATTGCATATGGAAAGCTTGATGCTACTGATGAAGAAATTGAACATGCAGCACGTCAGGCACATATGGAAGAGTTTATAAAGGAATTACCAATGGGGTATGAAACGCAAGTGGGAGAGCGTGGATTGAAGCTCTCCGGTGGACAGAAACAGCGGATTGCAATAGCTCGTATGTTTTTAAAAAATCCACCAATATTGATCCTGGATGAGGCGACATCAGCACTCGATACAGAAACAGAAACAATTATTCAAAAAGCATTGGCTGAATTATCGAAGGATCGTACAACACTTGTAATTGCACATAGATTGGCAACAATTAAAAATGCCGACCGGATTATGGTAGTTACAAAAGATGGAATTGAAGAAGATGGTAGTCATGAGGAACTGTTAAAACGTGATGGTATATTTGCTCATTTGCACAAGGTGCAGATGCGCTAGACTTTTAGGGGACTCCCTGCTTTAAAAGCAGGGGGTTCTTTTATTCATAAAAAAGTGATTAATCGTACTAAAAATTGCTCAGGAAGCTTTCTGTTTTACTTTGCTGATGCTTACTGGATCTTCCTTTGTAACCATATGCAATGCCAACGCGGTAAACAGGAATCCACTAATAAAATTGCCAATCGTAACAGGAATCTGGTTCCACAACCACCAATCACCAAAACTAATATCTGCGCCGATCATCATTGCTGCAGGGATTACAAACATATTCACGACGGCATGCTCAAACCCTTGAGCGAAAAAAATAAATACAGGGAGCCACATGGCAACAATTTTTCCAATTGTGGCATGGGAGGTAAAGGCCATGATAGCACCCATTGTCACCATCCAATTACATAACAATGCTTTGACAAATAAAACGATCATTCCATCAGATCCGTAAGCTTGGTAATCCAATGTTTTACTTTCCGCAACAGTAATAATCTTTTGGATCATTACCGAATCTTCTACATGGCCAAACTTTGTAATATAAATACTGAACAATGCAGCGTAAAATAAACTACCAAGTAAATTCCCGATAAATGCCCAGGTAAAATTGCGGGCAATGAGTGGGGCAGTTGTTTTTTTGCGCATTTTTGCAATTGGCAGCATGGCAAATGAACCTGTTACAAGTTCTAAATTTAATAATAAAATAAGAACAAAGCCTACAGGGAAAATTGCTGCGCCAACTATATCAAGTCCGGTTTGTATCGATGCAGTAAAGGCCAAAGTTGTTGAATAGCCCAAAAAGGCACCGGATAATGCACCTTTAATTAAAATATGATTAATCGGCAGTTTTGCTTTATTGCCCCCGGCAACAGCAATAGAACGCACAACTTCTTGAGGTTTTATATAATCCATTTGTCGTCCTCCTTTTTTTTGTAAAACTTAATATTTCAAATAAGCTTACTTGAAAGGGATGGACATAACATATGAGGTAAATCACTAATTCGAATGATTCTAAGGATAAATATGGCAAGTTTGTGTATGTGCAACATAGCCACAGTGTTAATATGACATTACACGCATACTTATGCACAAAAATCTGTGGATAAGCTGTGAATATGTATTGGGAGTTTTGGGAAAAGTTAAATTGTATCTTTAATAGGGGAATAGTACATAAAAAGGAGGAGATCAAATGGAACGACTTACTGAAGAAGGAATTATTAAAGAATTGGAAAACCTTCCTGGCTGGAAGCGGTTGGATGAAAAGTGGATTGAACGCAAGTACCGTTTTAAAAACTTTCTCGCTGGAGTAAACTTTGTAGATCAAATTGCAGAATATGCAGAAGGTAAGAAACATCATCCATTCATTTCGATAGACTATAAAATGGTTACCCTGAAGATTTCATCCTGGCAGGCGAAGGGATTAACCGATTTGGATTTTGAAATGGTTAAGCATTTTGATGAGCTATATGAAGAGGCAGAAAAATAACCCTGCAATTCAGCTCATAATTTGTCGATATTTCCCGGGAAATGATGAAGGTTGTAAAGCCTTTATAAAAAAGGAATGGAGAATAATTTCTATTGTTAACTCCATTCCAAATAAAACTTTACCGAATAGAATTTGCTATTTCCATCAGTGTCTCTGGAGAAATTTCGTCAGCAGCTCTTTTATCCAAGCTAAGCATATATTGCCAGCTGCCCTTTTCAAAAATGAGTAAATTAAAACTATCCAAAGCTTTTGTGAAGTATAATGCTTCAGTGCCATCGTGTAAATTGAATTTTGTTTCCATTAATTCTTTTTTAAAAGAGATACCCTGCTCTTTTGGGCGAATGTTTATCTTGTAATGGTTACCAGGTATATCTTCATTGATAAGTTTCAGTTCAAAACTATCCAGTTTTTCGGAGCATTTACCTAATTCATGTGTAAATGGCAATGGTGGTTTTTTTTCTGGCAGTTTTAAAACTTCACCTAGGTGTGACTCGCAATCATTCAATGCTTCCTCGACAGACTTATAACCAACATCAGCAAATGGAGGAGGAATATCCTTTGCGAAAGCAACAGTAGTAAACGTAATTATTACTGTGACAAAACATACAACGGCTAACAAGCCAAATCTTCTAATCATAGGAACCTCCTTTTAGAATATTTGGTGGTAGTTTATCCCAAACAGGATAGATTTATCCTGATCAGAGATGGTTGGGTCAGTTTTATTTTTGTTTCGGCTTTTTTTGTGTTTTCTTCATGCATTCCAGTTCGTTTCTCTGTCTTAATTAAATATATTGTTGCTTGCCAATTGAATAATAGAAAATCCATTTACACATCCTATGTTAAAAGGAGGAAATGTAAATGAGACGATTATTCCTGGCTGCTAGTATTACCTTCCTGCTGACTTCAGGTTATATTACATCAAACCACTTACACCACCATACCGTAAGTGCAGAGAATGAAATCCCTCCATACGCCAAGTGGGGACAACTTGCTGTAAAGGAAACAAAATCAAAGTATCCAAATGCTCAGGTTATTGATTACCTGCACATAGGCAGAGAAACAAAAGATGACTCCATGGTAGAAAAGTTCAAGTTATGGTTAAAAGAGGAAAGCAAAGAATATGGCGTCTTTATAAATATAGAATTTAATAGTCAAACGGATGAGGTTATTGCTATTACATTTAGGGAAAGCCTTAATTAACCCTACCTGCACTCCAATTGCATATTAATTTGTAATTTCCAAATGTAAAAAACACTTTCTTTTATATCAGCCCAAAGAAAGTGTTTTTTTACTATACTTTATTTTTTTGGTTGTTAAGGTATTCCAGTTGATTTAGCAACCCATCTAACTTTTGGGAAATTTTGATAATGTCATCATAATCTCCTTTGTCTTCGAAGGCTTTATACATTTTATTTCTTAGCTGCTCTATCTGATTCTCTAGTGTGTTTTCCGGACCCATATGCTCCCCTCCAGTCTCAAATTTATTAGCATATATAACCGTTATTAATAGATAAGCATATATAAGGACTTACGATAATCAATTCACCCGCTTCTGTTGATTTTGAAAAATATCCTATAATTGTTTCAGTAACATGCCCATCAGCCTAATTATATTAATGGAACAAACGTTCCAATAAGTCAAATGTTTTGATGTTGCAAACAGCGTTTAATCTTTTTCCATATCATAAGCTTCTATTTTACATGCCTGTCACCGGTATTTTATATTCGTCTTTTCAAATTAGACTGTTGGAAAGGGGTTTAATAGAACAGTATCTCCATAGGTTCTGAATTTTATTATTTTTAACACTCTAAAACTAAAAAAGTCAGCCTAATAATGATAGAATGGCTATTATATCCATTGTTTTATTTAGAGGGGGAAATACGGATGAAAGATCAGTTCAGCAGAGCGAAGGGATTTAGTGAGATATTGGATCACACTTTCCAGCTTTGCAAGCGGCACTTTTCTACATTTTTTCTTATATTCTTAATCATTCTGGGACCGGTCTTTCTGCTGGAGGCATTGTTTTTGATGGCTTCTGGAACAAGCTTCTTCAGGCAGATGGGAAGTGGGAGTAATTGGTTTGAGCAAATTCTTTCCGGGTATGATGAATCGTTGAGCAACAGTGCAGGATCAGACTATTTGATTGGGTTTGTAATGCTTGCCTTAACCCCAATCGGATATGCAGCAGTATTATTTGCCATTATAAAGATAAGAAATGATGAAAAATTCACAGCAGGTACTGTAATCAAAAAAGGTTTTTCCAGGTTTTGGCCATTGTTCGGGAGCAGTATCATTATTGCAGCGATTCTTATTGGAATAATTATTGTTGTAGCGCTTTTTATTACGATTCCCGGTGTAATTATGGGGATGGGTGATCCATTGTCTGGCATTATCCTCGGCATCGTTTTATTTTTAGTAATTGGTCTTGCAATTTCTTTGCTGTTTACCCGTTGGAGTTTTTATCTGGGAACCATTGTATTTGAGGAAGGATTTCCCGGGTTTGCAGAAAGCTGGCGTCTGACAAAAAAGCATACGTGGCGAATATTCTTTTTATTTCTAATTGTGATCCTGATTACGACTATTGTTGGGGGAGCTATTGAAGCGGTATTTACGCTAATTCTGGGAAACAGTGTGCTTCATATCATCATCGTTGATTTAGTTGCTATTCTGACCTCGATGATTACTGCGGTTGCCTATGCTGTGATCTATTTTGATCTGAAGCTCAGGCAGGACGGGGATGATCTCAGGGAAATGATAGATGATTATCAAAATAACTAATCGGGTGATAAAACATGGAAAATCCAGTTAAAGCAAAAGAAGATCTGCAGGAAATTTTAAATCAAAGAGAATACCAGATTTATTATGAGGATAATCGGAACTTCCTGGAAATCTGGTGGGACAATATTAAAGCATGGTTTAGGGATCTGCTGGCTGATTGGTTATCAGGATTCGAACCATCAAATGGTTTTGCTGATACCCTTCTGATTATTCTGATCGGTGTAGTCTTTTTACTGGCGATATTCGGTATATTTCTGGTACTTCGTTCGGTCAAAAGGAAAAAAGCACTTCAGGAGCATCAGCCATTTCAGTCATTAAACGAAATGGAATGGTCTGTGGAGCGGCATTTGAAAGAGGCAGAAAAACAAGAGCAAGCAGAAAATTACTCTCTTGCTACAAGACATCAATTTCTGGCGGTGCTGCTTTATTTCCATGAACGACAGTGGCTTCAAGCACATGTCTGGAAAACAAATTGGGATTATTTTGCGGAACTGCAACGAAAGGATAAGCAAAGGGCTGAAGCTTTTTATGAACTGGCCCGTATGTTTGATGAGGCCGTTTATGGCAAGCGTAAAATCGAACAAAAGGAATATCAGAACTACCGGGAGAAAGCCTTAAAATGGCTTGGTGAAACAGATGAAAAGGAAATTAAAGAAATCTAAAAGGGGGCTTGAGGACGATTGCAACAATCACAGACAGGTAGAAAAACTTGGGCTTGGCTTGGCGTCATCCTGCTGCTGTTTATTATTATCAGCTATTTCCTTGTTTCCAAACAGCCTAGTGAATATCCCGGCTATGTTTCCGAGTCTTCTGCTCCAACAGGTACCAAAGCGTTTTATACCTATTTAGAGAATGAAAATAAAGCCGCAAACAAATGGGAACATGCCCCGGCGCTTTTAGCTGGTGAAGACAAAAATCAAATCCTTTTCATGATCGAGCCCTTTTTTGTACCGGAGCGAGCGCAGTTGGAGGAATACATGGATTACATGGAAGCTGGAAATACAGTTTTACTTTGGAAAAACAACCCAGAAGGCATGTTTGATGTAACAACAAATCCCGGGATGGCAACGATAGAGGAAGCAATAACTGTAACGGATCAGCAAGGGGAGGAATACAAAGCATTCGTCCATTCCTATGTGCGGATCCAAGAAAAAGAAGCGGATGAAGTCTTACTGAAGGATGATGCAGGGGTTATTGCACTAAAGCGTACCTTTGGTGAAGGCAGTCTGATTGTGGTGAATTCACCAAACTGGCTGACAAATGATTACATAACTGATAAAGACCATGTGGAGCTTATTTCTGGGCTTCTGCAGTCGGAAGGACAATACAGCAGTTTACTGGTTGATGAATATATTCATGGTTCTGGTAATAAGCCTTCAACAGTTGCTCTGTATCCGAAATGGCTGCTTGTCTTCGCATTGCAGTTAATTGTGCTGACATTGCTATGGTTGTGGTATCAGGGAAAACGATTTGGACCCATTCGTGTTCCAAGAGAGGCAACTGTCCGTTTCAGCAATGAACAGACCACAGCACTTGCGGCATGGTATCAGCGGGGCCGGCGCTATCAGGATTCCCTGAAGCTACAGGCAAATTATTTAAAATTACTACTGCAGGAAAAATGGGGTATCCCGTATCGTAGAACCTGGCAGGAATGCACTGAACTGATTACCAAAAGAGGGAGTCAACTATCAGGAGAAGAGGCTCGGGCATTCACACAGGGTCTGGAAAGTCTATTAAACAAGGAATCTGTCAATAAACAGGAATATTTGGCCTGGTCCGGGAAAATGGACCAGCTGAGGCGAGAGGTGGAAGAGGAATGAATAGTCAGCTCAAAACTTTAATCAATGCATATGAAGAACGGATTCTTGGCCAGACAACGAATCTGAGATTGTTATTATCAGCCATTCTATCAGGTGGACACGTATTACTTGAAGGAGTTCCAGGAACCGGAAAAACACAAATGGTACGGACATTGTCGAATTTAATTGGTGGTGAATTCAGGCGGATTCAGTTTACACCGGATCTACTGCCATCTGATATTACAGGAAGTACAATTTTTAATATGAAGGAAAATAGCTTTCAAACATTGAAAGGGCCGATCTTTGCCAATATCATTTTAGCTGATGAAATTAACCGGACTCCTGCTAAGACGCAGGCAGCCTTGCTTGAGGCGATGGAAGAAGGACAGGTTACGATTCAGGGGGAGACTTATCCGCTTCCAGAGGTTTTTTTCGTTGTGGCAACACAGAACCCAATCGAATTTGAAGGTACTTATCCACTTCCGGAAGCCCAGCAGGATCGTTTTTTATTTAAATTAACGATTGACTTCCCTGAGCTTGAGGAAGAGATGAATGTTTTGAAACAGGTACTGGATCGCCGTTATCTGGATGAATCCATTGATGCGATTCTCGATATTGCGTCATTTCAGGCGATACAAAGAGAAATGGAAGCCGTTACGATCAGTGATGATGTTTTAAGTTATATTATGCAGATGGTAAGAAAAACAAGGGAAACGGAGTCGATCCGATTTGGGGCAAGTACAAGAGCTGCCATCTCAATTGCCAAAGCAGCAAAGGCCTGGGCATATTTATCCGACAGGGATTACGTTACACCGGATGATATAAAAATCGTGGCTAAGCCGGCGTTACGGCACCGTATTCAAATTTCTCCACAAATGGAATTGGAGGGAGTGGGCCTTGACCAGATCATCGAAGAGCTTGTGGGCGCGGTTCCTGTTCCAAGATAAGGGTATATTGCCTGCAAGAAGGCTTTTAATTATTTATTTGCTATTATCAGTAGCATTATTACTATTGTCTCTGGCGGATATTTCCTGGGTGTTTCTGATTTCAGTAAATGTTTTATTTATCCTAGCGTCCCTATTCGACCTGTTATTTTTGCCGAAACGAAGCCAGATAAAAACGATACGGCATGTAGCGGATGAAATGGAACGGGGGCTTGGTTATCAGACTGAGATTGAATTCAGCAATACATCTGCATATCCAATCACATTTAGAATCATTGATGATTTGCCACAGTCTTTTCACCAGAATTTCCCGATCATGGGATTCGCTAAAGCAAATTCGGTTAGCCGCTTAAACTATGAAACAACAGCAACAGTCAGAGGGAAGTATGAACTGCAGAAGCTATATATCCGTTACGCAAGCAGGTTTGGACTATGGGAGAAGCAGATGGCTGTGAGGCAAGCCGATACGGTAAAGGTCATCCCTGATTTATCAGAAACAAGGCGCTATCTGGAAAATGCTCAGGCATTTTTACTGTACGAAGGTGCAAAAATCCGCAAGTATCAAAGTGGCACAGGAGAATTTTCACGAATCAGAAATTATGTGGTTGGGGACGATCCCCGAAAAATTAACTGGCGGCAAACGGCAAAGCTGCAGGAAGTCATGACAAATGAATATGAACCAGAACATGGAAAATATATAACCATTTTAATTGATTGTGGAAGAATGATGGGGGCAGAACTGAAAAAGGGAAATCGTCTGGAAAAAACATTGGAAGCCTCGATAACTGTTGTCACGGCAGCACTTAAAAATGGTGATTATGTGGGTGTATTGGCATTTTCCAATGATATTAAAGTATTTGTACCACCTGCTAAAGGAATGGATCAGCTGCAGAAAATCCTTCAGTCCATTTACCATCTGCAGGCAGATGCAAGGGAGTCCAATTATGCTGGTGTGATGAGCTATTTGCAGACCGTTCAGAAAAAGAGAAGTCTGATATTGCTGTTTAGTGATATCCACACATTTTTACATGAAGAGAGCACTTTACACTATATAAAACGACTAAGGCAAAAGCATTTGTTTCTTATGATCGGCATTGAAGACGAAGCACTGGCAAGAGAGACAAAGCAATATCCTGCAACCGTTAAGCAAGGCATGAGAAAGTCAATTGCCCAGCAGCAGATGCAGGTGAAAAGATTAGAGAAGGCAAAATGGGAAGCACAGGGCCTTGTTATGATCGAGGCAAAGAAAGAAAAGTTAGCAACAGAGGCGGTATCTCAGGTAATCCATTGGATGAATCAGGGATTACTGTAAAGCACTTGATGAGGAAGTTGGTGAATAGATGAACATCAGGCAGTTTGTTAAGCGGCACCGGGAAGATTGGAAGCGGCTGGAGGAATATACAAGTCATCTTCAGAAAAAAGGAAGACGGGTAACAGGTAGTGACATTTCCAAATTCCATCGGCTTTATCAAAAGACTGCACAGCATTTATCCTATAGTCAAACCTATTATCCCGATGAAGAGGTTACAGGTTATTTAAACGGGCTTGTTTCCAAATCACATAATCTATTATATAAAGATCAGGTTTCCAGCCCCCAGCAAGTCCGTTATTTTTTCAGTACAAAATTTATCGGACTACTGCTGGAACAATGGAAGTTTATCGTCATTGCCATGTTGCTATTTCTGTTCGGTGGGCTCGTGGCCTTCCTATCTGTCGTAGATGACCCACTCCATTTCTATTCCATCATGCCAAGCGATATGGCAGCAGGTATAAACCCCGACCAGCTTGGAGAAGGCCATGACGCCATTGATTCGTCCTTGATGTCAGCCGAAATAATGACCAATAACATACAGGTAGCCATATTGGCATTTGCCAGTGGCATCACGTTTGGATTATTAACCGTATTTGTACTCGCATATAATGGCTTGATTGTTGGTGCACTGGCTGCAGTTTACTGGCATGCGGGTATGTCCTATGAATTCTGGGCATACATTGTACCACATGGCATGATTGAGCTGACAGCGATATTTATCGCAGGTGGTGCAGGGCTTTTAATGGGATACAAACTATTTGTTCCAGGACGATATTCCAGGGGCTATCAATTGAAGGAAAATGCGAAACGGTCTATACAGCTCTTCCTTGGAACGATACCTTTGTTCATCATTGCAGGGATTATTGAAGGCTTTATTACGCCATCCTCACTTTCCCTGGAAATGAAATATGTGGTGGCATTTGTGACGGTTATCGGCTTACTTCTGTATATTATATGTGGTAGAATTTTACTGGAAAAGAGAAGAATGCGTGAAAGTTAGGGGAGAAGGGGCATGACACAGGAACACATACATATAAAAACACCGGAATTTGTTTCGCTTCAGTTCAGACTTGCCGGCCTTGGATCCAGAGCAGCGGCAATGATTATCGATCAGGTAATCCTGACCCTCACACAAATTGCACTTGTTTTATTGCTCATTTTTACGACGAGTGCAAATATGTGGCAGATGATGGAATATGGCTGGATGATAGCTATTGTGGTTATTGTTCTGTTTGCACTGAACTGGGGTTACTTTTTCGTTGGGGAATACTTTTTTAATGGAAAGACGATTGGTAAAAATATCATCGGAATTCGCGTTATTCAGGAAAATGGCCATAGTATAACTTTGCTGTCTGCAATTATTCGTAATCTATTACGCATTGTTGATATGCTCCCAACCAGTTATTTTCTCGGGATCATTCTGGTATTTCTTCATTCCAAACATAAAAGGCTCGGCGATATGGCAGCTGGAACAATCGTTGTCCATGAGCGGAAAGCGAAGCGGAAGAAGAAAACGCCACTGGAAAAAGAAATAGAAGCGCGTGGACTGAATAAAGAAAGTATTTCAATCGGGATTCTGGCAATGAACTCACTTGGTACAAAAGAGTTCAATTTACTGAAAACATACAGCTATAAGTTTATGGAAATGCGGGAAATACCAAGAAATCTGCTTACAAGAGAAATGGCAGCAATCCTTCTGCCGAAAGTTGGTTTGGAGCTAGGGACGAAGACAGTGCGAGAGCTGGAAAACATGTTGCTTGTTCTTTATTTAAAGATGAAAGAAGACTGGGAATTTGAATTATAGAGGCGGGAGATTGTTCAATAGGAGCAATCTTTTTCTGTGTTTAGAACGATGTTGTTTTAAGCGAGACTAACGATATAACATGGTTGCAACCGTAAGTTGACAAAGTGCATTTGTCAGGTGATAGAACTCACAACATTGATTTAATACAATTAAAGTATCAAAAGAGAGGAGTTCATTTATATGACATTTGGAGAAAAACTTTTTAAAATTAGAAAAGAAAAAGGACTTTCCCAGGAGGCATTGGCTGAGAAGTTAAATACGACAAGACAGGCAATCAGTAAATGGGAAAATGGCCAGGGGTATCCTGAAACGGAAAAATTATTAATGATTGGAAACATTTTTGAGATATCAATGGATTATTTACTAAAAGATACCGTTCGACTGAGCAATGATAGTGAAGAAGGGTATTATGTAAGTAAAGAGATGGGAGATGGGTATTTACTGAATCAACATAAAGTTGCTAAATATGTTGCTTTAGGACTTTTCCTTATTGCTTTATCCATTGTGCCTTATTTCTTTTTTAAACAGGATCCAGTAATGTATCTACTTCCAACTATTATTATTGCTACAATTGGATTTGGGGTATCTGTTTCAGCAGGATTTTTAGAAGAAGATCAATATAAAATACTGAAACAAGAACCTTTGCTGTTTGATGAAAATTACCTTAAAGAGTTGACGGTGAGATATGAAGTTATGAAAAAAAGATATGGAGCTGTACTGATTATTGGAATTTGTTTATTTGTTGCAGGTCTCCTGGGATTTGGATTAGATAGAAAGTACATTACTTCTTCAGAGTTTCTAGTGCCTTATTATCCGATTTTTGTGATTTTAATTGCAGTTGGTATATACATTTTAGTTCGTACTTCAACCGCAATAGATGGGTTGAAACTTCTTGCTAAAAATGAGGAGTATACTAATCGAATTAGTTTTAAACTGAGGAAAAAGGTAAGAAAGAAAGTGGATGGGTTTTAAATAAAAATGTTTCCTTTCTAATCAGACCACACATATAGCAAATGTGTGGTCCATTTAACGTCCATTTAGAATAGTTTATTCAAATGCTCTGTCCTGTTAAAATCTTTTACGTTCCATTTCTCATTTTCAAAATGAATATTACTGATACATCCATTCATCAGCCTGTTTTGTGGAATGAGCGTATCATCTTCAGAAAAAGCTGCCAAAATTGCTTTGATGACTGCACCGTGAGCGACCAGCAATACTTTTTGATCAGGATAGGATTGGTTGATTTTCTTAAGTCCTGTCATAATTCGATTGAGAAAGTCTTCCGTCTCCTCCTGTTTCGGATAGTTTTTATCTGGAAATGCCATTCGTCTTTCGTCGTATGTCATTCCTTCCCCATCTCCAAAATACCTTTCAGCAAAATCCTCCATTACAACAAAAGGAAGATGCAGCAGATTATTGATAATTTCCGCTGTTTGCCTTGCCCGTTTCAATGGACTTGTAATTAATACATCATAGCTTGAAGATGTCAGGTAAGTACTGCATGCCTCAGCCTGCTTCATTCCTGTAGTGTTTAGGGGAATATCTGTCTTTCCCTGGAGTCTGCCGGCAGCATTCCAGTCTGTTTCCCCATGCCGAATTAAACAAATGGTTGTCATGATGATCCCCCTCCCGTTAAAATAGCTTCACAGTCTATTTCTTTTTGTAAGTTAACTAATATTTTACATATTATTGTGCTTTGAGTACAGTTATGAGTGGATGTATGAAGGAGAAATAAGTTTTAATTATTAAAAACTATGGTATAATAAGATTAACAGTATATAATAATAAAAAGACCGCCAACGTTATAGCGCTGACGATCTAAGTACAATAGCATGGTTCCCTGCAAGAGGGATCGGCAGTTAGGTTAAAAATAAGCCCGTGAGCTACCAACTCAAAAGGGGCTTATTTTTTTGATCAAATAACAGCATGGCTACAATTAATAACCCGAAAGTTAAAGCGACCATCAATGCTTCGAATACTGTCAAGAGCACCACCTCCTCTCGTTTGAAGATGCATGCCAACCCGCATTTCATAACATCTAATCCCTCGTTATTAAATGCTCCATATATGTAGGAAAACACTTCAACCCAACTTGCAAAAATTCCGGATAAAATTCAATCCGATTTCGTGAAAAAGTTTTCAACTTTCCAGAGCAATCTGCCAGCATCAATTTCAACAGCAAGCTCTTCCTTGAATTCCCGTTTCAGCAGCGTATTGCGCAAATCCCAAACATCGCAGGCCTTCCGCCAGACAAATCCTGGTCTGTATCATTAATTAGAACCAAATTCATGTATGTACACCCTTCTTAATGGGTAATCCATTCTCTCACTAGCATCCCGTACACGATATGATCAACATAATGGTCATACAACCACTCTGCCTGACGAATCTTGCCTTCTTCTGTGAAGCCAAGTCTTTCAGGGATCGCACGGCTTTTCTTATTTTCATAAGCGGCCCGAATATCGACTTTATTCAGGCTAAGCTCACTAAAAGCATAATCTGTTAGTGCTGCTGATACCTTTGTCATAATACCAAGACCCTGATAATCCTCGGAAAGCCAATAGCCGATATAGCCTATTTTATTTGCCCAGTCAAAGCTATTAAAGCCTGCTGTACCAACAAGCTTCCTTTTATAAAATACACCACAGGTAATTCCCTTTTTTGCTTCAAAAGAACGTTGTGAATGCTCGATAAATCCCCTGGAATCTTCAACCGTGGTTGTCGTGTCTACCCAGGGGAGCCACTCACGCAAATATTCCCTGGAGCCATCTGTTATTTGAAACAACTCTTCCGCATCTGATATATGCAGCTGCCGTAATTCCAGCACTTCATCTATTTCACGTGAAAACATAATACCGCCCCCTTTTTTATTCGGATAGTAAAATAATCATATCATATAATTTACATTGAATTATGAACATTGTAATTTTATTTGTGAACTTTCAGCCAAACGAATGTGCACTACAGTATTTTTGCGCCCATCCGTATAAATCTACACAAAAAAAGGATGAAACAGCAGATGCTGTATCACCCTAACAGAAAACATCTCTTATCAATACCCAACTTCCACCGCGGCATTGACGATATACATTAAATCATTCTCATCATCTTTATCCTTTAAAATAATCCCACTGCTTGTGGCCATTCCTCCATCCGTCACTTCAACAGTTACAGTACCATAGGGAATGGCTTCCTTCAGTTTTTCCGTATCCAGCTTGTCACGATCAAGTGGTACGGCAACCCGTACATTTACCTTCATATTTTCAAGGCGTTGATCGGGAAGGCTTTTTTCAATGCCAGGCATCGAGTTATACCAGATGGCATTCTCTACAGCGCGGATCGCTGCCTTTGTGACATCCTGGCCATGTACGTCCACGCCCATGCCTGTCTGTATGAATAATACTTGGTTCATTGAGAAACACTCCTTTATTAAGGTTTGTCCTATTTTCCTAACCCTCAAGTCTACATAATTCCTGTTCCCACATGTCAAAAGCCTAAAACACGAACCTTTTTTTAAAAATAAGTTCATAAGCCTTACCCAGCACCCATAATCATGTATAATTAAAGGAACCACAGGAAAATCAAAGGATGTGATGATTGAATGAGTTCAAAACGGTATATCAAGCTTTCAGCTATCCTTTTGTTGCTTGCGGCAGCATTCTTTTTGTTTATTCCAGATGAAGAAGAGGAACCTTTATTTATCACTGCATCCGACGAAAAGGAAGATGGGTATGTCTCGTTAGATGATAAATTCGATCGCGTTCTTGATAAAGAGCTGCTTGATGGAACAGTCACAGGTATCAGCATCCGAAGCGCTGATTCGGGAGAAGAGCTTTATTCTAAAAACGGAGATATTCGCCTACATCCTGCTTCCAATATGAAGCTTTTAACAGCAGTCTCTGCACTGGCAACGCTTGGGCCGGAATACCGTTTTGCCACAGAGGTATGGACAGACGGAGAGATACGGGGAAATGTGCTCCACGGCAATTTGTACTTAAAAGGGAAAGGCGATCCGACATTAATGAAAAAGAACCTGGATCAATTTGCTGTTGATTTGCAAAATAAAGGGATTCAACGAATTACGGGAAACGTTATAGCAGATGATAGCTGGTATGATGATGTACGCTTGTCCCAGGATTTAAATTGGTCGGATGAATCGAACTATACGGGGGCTCAAGTGTCTGCATTAACCTTATCCCCCAATGGAGATTATGATGCGGGAACCGTGATTGTGGAGGTAAATCCGACAGAGGATATTGGCGGCCAGGCAGAGGTAACACTGACACCTGAGACGGATTATGTGACGATTATTAACGAAACAAAAATTGTGAATGGAAAAGAAAATAAAGACATAACGATTGAACGGGAGCATGGAACAAATAATATCATCATCAAAGGTAAAGTACCGGTAAATGCTGCTTCATCCAAATCGTGGGTCGCTGTATGGGAGCCGGCAGGATATGCTGTCAATGTATTTAAAAAATCAATGGAAGATAAAGGCATCAGCTTTGCCGGCCTTCCAGAAGTAACAAATGGAGTAACCCCAGAAAGTTCAACACTGTTAACCTCCAGGAAATCCATCGCACTGGAAGAGCTGTTTATCCCATTTATGAAGCTAAGCAATAATGGACATGCAGAAGTACTCGTGAAGGAAATGGGTAAAATTTTCAATGGAGAAGGCAGCTGGGAAAAGGGACTTGAGGTTATGGAACAGATTGCGGCGGATTTAGGTATGAATACAGACACGATGATGATTCGTGATGGTTCCGGAATGTCCCATAAAAATATGGTACCGGCAAATGAATGGACCCATTTACTTTACGATATTAAAAAAGCTGAATGGTTTAATGTATTTACAAATTCCCTGCCAGTTGCAGGGGAAGAGGAGCGGCTTATTGGTGGCACCTTACGCAACCGGATGATGGAGGAGCCTACAAAAGGGAATGTTATCGCAAAAACAGGTTCTATTACAGGTGTTTCAGGATTATCAGGTTATGTAACTTCAATAGATGGGAAAGAATTGATCTTTTCAATTTTAATTAATAATTATCTAGGAGATACGAAGGAAATAAGGAAAATTGAAGATAAGCTTGTGACAATACTTGCTGAGCATGAATTTTAATAAAAAGAAATAGGAGGCTATCTATAAAGACGGCCGCCTGATTTCTCGTTAAGTTTATGTGTTTTTTTGAGATTGTCCAGTTTGTTAAGTAAATCATCTAGTTTCTGAGAAATCTTAATGATATGGTCATAGCTTTCGTTATTCTCGTATGCATGATACATTTTCTTTCTCAGCTGCTCAATCTGGATCTCTAAAGAAGTTCCTGTTGTCAAGTAAGCTATTCACCCTATTCTATATCTTTTAATAATATATAACCATTTTTTAAACAATATAAACCATAAGACTTAATATAGTTGAATATATTTGGGTATTTGGTTGCGCTCACATACTTTGATATCGTGACATATATCATGTTTTTGATAATAATAAAATTTTGATGAAAAGGCAGCTTTTCTATATGGAAGACATAATAGATCTAGTTGTATATTGTAAAATCTAGGGAGATGATCAAATGCTGAGAATTTCCAGATGGTTGGGTATAGTAGCTGGTATCTCCAGTATCTTTCTATGGTTCATTCTCGTTTTTTTCAATCCGTATAACGGGACATTCGAGTTGGAACCTTTTCTGAACACACTTATTACACTTTTCTTGCCCGCCTGTCTAGCGATCGGGGCAGCAATTACGAACAGGAAATATTTCCTGTTAATCGCTTTTCTCTGGTCAGCTCCGATAAGCGCATATATGGCACTTACGCCAGGTATTTTTAAGTTCTTCGGGCTAACCAGCGCATTATACCTTGTTAGTTTTCTGACCAGACAATTAGCAGGCAAAGCAAAAGAGCAATAGAAAAGGATGAATACAATGAAGATTAGTCTGATAACAGTAGGAAAACTAAAAGAAAAATATCTAAAGCAGGGCATTCAGGAATATTTAAAACGCCTGAGTGCCTATGCAAAGGTTGAAGTGATCGAAGTAGCAGATGAAAAGGCTCCAGAAAATCTGAGCGATGCACAAATGCAGCAGGTTAAACAAAAAGAAGGCGAGCGGATCCTTTCCCATATTAATCAGGATACATATGTCATCACACTAGAAATCAATGGTAAGATGCTCAGCTCCGAACAGCTGGCTGCAAAGCTGGACGAGCTCGCAACCTATGGCAAAGGCAAGGTTACATTTGTTATTGGCGGATCACTTGGGATTAGTGAAGAAGTAGAGAGGCGCAGTGATTTGGCATTGTCCTTTTCGAAGATGACTTTTCCGCACCAGGTTATGCGATTGATATTGTTGGAACAGGTTTATCGGGGGTTTCGGATTAATCGGGGGGAACCGTATCATAAGTAGAAACAGTTTTTTGAAAAATTCCTTATGAGTAAACAACCGCAGAAGTTGCTACTATTACAGCAGAGGACCTTGATAAAAATATGTATCCTCTTGGTCGCATTGGCAAACCAAAAGATATTGCAAATGCCGTTTATTTTTATCATCCGAAAAGTCTGCTTTGACAAATACAATTAAACTACCATTTATGTGGCTTTGAAATAAAGTAAACTAATTTTCTCTCAAGCCAAACCAAAATCTGATAATGGTCAGTAATATGGACAATATGGTTAAACAAAATAATTAATGAATTAACTTTTGGTTTGGACAAAAGAGACAATTTTCGTACTTTGCGCCTTTTTCCACAAAGACTAAGAATTAAGAAATTGCTTCACTTATATATGGATTAAGAGATTCTGAATAACAAAGCTCACCATCCTTCGTAACTACAATTCCTGCTACATCTTTTAATTGATCTAAAGTGTTAATGATTTGGCGAGGTGACTTTCCGAATAAACGACCTGTCCATATTTCTCCATCGACTGATTCTTTTGATACAACGGTTAAGCCAGCAATTTCTGTTTTAACCGGATATCCAGTATTGGGGTCCAAAATATGATGGTATGTTTGGTTATTCATAGTAAAACTTCTTTCATAAATTCCAGAGGTAACAACGGATTGATTTAATGCTCTTAAAACTGCGATATAATTTCCTTGTTGAAGGAAAGGGTGTTGAATTCCTATTCGCCAATAACCATCCTCGTGTTTTGGAGAAATTCCATATGTCATTACATTTCCACCTAAATTAATTAAAGCTGCCGGGACATTCATAGATTGCAAATCATGAATAATAAGATCAGCAATAAATCCTTTTGCTAACGCGCCTAAATCAATAAACATAGCGGTGTGTTTCAAAAAAACTGTTTGATCCTGGTCATCAAGAATGATGTCACTGGCATTTGTTCTGCTAAGCAAAGATTGAATGGCCTTTTGTGAGGGAACATTAGCATCTTGAAATCCGATACGCCAAGCTTGAACAAGGGGACCAATTGCAATGTTTAAAGAACTACCCGCCTGAGTGCTATGTTTCTTTCCGATTTTGATTAATTTGTACAAACCTGGATTTACTTTTACCGGCATAATCCCTGCATTTTTGTTAACTTCCATTAATTCTGAATTAGAATCATTAGCACTAAAACGTTTCTCATATTCTTTCAATCGAATAATAACTTCATCCAAAACAAAATTTGCGTGAGTTTGTTGAACCGATAATTGGATAATCGTTCCCATCATATGTATTTCACGAGTTTGCATTGCCATATTTTCACCCTTTTGTATTATGATACTTTGAATAAACGAACTGATAACTGTTAGAAAACATCTCCGATTTTAAAGAAGAATCTTTCTGCTGCTTAATAATGTATTATTTCTTACAAAACAAATAGAAATAAACGGTTTGAACTAAATTCGAAAAAAGAGGCCATAGTGACCTCTTTTTTAACTATTACCCTTTAACAGTCGCTGAAGATACTGTATCTACTTTAGTAGTTGCTCCTGATGCTGCGTCAACGCCGCCACCCGTTAACAGTTGTCCTGTTTGTTCTAAATACCAATCGATAATTGGTTGAATATCTTGTACATATTCATTGATTCCAAGATAATTACCATCCGCGTCGCGTATTGCCTGATAGTTATGAACAACAAACTTATCTGGTCCATGTGTAGGCACCTTAGTTCGTACGACATCTTCTTTACCATTACGTAATTGTTGGATGACCCAAGCAACACTACTAAATGCCCTTTCCGGGTGACAATCTGCTAATGGACTACCTACTTGTGCCGGATTACGTGATGCTAACATCTCATCTTCCTCAAGCTTATAGTTATAGTACAAGAATTGATTATTGCTATCAGCATAAGTCAATTCAGCAGGCATTGAATTTAAGAAATGATTTATTTGATTAACGGTTAGAACACCGCGATTTAATTTAACGTAAGCATCGCCTTCAACAGCTCCAGTTGCTTTAGCTGCTTGTTCAACCCAGTCATCGGCTTTCATATCGATACCTTCAATCGTTGTATCAATTGTTCCAGTAGCATTTAAATCCTCTGTACTTGATACATCTTTCATACCTTCAGGTGATTCCACGATATTTACAACATTTATAAAGCGAATAAATTTCTTAATACAACCTTCTAGAAATTGGGTTGTTTGTGTATCTTTTAGATTTTCATTTTCATCAAATGCTTTATGCACTTCACCTAATAGAAACTCATTTCCCGGCATAACAACAGCATTCACACCAGGTGCATCTAATATTTGTCGTAAATGTAATTGGGACCGTGAAGATCCTTGGACATCATAAGAAGCTCCCACAATCATGACCGGTTTTCCATCGAGAGGATGTATTTTAAACGATAGCCATTCTAAGACACTTTGTAATGCTGAGGGAATAGAATGGTTATATTCCGGCGTGGCAATAATGACACCATCTGCTTCAACAATTTTTTTATTTAAATATTGAATCGCTTCACTATTCGTTTGATCATCAGATTGATTAAACATTGGAACATCTTTAATATCCAGAACTTCAACATCAATTAATTTCTTGAAATTTTTTGCGATAAAATTTAACAATATACGATTATATGAAAAATCAGCATTTGATCCAACTATTCCAACGATTTTCATCTATATACCTCCTGGTTATGTTATTTAATTTTCCTCCCATGAGAAGTTTGTTGCTTTTTTCTTATGAGAATCATTCGTGTTGACTAATTGATTTGTGATATCTACAAATTTTATAAAGTCATTAAAAATTTGCTCGAGTTCTTCTATTTTATATTGATCCGTTAAATTACCATTATCATCAAAGGCTTGTAAAGAATAACCTATTAAAAATTCTGAACTGGGCATAATGCGTGCTTTCAATTCAGGTGCATCAAGTATTTGACGCAAATGTGTTTGTGCACGGGAAGAACCTAATCTTCCATATGAAGCCCCGGTGAGCATTACCGGTTTATCAATTAATGCCTGATTTGTATAGGACAACCATTCTAACGTACTTTTTAATATCGCTGGTACGGAATGGTTATATTCCGGAGAACTGATGATCACTCCATCTGCTTTCCTAATTTTATCCGCAAGTTTTTGTACTTCATAAGGTGCTTTCTTGTCTTCCGGTTTATTAAAAGCAGGTAAGTTTTTTATTTCGCAAATTTCAATGTTAGCTTTATCTGCAAAATGTTTTTGAATAAATTGTAGCAAAAGACGATTAGTGGAATTATCTGAGTTTGTTCCTATTATACCTATAAAATTCTTCATTTTATTGCTCCTTTCTTATAGAAAAAAAGATTGTGAAACACTTCACAAATATATTATAATACGTTTTGGTAAAAAATACAAGTATGATGTGTTCGAAAATATTAAATTATAAGATTGCTTTCAGAAAAATAATGTGAGTTACCAAGTGCAGGTGCTGAAAGGATATCTTTTCAGGCGCTATCTACTGCATGAAATAGAGCTGCTTTCCCCTCTTCATCTTTTGCATTAATATTTGCCTC
Organism: Virgibacillus profundi; assembly: GCF_002287375.1. Classification (GTDB taxonomy): domain Bacteria; phylum Bacillota; class Bacilli; order Bacillales; family Amphibacillaceae; genus Virgibacillus_K; species Virgibacillus_K profundi. The sequence goes on along the minus strand of NZ_NPOA01000012.1, from coordinate 12,327 downwards.
AGAATTTATTAGTAATTCTATAACATCTAGGGAACAGGTTTTGCTAGATGATGCTATAAGCTGGGAGGGAATAAACCGAACATGGAGACCTGCTTCTACTACTTTCTCTTAAACTCTACAAATACCAATCTTAGAGGATATGATAGTATATCTAACTCTTTAAAAGCATTTCTACAAAATCCACTACATTAATGGGAATAAACTGAAAATATATCGATATATCATCATAAACCAGCATTAATCTAATTTGGGTATGATTAAGGATATCGATATAATAGAAATTGTCGTTTTTAAAATAAATAAAATTTTGCAGGGGGCTTATTCTTAATGAATAAACAACAAAAGAAAGACACATTTTTTAATAGGTTTGTAATGTTTGCTTTGGTTGGTATCATTGCATTTGCATTAGCAGGATGTGGAACAGATGAAACTTCGGGTGAAACAAAAGAAGAAATCACAGTTGCAGCAGTGCAGGACTATCCACCATTTGAATATAAAGTAGATGAAGAACTAACTGGTTTCGATGTGGAATTGGTGGAAGCAGTTGCTGAGAAAGCAGACTTAACCGTGAATTGGAAAATCATGAAATTTGATGGTATTATCCCAGCACTTCAAGCTAATCAAGTGGATGCAGCTGTATCAGCAATTGGAATAAGAGAGGATCGTTTAGAAGTAGTCAACTTCTCAGATCCATATTTCGAATCTGGTCTATCCTTAATCGCATTAAAAGATAGTGCTATTGAAGGAGAAGCAGACCTGGAAGGAAAAACAATTGTTGCCAAACAAGGAACATCCAGTTTGAAACTAGCCAATGAACTTGCTGAAAAATACAATGGCGAGGTCACCAAACTACAGGATGATGCTACCATGTATATGGAGTTAGAAAATGGTAATGCAGATGTTGTCATCAATGATTATCCTAGTGTTGCCTATAAGATTAACCAGGATGGCGAAGATTCTCAACTTCGAATTGTTGGTGATATGTATCCAAGCGAAGACTATGGAATTGCTATTTCTAAAGGCAGTGAAGGACTAGTGGAAAAACTTAATACCGGACTCGGGGAGCTAAAAGATAGCGGTGAGTTTGACGAGATATATAACAAATATTTTTCAGAGGAGTAATCTGTATTAAAATCTGATCAATTAACAAGGTGTGACGCAGTTTGTCACACCTTTTCTAAAGGAAAGAGGAATGACAAGCATGATGGAGACTATAAATATTATTCTTGAAGGATTACCCACCTTATTAAAAGGAATGGGAATGACAATAGAAATAACTGTCATATCACTTATACTCGCAATGGTTATCGGACTGGTACTCGGTGTATTTAGTATAACAAAGAGTAAAATCTTGCGGATGATTTCAACTGCTTTTGTTGATATCATTCGAGGAACACCGTTGCTCGTTCAAATATTATTTATTTATTTCGGTTTACCTAGTGTGATTGATATTAGCCTAACAGCGTTTTCTGCAGGTGTGATTGCGATTACGGTCAATGCTGCAGCCTATTTAGTAGAAATTTTCCGTGCTGGAATAAACTCTATCGATAAAGGACAAATGGAAGCCGGAAGAACAATTGGTTTTTCATATGCTCAAACTATGCGTTTAATTATATTACCTCAAGCGATACGTCGTATGATTCCCGCATTCGTCAACCAATTTATTGTAAGCATTAAAGATACCTCACTTCTTTCCGCAATAGGATTAGCTGAGCTTACATTAGCTGGCCAATCTATCTATGCAGCTAATTTCCGTGCTTTTGAAATATTATTTGCTGTTGGTGTTCTTTATTTTATTATTATTTATTCATTAACCCTATTCTCACGTTGGCTTGAAAGGAGATTAGATGTAGCATGAAGATGATCGAAGTAAATAATCTTAAAAAATCATTTGGTAAATTAGAAGTACTAAAAGATATAAATATGGATGTTAACACACAAGAAGTGGTCTGTGTCATTGGCCCCTCAGGTTCGGGAAAAAGTACACTTTTACGTTGTATGAATCTATTAGAAGAACCAACTGGTGGAGAAATTTTGATTGAAGGAGATAATCTCACCGCTCCAAAAACTAATATTAATGAATTGCGCCAAAGACTGGGAATGGTGTTCCAACAATTTAATCTGTTTCCTCACAAGACAGTAATGGAAAACGTTACAATGGGACCTAAACGATTAAAAGGCAAATCACAATCAGAAGCAAAAGAATTAGGAACACAGCTGCTTGAGAAAGTTGGATTAGTAGACAAGGCAGATGTATATCCGGACAAATTATCTGGCGGACAAAAACAACGGGTAGCCATGGCTCGTGCTTTAGCCATGGAACCACACATTATGTTGTTTGACGAGCCTACCTCTGCCCTGGATCCAGAAATGGTCGGCGAAGTACTACAGGTCATGAAAAATTTGGCTGAAGAAGGAATGACAATGACAATCGTGACACATGAAATGGGCTTCGCCAAAGAAGTCGCTGATCGAGTTATCTTTATGGATGAAGGCTTTATAGTAGAACAAGGTACACCAGATGAACTGTTTGACAATCCACAAAACGAAAGAACTAAAAGCTTTTTATCAAAAGTATTGTAGAAGCATAGGGACGGTTGATTCATTCTTTTTAAAGAAAGCGGATGAACTGTCCTCGAGCTTCAACCTGAAGAAATAAATATACATATGTATCCAAAGAACGTACCTAGAGTATTGGTAAATTAAGAAAATTAATACGCATTTAAGTGTATTTTCAATGGAAAAAAGGAGGTAAATATGAACATAGAACAAAAACTTTACCAATCAGCAATTGAATTGATAGAAAAAAGGTACCCTTCTGGATGGGGAGGTGCTGCTGCGATGGTTACTGAAAACGGGCAAATTCTAACCAGTGTTTCACCAGATATTATTAATGCCTCAACAGAATTATGTATAGAAACCGGTGGTATCCTTGAAGCACATAAACTTAATACTAAGATTACACATACAATTTGTGTTGTAAGAGAAGATGAAAATGCCGAATTTACAATTTTAACTCCTTGTGGCGTATGTCAAGAACGACTTTTCTACTGGGGAGAAGATGTAAAGGCGGCTGTAACTAATCCACATGGTAGAATTGAATATAAAACATTAAAGGAAATTCAACCATATCATTGGTATAAAGCCTATGATAATTAAGTGTCTATATAAAGAAAGATATCTGATCTTCCGGGACGAGGACTAAAAAACCCCTCCTAATTATTTTAGAAAATTAAAATGGTATTAAGTGTGTAAACAGGACTCGAATCAGAATGGGATAAGGACACAGGTAAACTGCCCCAATTCTACTTTCAGGGACAACAAACCTCCGTTCATTTCGGTAAGATTATTCGTGGATTGATGGCTCTTACTGATGGTGGATCGCTATTATTAGTCACTAGTTTACTGGGTGATATCGTTACTGCTATTTTCACTGTGTCTTGCTCAAGTGTACACCCCCACAACTTTAAAGTGATAAAGGAGGGACTGACCTTAAAGTTTATAACACTTTGTTAATTTCTTATTACCTAAGTTTATATATTTCTTGTGCCAATGATTCCAGTATATAAAGGGCGGGTACTTGTGTCGTAATATTAGCGTTTTCAAACCACTCCTCCGTTACATAATACGGGATGTTTATATCAGAAATTTTTGCAATAGTTGAGTGTTTATTGTTTGTAATACTAATAATTTTGCTTCCTTCTTGTTTAAGTTGATTAAGATGGGTGACTGTAAAATTATTTTCTCCCGAGACAGATAAAGCTATTGTTACGCTATTATGACGTAAGTTGGAGTGAATTGGAAAGTAAGGGTCTTTAATATACATCGAAAATTTACCTAAGCTTGAGAAATATCTTGCTCCATATTCAGCGAGAATACCTGAGCTTCCTATTCCAATAAAAATGACACTATCTGCTTTGTTAACCAGACTTGCAGCCTTCTTAATATTTTCTTCGATATCCCCTGTTAACGTCCGCTCAAAAAATTCCATTACTGAATGTTGAGAGCCTTTTAAAATAGTCTTTTTGTTTTCTGCTAAATGCATTTTAAGCTTTACCTTAAATTCTGAAAAACCCTCACAATTTATTTTTCTGCAAAAACGTAAAATCGTAGCTGTTGATACATGGGTTTCATCTGCCAGTTCGCGGATTCGCATATAAGCGACCTTTTCACTATTTTGACTAATATAGTTGTATAAAGAAGTTTCTAACTCATTGAATGAAGCGATCATGTCGTGTGTAAACATTTATGCAGCATTCCCCTTTTATAAGAAATCATATAGCTTAATTTTAACACAGTTTCTTACTAAGATACATGTTGTAACATTTAAGTAAGAAATGACTTTCCTTGTTATTAAAAACTAAATGCGCTTCATTTATTAATCCCTTACAAAATACTGATACAATTGATTCATAAGTTCTTTTTGATAGTTTCTTTATATCGCAATCAACGATTTGGTTGCTAAATTATCTGGAGGTGTATAGTTTATGACAAAAGGTATTAAAATTGCAACAATTGGTGGGGGATCTAGTTATACCCCTGAATTAGTAGAAGGATTCATAAAACGATATGATGAATTTCCGGTTAGTGAGTTATGGTTAGTAGATATTGAAGCAGGAAAAGAAAAGCTGGAGATCGTTGGGAACTTCGCGAAAAGAATGATTGAAAAAGCGGGTCTTCCAATCGAGGTTCATTTAACACTTGATAGAAGAGCAGCTTTAAAAGATGCTGATTTTGTTACGACTCAATTTCGTGTAGGATTACTGGATGCTCGTGCAACGGATGAAAGTATTCCATTAAAATATGGTGTTCTTGGTCAGGAGACAAATGGACCAGGCGGTTTATTTAAAGGCTTACGTACAATCCCTGTTATTTTAGATATCTGTAAGGATATGGAAGAGCTATGTCCAAATGCGTGGTTAATCAACTTTACGAATCCTGCTGGTATGGTAACAGAAGCCGTGTTACGCTACTCTAACATTAAAAAAGTTGTCGGATTGTGTAATGTACCGATCGGAATGGAAATGGGTATTGCCAAATTATTAGATGTAGACCATTCTCGAATCCGCATTGATTTTGCAGGACTAAATCATATGGTTTATGGGCTGGATGTATATGTGGATGGCGAAAGTGTAAAAGAAGAAGTGATAGAAAAATTATCTGATCCGGAAAATAGTAGTTTCGTTAAAAATATAGATGGAATGGGTTGGGAACCTGAGTTTATCCAATCATTGTATGCTATAACGTGCCCGTACCATATGTATTACTATAAATCGAAGGAAATGTTGGATAAGGCTATTGAAAGCTCTAAGACAGAGGGTACTCGTGCCGAGGTTGTTCAACAATTGGAAAATGACCTATTCGAACTTTATAAAGATGAAAACCTTAATATCAAACCACCTCAATTAGAAGAACGAGGCGGAGCATATTATTCTGATGCAGCGGTTCGTTTGATTACGTCTATCTACAATGACAAACGTGACATTCAGCCAGTAAACACAATGAATCGTGGAGCAATTGCCAGTATTCCGGACGAATCAGCAGTTGAAATCAGTTGTGTTATTACAAAAGATGGTCCTATCCCATTGGTGATGGGAGATCTACCAGTTGCTGCCCGTGGACTTGTCCAGCAAATTAAGTCATTTGAACGCATTGCGGCAGAAGCAGCTGTAACCGGTGATTATAATAAAGCAGTACTTGCTTTAACGATTAATCCATTGACACCAAGTGACGCGATTGCTAAACAAATTGTCGATGAAATGATGGAGGCACATAAAGACTACCTTCCTCAATTTTTTGAAAAAGAAGTAATTATATGATCAAATTAGTTTTAACGGATATGGATGGAATATTCTTGAATAACAGCGGCGATTTTAACAGAGAACTGTACAAGGATACAAAAAAGATGATGAAATAAAAACTATATTGCACCAACTAATAATGACAGTGGTGTATTAGAAATAATTGATCAATATTTTGTAAACCATGGTCCGTTATAAGATTAGAAAAAGTATGTTTATGGGTCTAATGGAACAACATCCATTAGACCTTAATTCACTTTACAAGGAGATTTAAAAGTGAATAAAGATGATTGTCTAACGGGCGATAAGGAAGTTATTTCCGAGGATTATCAGATTGATGCAATCAGTAGGTTAGTGACATCTTTTGTAGCTATCATTAACCCTCATACCATCATTTTTTGTAGTGATGAAATCGAAAAAGAGATATTAAATAAATTTGCAATAGCCAGCTTAAAATATATCCCGTCGGAACATCTTCCAGAACTTACTATGAGTGATTGGAAACAAGATTATTTATACGGATTACAAAGGCTGTGCCTTGATCTCATGATTAATGAATAAATAGGAATAATGTCATATAAGTTGGGTGTTTATCCAACAATATCAAAGCTTAGAAGTAATCTTTAAAATTTGAATGGAGTGAAAAAGAATTGAAAATTGAACATGTGGCTATCTGGGTCAATGATTTGGAAGGTATGAAGGAGTTTTATGAAACTTATTTTAATTGTAAATCAAACATTAAATATTACAATAGTGAAAAGAAGTTTGAATCTTATTTTCTAACTTTTGATTCAGGTGCAAGATTGGAGATTATGCGTAAGGAAGATATGAACCAGCAAAATCGGGGTGCTCAAATGGGGTGGGCTCATATTGCGATCTCCTTAGGAAGCAAACAATCTGTTAATCAAATGACAGCCAGATTTAAAAATGATGGTTACCCTGCTATCAGCGGTCCCCGTGTGACTGGAGATGGGTATTATGAAAGTGTTATAGAAGACCCTGAAGGAAATCTGATAGAATTGACTGAATAATGAGGTTGGTAATATGATGAATCTTGTCAGTACATCATTTTATATGGATACTTATTAAATTAATTTAATAAGTTTTCCCTCCCTTTTAAATATGTTTGATAAACGTGGGTCAAGATGGATAATGAAGTCTTAGACTAGATTTCATATGAATGTTTCAAGTAAGTTAAACAAACGAAAGAGCAATTATAAATAATTATAGGCGAGGTTTAAAAATGACAACATTTCTTTTAGTCATTATTTATTTGGCTTTTATTAGCTTAGGTTTACCTGATTCATTGTTGGGAGCAGCGTGGCCAGTGATGCAATTGGACTTAGAGGCTCCACTTGAGACTGCTGGAATCCTGTTTATGACGATTTCAGGTGGAACAATTATCTCCAGTTTGCTTAGCGGAAAGCTACTTAAACGGTTCGGGACTGGCAAGGTCGCATTTGTCAGCGTTTTAATGACTGCTGGTGCTTTGCTGGGATTTAATTTTGCTCCATCGGTTGTTTGGTTAATTGTATGTGCCATCCCACTTGGATTAGGAGCAGGAGCTGTTGATGCAGGATTAAATGATTATGTTGCTACAAATTATAAGGCACATCATATGAGTTGGTTACATAGTTTTTGGGGAGTCGGAGCTACTCTTGGCCCTATCATTATGGCTCAGTTTATTTTGGAGGACAATTCCTGGAGAAATGGATATTTTGTTATTTCATGTCTTCAGTTTGCGTTAGTTATAATCCTTCTCTTCACTTTACCTTTATGGAGCAAGGTAAAAAAACCAGCTTTAAATGAAGAGACCGGGTATTCAAAAGATGTAATTAATGATGAAGAAGCCAAAGATGTTAAACCTTTACAAATTAAAGGAGTTAATCTGGCTCTGGTATCTTTCTTGTTTTATTGTGGAGTCGAAGCAATAATAGTTCTTTGGGGAAGCAGTTTCCTGGTAAATGTCAAAGGGTTAAGTGCGGCAACTGCTGCCGGGTGTGTTTCCTTTTATTATGCGGGAATAACAATTGGTAGATTTATAACAGGCTTTATAACCTTTAAAACTACTAATCGTACGCTTATTAGGGTTGGACAAATAATAGCATTAACTGGTGCCGTTATTTTGATTTTACCATTGCCATCCATTTTCTCACTTGCAGGTTTTATTATTGTTGGACTGGGGTTAGCACCGATATTTCCGTGTATGTTGCATGAAACGCCAACACGTTTTGGGAAAAAACATTCTCAGACAATTATGGGGTATCAAATGGCTATTGCTTATTCCGGCACTACATTCATGCCACCTCTTCTTGGTTTCATTGCGTCTTTTTCAACAATAGGGATCCTTCCAATTTGTATTGTTATTTTTGTTGCAATAATGCTTATAAGTTCTGAGAAGTTAAATAGCTTAATGAAAAAGAAGGATTTACTAAAGAGTCGAGATACAAGTTCGTCAGTAATGTAATCATCAGTTTGATGAGATGCTCAAGGGTCAGTCCTCGCGACTTGATGAAGAGGTGAAGGACTAACGCAAAAGCTTAAAACAAAAAAGGCTAACGGTATTTAATTTATCTCTGACTTTTTCTTATATCTCTAACCGATTCCATCTCTTCTTCGTATAAGTAATCAATATTATTTCAAACCAAAACCACTAATTGGGTGCGGTACATATGGCTCTTCCAATGAATGAATTTCTTCGGCCGTCAATTTAATTGAAAGAGATTCCACAGAAGAATCGAGATGGGACGTCTTCGTAGCACCAATAATTGGAGCTGTTACTGGTTTTTTCTGCAATAACCATGTAAGTGCGACTTGTACGCGCGGAATACCGCGTTCTTCTGCAATCTTTGCAACCTGTTCAACAACCAATCGGTCTGCATCTGAAGTACCATCGTATTTTGACTTTGCAACTTTATCAGTCTCAGAACGATGTGTTGTTTCTGACCAATCGCGGGTAAGTCTTCCGGATGCTAACGGGCTATATGGAGTTACACCAATATTATCTTCCTTGCATAATTCCATCATTTCCCTCTCTTCTTCTCTGTATAAGAGGTTGTAATGATTTTGCATGGAAGCAAATTTGGTCCAACCATTTTTTTCTGCTACATGATTCGCTTTTTGAAACTGCCAAGCCATCATGGAAGAAGCGCCAATATATCTTACCTTCCCTGCTTTTATAATATCATGTAGTGCTTCCATCGTTTCTTCGATTGGTGTGTTATAATCCCAACGATGAATAACATAAAGGTCTATATAATCGGTGCCTAGTCTTCTAAGGCTGTGATCGACTTCACTCATGATTGCCTTTCTGGAAAGACCCCCGATGTTTGGGCCTTCATGTGTTGGAAAAAATACTTTAGTAGAAATGACAACTTCATCACGATTTGCATAATCTTTTAAAGCGCGTCCAATTATTTCCTCGCTTTTTCCTCCAGAATAGGAATTCGCAGTGTCGAAAAAGTTAATTCCCAAGTCAAGTGCCTTTTTAATAATAGGACGACTTTCTTCTTCATTCAATAGCCATGGATGAATCCACTTTTCCGCATCGCCAAAGCTCATACCACCTAAGCAAAGTCTTGAAACATCTAATCCCGTATTACCAAGTTTTATATATTCCATATTAGAGAACCTCGCTTTTAAATGTTTTATATTTTAAATTCCTGAGTTCATTATATTATTGATTTAATGCTTATTTTATAACTCGGATCAAATTACTTCAAATATTTTAATTATTAATTCCATATCTCTTTTGAACCTGGTTGTCGTAATAATTGCATCCTCATGCTGGGGGACAAATTTTCCTTGTTGCGGGACTACAGTTTTATGATGATTTGTTTGATGAATTAATAAAAAATAATATTGAGCCTGTGGTTACAATGGCATACTTTGATGTACCAGTTCACTTAGTTGAAGAATATGGTAGTTGGAGAAATCGAGAGCTTGTTGGCTTTTTTGAAACCTATGCAAAAACGATTTTCACAAGGTATAAGGACAAAGTGAAATATTGGATGACATTTAATGAAATCAATATGCTGCTTCATTTGCCGTTTGTCGGTGCAGGGCTTGTCTTTAAAGAAGGGGAAAATGAAACGCAAATTAAATATCAGGCAGCACATCATCAGCTAGTTGCTAGTGCTCTTGCTGTGAAAGCATGTCATGAAATTATTCCAGATGCAAAAATTGGCTGTATGCTTGCAGCAGGAGAAACTTATCCGTATACAAGTAATCCGGATGATATTTTCAAAGCAATGGAAAAGGACCGTGAATCATTCTTCTTCATTGATGTACAGTCCAGAGGCGAATATCCAGGCTATGCGAAACGTTTCTTCAAAGATAATAATCTGACAATAGAGATGGAAGAAGAAGACGCAGCATTATTGAAAAATCACACGGTTGACTATCTCGGATTTAGCTATTATTCCAGCAGAACAACGAGTACGGATCCGGAAATTTTAAAGGATAAAACAAGTGGAAACGTATTTGGTTCGGTAACAAACCCATACCTGGAAACATCAGAGTGGGGCTGGACAATTGATCCGAAAGGCTTCCGCATTACTGCAAACCAGCTTTATGACCGCTATCAAAAGCCATTATTTGTTGTGGAAAATGGTCTAGGTGCGATTGATGAAATTAGTGCTGACGGTACAATCTACGATGATTACCGAATCGATTATCTGAAAAAACATATTGCCGAAATGGGTGAAGAAATCGAGGATGGAGTGGACATCATTGGTTATACAAGCTGGGGGGCCGATTGACATTGTCAGTGCGTCCACTGGTGAAATGAAGAAACGATATGGTTATATTTATGTTGATAGAGATAATGAAGGAAACGGATCTCTAAAACGTACGAAAAAGAAAAGCTTTGATTGGTATAAAAATGTCATTGCGACAAATGGTGAAAATTTATAATAAAGAGGAAAAACCCCGGAATGTTTTGATTCGGGGTTTTTCTATGCTTGAAGTATTATTCCAGAATTATGAATATACCGTTCACCTGATCTTATTCAGCGCCTCGGTCTTTATCAAACTCCCGGTCACTGCCTTTTTGAAGCTCCATGTCTGTTTCTTGTGGATCTTCTTCATGTCTACCTGTTTTTTTATCCCTTATATTATCCTCATCAATTTCTTTGGTGTTGGTCTCATCATCATATTTCTTTGTGGGTTGATCATTAACATCTTCCGGTGCATTCATCTCATTCTCATTCGTATCATTATTGTCGTTATCACTTTCCCCGTCGTTCATATTACAGCCTGCCAGAAAGCCTGCAGAAAGAACAGTTGTCATCAGAAGGGGTTTCCATATACTTTTCATGTCTTCATCTCCTTTTTAAAAAAATAATTACTGCTAACCTTAATATGCACTGGAATTAAAACTTTAGTCTGTAAGGAATCACTACAATTGATCTTTATAAAAGAAAAACCTGCTTCTATAGCAAGCAGGTATTGTACAACGTCCTGGGATACGGAAAAGAATACATTACGCGAGCAAACCGCCCTCTTTAAGGTATTTTTCAATCCCTTCAGATGCCCGGTAGGACAAGGCGCCAATCGTACCTGTTGGATTGAAGCAGCTATTATGCGGGAAAGCACTGGCACCGATAACAAAAACGTTATCAGCATCCCACATTTGCAGGTAATTGTTAACGGCTGACGTTTTCGGATCATCCCCCATAATCACGCCGCCTGTGTTATGGGTATTCGTATCAACATTGACATTAAATGGTGCTTGCTCCCCAACAGTATCAATATGATCCGGCCCCATTTCTTCGGCAATTGCACGTGTGACTTTGGATATGTATTTTACCAATTCTCTGTCCTGTTCGGTATAATCATACGTCAAACGTAATAAAGGCATGCCGTAAGCATCTTTATAAGTAGGGTCGATATCAATATAGTTTTCACGGTGTGGCAGACTTGCCCCTTGTGATTTGACCTGCAGAATGCTGTTGGTATATTTAATGGATTGTTTTTTAAATTCCGGCCCCCATGAAGGTGTTCCGATTGGTGCATTATTATTGGCAATTGGCCTGTTTCCATATTGTGTGGAACGGATGCCTGCACCATGCAGGAAGTTTAAGTCAGAGTGATCAAAATTATCACCGGTATATTCTGGAATCTCAATTCCCAAAGCACCGGCCCCAGCATAAAGATTCCATAAGCGATCTTCATAGAAAAGCGTGGAATACCCGGAGCTTACCTGGTAACAATAATTTTTACCGATAACCCCTTCTCCAGTGTCCGGGTTATATGGTGTTCCAAGATTAGAGTTAAGCAGTAGCCTTGCATTATTAAAGACATAGCTTGTGACAACGACTACTTCCGCAGGCTGTTCAAACTCTTCACCTGTAAAAGTGTCCACATAAACGACACCTGAAGCCTTTTCACCATCGTTCAAGTCAAGTCCTTAATTCTGTGTAATTTCCTAATACAAGTTTTCAACTATTTATTTGGCTTTTATATTGAATTTTATTTGGTAGGGAGGGGCCCCTCCCTACCAAATAAAATTTTCGCGTCAAAATTC
>NZ_NPOA01000117.1 GCF_002287375.1 Virgibacillus profundi | reverse complement strand
GGATGAATCTACCTTAATCCAAGAATTTCACCTCTGTCGTTTGAATACAAATGCCCCCGACTGTCCCTATTAATCATTATGTCGAGTCCCGAAAACCAACAAAATAGGATCGACATCCTATTCTATTATTCCATGCACGAATATTCAGGCGTAACAGCCTGCTTTGAGCACTCTAATTTTTTCAAAGTAAACCTGCTGGCATCCAGAGACACTCGATTAAGAGCACCCCTAAACCTCCAGCAAAAGCACGGCCTACAGAGCAGTCTATCAAGCAGATAACCGCTCCAAGGCCGTTGAGATCCAACTACGAGCTTTTTAACCACAACAACTTTAATATACGCTATTGGAGCTGGAATTACCGCTAGTATGCCAGGAATTACTAC
>NZ_NPOA01000116.1 GCF_002287375.1 Virgibacillus profundi | reverse complement strand
CAAGACTAAGCGCGGTAATTCCAGCTCCAATAGTGTATATTAAAATTGTTGCAGTTGAAAAGCTCGTAGTTGGATCTTTGACAGGTGTAGATTTTTTTTTTGTTTGGAATCTAAATTATGAATTAATATCTGTCATTCGTGGCATGAGAAGTAGTGTTTGGCATTTGGCTATGTTGGGTACTGCAGAACAGGAGCATAATTACTTTGAGGAAAGGAGAGCGATTAAGGCAAGCAAGACGTCGTGTATCTAGTAGCATGGAATAATAAGATAGGGCTAATTTCTAATTTTTTGTTGGTTTAATGAGATATAGCAATGATTGATAGGGATAGTTGGGGGTGCTAGTATTCAATGGCCAGAGGTGAAATTCTTGGATTGTCTACGAC
>NZ_NPOA01000115.1 GCF_002287375.1 Virgibacillus profundi | reverse complement strand
AGTTCCGCTGCGTTCTTCATCGATGCGAGAGCCAAGAGATCCGTTGTTGAAAGTTGTATAGATTTAAGAAGGGTCACTAAAGTCCCAACCGTTTAAAGCATTCTAGGTTGTATTAAATAGTTTATAAAAAGACATGAACCGCGGAACAGATGAAGGAGAGAGTGCGTGTTAGGCACAAAGTCCAAAACCAAATGTTACTTTGAGAGAGATTATCCGAAACCGCGATCCACAAAGGTGCACAGGGGGTTAAATGAATGAAAGGTTTGAACGAAGCGTGCACATGCCCCCGAGAGGGCCAGCGACAGCCAAGTCCATACTATTCGATAATGATCCTTCCGCAGGTTCACCTACGGAAACCTTGTTACGACTTTTACTTCCCGTGAT
>NZ_NPOA01000114.1 GCF_002287375.1 Virgibacillus profundi | reverse complement strand
CCTCAAGGAGCTGATCACCATCGTCGGCCGCGCGCTGGCCGAACCGAAGGAGCGGGTCTCCAGTCCCGCCGACGACGGCGAGTTCGACTCGATCCCGCTGGTCGGCCGCTCGCCGGCGATGCAGGAAATCTACCGCGTGCTGGCGCGGTTGATGCAGACCGATCTCACGGTGATGATCTCCGGCGAGTCCGGCACCGGCAAGGAGCTGGTCGCCCGCGCGCTGCACGATTACGGCCGGCGCCGCAACGGCCCGTTCGTCGCGGTCAACATGGCGGCGATCCCGCGCGACCTCATTGAGTCCGAGCTGTTCGGCCATGAGCGCGGCGCATTCACCGGCGCCAACACCCGTGCTTCCGGCCGCTTCGAGCAGGCCGAGGGCGGCACG
>NZ_NPOA01000113.1 GCF_002287375.1 Virgibacillus profundi | reverse complement strand
ATCACGGGAAGTAAAAGTCGTAACAAGGTTTCCGTAGGTGAACCTGCGGAAGGATCATTAACACGTATCCAACGTATCAACCCCTTTATACGAACCATTAACCCGCCCTTTGACTACGTTTGAGTCTAGTTTTACCGCTAGGCAAAGCAGCTTGCAGCTGGGAACGGCTGTATTGCTGGCGCTCTGGGAGAGAGAGGCTTCGGCTTTTCCCTTCACATCCGCGTAGTACTGTGTGCCTTTTTCTTTCAACCCATTCTCTGGTTTGACGAAATTAACGCTTCTTGTTGGGCTCTTCGGAGCCTGCAGGATTCTAATTATTAAACGCTGAACAACTTTTAGCAACGGATGTCTTGGTTCTCGCATCGATGAAGAACGCAGCGCGGAC
>NZ_NPOA01000112.1 GCF_002287375.1 Virgibacillus profundi | reverse complement strand
GTGAAAGCTGCGTTCTTCATCGATGCGGGAACCAAGATATCCGTTGCTAAGAGTTGTTCTTTAGTTTCGTAATATCTTTCGTGCTCATCTCTCTAAAAAGAAAGAGAACTCGAAGGAATTGGTTCAGTACAGATAAGTACAAAGGGGTTAATAAAATTGAGAAGGCTAACGATGGGAAAATATCGGCTGATCGTCAAACGCCCAACAGTTCAGACCTCAGAGTCAGCAAGCTAACTCTCCATCATTGAGATCCATACGAACCAGAAGGACTAAGACCTACCATTAACGGTGTGTTTGCACAGAGGGGTTGATCCGTGGATACGTGTTAATGATCCTTCCGCAGGTTCACCTACGGAAACCTTGTTACGACTTTTACTTCCCGTGAT
>NZ_NPOA01000111.1 GCF_002287375.1 Virgibacillus profundi | reverse complement strand
ATCACGGGAAGTAAAAGTCGTAACAAGGTAACCGTAGGTGAACCTGCGGTTGGATCATTAAAAAGTAATAAACCCGCAGAAAGACCGGGATGAGCGGACCGAAAATGCCTTGCGCTTTTCGATGCCTCCTGGTGCTGCGGATGAAAGTCGGCCCTTACGGGCAAAGACCTTTTGTGAACTGTTTCTGTCTCTGGCGGTGGGGTAGAATGCGGGCAACTGCATCTATCTGTCAGCTCGGGCAACCGGGCCGTGGACAAACCGCCAACCACTTGCTTGAACCTAACTTACTATTTTATTGTCTGACATTCCATTTGTATAAAATATACAAACAACTTTTGGCAACGGATCTCTTGGCTCTCGCATCGATGAAGAACGCAGCTTTCAC
>NZ_NPOA01000110.1 GCF_002287375.1 Virgibacillus profundi | reverse complement strand
ATCACGGGAAGTAAAAGTCGTAACAAGGTCTCCGTAGGTGAACCTGCGGAGGGATCATTAACACGTATCCACGTATCAACCAACCGCGAACTCGGGACTTCACCGTTCCAATCCTGCACTAATGACAATAGCTGTAAAGAGAAATTGTGTAGTGGATATTGTGCTGAAAGGAAAGAGAGAGTAGCTGCATCCGTGAATTTGGGTCTGAAATAGTGGCTCAGAGGATCCTCGCGCGAAACCTTTCCCTAAGTGCAGTACGATTTCTCCAGTACCAGAGGGTTAAGCCTTAAAGCTATTGTTGTTAGGGTGTCTGAGTACTATATAATAGTTAAAACTTTCAACAACGGATCTCTTGGTTCTGGCATCGATGAAGAACGCAGCTTGACT
>NZ_NPOA01000109.1 GCF_002287375.1 Virgibacillus profundi | reverse complement strand
CCTCTATCCATCAATCCAAGAATTTCACCTCTGACAACGAAATACGAATGCCCCCGACTGTCCCTATTAATCATTACTTCGGCTCCAAAAACCAACAAAATAGAACCGGAAGTCCTATTCTATTATTCCATGCTGAGGTATTCAAGCCTAAATTGACCTGCCATGAACACTCTATTTTGTTCACAGTAATGTGTGTGTCGCAAATGGATCAAAATAAATAAATATTTGCTCCTCTGAGACACACAAGGGAGGTTCTTGTGCGCAAACTAATCTAAGTTACACCTAGACGTCCGCGCTATACAAGAAACCTTCATTCGACTACGAGCTTTTTAACTGCAACAACTTTAGTATACGCTATTGGAGCTGGAATTACCGCTAGTATGCCAG
>NZ_NPOA01000108.1 GCF_002287375.1 Virgibacillus profundi | reverse complement strand
CAAGACTAAGCGCGGTAATTCCAGCTCCATAAGCGTATATTAAAATTGTTGCAGTTGAAAAGCTCGTAGTTGGATTTTTGACAGGTGTGAATTTTTTTTGATTCAAATTGGTTTCGAAAAGAATTAATATTTGTCATTCGCGGCTTGAGAATTGGTGTTTGGCATTTGGTTATGTTAGGTACTGCAGAACAGGGGCAAAATTACTTTGAGGAAAGGAGAGCGTTTAAGGCAAGCGAGACGTGTGTATCTAGTAGCATGGAATAATAGGATAGGGCTTATTTCTAATTTTTTGTTGGTTTAATGAGATATAGCAATGGTTGATAGGGATAGTTGGGGGTGCTAGTATTCAATGGCCAGAGGTGAAATTCTTGGATTACGTGTCGCTAT
>NZ_NPOA01000011.1 GCF_002287375.1 Virgibacillus profundi | reverse complement strand
AAACGGTTGTAAACAATTCACGCGTTTCGTTCGGTAATATTTTTTCTACCTCTGCAAATGTAGCTATCTTCTCTGCAACTTCTTTTGTTGCTGTTACAGCTATTCCATTTACAATATAATAGGAATTAAAATCCTTCACATTCCCTTTTTCAAGCTCCTGCGCCAAATACTGCTTTACATTGGCCTGAGAAGTCAGGGATGTTGCTTTTAATTCTGATACCACAGCCGAACGTTGAATCAGTTCTGCTTTTTGTGCTGAAAGATTTGCTTTTGCTGAAGAAGCCTTAGCCTCTTTAGCCACCTGCTGTGTATCAGCTTTTTCGTTAAATTTGATTAAAAATTTAACCTTTTCATCATTTTTAAATTCACTTAGTAAACGATCACTTACTTTAGCTTCCGATACTTTATTTGAATCGTTTAGAGAACGGTGTAAATTACTATTTGACTCTGCACTTGCGACCCCTGGCGCAATTAAAGAAAAAGTCATTAAAAATGAAGCTGCTATACTGAATGCTCTAACCTGTCGCTTTTTCTTCTTCTTCAAATTACTTCCTCCCCTCGATTTTTAAAACAAATGCTACGGTCTTCAAATAGAAAAACATTGAAAATCTACCTCGTCCCTCCTTTTCTTAAAACTGGATCCAACTCACAAAGATGTCGTTTACGAAATCTAAGTTGATAATGTAAGTATAATAGAATACAAGCGGGGATTGTGTCGAACTATGTCGAATATCATCTGAATATTCCAAATTGATAGATTAGTCTTGCTTTTTCCAATTAAACTTCATAGGCTATCTACCCGATAGCGTGGATATTTTTTGAAGTAATAAATTTAGAACGTTGAATTATAAAGGTTTATGATGAATTATTAACAAAACAAAAATTTCCCTATTTTACCAAATAACAAAAAAATGAACGAATAGTCCTGTAAAACAACAATAAAAACAATCATGTTTTCCAATTAGAAGAAAAAGAAGGACTTTTCCACCCCTTTTTATTACAAATACTGATTATAAAATCATAGATTCTGATAAAAGATAACCTTCTTAAGACCTAAAATATGAAATATTGTCATTTTCCTGTAAAATTTATGCATACAAAAAATAAGTCGACAATCTATTTTCATAGGGTTGTCGACTTATTTCGTCATATTGGAAAAACTGCTTGAATTAATCCTCTAGCGGATTTAAACTTTCATTTCCCGACATTTCAGCAATCATTGTTACCAGCAATTCAATCTCTTCATCAATATCCTTTAAACTTGCCGTTTCGACAGGTGAATGCATATATCGAAGTGGCAGGGATACAAGTGAAACGGGTACTCCTTTTCCGGTTAATCGCATTTTATCTGCATCTGTTCCCGTCATTCTTGGGGTTAATTCATATTGTACATTCATATTTAATTTTTTTGCTGTTTTTTCCAGCAGCTTATTTATTTTAATATTAATTGGTGCTCCTTTAGCTAAAACTGGTCCGTTCTCAAGTCGAACATCTCCATGCTTATTTTTATTTACACCTGGATAATCAGTTGCAAATGTCACATCACAGGCAATCGCCATAGTAGGTTCAATTCCTGCAGCAGCAAAATAAGCTCCGCCCATATTCGTTTCTTCATTCACAGTGCTTGCCGCATAAACCCCAACAGAGCACCCTTTTTCTGACAAACGTTTTAGTACTTCTGCTACGATAAAGGCACCTGTTCGATTATCCAATCCTCGTCCTGCCACATAACGGTTCTTTAATATTTCCGGCTCTGTTTTATAAACAGCTAAATCACCAATTTGCACCTCTTCTTCGGCTTCTTCTTTTGATTTATATCCACAATCAATAAATAAATCTTCCAGACCAAAGTCATTTTTCAATCCACCATGATGCTGTGCATTCACCCCAATAACACCAGTAACAGTTTCGGTATCGCCCAGAACTGTAACCTTCATCCCAACTGCTGCTTTTGGGTTAATTCCACCCATTTTATCAAAGTGTAAAAAGCCATTATCATCAATTCGATTAAGTACAAGTGCAATTTCATCACAATGCCCTGCCAGCAATATTTTAAAAGGAGCATCCGGGTTAAGTACCCCTATCGCATTTCCTGCATGGTCTGTTCTAATTTCGTCCGCAAAGTCCTTCACATAATTGATCCACTTTTTCTGGATCACCATTTCATTGCTGGATGGTGATGGGGTATGTAAGAGTTCCAATAAAAAATCCTGATTTGCTTTTTCCAAATTAAATTCCTCCTTCATTAATCTTTAGTACAATCATAGCAAAAATTCTTTATTTGAGCACATCTGTTTACTAAGTATGTACAATTGAGTACCATTTAGGAAAAGACTTGGAGATTTCCTGAATATTAGACTGTACCAAGGTTCCCAAGATTAAAAAGATTATAGTATTTGACAGAAAATCTATAAACTGCGACGTATGTGCTTGGTTATTTTCCGCTGCGGACCGTTGCTTTCCGCGGGCACGGCTTCAGTCTCCTCGAGAAAACCACTCTGCGGGGTCTTCAGACACGTGCTTTTCCCGCAGGAGTCAACGGTCCTACGCTCCAAACAACCATCATAAATGTAAATGTGGAAGCATTTGTTTAATTAATCAAGAAAGTTTTAATAAAGTTTTAAAAGCACAATTCCAGCGGAGGAAACACATTGAAGACTCCTGCGGGAGGAAAGGCATAGGTGAGACCCCTAAGAGTAGCACGAGGAGGCTCACCAGCCGCCCGCGGAAAGCGAAATGTGCTTCCGTAGCGAATCCCTGCTCTCAACCAGCGTTTGCAAATGATTTTTCACTATGTCGTACTTTCTATCAACTAAGAATTTAAAGAAGAAACAAATGAAGAGCCAAATAATTTATGAGGAGAGATTGATAATGACACTGAATGAATGGTTTGAAAAAGGTATGTCACCAGATACATACATTGAATCAATGGAAAAGAACAAAGAAGGATTGCTACATATTTATGATAATTTTTCCGTGCCGGAAGATGAAGCATTCCATCAGGAGCTTAAGAACAAGAATCTGCGCGTCATTATTCTAACTGAGGACTGGTGTGGTGATGCTATGGTAAACATGCCGATTTTACTCCGTCTGACTGAAGCAGCAAATATTGATGTAAGCGTACTGCTACGTGATCAGAATTTGGAATTAATGGACCAATATTTAACGAACGGCAAATCACGTTCTATTCCTATTTTTGTCTTTATAGATGAATCCGGAAATGAAGTTGCAAAATGGGGACCACGCGCACAAAAGGTGCAAGACTTTATTGATCAATCACGTGATGCACTGCCTGATCAGGATGCAGCAGATTATAAAGAAAAATTCAACGAGATGATTATGTTTACGAATAAATCTTTCCGTGATAATACTGATTTCTGGGATGAAATATATTCCAGTTTGAAACAAACATTGCAATGAAAATAATAGAGAAACAACCAAAAGGCTGATGCAAAAATAATGTGTCGGTCTTTTTTGTATAATTTCACCTAATCTATGTCCATACTGATTACATAGAATTGATATAAAAAGGTGACCTGTACATGAGCATAAGACTTTTTAAACATATGTATTTTCGACTCCCTGTTATTATTAAACTGCTGCTAACTATTTTTATTCTCATGTTTGCTTTCGGTCTAATTATCCACTTTGTAGAACCTAAAGAATTTCCTACGATTTTCGACGGGATATGGTGGGCTTTTGTAACTGGGGCAACTGTGGGCTATGGTGATTATATTCCAATAAGTTTTCACGGGAAGGTTGTTGCAATACTCTTAATCCTTTCAGGTGGAGGGTTAATTGCTTACTATATTACTACATTTGCAGCAACAGCATTTAAGCATGAACAAAATTTGGCTAGTGGTAACGTGGCTTTCAAGGGAAATGGGCATGTTATTTTTATTGGATGGAATGAGCGTACAAGGCAATTGATTGATATAACAGTCAAAAACGATCCAGATATTCGTATTATTCTCATTGATCAAACCCTAAATCATCTTGCCTATCAGCACTACCCGGTTCATTTCATTCATGGTGATGCCACAGAAGACCAGACATTAAATCGGGCTAACATCGAAAAAGCAGATCGTGTTATTATAACTGCTGATATTTCAAAAAAAGAACGATCGGCGGATAATTATACAATATTAACCACTGTGGCAATCAGAGGAAATAACAAAGACATTCCTATCATTGCCGAAATTTTATCCAAAATACAAATAGAGAACGCTAAACGAGCTGGAGCAACAACCATTATTAAATCTAATGACTTCATGAGCGCATTACTTTTTCATGAGCTCTCACGTGTTAAAACCGCACTGCCATTTGAGGATGTTTTACAATTATTAAAAAGCCAGCAATTCTATCATACAAAAGTCATCGATGAACTGGTAAATAAATCATTCATGCATGCCTCTGGTTATTATTTAAGCAAACAACAGCTTTTGCTAGGTATCATACGTGATGATACATGGGAAATTAATCCCTTACCTAACTTTATTTTAAAAGAAAATGACACAATGATAACACTAGCTTCATGGTAAATTCCCCTCACATCCCTGAATATTCTTTTGCCAGTCTGGTTAATTTGTGTTAAAATCATATATTGTGTAAAAGGAATCGAATATATAGGAGTTGTTCAGCATGACAAGCAAATTTGAGACTGGTCAAATTTTAGATGGAAAAGTAACAGGGATACAGCCATACGGAGCATTTGTTGCTTTAGATGAGGAGATCCAAGGATTGGTTCATATTTCTGAAGTAACACATGGTTATGTTAAAGATATTAACGAGCATTTGACCGTTGGGGACGAAGTAAAAGTAAAAATCCTTAATGTTGACGAAGCGAATAATAAAGTATCATTATCTATCCGTGCTACAGAAGAAGCACCAAAAAAACCGGCAAAAACAAGTAAACCACAGCCTGCAAAACAGCAGGACAATGACACTTCAGGTTTCAACACGTTGAAAGACAAGCTTGAAGAATGGATTGAGCAGTCAGAAGAATTCAAGAAATAATTTAAGAAGGGAGGTAACTCGAGGTGTGAGTTTACCTCTTTTTTTAATGTCTGATGTAAATGCCCTTCAAAGGAGCAGCTTACAATTTGAAATAACCACCCTAAATGCCCTATAAGGCTTAGCGTGGTTACTTTTTTTATCTTTTTTCCCCTTTCCCTAATCTGCGCAAGCTCTTTCTTGATTTATCAACTTCACTTCGTTAAAGTAAAATAAGACTAGAAATATTAGTTACGAGGAGGAATTTTAATGACACATGTTTCATTTACCTATAACAAAGCTCTTGAATTTTTTAATCAACAAGAATTGAATAACCTGGATGCATATGTCCAAACTGCACATCATCAGCTGCATAATAAAACAGGTGCTGGAAGTGACTATTTAGGATGGGTGGATTTGCCTGAAAGCTATGATAAAGAGGAATTCTCCCGGATAAAAGCAAGTGCTGAAAAAATCAGACAAGACTCAGACATTTTACTTGTGATTGGAATTGGTGGATCCTATCTAGGTGCACGTGCTGCACTGGAAATGCTTAATCATTCATTTCAAAACCTTCTTTCAAAAAAGGAGCGAAATGCACCACAGGTTATTTTCGTCGGTCATCACATGAGTTCAACGTATATAAGTGAATTATTTGATGTACTCAAAGACAAAGATGTATCGGTCAATATTATTTCAAAAAGTGGTACGACTACTGAGCCTGCAATTGCCTTTCGTATTTTCAAAAAATATCTGGAAGAAAAATATGGTGTGGAAGAAGCAAAAAAACGCATTTATGCAACAACAGATAAAGAAAAGGGTGCATTAAAAACAAGTGCAGACCAAGCAGGATACGAAACATTTGTCATCCCTGATGACGTCGGTGGCCGCTATTCTGTACTAACAGCTGTTGGTTTATTGCCAATTGCAGTCAGCGGTATTTCGATTGATGATATGATGCAGGGAGCGCATGCTGCCATGAATGATCTGGCTGAACCAAAGCTTGAAGATAACCCTGCATATCAATATGCAGCAGTAAGAAATATCCTATATAACAAGGGAAAAACAATTGAAATGCTCATCAATTATGAACCAAGCCTGCAATATTTCGCAGAATGGTGGAAACAGTTATTTGGCGAAAGTGAAGGAAAAGACCAAAAGGGAATTTATCCTTCATCGGCTAATTTCTCAACAGACCTGCATTCGCTTGGACAATATGTGCAAGATGGACGCAGAGATCTATTTGAAACCGTACTTCATGTGAATAAGTCGAAAAAAGACATGACATTGGAAGCAGATGAAGTAAATTCCGATGGCTTAAATTATATTGCAGGAAAGACCATTCATGAAATAAATGATAAAGCATTCCAGGGAACACTTCTAGCACATACAGATGGACAGGTACCTAACCTGATTGTTGAAGTTCCGGAACTTGATACCTATACATTCGGATATCTGGTTTACTTTTTCGAAAAAGCCTGTGCCATCAGTGGTTATTTACTCGGAGTAAATCCATTTGATCAACCAGGGGTAGAAGCATATAAGGTAAATATGTTTGCATTGCTTGGTAAGCCAGGATTTGAAAAAGAGAAGGAAGAACTCGAAAAAAGATTATAAATAAAAGAAGGATGTTCCCAAAATGGCAGGAACATCCTTTTTTTTACTCTATTGTCCTATCAAGCACTTTCCAAATACCATCTTCTTTTACCAATTGAATACTTGCTGTAACTTCTACCGGGCTCACCGGATTTTCTAACAAAATATAATTTACCTTATTCTCATTATCCTTTACTTCTCTAATTACATGTGTTGACCGATTTATTATTTCACGCCAGTAGTACTCAAGCTCTTCCTGTTCCGAAACATTCATCAGCTTTTCTTTGTCTTCTTCTCTCCATTCACTTTCCTTTGAATACAAGGTGCTATACAAATCAGCATCCCGGTTGTCATGTGCATACATGTATAATGAGAGAATTTCAAATGCGCTCAGTTTCTCCAGAAAAACCTGACTTTTCTCCGCCTCATAATTATGAAATTGCTCAAAGGTAAATTGGCTCATCGGCCAGCGGTTAACCAACTCGATGTTTTCAAAAGAAATTTCCCGAAAATGTTCATCAAATAAAATGGAAAGTACACCATAGTCCACATGAAAAATTCCTCTTTCTCGGACCCAATCACTTTCGTTTTCATATTTGTTCACAGCATCCTTAACAATCGCGTGAAACCTTGATTCCTCGTGGTTTTCCACAAAACGCTTCAATTCCTTCTGTGCTGCGTTATCAAGATGTTTTTCCCCAGCTAGACTAAGTGTATCAACTCCACCTGCAAGATAATCATTAAGATATTTATTCATCGTAGAATAGATACTAGTATAGTGAACTAAAAATTCACGATCCTTAGGATAAGACTCCAGTAGTTTTTCAAGATCTAGCAAAATCTCATCAAATTCGGTCCATGGAATCCCGTGCCTGTTCCCGACTCCGGGAATATAGGAATCAACTTGGTTCCCTAGCATTCCTAGATAATCTCTGAAACCCTCATGTCCATTCCAATTTTCAATATTATCTACCAGCCACTCATAGTTCATTTCCAAGTACATTGCATCATTCCTGCCATCTGTACTATTTGCTACAAGAAAACCCTGTTCTTTCAGCATAACAAGAAACTCAGCGATTTCTTCCGGTCCCGTATAATTTTCCGGCTGATCCTGTGTATCTATAATCAGTTTCTGTTGATCTATCGTTATTTTATAATCTGCTAATAAATTCCTCCAGTAATCACTTAAATTATAGCCTAAATCTCTCATATTAATGAATAGCTTTTCCAGTGTTTCTTCTTTTACCGGATTATTTTCTTTAACAATCTCCTTCATGATCTGTCTGGGTGTTGTAAATAACCCATCAATATCTGCTTTAGCCTGCTCAATTTCCTTAGGATTTGTTGTTGAACCATAATGCTCTAGAATTACATCTGCCTGATTAATCACATTAAAAGAATCCACACTTTCAATACCGAGTATTTCGCGAAATTCTTCCTTCTGTTTTAAATAATACATTTCCAAATAATTAGTATCATTGTCGGCTTGGTCAAAATCATTCACATATGGAAGTGAAATCAGCATAAATAAGAGCAAACCGGCAATTATCGCAAGCCCTGGAATTATTTTGCCCCGGCTTATTTTTCTTTTTTGATTTACAATACTTTTCATCACATTGTCTGTGCTGGTATATTCCGGCAGCTTCTCATAATCATCCTTCATTTCATGCAGCAGATTATCAAGTTTCTTATCATCCATTCATATAAACCTCCTTCCCTTCTGCTTGTTCATAAATTTCTTTTAATTTCATTTTCCCACGGTGAATTCTCGTCTTAACAGAGGATAATTTAATTTTTAGGATCATTGCAATTTCTTCATAGGTTTTATCGTGAAAATAGTAAAGGATAATTGGTGTTTTATACTTTGGATCTAATTTCTGTATGCATTCATGTAAAAATAAATGCTCCTCCTTTTCGAAATAATAGCCACCCTGAATTTCCATTATTTGCGTCTTTTTTGCTTTATCTATTAAGTTGAATTCTCTTTTTCTTTTGCGGTAATAATCCCTTGTCACATTTAATGTAATTTGATAAATCCATGTTGAAAATTTCCCTCTATGATATTGATGGATTTTTCGGTAAATCTTAATAAATGTTTCCTGTACGATATCAGGTATAATTTCCGGTTCCATTCCAAATTGAAAAGCAAATTTCTCAACAATCGGCTTATACTGATTGACTAATTGTTCAAATGCCTTTTCATCTTTGGCCTTTGCCAGTTTGATGATTTCATCTTCTTCCATAGGTGACTTCCCCCCTTCCGCCAAGCAACGTTCATCTATATAACGAAGTTTTGCTTATAAAAAGTTTCATTTTTAATAAATAATTTATAAATATGTGTTTATATATTTAAATACGGGGTATAACTATAAATGTAAGACTTTCTCGTATTCCCCCTGTAAGCAAAGCGTTTTTAACGCTTTGCTTTTTTTTCTCTTTTTTTCACGCTGTCTTTTATTAATGTTATAATAGCCCTAATGATGTCAGGAGGTTTTATATATGGATAACTTTGAAGTTTTGCATGATAGAAAAAATACACGTTCTGTTAAATGGGACATGCTTGAACCTGTTTTCCAGACAACAGATGTCCTGCCAATGTGGGTAGCGGACATGGATTTTAAAGCACCGGAAGCAGTAAATGATGCTTTAGTAAAACGGGCGCAGCATGGGATTTATGGCTATACTATTATTGATAGTGATGTGAAAGGATCTATCGTTAATTGGGCCGACAAGAGACATAGCTGGAAAATAGATCAGGAATGGCTGTCCTTTAGTTCCGGTGTTGTTACTAGCCTACATATGGCAATTCAGGCATTTACAGAACCGAATGATGGGATTCTAGTTCAAACACCTGTATACACTCCATTCTACAGTGTAATTACTGAGCATGACAGGAAAGTTGTTAGGAATCCGCTAATACTAGAAAATAACTATTACCAGATTGATTTTGAAGACTTTGAGGAAAAGCTTAAACAGGGAGTAAAGGCTTTTATTTTATGCTCCCCTCATAATCCGGTTGGACGGGTATGGAAGAAAGAAGAATTATCAGAAATGGCCCGGCTCTGTTTAAAATATGATGTATTAATTTTGGCAGATGAAATTCATTGTGATCTTGTTTTTTCAGAAAACCGCCATATTCCGATTGCTTCTCTTTCTGAGGAAATTGCTGATCAAACCATTACTTTTATGGCTCCATCAAAGACTTTTAATCTTGCTGGCTTAGATGCTTCCTATGTGATTACAGCCAACAAAGAGAAGCGGGAAAAACTGGATGCTCAATTTGGTAAACAAGGATTTCACAATATGCTTAATACAATGGGCAATACAGCATTAGAGGCTGCTTATACGCACGGGGAAGCCTGGCTGGAAGAATTGCTTGCTGTACTGAAAAGCCATCAGGAATATGTTACAGAAATGTTCGCTGCACATACAAAGGAACTTAAAGTTGTTCAAGCAGAAGGAACTTACTTATTATGGATTGATTGCAGTGAATTGAACATGGATAGTAAAGAATTGAAGAAATTCATGATAGAGCAAGCTAAAGTAGGTCTTAACACTGGTGTTGATTATGGTGTCGAGGGTGGTGCCTTCATGCGGATGAACATTGCATGTCCCCGTGAGACACTAGAAGATGGCGTAAATCGTATTATTGAGGCAGTAAACATTAGATTGTAGTAGATTGAACTGTTCTCTTATTTGTTACGTGTTATTCCTAATTTGTTTCAAACCTAAAAAGCCATACTCCAATGAAGTATGGCTTTTTTAATGAATCAGGTTATTCTTCTTCCTGCTTTTCATTAAAATCTGTCGGGTCTGTTGGTGATTCACTTGAGGTTGTTTCAGGCTCGGTCTTAATTTCTCCACATAAAATCCGTACACCTGAATTACCACTTGGCTGAGTCACGCCATCATCCTGTCCGTCATGAACAATTAATGAAGTTCCTTCCCCCTGTAATAATGAATTTTTACCTTCCATAAGGGTTGCACCTGCCAGCATTAATTCTGCTTCAACAAGGCCAGCCCCATCAGCTTCAATGTTAGGTAAGTCTCCTAAATGAGCTCCTTTCGGATGCATTAATCCATGCTCTTTACCCTCCGGATTAAAATGATTGCCCGCACTGGTGAATTCAGGGCCTTCACATTTGGGATACTCATGTACATGTATCCCATGAAAACCGGGAGTTAATCCTTCCAGCTTTAATTTTATTTGAACCCCATCAGGCTGTTCGGTCAAATCAGCAGTACCCACCATATCCCCTGATGAATTATACATGTCCACACCGCGAGTAGTCTGACTTTCATTTTGACATGCAGATAAGATAAGAATAAGCAGCAATAATAAAATTGGACGCATTGAGATTTCTCCTTTTAATCACTTACTTCATTTGTTAGTATCTACATGATTTTCAAAGGATAAACATTAGAAAACTTGGCACTCGCCAGCCTTTGGGCGATGCCTTTGTTGCACTTATGCAAATCTTTACGGTGGGGCGAGTAATCGGAGCCCCAGAAAGGAATATGGATATATTTCCTTTACTGCCTAAAAAAGTTATATTTTCCTATCAGTTTTTAAAAAATCCCCTTCAAAAAAGAAGGAGATCTGCTTATCTTTATTTATTTTTATCCGGTAAATTTTCTCTATCATTAATATTATATTTTTCATTAAATTCCTTTTCGTCTTTTTTGGATTTTTTATAAAACCAATACATTGCTCCTACAGCTAATACCATAAAGAAAACTAATACGATAAAGGCTGGAATATATTCGGATTTGTCTTCCGGAAAATATAAAAATGGCATCATAATTACTCACGTCCTTCTTTATATAGTATAGCAAAGTTACGATTATTACTAAACACTAAATAGCAAATGTTCGCTAATCTGTTATATTTTTGGCACAATGAAAATAAGGAGGCGACTAAAATGGCAGAGGTGAATATAGGGGAAACGGTTCGGGCACATTACAATTCGGGGACTTACATAGGTGAAGTGAAGGAAGACCGGGGTGATCGTTATTTAATTAAAGTACATGCCGTTCATAAACATCCATTACAAGGAGATCTTCATAATCCCGGTGAAGTGCAAGGTGTATTCTTTCACGAACGTAAAGCACTGGCACACCATGAAAAAATGAATGTAAAAAAACCTGCAGTACATCCATATGACGAAGCTATTCCTGTCTATAGTGAATCATTAAAAACAGCTGTGGATAAATATAAAGAAAAACTTTCAGCTGAAGACAGTGCTTTCAACAAACAAGCATTATCTAAACTGAAAGACCTGGAAGAGTTTTATGAAAGAAGTTACTACTAATTAAAAGAAGCTGGAGAATATAGTGTTCCCCAGCTTCTTTATGATCCAGCAATTATTCACCTAAATGTTCTTTAATAACTTCTGAAACTCCATTAAGTGCATCTTCTTCGTCACTGCCAGTCGCAGAAACTTTAATTTCCGCTCCTTTTGGAATTCCGAGTGACATAACACCCATGATTGATTTTAGATTAACTGTTTTATCGTTATAGCTAACCTCAACCTCTGACTCAAATTGTCCTGCTTTATTTACTAACAATGTAGCTGGGCGTGCATGAACTCCAGTGTCCGCAGTAATTGTAAATGTTTGTTCCTTCATTACGATCATCCTTTCAAACCTATTATTTTCATATGTACTATTATTATTAGTACATTACACAATCTTAGTGAAAAACTGCACTAAGCCCATTATATACAATTTTATAGTTTTTTGGAATATAAAACTCTAAAATTGTTTATTTTCTTTGAGATATTTGTCTTTATTTTGACGTTATGATAACGTTATTTTTGAAACAATGCCATTAAAAGGTTATACATACTTTAGTTGGGAGGAAATAAGATGAGTGTACATATAGGTGCGAAGCAAGGTGAAATTGCAGATAAAATATTATTGCCTGGCGATCCATTACGAGCGAAATATATTGCTGAGACATTCTTAGAGGATGTAACACAATATAATGAGGTTCGTGGAATGTTAGGTTTTACTGGAACATATAAAGGTGAACGTGTCTCTGTACAGGGAACTGGTATGGGAGTTCCATCCATTTCTATTTATGTAAATGAATTAATTCAGAGCTACGATGTTAAAAAACTGATACGTGTTGGAACATGTGGAGCGATTCAAAAGGATGTAAAGGTTCGTGATGTTATTCTTGCACAAGGATCTACTACTGATTCCCAAATCAATCGCATGATATTTAACGGAATCGACTATGCCCCAATAGCTGACTTCGATTTATTGAAAAAGGCTTTTGATGTTGGTATGGAAAAAGGAATGGATCTCCGTGTTGGTAATGTATTTACAAGTGATACATTCTATCGTGATAATGCAAAAGAAATAAATGAATTACTTGCAAAATACAAAGTGCTTGCAATTGAAATGGAGACTTCCGCACTTTACACATTAGCTGCAAAATTTGATCGTCAGGCATTATCTGTATTAACTGTATCTGATCATATTTTAACAGGTGAAGAAACAACCTCCGAAGAACGTCAAACAACATTTAATGAAATGATGGAAATCGCTTTGGAAGCAGCAATCAAATAAACAAACATGTAGAGCAGTCTATTAATTAAAGGCTGCTTTGCGTAAATTTTGGGACTGCACTTCGTTCGCCCCACCAAAATACTGGGACTGCGCACTGCTCGCCCCATCGAAACCATTTGTTGCTTTTTAAATTTTCGTAGTTGATATAAATTGCGAAGTAAATCGAGATTGATTCTAATAACATGTGCTATTGCCGCCGTCCGGGATCGCTCCGGGCGGATGCTTTCCGCGGGCACGGCCTTAGCCTCCTCGAGAAAACCACTCTGCGGGGTCTTCGGACACGTGCTGTTCCCGCAGGAGTCACCGCCCTCTGCTCACCCGAACTGGTGAGGTGGTTTGATGTTTTAAAAATTGATTACTAATGCAGTACATCGGCAGTAACCGGAAATCCAGCGGAGGAAACACATTGAAGACTCCTGCGGGAGGAAAGGCATAGGTGAGACCCCGGAGTGCGTAGCACGAGGAGGCTCACCAGCCGCCCGCGGAAAGCGAAATGTGTTTCCGGAGCGGTAATAAGGACTAGTGATCATCTATTACGTCGCACTTTACATCTTTTATGACAAAAAGCACTTTCATTGTTCACCACTAAAAAAATAGGTTGACAATCCTCCCTCTTCTCTTTAAAATCATATAAAAAGGGGAGGGAAAAGAATGAAAGGATTACGTCCGATTGATTTAACATTTGGATCAGTATTTGTATGTTTAATGGCAATTGGTGCTAATATCACTGTCTGGTTTCCAATATTAACAGTACCTATAGGTGGAACCTCTGTGCCATTATCATTACAAACATTTTTTGCCGTTTTAGCAGGATTAATGCTCGGCAGAAGACTTGGAAGTATAGCAATGATTACATATACACTAGTGGGGGTAGCTGGTGTGCCCGTATTTGCTGGACTTATTGCAGGTCCAATGGCATTAGTCAATCCTACAGGGGGATTTATCATTTCATTCATTCTGGTCGCATTTTTCGTTGGTTGGATCAGTGAGAAAAGTAAAAAGCCTTCTATATTTATCTATACAACAGCTGCAATTATCGGTTTAATAATTAATTATGGTTTTGGTGTGTCCTACATGTATCTGGCTATGAACACATGGTTGGAGCTGAATATATCCTATTTACTTGCCTGGGTGGGGATGATTCCTTTTATTATTAAAGATACAGCCTTTGCCTGTTTAGCTGCTGTATTTATGATTAACCTGGCCAAACGCATTCCATCACGATGGACAAGTACAAAAAGTATAAAAGCATAATCCCCCAAGCCTTTCGTTTCTGAGAGGCTTTTTATTTTTTGATGCGTTTACATAGACATTATGATAAACTTATATCTACAATAAAAGAAGCATATAAATTAAGTTTCACATCATATCCAAACCTCATTCATTGGAAATAAGTTATATCCGCATTAAAATTCATCAGGAAAGGTGTTTTGCACACTTATGGAGCTATTTTTGAATTTTCCTCTGACAGCTGCCTTAGCATCAATAGTATTTGCCCAGGTTGTTAAAATCCCAATAAAACTGATCGTAACAAGAGAGTTTAAACCAAGTCTTGCCTTCAGTACAGGCGGAATGCCTAGCAGTCATTCTGCAGCTGTAGCAGCATTAACTACCGGTATAGGTATTATGGATGGTGTGACATCAACTGTATTTGCAGTAGCATTCGTATTCAGTATCATTACAATGTTTGATGCAACAGGTGTCCGCAGACATGCCGGAGAACAGGCAGTCGTGTTGAATAGGTTAATCAAGGACTTTCAATATTTTGTTGATGGAGCAAAGGGCTGGAATAAAAAAGAAGAGTATGAAAAACGTCGGGAATTAAAGGAATTATTAGGTCACCAGCCAATTGAAGTGTTTTTTGGCGGACTGACCGGTGTAGGTATTGCCTTCCTACTCTACCCATTTTATTGAAAAATCTCTGAGGGGTGTTTACGAACCTCCCTTCAAAAACACCAGATTTTCGATCCACTAAAAAACCGGGAGCTTCCAATTATAAATTTTGGAAGCTCCCGGCTTTTCTATTAACTGTCTATTATTTCCTGTCTGAACACCTGTAACGCCTGATTTTCATTTAATTTAATGAGTTCATCCTCTGATAATTCCCCATCACCCAGCTCAACGACATAAACTTCAACTTCCCGTTTACCCCACTCGGCATAAACGTCTTCAACTGTATGGTAATATAGATCAATTTTATTTCCATTTATTGCACTACCCTTGTCAGCTACAACTCCAAAGCCATAGTCAGGGATATATAATATTGTTCCTATGGGATAAACACTCAAATCGGCAGCTATAGTAGAATACAAGTCTCGTTTTACTTTAACACCTGAATAAGTGATACCATATTCAGGGTGGTTCGGACTTTTACCCGTTGATTCCACACCCGCAGTATAACCTGTTGCAACAACTGTCTGACTTGGATACTGGTCAAAGTCACCCCATTCTTCCAGGGTTTTTGCTCCCTCTATTTCATCACTTGAGATGTATCTCTTTTTGGGTTTTACAATGTTCAATGTCTTTTTTTTAATCATTGTTTGTCTAATTTCAGATGTATGGTGGGTTCCATTTTTATTTTTGTCCCATATTTGCATGTCCGCTAAAGATACATTCGAAATAGATGTTACTGTTACATAAAATGCCCCTAAAAACAACAGCAACATGATGGTTCTTCGAATAAAATTTTTGATATTCATTAATAACACCTCTCTGGATGTCATCATTTCCAATCTAGTAAAATTTTATTCACAAACCATACTAAAACATACGATATCCACTCTTGCGCAGAAGTTTAATAACTATTCCGGAAACAATAGTTCCAGCAAAACCGGATAGTAATATCGTTATATCAACTGGCGTAATTTCCATTAATTTTGAAAATGCAGTTGAAAATGCGTTTCCTGGATTTTTAAAATATTCCACTGTTGATATATCATCAACAATGATGAGTACAATAAAAGGATAAATAAAAGACATCAGCCAAGTTTGTCTCAATAGCATATTTAAAATAAAAGCAACACCAAAAAATATTATAAAATATAACATGATCGATACAACTAATTGAATCAACGATCGAATCTCCCTTCACTTACTACCATTTCATCCAATCTACATTTTATAATAAAAATGCAGAAAAGCAAAGGCAATGTTCCTCCCTTTGCTTTTCTATATGCTTCGTGGACAAATTTAAGCTGTATTAATAAAAAATATTAAATTTCCCTTTTTTCATCATCAATCCGATTCCGCCTAATTTAAGCAGATAACGGTTATCAATTATTTTTTTCATAATGGTAGCTTTCCAGCCAAATAACTTTTGATCATTTAAAATAATGCCAATTGCATCATTATTACCCAAAGAAGCCACAGTTCCCATGATATTGGCTTTAAAAGATTCCATTTCTCCTCCATTTACAAGGGCTTTCACATTATGTGCAACTACATCTGATTCCTGTATAGCAATTTGTGCTGTTGGAGGGTAAGCTCTGCCATTTTCAGGGTTCATGACTAATGCACAATCGCCAATGACGAATATATCTTCATAATCAGGTGCACGCATGTCTTCACGAACTTCTACTTTTCCCCGATTTGTATTCATTCCTGATTGTTCAACAATTGCGTTTGCCCTCACACCTGCAGCCCATACTGTAGTCATTGTTGGAATTGCTTCATGTCTCCCATCTTTTTCATACACAATTCCATCAGGCTTACACTCTTTCAACATCGCATCGGTTATAAATTCAACACCACGGGCTTCTAACGAATTCATTGCATATTCGACAAGCTGTGGATCAAATCCAGGTAAAACAGATGGTGAGCCTTCTATATTAATAATTCGTACCAGGTTTTTTTCAATATCATATTCTTCACATAACTCCGGTATACGGTTTGCCAGTTCACCAAGGAATTCAATACCTGTGAAGCCACCGCCACCTACAACAATATTAAGTCGGGACTGTTTTTTTTCTGTTTCTGTATTGTATAATGCAAAGTTATATTCAATATGCTCTCTAATAAGACGAGCACTATTTATATTATCAATTGTAAAAGCATATTCATCTAATCCTGGAATATTAAAAGTAGCTGCTTCAAATCCTAAACCAATTACAAGAATATCATAATCCAATTCACTTTTTTTTAATTTGACCTTTTTATCATCAGGTTTAATGGATACTACTTTATCCAGAATAAAATTAACCCGTTTCGTATTCACAACATCTTTAATTGGGATTCGTGTTCTATCATGATGTAATGTACCGGCGGCATTTTCATGCAACCAGGTAGATTGATAGTGATAGTCATTCATATTTACTAGTGTGATCTTAGCCTCATTTGCACCAAGTATCTTCTGTAGTTTGACAGTAGTCATTATGCCACCGTATCCCGCACCCAATATAACTATATTTGGAGTTTTCATTTTTTCACTTCCATTTTATTTATTTCTATCTGTATCTATATGCATGTGACGATTTTCACTTTAAGGACATTAGAAAAACCTGGCTTCACACCAAATAAGAATAAAATTAACACAATTATAATAGATTTGTTACGAGATCGTAATATATCTCCAAAGAATATAATAACTTTATTACCTGTATTTTTCAACCTTAAATAAAACTATTATTAGAAAGCTTGGTTGTCGCCAAGCTTTTCGGTGACAGCCTTAGCCTGCACTTATGCAAATAGGAAAGTTTTTATGCTATTCTATTTGCCAAAAATTTTACTTTTCTAAACCAATCTTATTACCCCTACCTTGTGCACTTCAATACACAACGTATATTTGTTTATGATACTATGGGAATGGCATTCAAATTAAATAGAGAAATGAGAGGATACCCATGTCTGAAAAAGTATATGACATAACCATAATTGGAGCAGGCCCTGTTGGTTTATTTACTGCATTTTATGGGGGAATGCGTCAGGCAAGCGTTAAAATAATTGAAAGCTTACCACATACTGGCGGGCAATTAACAGCCCTTTATCCAGAGAAATATATATATGACATCGCAGGATTTCCAAAGGTTCGTGCACAGGAATTAGTAGATAACCTGGAAGAACAGGCAAATATTTTCGACCCCACTATAGTACTTGAGCAAGCAATAAAGAAAATTGAACGCTTGGAAGATGGATCATTTAAATTAATTTCTGATAAGGAAATTCATTATACAAAAACAATTATAATTACAGCAGGAAATGGTGCGTTCCAACCGCGGCGTTTAAATATCGCTAATTGTGAACAATTTGAAGGTATTAATTTGCATTATCATGTAAAAGACATGAGTAAATACAAAGACCAAAATGTCATCCTTTTGGGTGGGGGCGATTCCGCAGTTGACTGGGCACTTATGCTTGAACCAATAGCAAAAAAGGTAACACTCGTCCACCGACGGGATAAATTTAGGGCACATGAACATAGTGTTGAAAAACTTATGAATTCATCTGTTGATATTATGACCCCATTTGTACCTACAGAAGTAATTACAACTGATAAGATTGAAAAAGTAATTTTAGAGGAAGTAAAAGGTGATAGGATAGAAGAGATTGATGTTGATACTGTTCTATGTAATTATGGCTTTATTTCTACACTTGGTCCAATTAAGGATTGGGGATTGGAAATAGAGAAAAACAGTATTGTAGTAAATACTAAAATGGAGACAAACACTCCGGGTATTTATGCTGCCGGCGATATTTGTACGTATGAAGGAAAAGTTAAATTAATCGCAACCGGATTTGGCGAAGGACCAACTGCTATTAACAATGCTAAGCAATATATCGATCCAAAAGCAAGGATCCAACCAAAACATTCCACTAGTATGTTTTAAGAAAGCTAAATAAAGTCAGCTGTTTACTGACTGACAAAAAACAGGGCTGGAGCGGCGAATATATCGCCAGACTCCGGCTTTTCATTTTACCTCATCTGCTATAGCTGACAACGCATCTTTATCCATAATTTTTATATTGCGGTGTCCTTTTTGCTCAATCCACCCGTTCGTTTGAAAGCTGGATAATCTTCTGCTTACAGTTTCCTGTGTCGTTCCCAGATAGGAAGCAAGATCCTTTTTACTCATTGGCAATACAATTTCAACGGAATTATTATTTTCAACCAGTTCCATTAAATAACTGGCAATTCTTGTTTCCACATCTTTTGAACTTAGTTGGCCCACAAGCTTTTCCGTTTGATCCAGCCTATTCGTGAACTCTTCTAAAATTTTAACAGCAATCGTTGGATGGGTTTGCATTAAATTCTGCATATCTTCACGGTGGATCATACATATATTAGTCTTTACCAATGCTTCAGCATAACTATCTAATAACTTTTCCGTAAATAATGCCAGCTCACCTGTAAATTCTCCAGGCTCTAAAATTCGTAGTAACTGTTCTTTACCTGATTCAAATAGCTGATAATTTTTCACACGTCCCTGGTGTACAATATATAAATATTCAAGCGGATCACCATCATGAAAGATGATTTCACCTTTCTTAAAATCCTTATGTCTGCTCATATTGGCTATTTTCACCATTTCCTCTGTATCCAAATGATTAAAAAATGGCACCTTTGATACACACAACTGCTTGCTGTCAACAACCTGGCCATGGCTACACGAGTCAGTCATCAATAAACCCCCTTCATATTCCCCTGGTTATAGTATATCTTATATTCGTAGGTTGGAAGTGATTATTGTTTTAGAGGTCATCGCTTTTTTCAATAAAAAACCGGAGCACTTAAAAGTACTCCAGCAGTTTTTCACTATTAGCAATCCCCAGGTGTTCCCGCTCGATCTTTCGCTCTAAACGAAGAACCACAGCCACACGAAACAATCGCATTTGGATTTTCGATCGAAAACCCTCCACCCATCATGTTCTCTTTAAAATCAATTTTTGTTCCTTCTATAATAGGTATATCCTGATTAAAAAACACAACTGGAATTCCATTAATTTCTTCTATCGTATCCAGATCATCATTGATTTCATGTTCGAATCCCAATGAGTAGGATAATCCACTGCATCCGCCACCTTTGATACCAAAGCGCAGGCGTGCATCGCCGGATTCCTCTTTCATCATTTCCTGAATTTGAGTACTTGCATTATCTGTAATTGTAATAACCATCAGCAGTACCTCCCTTTTCACGGTTAACTATTAGTATACAAACTATAACTTTACTATTCAAATATTTGCATGCCAAATTGCTTTATTTCTTTTATGCCGCACCTACACAACTGGCGCAAATTTACCCTGCACCATATATGGTAATTATTACCTTTTTATCACTCGCCCTTAAAAAATCTTCCCTTTACAGTTAGTTTTATTTTACAAAATGTTTGGTTAAAGATAAACTAAAAGAGACTAATGATATTGAAAAGTAATTTTTAGATAGATTTTTTAACTAATTCATCATATAATGATGATAAGGAAAGGAGAAGATGGATAATGCAAGATCAAGTACAGGAAGTTTTAAACAAACTGCGTCCATTTCTACTACGTGATGGTGGGGACGTTGAGCTAATTGATGTTGATGATGAAGGCATTGTACTTCTTCGTCTTATGGGTGCATGTGGGAACTGTCCGAGTTCTACCATCACTCTAAAAGCAGGAATTGAACGCGCATTAATGGCTGAGGTTCCAGGAGTAAGAGAAATTGAACAGGTATTCTAAATAATAGTTGATAAGGCAGACATTCATTTGTCTGCCTGTTTTATTGAACCTGACTGATGCCACATCTCCCCTTGTCTTTTACTTAACAGCCGTTTTTGGCTCTTTTCCCTGTAAAACTGATGTTATATTATCCAAGCATAATTGGAGCATTGCCGTACGGGTTTCTTCACTCGCTGATCCAATATGGGGCAAGCATACAACATTGTCCAACATTAATAATGGATGACTTTTTCGAATTGGTTCTGCTTCAAATACATCTAAACCAGCTGCTTTAATTTGTTTCGTTTTCAATGCTTCAAGTAATGAATCTTCGTCCACAACAGCCCCACGAGATATATTGATGAAAATAGCTGTTGATTTCATTTTACTAAATGCCGATTGATCAAATAGTTTATTTGTTTCATTTGTAAATGGTACAACAGACACAACAAAGTCCGCTTTATCCAACAGCTGATCAAAGCCAACATAGGTAGCCCCAAGCTCACTTTCTGAATCATACTTTCGCGTACGATTATGATATAGAATCGACATCCCAAACCCTTTAGCACGTCTGGCAATTGCTTCACCAATTCGTCCCATGCCAACAATTCCTATTGTTTTATGGTGAACATCAGTACCTGCAAGTAAGTATGGTGACCAGTTCTTCCACTGATCCTTTTGTATATATTTTTCTGCTTCAACAATTCTTCTAGCTGTTGCCATCAACAAAGCAAAGCCCAAATCAGCTGTAGTCTCTGTCAACACATCCGGCGTATTTGTTATAATTATTTCCTGTTGTTTTGCAGCCTCAATATCAATATTATCAAAACCAACCGCTAAATTAGCTGCAATTTTTAATTTACTGGCTTTGCTTAATAGTTCCTTATCAATTTTATCACTTAACATGCATAATAAGCCATCAGCCTGGGCTACTTCTTCCAGTAAAATATCCCTTGGTACAGGCTGATCCTCTTTCTTCCACATGCGAAAATCTATTGTCTCCCGATAAGGCTCTATTATCTCATCCGGAATTCTCCTTGTAATATAAATAATTGGTTTTGACATGTTTATACCTCTTTCCTGTAAAAGTTAGCTTATAGCCAGTCTAACACAGGAATTTGTAATACCTCATGATCGACGCCTAAGTTTTTAAATAATTCTCCAAGCCTCTTTTCGTAAATTACTTGTTTTTTTAGAATATCCCGCAATTCACTATAAGACTGTTCAAGATCCTGAAACATAAACCCGCGATCAATGATATCAAAGAAGTGAATAGGAAAAATTAATCTGGCATACAATAAGCGCCAGCTAAACACGGATAAAGGTCTGAGCGATTGATAGTCATTTAGAAATGTAATTAGCTCATTATCATCTTTATTATTCAGTATCATAAAACGAATACATTCTGCCAAATCTCTTGTTGGATGGTCATATACCAATTCATCTGCCCATAATACAGTTTTTTCTAAATCATTGGTATAACGCCTAAAAGCAATTGTGCCCTGGTCAGCTTCATGGTACCTTCTTTCATGCTCGCTTTCCTGTATATACTGAATTCCATTTTCACTGATTCCTACAATATAGGGTAGAACGTCCATCAATAACCGATAATAATTAGACGAATGGTTTTTAGCTTCCAATTCTACATTGCTTTCAAATGCGGTAAGTTTATCAATCCATAATTGCTTCCATTGACCATAACTCGAAATAGTTTTTGGTTCATAGCTGTAAGCTGTGCCAATTTGATGAAAATGTGCCAGTGATTCGCCACTCGAATAAGTATTTTCTAAGATATCTCGCTGTACCTGCATAACCATATAATTTTTATCCTCGTATGCAGTAAACCATTCACCATTCCTATTTGGTATAGGTAGGGCAGTATTATTGTATTTATTTTCAATTAAATAATAAGCGAGTGTCGCCTGCTCCATATGAATAATTTCCCTGTTGTCCGCAGAAATGGTAAAATAAACATACTCATCCTGTTTATAGCCATCCTTACCATCCAACTCCAATTTCCTCTCGGCTTGTATAGCATAATATACGCCAAGCATATCTATGATAGGCAAAATTATCTCCCCCATTTGCTTTTAACATAGTGTATGAGTTATAAAGACAATTCTTAACCAAATTTTTTAGAAGAAAAGGTGATCGTAATGGATAAAAACACAAAACAAAGTGAACTGGAAGTTAAAGCAAGACAGTGGCTGACCGAACGTGGCGTTACATTAGACGATATTGCGGAACTGGTTTATTATTTACAATCAAAATATCATGATAATTTAACGATGGCAGAATGTTTACACAACGTTGATCGTGTATTAACGAAAAGAGAAGTTCAAAATGCTGTATTAACAGGCATTCAATTAGATGTACTTGCAGAGAAAAAGGTGCTGGAACAACCATTGCAAAAAACAATTGACACAGATGAAAGCCTTTATGGTGTCGATGAAATTATTGCTTTATCCATCGTCAATGTTTATGGTTCTATTGGATTCACAAATTATGGCTATATTGATAAACAAAAACCGGGAATTTTGAAAAGGTTAAATGATCCGGCAACAGGAGAAGTACACACATTTCTGGATGATATCGTAGGAGCAATTGCTGCAGCAGCCTCAAGCAGACTCGCACACGGCACAGCTGACGATAAAGCCTTGGATGATTAATAGTGAGGAAATCGGCGATTGCGCCGATTTCTTTTGTTTTTGAAGGATATCTTTGTGCTTCGGATGATATATTTCTCCTCCGGTTGATATATTCGTTCTCCGGAAGATAAAATTCTCCTCCGGCTGATAAATTCGTTCAAGTCTCTAAATTAAATTTCCCCAATCCATTCACGTAAGCTCTGAACATGATAATCAGGTTTTATTTCTAAGTTTGCCAGTTCCGCAAAAGGTGTGACTCCTGTAAAAACCATTAATGTATCTATCCCAGCATTAATACCTGCCCGAATATCGGTATGATAATTATCACCAACCATTAACGTTTCATTTTTTGGAAGTCCCAGTATTCCCAGTGCTTCTTCCATAATGATTGCTTCTGGTTTACCGATAAAAATTGGTGCTCTCCCTGTACTTACCGTGATAATTGAGGTCAGCGCACCATTTCCAGGTAAAAGCCCACGTTCGGTTGGGATGGCAACATCGCTATTTGTTGAAATAAAAGTTGCCCCATTTCGTATTTCGATACAGCCTTTAGCCAATTTTTCATAACTAATTTCCCGATCTATTCCAACTACAACAAAATCACAAGTGTCCTCTACAATTGTTAATCCCTGTTCTTTCAGTGCAGCGCGTAAACCCGCTTCACCAATTACATAACACCTTGCATCCTTTTTTTGATGTTTAATGAATCTTGCTGTGGCCAGACTTGTTGTTACAACATGATCAGGTGTTGATCTAATTCTCATATTATTTAGCTTGTCCGAAACATCTTCCTGGGTTTTAGAAGAATTATTTGTAACAAATAAATAAGGAATATTTTTCGTATGTAAAGCATTTACAAATTCAGCTGCTGCTTCAATCGGTTCACTTCCCCGATACATCGTTCCATCCAAATCGATTAAATAACCTTTATAGTTTTTCAAGTAAAAATCCTCTTTTCTTCTTCATTTATTAGAAAGCTTGGTTGTCACTAAGCTTTTGGGTGACAGCCTTAGTTGCCCTTATGCAGATAGGAAAGTTTTTATACTTTCCTATCTGCAAATTAAAAAAGAATGATAGACTCATCATCCTTCTTTCGGTTTTTTTATCGATGATCACCTTTACTTTTCATTTGAAAATGCATTGGCAACTCCTAATTCATTATTTAAATATGTTCGAATATGGGAACTGAACTTATTCAGAACAGGTATATTTTTATTTATTATGTTTTTTAGTTTTTCGTGTTCCACCGCAATATAATTCTTAACAATCATTTTCCGTAATTGAATCATTTCCTTATAGCTATTTTCTTCTTCTTTTGGTAAAACTTTTTCATCAATAAGTATATCAATGATGTCATCATAGCTTCCCGGATCACGCATAATAAAACCATCAATCATCATGTTGCCTACATCAAGTGTGGATTCGATCAGTACATGCACCATTCTTTCCAACGCTAAATATTCCGTGAAAGTCTCAAAGTTGCCCTTTCCTGCTTCCTGTAATAGCTCTTCCATATATATCAATGTTTCTTCTATTTTACTTCGATCAACAAAATACATTTATAATACCTCCAATAAGCTTGGTAACACTATTATCATATCATATTTAGAATGAAGAAAAGCATTTAACATGGTATAGTTAATAAAATGCCAAAATTCTAAAAAAGGTAAAGGACGGCCTGGAAAAATAAAAATGAAGTGCAATTTCTCAGGGGAAATATTATGAAGCGGGGTAGGGAAATGAAAACCAAAGTTTCTATTACAAAAGAAAGTATTCTTACAATGGACGCTACATCAATTGCAAATTCCATTAAAAATAAAGAATTGACAAGTATTGAAGCAACTTTAGCATATATTGAACATATTAAAAAAATTAATCCTACAATTAATGCACTTGTAGAGAATCGCTTTTCACAAGCTATAAATGAAGCAAAGGAAAAGGATAAACTTCTGCAAAAAAATGAACACACAGGTCCACTCTACGG
This sequence comes from Virgibacillus profundi, assembly GCF_002287375.1. Lineage (GTDB taxonomy): Bacteria > Bacillota > Bacilli > Bacillales > Amphibacillaceae > Virgibacillus_K > Virgibacillus_K profundi. The sequence continues at coordinate 148,252 of NZ_NPOA01000011.1, read as the reverse complement.
TGTACCGATCAGTGTCAAAGAATCATTTGATGTTGAAAATATGAAAACAACTGGTGGACTCGAGCACAGACAGGATCTGATTTCCAGAAAGGATGCTGCTGTAATAACCAAACTTAAAAATGCAGGAGCTATTATCCTGGGAAAAACAAATACACCAGCATTGTGCTTTTGTCAGGAAACGGAAAATAAATTATATGGACGGACAAATAATCCCTGGGATGTAAGCAGGACTGCCGGCGGATCAAGCGGTGGTGAAGGTGCACTTCTTAGTGCAGGTGGAGCTGCGGTTGGAATTGGTTCTGACATCGGGGGATCCATACGGTTTCCAACTCATTTCAATGGGATAGTCGGATTTAAGCCAGGGATGAATCAAGTATCTTCTGAAGGTCACTTCCCCTCTGTCGTAAATCCATTACAGGATAGAATGCTGACAATGGGGCCTATGGGTAAATCAGTTCAGGATATGGAACTGATGTACAATATTATAGCAAATAATAATCCCCCTAATCGTTCGTTAAAAAACTTTAAAATTGAAATTTTACCAGGCAATAATAATTATCCTTTATCTAATTTCACAAAAGGTATGCTTGATGATATTGAATATTTTTTGACAAGATCATATTCAACGAAAAGAGCGGTACCATCACTTTTCGATGACAGTGCTTTGATTTGGCAGGAGATTATGTCTATAGAAGGCAGTAAAATCATTGAAGATGAAGCATTCAGCAATAACCGGTCCAATGTATTCACGTCTTTCTTAAAGGAAAAACTAACACAAAGGACATCTATTCATCCTTACCTTTCATGGGCAATCATCGGAGCCAAATTATTTAAGCCAACTAAAGGACGAGTGGAGGAAATAAACACATTTCTTGATCAAGGAGATAAAGCATTAACCGATTACTTAAAAAATCGCCTGCTTATTTTTCCTGTATATCATTCGGGCGCTCTTAAACATGGCAAGGTATTTCAGGAAATTTTCTCTATTCGCAAGACTTTCCTGGATTATATGCCATATGTTGCGTATGCAAATGTCTGGGGTTTACCAACATTGACTATTCCAGTGGGTACAGATGAAAATGACATGCCAATAAGTATTCAAATCATGAGCAGTATTGGCAATGAAAATGCATTGTTTCGTTTAGGAAGGTTATTGGAGAAGAAATTCAGAGGGTATGTTCGCTGTGATAAATTAGGATAATCCAACAATTGGTATCATAGATCCTTTCTTTTATAGGGAAACTAAAGCTAAAAAGAAAGGATGAACCAACTATGGCAAGGAAGGGAAAAAATGTCTATTCGGATTTTTCCAATGTTCGAAATCAGCGAAATGAATTAATACCTGAAGAATTTCCTGAAGGAGCTTTTGGTTCTTCGATCAATAAAGAAGAACCTGTTTATGGGAAATCAACACCCTGGGAAAAAGGGCAACGCAGGCAAAGTGCTTTTATCTATCCATATAAAGAGCTGCACGAAGATTTGCCGCGACAAACCCCCGGTGCCCATCCGCTTCATGATGAAGATGGGGATGTCCCCCCTATTGAGGAGCAGTGAGCAGTAGTTCATTTACTACTGCTTTTTTATTTCGATACTTTCTTTAATACGAAATAAGCACAACCAAAATTACAGTATTCATACAAATAATCATCCAATGCACTTATTTTTGTATCTATGGATGCCTTTGAGTTTCGATCATTATAAAATCCTTTTAATCGAAGCTGCTCATAGCCCCAATCCCCTACAATATAGTCGTATTTAGATAAAATATCAGAAAAGCGTTCGTTTAATGCTTCTTCTTGAAAACCATCTCTATTATTTTCAATAATTTCATAAGTTTTCCCTTGTAATTCAATCAAAGCTAATCACCCCACTTAAACTTACTATAGTTTATCATATTCATCCACAACATAACCAGAATAATATATGCATGATATTTATTCTATAAAGCAAACTAGGAAAGAAAGTCATTATTTGGTGAAAGGAGGAAAACCATGAATCCAAAGCTTTTTATGATAAGCACTCTAATAGCAATAGTAACGATATCTGGTTGTGGAAATACAGATAATGCAATGGATGAAAGAAATGAAAACATTGATGAATTAGATCCCGCAAGAGAAATGGAGTCCCCTGCAGATGAAGAACTGAATAACAAACTGGGCTATGTTAGATATTCTAAAGATCAACTGGATAATGATGCAGAAAATAATCATCAGGTGACAATCGATCGTACCCAAATGGCTAATATGATTACGAGAATCATTTTACGTAATGATGGATTCGAAGAAGTTGCAACATTGGTTACAGATGAAGAAGTTTTAATTGCTTTTGAAAAAAATGAGGATATAGAAGAAAGTGATGCAGCCGATATTGCAAAGAAAACAGCTGTATCTGTGATGCCTAGTTTCTTTGATGTTTATGTTTCAGACAATGATGTATTAATTAGAGATATCCATAGCTTGCATAATTCAACAACAACCAATAAAAACTATGATAACACAATTGACAGCATTATAAAGGAAATGAAAAAATCCTCACAGGGTCACGAGTGAAAATAAATAAGATGTAGATCCTCTTACTAGTTTAGGGCTAACTTTAACCGTTAGTCCTTTTTCAATGAATAAGAAACCCAATTTAATCTAAAAATACATACTGTCCGACAATAGACATTTTTATTATCAGGGGGTGAAACATATTTATAAAGTAATGATCACTTCAATACTCATAATAATTGTAAATTTCATTTCAATTGAAGCAATCCATGCCGAAGAGGATATATATCAGGAACGGATGGCACTTTTTAAAAAAACAGAGGCTTTAACACATATTCCATGGTATTATTTTGCAGCAATTGAAAATTATGAACGAAATATAAAAAAAAGTGATGATAACGAACAGACAATATCCATTAGCGTTCCACCCGAACTTTGGTTTGGACTTGGAAATAGTCCGATGATTAAGGATGAAAAAATCATTGAATTTTTTAGTGGAAAAGGCAAGGATGGAAACGGTGATCATAAAGCAGATCCTGAAGACCCTGAAGATATATTGTACACGATGGGAAATATTATTTTGGAACAGGGTCAAACAAGGGATGATATTAAAATTGCATTATGGAATTATTACAAAAGAGATCTTACTGTCCAAACCATTATGAATACAGCAAAAGTATTTAAAAAATTCCAGAAAATTAATTTAACTGACCGAGATTTCCCTGTATCTACTCAGTATAACTACAGCTATAACAATACATGGGGCGACAGGCGTGGTTTTGGAGGGTTACGCATACATGAAGGAACAGATATATTCGCTGGCTATGGGACACCCGTAAAATCGACAACATATGGTGTTATTGAAATGATGGGTTGGAATTTATATGGCGGCTGGAGAATTGGGGTAAGAGATATATTCAATATATATCATTATTATGCCCATATGAGTGGCTACAACGATGACATTAAGGTTGGCCAGGTTGTAAAGCCAGGTGATGAACTTGGCAGTGTTGGCTCAACCGGTTACGGTCCCCCTGGAACTTCGGGTAAATTCCCACCACATTTACATTACGGGATGTATAAGGATAACGGCTATAGTGAATGGTCCTTTGACCCATACCCTTATTTAAAAAAATGGGAGCGCATGGCGAAGGAAAACAAATAAAACAATAAGAGCCTCTACCATTACGGTAAAGGCTCTTATTACATTACATATTATTTGGCCTCTTTGGCCTTTTTAACAGCATGGTTAATGCTTGCTGCAAGGCCACCCCAGATAATTACCATACCAAGGATCATAACAAAGATTGCTCCACCACTCATTTATTTTGCCTCCCCAGTCTTATTGGATTCTTCTTCCGCTTCGTCAGATGTTTTCCATTTCGTCATTGAAATTAGTATTCCAATCAGCAATGCCGCTGCCGCAACAGACCAGCCACCGAACATGATAAATGAATCTGAATAGCCTTCATAGTTACCAGTAGTATTTCCCTCTCCGGTAAATTCTTTTAATATATTCTGTTTGAACAATCCAAACATCATATATCCCATTACAATTGGTGTAATAATACTTAAGCTTATGGTCCACCAGGAACCTAGACGAATATCCGAGATTTCATTTGCATGTGTCTGGATATTTTTAACTCTGCGCAAAATCCAAGCGATTAATACAACTTCAACCAATCCGAGCAATGCGACACCAAATTGGTTAATAAAGTAATCTGCTGCATCGAGGAAGTACAGACCACCTTGGGTGGCATATAGTAATGAAATAACCGCTGCTAATCCACCACCAAAGAGTACTGCTTTAGTTCTTGAGATTTTAAATTTATCTACAAGACCAGCCACATACGTTTCTGTAATCGACATCAAGGAAGATAAACCAGCCAGAACCAGCGATGCAAAGAACAGGAATCCAAACAATTCATTTAATGCAGGGAACTCGTTTATGATTGCAGGGAAGACCACAAATGCTAATCCCACACCACCTGCAACAACTTCATCAACAGCTACACCCTGACTGACAGCCATAAATCCGAGGACTGCAAATACACCAATACCTGCAAGTAATTCAAATGCTGAGTTACCAAACCCTACAATAAATGCGTTATTCGTAATATCTGATTTTTTAGGTAAATAACTTGAATACGTTATCATAATTGCAAATGCAATCGATAAACTAAAGAATATTTGTCCATATGCTGCAATCCATACATCAGGATCAGCAATTCTAGTGAAGTCAGGTTCAAAAAATGCATTCAGACCTTCTAATGCTCCTGGTAATGTAACAGCTCGAATAACGATGATAAGAAAAATAATTACTAATGCTGGAATGAAAATCCTGTTGGCAATTTCAATTCCCTTTTTAACCCCTTTAAATAAAATCCCCAATACAACAACCCAAACAATTATTAGTGGAATGAATACTCCGGGTACAAGACTGCCTGTTTGTCCGGGAACATCAGCCAAATGCAGATATTCTCCATATAAAAATCCTTCTGTATCTGAACCCCAATTTAGATTAAATGAGAAAATTGAATATGATATCGCCCAGGCAATTATGACAGAATAGTAAGTGGAAATTACGAATGCAACTAATACAGCCCACCAGCCAATAAATTCTGTTTTCTTATTCAACCTTCTAAAGGTTAATGGAGCTGAACCGCGAAATTTATGCCCCATTGAAAATTCCATAATTAATATGGGAATCCCCGCTGTCAGTAAAGCAAATAAATACGGTATAAAGAAAGCGCCTCCACCATTTTCATATGCAACAGCCGGAAACCGCCAAATATTACCAAGTCCGACAGCTGAACCTACTGCTGCAAAAATAAAGCCTGCCCTTGTCCCCCATTGTGAACGTTTTTCCATGTATAGACCTCCTCTTTTCTTTTTTTCCCTGCTATAACATGTGTATGTCCAGCTATAACAAGGAATGTTTAAAATGTTTACTTTTTTCTGATATTTATGCTTGTATTATAACGGTACTTTCCTACTATGTCAAAGAAATAATTTAATTTTCAATATTATTACTTTGTCCTGGAAATAATTGACACTGAAAGCGTGGAGAATAGATTAGTCGACTGGATAGAGAGGTTATCTGACGGGGAACAGATTTATCGACCGAAGAACATCAGCCCGAGAGCAAGAACATCAGCTCGAGTTAATGTTTATCAGCCGAAGAACTATTCAAGAACACAAAAAAATATTCTTCCACCCTTTGGATGAAAGAATATTTTATATTTAAGCTTGATTCAGTTTTGCTTTTGCCAGGTAATTAATTAATAATCCAATGGCAATCACAATTGCAAAAGTTATTAATATAGGAAGGAGTACTTGATTTGTAAAACCAATTACCAAATATCCTATACATGCTGCTCCAGCGGCAATAAATGCATATGGCAGCTGTGTTAATACGTGATCGATGTGATTTGCTCCTGCCCCGGTCGACGATAGAATCGTTGTATCTGAAATAGGTGTACAATGGTCACCGAATACAGAGCCGGCCAATACTGCTGCAAGTGTTGGAAGAAGCATACTTATATCTGTAATAACAGCGACTTCTGCTGCTATTGGAAGCATAATTCCAAACGTCCCCCAAGATGTTCCGGTTGCTAATGCCATTATTCCAGCAATCAGGAAAAATAGGAATGGCAGCAGGGAAGAACTGATAGATGCATCGCTGACAATTTGTGCCAAATACTCACCTGTCTCCAGTGAACCAATAACAGAACCAATCATCCATGCCAATAGTAGAATATAAATCGCCGGCATCATTGTTTTAGTACCTTCAATGAAGATCTTAAATGTATTTGACCTTGGTTCATTTTGTTGAAGATGGAATACAAGTGCTGTTAGTACGGCAATCAGTCCACCAATAAATAAAGATAGATTTACATTTGTATTAGCAAAGATGGATAATAACGTAGCGCCACCTTCACTTTCGTTTGCCCCTGTAATAAGCATCGAAACAACAGTTGCTATTATTAGAACGCCAATAGGTACTAGCAAATGAAAGATCTTCCCACTTTTATGTGGCTCAAATGTATCTCCCAGATCACCAGGAACACTGTCCTGCTCTGGATTTAACAGCTCACCTGTTTCTATCGCTCGTTTTTCATGTGTTCGCATTGCTCCAATATCCAATTTTAAATATGCAACCAGAAATACGAGTAATACTGCAGATAATGCATATAAATTCAGTGGAATCATTTTAATAAATGCTTCCAATGGCTGTATATCCGTTATTCCATTTACAGCAAATAATCCACCCAAAATACCGATTATATAAGCACCCCAGCTTGAAATTGGTGATAATACAGTAACCGGTGCTGACGTTGAATCAATAAAATACGCAAGCTTTGCACGGGAAATTTTATGACGGTCAGTTAGAGGTCGTGCGATTTGACCAACTGCCAGACTGTTAAAATAATCATCGATAAAAATAATTAATCCTAATACGGCTGTCATAACCTGTGCACCTGTACGTGTTTTAACTCGTTTGATCATCCACTCACCAAACGCCCTGCTTCCACCTGATGCCTGCAAGAAGGCTGTCATCATTCCGAGTAGTAATAAAAAGCTCAATAAAAGAATATTACCTATATTTAATGAGCCGTCAACGAAAAATATTTCATAAAATATTGTCCAAATCTCATTAAGTGTCCCAAGTATATTGAAATCGCGGATCATTAATGCCCCAACGATAATACCTGCACCTAAAGATAATAAAACTTTTCTTGTAAGTAATACAAGCAGCAGCATAAGCAATGCTGGAATAATTGAATAAATTGTGCCTTCCATCGATGTTACCCCCATTATGTATTGTACAAATGAACATGAAGTTAAGCACGAAATGTAGTCTATGAATATACGTAAACTTGTCTTAAAAAACACAAAAAGACAACGATAGAAAATAACCATCATTGTCCCTGCAATATACGTTATCCTCCATTTCGATCAGTAGTTCTCCATGCACATTCATTTAAGCATGACAGTATACCTCTTATTTAGGAGCTATACCAGCTATAATAAGTTTGACCCTTATTACGCTTCGGCAAACAATCCTTTCGTCAACAATCCCAGTTGTCATTCTCCTGTTGACTACTCTTATTATCTGCACCTCTACCTCACCGATCTGATAAGGTTTTAATTATTAAATTATAGCTTTACTATACAATAGATTTACTCATCCTGCAAGTCCTTCTCTATATCCTCTTTTGGTATCGCTATATTTGGATTACTCCCACCGTAGAACTCTGGTACATCCGCCATAATAGCCCCGCCATCCATATAAATTTCAGTATGAACTTTCGTCACCTCTGTCGTAAATGGAATGACTACCTGTACATCAACCTCTACATAAAGATAGAGCGAAACCCAGGAAGAGTTAATCCCCCACTCTTTTGTTTCCTGATAAATATTTGTTCTTACATTTCCGACAAATTCAAGATTTACCGGTACTTTTGGTCCCAGGTTGGCAAGTACCGAGTTACCTGTTACCTGGCCAAGTGGAATCTCTACAATGGTTGGATCCACTTTTGCAAGGTCCTCTGCTCCGTCACTGTAATCTGGGGTCTCTTGAAGTGGATTATCAAAGACAAGTGGATCTCCCCTGTTCATATTCAGAAAAAACTCCTCTACCCTGTCTGTTGCCACACGGTTTATTTCACTGATCATTGCTGAATTCCAGTTGTAAATTGCTGGATCCCCATTATTGTTATATGTAATATTAGCAATATCTTCAAAGTCATAGTTTTCAGCAAAACGTACAGCTGAATTAATAGCCCTTGTAGCAAATTCATCTGTCTTTGCTTCTGCTATTTCCATCAATGTTGGCTCTATTCCTCGATCAATAATCCAAATACTTAATCCAATAAAAACAGCAAACAGGATCATCGTAATTACTAATATATTTTTCCCCGGAGGAGATGTTCTGTTTGTACCAAATTTCTTTCGTTGTCTTAGCATTAAAAAACCCCCTAAAACAATTTATGCTTGTTTTTCAGGGGTTAGAATCCGAAAATTCAATCTGTTATAACAGCCGTTACAGTGACATTGATGACACTGGCTAAATCCAACTCATAAGGTGTTCTCATATGCTTTCCGTCTTCTGACATAATCCGAATTACCGGACGATCACAGATATGTTTATTTTGTCTGACAACTACTCCTTCTCTGCCATCACTAAGTTGTAGTGATAAACCAACCGGATATACAACAATGCTCCTTTTAAATGCTTCGACCATATTTTTTTCAAATAAATTGATGGCACCTGCATAGATAATTTCCAGGCCTTCATGTGGTAGCATAGCGTCCCGATATACGCGATTACTTGTTACTGCATCAAAGACATCTGCAATACCGATTAATTTTGCATACGTATGAATCTCGTCTCCTTTAATTCCACGCGGATAGCCCGATCCATCCAATCGTTCATGATGCTGATATGCACAATGGGACACAACCGCAGGCATATCGGCAGACTTCCGTAAAAAATCAAATCCCATTGTTGTATGTTCTTTAATAATTTCAAATTCCTCTACTGACAGTTTGTCCGGTTTTTGCAGAATTTCCGGATCTATAAAAATTTTCCCGATATCATGCAGCATTGCTCCGATTCCTATTTCAGTTAACTTCTTATTGGATAAATTCATTTCCACCCCAATTGCGAGTGAATATATTGTTACATTTAAGGAGTGATGAAAAATATAATCGTCCGTTATAAAAATTTCTGTAAGCATTGATAACGACTTCTCACTACTTTTTATATCTTCCATAATTCGCTCCACAACACTTGCAAGCTTTTTCCCTTTTTTCTCAAGAATATAAGCTCTTTCCTTTAAGCCACTCTCTCTTAATTCCAAGAAAATATCTTTAATTGTTTTCGAAGCATCTACCCTTAATTTATCTGAAAGAACCGGTTCCACATAAATATCTTCCGTAAATTCATCTTCTATGTATATATACGTAATACCTTGATTTAACAGTCTCCCGAGCATCTTTTCAGTTAGCTTTAATCCTTTTTGAATCAGCACAACACCATTTTCATTATATATGGATTGCGCCAGTATCATTCCTGGAGTAACTGATTTTGTACTGGCAAGCCTCATATTCTCTCCAACTCCTACAAAATACGACCTTATTCGACATTAGTCCCATTAAAATAGTACCAAAAAATTAATGAAAACGCTATGACTTATTTTTGAAATTTTATGTTTTTAAGATGTTTTCTAAAGGATTGGAACTGCGATTCTACGACACATTGAAATTTGGAACTGCGCATTACTTGTCCCCTCTATAAAATATTGTTTTTATCACATAATCTATAAACTGCGACGAAACTGCTAAGTTGATTTCCGCTCCGGGCAGTCGCTTTCCGCGGGCACGGCTTCAGCCTCCTCGCGGAAGACCACCGCTGCAGGGTCTTCAGACTCGTGCTTTTCCCGCAGGAGTCGACTGCCCTACGCTCCAATCAACCGCCACAAAAGAGGATATCACTTGTTTGATTCAATTAAGTGGCAGATCACTTTTTGAAGATGAAAGCATATTGCTAGCGGAGGAAACACACGAAGACTCCTGCGGGAGGAAAGGCCTAGATGAGACCCCGGAGAGCGTCAGCTCGAGGAGGCTCATCAGCCGCCCGCGGAAAGCGAAGTGTGTTTCCGTAGCGGTAGATTTAGCACATATTATCATTAAAAGTTACTTCGCATTCTATATCCAATGCGATAATTAAACAATAAAACTTGAAAAGAGTATATTTTTAAAATTGCACATATATATAACAAAAAATGTCTTCCATACTAGGAAGACATCCATATTATGATATTTTTACCAATGCATCCTTGCCGATCATTCCTTCTTCCCAGCCATAGGACCTGGAAGCATCCGTTATTTTTTCTAATGGTGCATGTAATAAATCATCAATTGTCCGCACACCTACTGCTCTTGCGGCAATGATATTACGCCCTCTTAATTTTTCATTACTGTTAAACAGATCAACATCTAATGCACCGCACATAATGTAGCCAATTTCATTTGAGATCATCAATAAATTTGTTTTTGGCAGTTCCACACGTATTGCTGTAAAAAACATTCCCTCTACCTCTAATGGATTAACCGTAATCATTAATTTAAAGGCCTCCTTCGTGATGTACAATATATGTGTATGCACAAAGGAGGTACAGTGTCACAAATTGAATATCTGCTTAGTTGCCTGAATATTCCCGGCGCAATGTATCTGCCAATAAATCCCGCAAAAACTCAGGTAAAAAATACTGCTTCACTTCTGATTTTGCCACCTCAGGCAATAAGCGGCCAAATGTAAATGTATCCGCAGTTGCTATAGAATATGTTTGATCAGGATCAAGAGAGGATCCATCAGTAAATGAAACATTTTTAACATATTCTTCACCATTTTTATGAAAATCTGTTTCCACATCTAATCCAGCGAATACCATTCTTCCAAGAACTTCGCCGCGAAATCCAAAACCCTTTAACTTCAATTCCGTAAAATCTTTCGTAAGCGATCCACGAACCACTTCAATTAGCTCATCACCATTAAGCTCCACAATCACCGGATTAATCGGATGTGGGCAAATACGATGGATATCCTGATACGTTATATCCCCTGCCGACAATTGATCCAGTAGAAGGCCTGAATTTAACATGCCACAATCTGCCTTCGTCCAATCTTTAACGGTATTAGTCAACTGTTGCATGATTTCAGTATGTTTAAACCATTTCACTTCTATTGTCTCATTTAGTTGCACAACTGTTTTACCTAGCAGTTTATCCGCTTCTTCATTCATTTCTTGTAATGTTTGTTCTGTTTGCAGGTCTTTTGCTAAATGAGTAATTTCAGTCGTATATGCTTCTTTTTTCACTAATTCTTTTTTCTTATGATCCCATGTTAAAATAACTTCCCCAATAAATGCACAATGTTTTCCCGCTGCTGTTATTACCGTATTATTCACATACTCACCTGTGCGTAATAAATGATGTGTATGCCCACCAATAATCACATCGATATCCTTAAATCTCCGGGCTATCTCCTGATCTTCAGTGATCCCAAGATGTGATAGCAAAATAATGATATCTGCAGATTCCTTCAATTGTGTTATATATTTATCTAAAGCCTCAAATTGCGGGGATATATGCCAATCAAGTAATTCATAAAAAGCATTAAATGGTGCAGTTAGTCCAATAACTCCTATTTTAACTCCATTTACCGATTCTATTTTCACAGTAGGCTTTAGCCAATCGGGATTCTTATTTTTCAAGTTATGTAAATTGGCACAAACCACTTCAAAATTAGCATCATCATATAAATGAAACAGATCATCGTGTGCCAGTGTGATTCCTTCATTATTTCCTAATGTCGCCAAATCATATCCAGCATCATTCATTAACCTGACATTTGCTTTTCCCATAAATGCTTCAGCAATTGGATGAACACGGTCCACATGATCACCGATATCTACAACCCAACAAGAATCACCCGCAGCTGCTCTCTTGGCTTTTGCATCTTTCAAAAACCCTGTGACCCGTGGCCATTGTTCAAAATTACTATGTAAATCATTTGAATAATAAAAATAAATTTTCTCCTGCATATGTCATACTCCTTACCCAATACCTTGAAAAATCATTCGTATTCCTATAACAATTAATAAGATCCGCAATATCCATACAAGCGTTTTCCCCGTCATCTTTTGATTTACCATTGCACCAAGCTTACCGCCAATCCATGCACCAGGAATAAAAAAGAAAACATACTCCCAGGCAATATGTCCTAAAGCGATATGTGTGCCTGCACCTATAATACTCACAAAAAATATCATAAACATCGATGTTGCTGTAGCAATATGTGCTGGAAAACCAAATAACAGAATCATGGCAGGTACCATAATGGAACCGCCACCTATGCCAAATAAGCCTGACATCATTCCGACAAATAGAGAAAGCGAACATGCCGGCCAGATTGAAACAGTGTAATGATATGTTTTACCATCCACGTGAAAGGTGCGCATTGCTTTATTTTCACCCTGCAGGGCCTGTGCAGGTTCTTTTCGCTTAATAAGAAAAAGCATGGAAATGATAATCATGACAAAGCCAAAGTATAATAAAAAGTCATCTGTATCTATAAATTGATTTAACCAGGACCCCAACATACTTCCCGGTATGCTTCCTGACAAAAATAATAAACCTGTCTTATAATCTACACGGCCTGTTTTATAATATGCCATGGTTGAAGATAGTGCTGTAAAAACCATGGCTATTAAGGAAATCCCTACAATCGTTTGTGGGGTCGCCCAGGAAAATGCATCTGATATCTGATTTAAAAACAATAAGCTGGGGATCAGGATAATGCCCCCACCAAGGCCCATTAATCCACCAAAAAATGCAGTGATTACTCCAATTAGCACACAAATAATAAAAACCACAAGCTATCCCTCAATCTTTCATTTACTATACCTTTATACTAGCACTGTTTTGGAATGATTCCTATTTATTTACATGGGTTTATACTAATAAAACCTGCCAGAGCCAGCTGCGTTTGAAAGTTACTTATCCATCGGAACCTTCAATTATAAAGGCTATCGGTTATATTGGAAGCCCTCCAGGATGATGTATCTTGCCTGAATAATCCCGCTCGAATACAAGCAAATAAGTTGCATGAAAAATCAGGATAAGATAACCTTCAATAAAAAGATACATTCTAGTAAATCACTGAAATTTTAAAAATGAATCTGTTTGAAATGATAATATCAGTAAAAAATACAAACACTAAAATGAGGTGCCAAGGTGGTGCCTTATTTTAGAAAAATTGGTGTTTGCCAAGCTTCCTGAGCAAATGCTCATAGCTTGCACTTATGCAGTAGGAAATTATTTTATAATTTTCTAACTGCCAACGTAAATACATATAAATGCGAGGGATTTAATGATGAAACTTGTAGGGATATCGGGAGCATTAGCTGGTGAGAAGACTTCTTTGGCTGTAAGCGATATTTTGGTCGCAGCCGGTCTTCTTGATTCAACCATAAAAACAGAGTTAATAGACTTAAGGGATTATGAGGTTGAATTTGCTGTTGGAGCCCCACTATCAGATTATAATGATGACACTTGGGATGTCGTAAATAAGATTTTATCTGCCGATTTTCTGGTATTTGGCACACCAATTTATCAAGCTTCGATTTCAGGTGCATTAAAAAATCTATTAGACCATTTTCCAGAAAATGCCTTTAAACATAAAGTAACAGGCATTGTAGCAACTGGATGGTCCAACAAACATTTTCTAGTAACGGAATATCAATTAAAGCCAGTCCTTTCTTTTTTTAAAGGATTAGTTCCAACAGGTAATGTCTTTATCCATAATGATGCCTTTAACGAAGAAAGTGATGAAATTATCGATCAGAATGTTTCTGAGAGAATTCAAAAGCTTGCCAATGAAATGATATATTTGCAGCGGGGGATTAATAATAGATAAAGCTAGAAGGGTTTTTATGAAAAAAATAGCTATAGAAGTTGAGAGAAACTAAATAAAAGTTGAGACAAACTAGGTAGAAGTTGAGAGATAATACATGAAAAGATAATTATCTCTCAACTTAAATTGCCTTTCTCTCAACTATATGAAGTTTTCTCTCAACTTTGCTCCCTTATCTCTCAACGAACGCTCCGAATCTCTCAATTCCCTTAATAATTTTTCCATGCCTTTTCATATATTTGAATTAAATGTGGATCGATTAATGTATTCGGCCTCAACTCTACAGCATTACCTTTGTCATCAGCAATTTGCTTATCTTCATCTTTGCCAAAGGTTGTAAGACCGGAAATAATGTCTTCGGTTAAGAACTTTGTTGGGACAGTTATGTCAATTTCAGCCAGATCTAAAGCTTCACGACTTGCCATGACAAATCCCCAGTCACCAAAGCTTGGAACATCGACATGTAAATTTTCAGTAAATAATCCTGTTGAAGCGATTGTTTCAGATATGGTCCAATAAACTTCAGTAGCAAAGACCGGACTCGTCGCCTGGATCATTGTTGCTCCACCAGGCTTTAAATGGTTTCGAACCAATGAATAAAATTCCTTTGTATAAAGCTTGTTCAAGCCTTCATTATTTGGATCGGGCAGATCGACAATTATTACGTCAAACCATTCTTCCGTATTTTCCAGAAACTGAAAAGCATCTCCGGTTTCCACATGCACTTTATCATTTTTTAGTGAACCTTCATTTAATTCGAGTAAATGCCGGTTGGTATTTGCTAATTCCACAACTGCAGGATCCAGGTCAACAAGTGTAATGTTTTTCACGTCTTCATACTTGAGAATTTCCTTTGCTGCAATTCCATCGCCGCCACCTAATATTAATATATTTTCGTGATTATCTGCAGAAGCCATTGTTGGATGAACCAGTACTTCATGGTAGCGATATTCATCTGTTGAGCTAAATTGCAAGGATCCGTTCAAATAGAGCCGCACATCTTCCTCATCCTGTGTTAATGTAATTTTTTGATAACTGCTCTCTTCCATATGAATAATTGGATCTTTGTAAAGCTTTTGCTCAAAACTAAATGCCATAGCTTCCCCAAAGAATAATCCAAAAATTAATGAGACTCCGATCATTAATCCAATAACAGCATGGAGCCCGAAGTGACGGATTTCTCTGCGAAATAGCCACAGAACAATTAATGCTACTGTTAGGTTGATCAATCCAACTAAAAATGCTGTTTTAACCATGCCAAACTGAGGACGTAATAAAAAGACGAATAATAATCCACCAATTAGCCCTCCTGCATAGTCCGAAAATAATACGCGTGCTGTACTTTTATTTAAGGTGACGCCAATTTCATTTGCTTTTCGAATAAGAATTGGGAGTTCAACCCCAGTTAAAGCCCCAACTAATAATGTTATAAAATATAAATAAAATGCCTCGGTTCCTGCAGGTGAAAAGGCTGTTATTCCAAACATTGTAAAACTGGAAAATCCCCCAATGATTGCAACACCAAACTCAATCCAAACAAAGGTGATAATTAAATGCTTCATCACCTTTTCACTTAAACTGGCACCAATCCCCATGCCGGTTAAAAACAGGGAAATTGTCAGCGTATATTGTTTTACACCATCACCTAATATGTAAGACCCTAGCGCACCAAATAAAACTTCAAATATAATCCCACAAATGGATACAATTCCTGATGACCAATAAATTATTCTGCTTTTTCTAATAGCTGCTTCATTCAAAACCATTCACTCCATCATATAAACCTAGCCCGGTAAAAATAGAACGGCCAAGCAAAAGCCTGGCCGCGAATTCAATATTACGTAATAGACGCCCCGATTACAAATGCCAATCCAATCGATACACTCATCGATATAATCCCGACTGCAACATTATTTTTTAACAGCTGCTCTTCAACCGAAAATCTACTTGTTAACAGATCAAACAGCCAGTATGCGATCATTTGTAAAACTACACCATAAATGCCCCAAATCAACGTTTCATAAATGACATCACTATTATAAACTGCAAAGGCTAATATGATGCAAATCCCGATTATTTTACCAGCAATGGATAATGCAACAGAATGATTCCCATTTTTAACTTCTTCCATATCCTTGTATTTGCGTGTCATATTCTCAAATATCAACAAACCAATTAAAACGATTACTACAGATATTGCGAAATAAACAAATGTAGCTATAAATGGCCCCATTTTATCACCTTCCTTTTTATTTACCTGCCCCAGGGCCGCCCCCTCTGAATGTCGTGTTTCCACGATTAGGTATATCTCTCATACCTCTGTATTCACCCCGGGACCTGTTTCCCCAATTATTTACACCCAACATGTTCTCAAGTAGCCTGATTGTAAAATATGTACTTAAAAAACTTGATGAATAATTACGTTTCACAAACTCGTCTCCCGCAACCTCTATCATGAGTACATCCTGATCCTCATCGCTTTCACGCAATGTTATAAATTCATCCGGATAAATTAGAATTTGCTGGTTATCCTTTACTTCACTGATTTCCTCCGGTTTGACAGTTGTAGAAAGTACTGAAGCAAGTTCCGTAAGCTTGAATTCCTTTGTAGCATAGATTTCAGCTTTTTGCGACTCGCCAGTAATCTCCTCCATTAGTGGAAAATTAGCCTCGATAATGTCATCGATTTCATCGTTAGAAGCCCTCTCGATTGCAGATGAGATTTCATCCTTCGAAGGTTCGTCCGGAATATCTTCCGCCGTAATGGATCCGTCTTGCTGCCCCATAAAAGAACATGCAGTTAATAGTAGGATAAGAAATAATAGTCCAATGAGTAAACTCCACTTTTTTAACAAATCTATCCCCCTCTTAACAAAACAAGGAGCAGCTTTTTATAAAGGTTGTTCAAAACCAGATATAAAAAACATACTGCTCCCTTAACTGCCTGCCTTTATTTTTGATTCATTTTCTCTTTTAATGCAGCTAATTCATCATCAACATTGTTCTTATTTAAATCTTCAAATTCATCATCCAATGTACGGCTTTTTTGTGACATATCTTCACTTGTTTCCGCCTCTGCTTCAAAGCGCATGACCTTTTCTTCCATACGTTCAAATCCGTGTTTCGAATCATCACTACCGATTGAAGACATCGTACGATTCATTTTTGTTCGTGTTTTAGCAGATTCAGCACGTGCTTTTAATGAATCTTTTTTAAGTTGCATTTGCTGATATTCTTTTTTCATTTCATCCAATTTGCTCCGCAGTACCTCTGAATCATTTTTAGCTCTTTCCCATGACTCATTTAAAGTTGTTGCAGTCGTTTCATGTTCATTTTTATCCTCGAGGGCACGACGCGCTAAATCCTCATTACCAGATTCAAGCGCTTGTTCAGCCTGCTTCTGTCTTTTTTCCACCATTGCATTCGCATCGTTTGCTTTTCTCTTAAGCATTTTCTCATTAGCAATTTGTTTTGCTACAGCCGCTTCTACCTCGCGAATGTCCCCGGACATATCACGCATAAATTGGTCCAGCATTTTCACCGGATCTTCCGCTTTATCTAACATTGAATTTAACTCCGAACCTACAACTGTTGACACTCGTTTAAAAAATTTAAACATATATATTCCTCCCAGTAAAATTTAGTTGAAGAATTTCTTAAATTGATCCTGCCATAATTTTAATTTCATATGCCTCAATCGGATATCCATGGCTTGCTTCAATCTCATTTCCCCATGATTCCAAACTTATATAATTTGCTTCACCTGTATCAGCATAATCAGCGTAATTCGTTTCTGTTCCTTGTAAATTCGAACTTCTTCCCTCTCCAATTACCCTAGCTGTACCTGACTCTTCCAAATAATAGGTTTTGTTTTCATAGGTCACTTCTTTTGGATATGGTTTTGACACAGCTAACTGAACTTTTTTATAAATCCCAAGTTCCAGTTCATCATCCATTTCTGCTGATAACCAAATTGTATCATTTCCTTCCAATAACTGATACCCATACCACTCATAATTTCCATCCCGATATGTGATCTTCCCTACCACCTCATAATCCCTGAGGTCATAGGTTAGGATGTCTCCGATCTCTATCGATAACACTGTTCTTTCCTTAGGGGCAGGCTCATTTTTTTTCCCTGAAAAAAATTTCGAAAACAGACCCACAGCTTCACCTCATAACTCAAAATTATCCGTTCCATAATGTATTACGTTTTTCCTTTAAAAAAAGTTTCAAAAAATATTAATTTATTTACATCAAAGCAGGGACTACACTTTCAAAGTCTCTATATAATACATGATCACACAAATTGCAAAGATGAGTCAAACGGTTTATACTTTTCGATAGATATATTTTTTTAGACCTAAGGAGATATTTTTACAAATGGAAATAATGGGGAGACAAATAATAGCTGAACTTTGGGATTGCAATATTAATATATTAAATAATATAGAATTAATAGAACGTATATTTATAGATGCAGCATTAGAGGCAGGCGCAGAAATTCGGGAGGTTGCATTTCATCAATTTGCACCACAGGGTGTGAGCGGCGTTGTGATTATTTCCGAGTCACATTTAACAATTCATAGTTTTCCCGAACATGGTTATGCCAGTATCGATGTATACACATGTGGTGATAAAGTAGACCCAACTGTTGCTGTAGAATATATTGCCAAGTCTTTAGAATCAAAAATCAGCGAGACAATGGAAATCCCCCGTGGCATGGGGCCGGTTAAAGCAGAACCGTTTCAGAAGCTTATATAATAACTCTTAATAGGGTTGGGTTGATTTCTCAGTAGTGTACATGGAAATCAACCCTTTTTCAATAGAAAATGCTGGCTCAATTCCAAGATGTTTGTTGTTTGAACGATATTCTTGATTTGGGCTGATGTTTCCGCTTCTTGAGCTGATGGCACAATCACAAAAAAATGACCCTTGCCACAAACGCTGTTGCAGCAAGGATTTCGTGTAACTTATCCAATAGAATCTTCTATCTCTTTATTTCTTTCTTTCAATTTAAATAACTCTTTTAATTTGCGATTCTTTTTTACTCTGCCACACTGTTAGCTTTTTTCAGACCTTTAATTATCCCCATATGCATTCCTTCATGATACGATGTGAAACTCAGAATCTGGCCGACGGTTGTTAGTGAATTAAATGGTTTAATAGCTTCTTCATCCAGTTGTCCGGCTAAAACTTCCTTCAATTTTGCCGGCTGTTCTTCAAGAAGTTGTTTCACCTCATTGAGTGTCGGTACCTCACCTTGCCAATCAGCTGGCTTTGTCCCAGGGGCAAACAGTTCCAAATACCGGGGAGGCGTTTCAATATCTTTTCCGCCAAATTGTGAAAGCAAAGAATTTTGCACCACGTAAATGTGGCCTAGATTCCAACGGATCGTGTTGCGGAATCCTTCCGGCATTTGATCTGCCTGTTCTTCCGATAAATTTTCCATTTCTTTCAATGTATTTTGCCTGATTAAGTTAATTTGCTGAAAAATCATTGCTTCATTCATCTTTGCATCATGTCCCTTCCTTAATTTGGGAAATTTAAACGAACTCCATACCCTTCTCTAATTTCCCACCTTGCTTAATTATTTCATGCAAAAAGCTGATTTTCCACACAGAAAACCAGCTTTTTATACTTACACTAATAGGAAAGAGTAACTTTTTAGGAAATCAGTATAAGTGCAGGCTTTGTGCTTTCGCCATAAAAGCTTGGCGATAAGCCAAGTTTACTAATATTTAGGCACTAACATCATAGCCTTGATCTTCAATCGCTTCTTTCATGGCATCAACATTTACTTTTGATTCATCGAAAGTAATGTCTACATTACCAGCATCTAAATTAACCTCAGCTGCTGCTACACCATCTAATTTATTTAATGCACCTTCAACTGACATTTTGCAATGCCCGCATGTCATGCCTTGCACATTTAAAGTTTTCTCCATGACTTTTCACCTCCTTTAAAGTTGTAGAAACAATTATATCTTAACTCGCTTTAAGCGAAGTGAGTTAGAAACAACACTTACCGAACTTAATGCCATCGCTGCACCTGCAACCCATGGTGCCAGTAATCCGATTGCTGCAACCGGGATTCCTGCTGTATTGTAGCCGAATGCCCAGAAGAGGTTTTGGCGGATATTTCGAATGGTTGCATGACTAATTTTAATGGCTTTTGGAATGAGCAATAGTTCTCCACCAAGAATGGTAACGTCAGCCGCTTCAATTGCCACTTCCGTTCCTGTACCAATTGCAATTCCAATATCGGCGATTGCTAATGCTGGAGCATCATTTACCCCATCCCCAACCATTGCAACTTTTTTACCTTTACCTTGAATTTCTTTTATTTTATCGGCTTTTTCTTCAGGTAAAACTTGGGCTATTACTTGGTCGATGCCAACCTGCCTGGCAATAGCTTGAGCTGTTCTTTCGTTATCCCCAGTTAACATGATAACCTCTAAGCCTTGTTCTTGTAATTCTTTAATTGCTTGTGGTGCTGTTTCTTTAATCGTATCTGCAACGGCAACAATTCCGCGATACTTTCCATCAACAGCAATTAACATCGCTGTTTTGCCTTCCACTTCATAATCAACCAGTTCGATTTCCGCATCACCAATATCGACCTGTTGATCTTGCATTAGTTTTCGATTTCCAACGAGAATGTTATTGCCTGATATCGTAACATCGATACCGTGACCAGGTATAGCAGTAAAATCATCTACTTCAACTAAATCAATATCTTTTTCTGTTGCATAGGCAACAATAGCTTCTGCAAGTGGATGCTCTGAGCCTTTTTCCGCACTCGCAAGTAACTGTAATGTTTCCTCATCACCTGTAAAGTTTGTAACTTCAGGTTTTCCTTTTGTGATGGTTCCCGTTTTATCTAACACGATTGCATTTAATGCATGTGTACGCTCGAGATGTTCTCCACCTTTAAAAAGAATTCCATTCTCTGCAGCCTTTCCTGTACCAACCATAATTGATGTTGGTGTTGCAAGTCCTAAAGCACATGGACATGCAATAACAAGAACGGCAATTGATGCGACTAAAGCAGGTTCAAATTGACCAGGCTGGACAAACATAATCCATACGGTAAATGTTAGAATTGCAATCACTACAACGATCGGTACAAAATAGCCAGAAATAACATCGGCTAATCGTTGAATTGGTGCTTTCGATCCTTGTGCATCCTCAACTACTTTCACAATCGATGCAAGTGCAGTATCTTTACCTACTTTTGTTGCTTCCATTTCAATCGAGCCATTTTTATTGATCGTTGAGCCGATTAACCCAGAGTCTACTTCCTTTTCAATTGGAATGGATTCCCCTGTAATCATCGATTCATCTACAGATGTTCTTCCCTTTACTATCATACCATCTACTGGTATTTTCTCTCCTGGTTTTACAACTAACTTATCACCAACGACAACTTCCTCTACTGGAATCATGGTTTCTACGCCATTTTTTATAATACGAGCTTCTTTTGCCTGTAAATTAAGCAAAGAGGATAGTGCATTCGTTGTCTGACTTTTTGCTCTTGCTTCCAAATACTTACCAAATAAAATCAACGTGATTAATACGGCACTTGTTTCAAAATACAAATGCGGTTCGTACGCTGGATTGCCAATCGTCTTAAATGCTTCATATAAACTATAGAAATAAGCTGCACTTGTACCTAATGCAACAAGCACATCCATGTTCGCTCCGCCGCTCTTCAGGTTCTTATATGCACCAACATAAAATTGCCATCCGATGATAAACTGAACGGGTGTCGCTAAAGCAAATTGGAACCATGGATTCATGAATATATCCGGTATCGTCATATTAAATAGATGAACCAACATGGTTACTAATAGCGGTGCAGCTAACACAGCCGAAATAATTAATTTCGTCTTCATATTTTTAATTGCTTTTTCTTTATGTGTTTGCTTTTCAGCTGCTTCAGCTTTAGGTTTCACATCATAACCCAAGTTTTTGATTTTATCAATAATTGCTTTCGTATCTGTGAGTCCTGGATTATATTCTAGGGATGCAGTTTCAGTTGTTAAGTTTACAGCTGCAAATTTAACCCCTTCTTGCTTATTCAATACCTTTTCAATCCGGGTTGAACAAGCAGCACAGGTCATTCCAAATACATCTAATTCCGTTTTATCCATTAAAACGCCGTAGCCGACATTTTCAATTTTTTTCGTAATATCTTCTATAGTAGTTTTTCCTGAATCAAAGTCTACGGTTGCCTTTTCCGTTGTTAAATTAACTTGGGCTTCGACACCATCCATTTTATTTAATACTTTCTCAACACGAGTAGAACAAGCAGCACAGGTCATTCCTGTTATACCTAGTGTTGCATGATTTGTTTCGCTCACAACAGATCCCCCCTTATTTAGAAAACTGTTTTAATACACTCATTAATTCCTCAATTGTTTCTTTACCTTCACCTTGTTTAATCGCATCACTGACACAATGGTTGATATGTCGTTCAGTGATAGAGAAACCTGTATTTTTTAATGCAGATTGAATTGCGCTAATTTGTACTAAAATATCTACACAATATCGATCTTCTTCCACCATTTTCTGTATTCCACGAACTTGACCTTCTATTCGTTTTAAACGATTTATGACCTTTTGCTTTTCATCTTGTGTTCTTGGTTTACTCGGGTGATCATGTAAGAATTTTTCCAAATGAATCACTTCCTTTTCTGTTATACCTATACTATACCCCCATACGGTATAATTGTCAATGAAAAACTTTATATTTTAGCCAGACTTATTTATTAATCTTAATAATTTGCTTTTCCACCAACATATAAATTGTAATGATCCTTAAATTTCATTACTCCGATGTCACTTAACATTGGCTCACCCCAACCATTTCCATAGAATTAAAAAAACCATGTCACAATAACATGGCTTTTCATAGTTTTACTTATTCTGTTATTTTTTAGGTTTTTGACCAACAAATTGGATCACATGTGCCAGTCCAGTATGGAGCTCTCCTTCATGACGAGCAACCTCTCCCATGAATAGGTGAACAATGCGCCAATCAGCAAAGGTTTTCAAAAACTCTTCCGGTTTGTATAAGAAATCCAGATTCTGTGGTCCACCACTTTTATAAGGAATCTGGTAAGGTGAATACACCTCAGTTAGAAAATAACCTCCTGGCTTTACAGCTTCCTTTACACCTTCAAGTGTTTTCTGCCTGAGTTCTGACGGGAAATGACCGAAGACACATACAATTTCATCCCATTTATCTTTACTCCAGTTAGCTTCGTTTAAATCTACGAGTTCGGTGGAGACGTCTACACCACGTTCTTTTGCAAGCTTATTAGTTTTTACGAGGCCCGATTCCGCAAAATCCCATGTCGTGACTTTCATCCCCTGCCCTGCTAGGTAAACCGCATTACGCCCTTCTCCTTCAGCTATCGCTAAAGCATCACCAGAAATGTTCATTTTCTTATGAAATTCCTCCAAAAAAGCATTCGGTTCCTTCCCGTAAACATAATTCTCTGTTTGAAAGCGTGTATTCCATTTGTTCATCTTTAATCATCCTTTCTCATTGCCATGATAGACTCATTAAATGAATATTTATTAATCATGAACTAAAGTCAATATTATCACGGGGTAAGGATTCTTACAGAAACAGGTAACATTAGAAAACTTGGCATTCGCCAAGCCTTTGGGCGATGCCTTAGTTGCACTTATGCAAATCTTTACGGTGGGGCGAGTAATCGGAGCCCCAGAAAGAAATATGGATATATTTTCTTTACTGCCTAAAAAAAGTTATACTGTCCAATCAGTGTAAAAAGTATTAATCGTATCTATATTCCTGTCCCAATTTTGTAAATCCTTCTCTAACATGAACACCTGTTTATTAATTATTAGTAACTAATATATCTATCCAAATCTTCACTGCTGTTGCAGATATTAGTAAAGCTAACATCACCTGTAACACTTTTGTATTTATTTTTTTCCCTGCCATGGCCCCGAGTGGTGCTGCAATTAAACTAGCAACCACCATGATCACTGAAGGTATGAATTGCACTTGTCCAGTTGACAATTTTCCGGCTATGGCGCCTATTGACGAAATAAGTGTTATTGCTAAGGAAGAAGCTATCGTCACTCTTGTAGGTATTTTTAAAACAGTAAGCATGATTGGTACTAGCAAGAATGCACCTCCCGCACCAACAATACCTGCTCCTATCCCAACTATTAATGCAAGTAATGCGGCAAGCCACTTGTTAAACTCTATTTGCCGGGAGGATATGTCATCAAGTCCTTTTTTTGGTATAAACATCATGATGACTGCAAGAAACGCTAATATTCCATAAACGACATTGATTCCACTTTCAGGCATTTGTGTAGAGCCAAGTCCCCCAATAAAACTACCTATTAAAATACTGATACCCATATAGGCAATTAACTTTTTATTTAAAAATCCACCTTTACGATATGCAAGGACACCGCCAATCGTGGCAAAGAATACTTGAATTGCAGTTATTCCTGACACTTCATAGGCTGTAAATTGGGCAATACCAAGTGCAGCAGGGATATACAGCAACATCGGAAAATTAATGATGGCTCCACCTATTCCTAACATTCCAGAAATAAATGAGCCAATCATTCCTATTAGGAAGATGGTTAAAATAAAATCTATATCCATTTCTCACACTCCCCAAAAAGCGAACCAGTTATGGCTCCCTTTTTGATAAATCCTTCCTGAAAAAATTCATAGTCAACCGATTACTTTATCGAACTGCACAACGATTGGGTCCAATTTCCATTTCACGCTGTTTCTCTATCTCTTGTTCAATTTTCCCCATATTTATTTCCCGAATCTCTTGATATGCGTTTGGTTGTGACGGTAAGTTTTCAGTCACCAGTTTTCTAAATGCATTTTCATCTTCAATATTTAGCCCATGATTTGTTTCAAAAAGCGTACTTAATTTTTCGGATACACTACCATCCGCATTTAATTCATCGATAATCGTAAAGTGTCCTGGTAAAACTATTAGTTCCCCAGATAATTCTTTGTATCTTGTATATAGACTTTCTCTTAAATCACCAACCCAGTCTTCTGCTAACCCAGCTAGGTCCGGTCTTCCAATTGAATCAATAAATAAGATATCACCAGTTAGTAAGAACTTTTCGTCCACAATAAATGATGTTGATCCAATTGTGTGACCAGGGGAATATAATGCATGCATATTTATCGACGTAGTACCAATTGCCACTTCATTTCCATCTTCTAAGGATTGGTAATCAAACGTTACTTCAGTGGCATCTTTTGGTGGAAGCCAGTAGGTTGCGTTAGTTTTTTCAGCGAGTTTTCTTCCACCGGAAATATGATCAGCATGTAGGTGTGTATCAAATACATGGGTGATTTTAGCTCCAATACGATTTGCAAATTCAAGATAGATGTTAGTCATTCTTGTTGCATCAATAACGGCAGCCTCACCATTAGAGACAACCATGTAAGACAAGCACCCCTTACCAATTCGTACAAACTGATAAATCTCTCCTCCACCTTTTAGATCCCCAACTTTAACAGGTTCTAAATGTTCACTCCATGCGTTCATTCCACCTTCCAGGGAAGAAACAGAAAGCCCAGCCTCTGAAAGCATCTCTGCAACCATGATAGATGAACGCCCTTTTGCACAAACAACGAGTACATCTTTATCAGTAGGAACCTTATCCAAAATTCTTTCCACACCATCAAGCAAATCAAAGTATGGAACATTTAGAAAATCAAAGTTTTCGCCTTCAATTTTCCAATCTGTGAAATCACTTGAATTACGAACATCTAAAATAAATATTTCTTCTTTGTTAAATACTTTTTCCGTTACCTCTTTTGCAGTCATTGTATTCACAGTCATACATTTACCCCCTATGGTATATTATTTTTTAAAAAAATATTAAAATGTCAAGGTTACATCCGCGTCTTTAGCAAATTCTAAAAATGTTACTGCTCCGCCTACTTCAACTCCATCAATAAAGGATTCTTTCTCTAATCCCATAACATCCATTGTCATTTGACAGCCAATAAATGTAACACCCATTTCCTTTGCCATTGCAACCATTTCCGGGATAGCTGGAACATTGGATTTCGCAAATCCTTCTGCAAAATGTTCTTTTCCTTCAGGCATTGGAAGGTCCTGATATGCCTCATTATGAATTAAGTTTAATCCTTCGAATGTGAAGAAAATAGCTACTTCTTGATCTGTTGCAGCAGCTGCGGTTGCGATATTAAAGACCTTGTATGCATCAAATAATCCACCATTGCTTGCGATAATTGCGACTTTTTTATTCATTTATTCTTCCTCCTAATTTTTTAATGCCATCATATATTATCTGGATCATAGCCTACAATCCATTGACCATTAACCTCGGTCTGAGGTACCCCCAATTGTCCTGTTGTTTGCACTAGTTTTTGCATCATTTCAGGTTTTGTATTAACATTCACTTCATTAAATGGAATATTTTGTTCCGATAAAAAGTTCTTTAACATGACACAATACGGGCACTGAGCTGTTGTATAAACTGTTACTGAATTCATATTCAAATCCTCCCTCATCTATTAAAAGTAAAATTTCTCCAAATAAACCTATTCACATCTACCTTATACCTATATGGGTATTAAAATCTCCAAAAAAATTAGCCCACTTTCCCTTTCCATGAAAGCATTCCACCTTGCATGTTGATCACATCATATCCTTGGCTTTCAAGGAACTCTGTAGCACGGCCACTTCTTCCCCCAGAACGACAAACCATGATATATTCCTTTGTCTTATCTAATTTATCCATACGAAACTCAATGTGACCTAGAGGAATGTTCACAGCTCCCGCAATTTTCTCCTCTGCTACTTCATCGACTTCACGCACATCGATGATATTTAATACCTTTCCTTTATTTATAAAAGACTCCACTTCTTTTGCAGTAATTTCTTTCATCGTAATATCATCCTCCATATCTTATTCCTATCCAATGATTATTCTTCGCGTACCCATATAGGTATATAATAAATTAAAAATTTAGCCCTTTTTTATCCAAAACTTTAAAACATCATTTTCTTCTTCATGTTTCAAAAGCTCATGTCCGCCTGATTTAGCCCATGCGGTAAGGTCACTTTTAAAACCCTTATCTGTTGCATGAATTTCCAATACTTGCTCCGATTCAAGTTCGTTTATTGCCTTTTTTGTTTTTACGATTGGCATTGGACATGCTAATCCTTTTGCATCTAACACTTTATTTATCGTCATTTTCTTTCCTCCATTCATTTTTTACCTCTACCCCTATGGGTATGTTAACAAGATAAAAAAAGACTGTCAAGCCTATTTTTTTATCTGCTTTTTACAAGTAGGTTGACAGCTTCTTTAATTACTTCATCCGTGTTTTCTCCATCTTTTTCAGCCTCTAATACACATTCAACTAAGTTTGAACTTACGATCACACCTACTGTTCGATCTACTGCTGAACGAATAGCTGACAACTGCGTAATGACATCTTTACAATCTTTGTTTTCTTCCATCATTTTTAAAACCCCTCGAAGTTGCCCTTCCATACGTTTTACTCTATTTTTAATTTGATCATTGTATTCCATAGAAACTCTCCTTTCTTTGTAACCATAAAATCACTAAGCATTATATTATACCCTTATAGGTATATTGTCAACGTTGGCGACTGAACCAGCCCCATAGTAAGAGTATATTTAATTTCGCAACCCTATCTGAAGTAGCTTGTCCTGTCAAATGGACTTGCTCACCCAATTCTAGTATGTGGTGTTATCCTTAATCATCCAGATGAAAAAACATTATATCTAGCTGGAAATACGGTTTGGTATGAAGCTGTTCAGGAAGTAATCGACACACATAAACCTGAAGTCATTGTTGTAAATGCTGGAGATAATCAATTCCTTGAAGGCGGTTCACTCGTAATTGGGAAAGATGATGTCTATGAAAAGTGTATAAGGCTGCCTCTAATGCAAAAATTATTTCTACCCATATGGAAGCTGTCAATCATTGGACATTATCAAGGGAAGAATTAAAAGGCTTTATTAATGAAAAAGGAATCTCCGCTAATGTTTTAGTGCCAGATGATGGAGAATCATACTCATTTTAAGAATTGGAACAGACAGGAAAAATAGAATTTCTGTCTGTTTTTTTATTCGGCACACAATAAGTTATAAATCAAACAGTCAAATATTTCTAGTATTACTTTAGTATCATGCTGTGATATTTCTTATTGCAAAACTATTGACAACCTACCCACAGGGGTATATCGTGGTATTTGTTAACGAATTACAATGCGTTTAATTTTTTTAAATAAATTATACCCTATGTGGTAAGTTCTCCCATGTTAGGAACAGCAAAAGAGATAAAATTGTAACAGAATATAATTTTAAATAGCAACGTTTAGTATAAGAAAGGGTTCAGGCAACTCTTCTAAGGGGTCCCTGAACCCCTTCTTTCAACTAAATTTATACCCTTCTTGGTATATAAAATAAATAAGGAGGAAAAGCTCAAATGGATAGTATACAATGGATTCTTATTATATTAATTGCAGGTTTTGTAATTGGTCGCTTTATGCCAACCAAAGGTGTCAACAATATTACAGCTCAAGAAGCTAAAAATAAATTCACTGATAAAAAAGTGCAATTTATCGATGTTCGTACTCCGAGGGAATATAAGGCAAATCATTCCCCACAATTTAAAAATATTCCATTATTTGAATTGGCCAAGAAGATTGATAAACTTGATAGGGACAAAGAGATTGTTGTCATTTGTCAAAGTGGTATGAGAAGTGCAAAAGCAGCGAAACTATTGAAAAAGCAAGGTTTTGAAAAAATTAATAATGTAAAAGGCGGTATGAGCGCTTGGTATTAGAATGGAATTATTAAAAAGGGGTAATATCAATGAATAAATCCGCAACAATATATACATCAGCTTTATGCCCGGTATGTGGAATGGTTAAAAGTTTTCTAGATTCCTTTGAAGTACCCTATAAGGAAGTGAATGTGGATATGAACCCCATTGCAATGCTTAAACTAATTGGGAAAACGAAAAAATTATCTGTTCCACAAACCAATATAAACGGAAAGTGGATTTCCGGGTTTAATCCGGAAAAAATGTTTCAAGTATTAAATGATTAAAAGGAAAATATTTTGGTTTACATTGCCTCTAACCTATAAGTACATTTGCCAACAATAGAGAGTGGTTGGGTCAATAATTTTTAAAATGAATAAACCGCATGAAATCAATCTTAAAAATCTGATTTCATGCGGATTTATTTTTGTAAATAGAATTAAAACCTATCAATGTTTCACTTATTTCCGAGCCGTATTGCTATTATTTAACGCAGGTTAACTAGCTGTTAGGATTCATATACCTCGAGACTAAAATCCTTGGAAATCTCCAAAAATCGGTGATAATAATGAATTGAAAAATGAAAGTTTATCAAAAAATAAAACAACTCCCATTACGATCATAATGCTACCACCAATTTTCATAAAAATACCACTGTATTTTTTTAACCACGTAAATTTAGTAATAAAAAATGCCATTAAGAAAAACGGAATACTAAAGCCTAAAACATAAGCTACCATATACCATAGACCCTGTGAAGGATTAGCACCTACAAGTCCTAGTGTAGCTGCTAAAATTGGACCCATACAAGGTGTCCAACCTAATGCAAAAGCTAATCCAATCAATGTTGTACCCATATAACCGGATGGTTTATTTTGAATGTTGAGTTTATGGTCCTTCATCAAAAACTTTAGCTGAAATACCCCAACAGTTACCAAACCAAAGAACACGATTAATATAGCTCCTATTTGTCTTATCAAATCACCATATTGCACATACCAAGTCTCTATTATAGTTGCACTTCCAGCTGTTCCTAATCCCAGCACCAGATAGATTATTGAAAATCCCAGTAAAAAGAAAATTGTATGAAAAATTGCCTTTCGTTGTCCTCTCATTTTACCACTTTGTATATCTGCTACACTTACTCCGGTAATATATGACAAAAATACGGGATATAAGGGAAACACACAAGGTGAAACAAAAGACAGTGCACCTGCTCCAAATGCTAGGAAAATAGAAATATCCGTCAACATTGATAATCCCCCTAGACCTTTTTTTATAGTAGGGCATAAGTTTTTATCTTTATTATCTTACTACTTCAAAATTTGTTCTTTAGCCAACATAAGTTAATTGTTTGTTATCACGATGCACTTGGTTAATCGTTCCTCCACCGAGACATTCTTCTCCTTGATAGAAGACAACTGCTTGTCCAGGTGCTATGGCACGGATCGGTTCGTGAAAAATGACTTTAACTTTGGAATCAGCCAACCGTTTTACCGTTACTTTATTGTCTGATTGGCGATATCGGAATTTTGCTGTACATTCAAATGTGTCAGGTATATCTTCGCTTGAAATCCAGCTTATATGATCAGCAATGATGCTGTCTGAGTATAGCATTTCATGATGGAAGCCTTGTCCAACAAATAGTACATTCCTTTCCATATCCCTTCCCATTACAAACCAAGGCTCGCCGTCTCCGCCAATACCCAGTCCACGCCTTTGCCCAATTGTGTAGTACATTAATCCATCATGATTTCCGACAACTTTTCCGTCAAATGTTTCCATATTCCCTTTTTGAGCAGGCAAATAGCCGCTTAAGAACTCTTTGAAATTTCGCTCACCAATAAAGCAAATACCTGTAGAATCTTTTTTAGATGCAGTCGCCAAATTAGCTTTGATAGCTAATTCCCTTACTTTTGGCTTTTCCATATCACCTATAGGGAATAACACCTTACTTAACTGCTCCTCTGTTAATTGATTAAGGAAATAAGTCTGATCCTTATTTTCATCCTTCCCTCTCAACATGTGAACTTTCCCGTTTTCTCTGACTACGCGTGCATAATGTCCTGTAGCCACATAATCGGCTCCAAGGCTCATGGCATAATCTAAAAATGCCTTGAACTTGATTTCCTTATTGCAGACGACATCAGGGTTAGGTGTTCTCCCCATCTTATATTCTTCCAGAAAGTAGGTAAATACATTGTCCCAATACTGTTTTTCAAAATTCACGGCATAATAGGGAATATCCAGTTGATTGCAGACACGGATAACGTCATCGTAGTCTTCTGTAGCTGTGCAAACACCAAATTCGTCTGTATCATCCCAGTTTTTCATGAATATTCCGATTACGTCATAGCCTTGTTCTTTTAGAAGCAATGCAGCAACGGAAGAATCAACTCCGCCTGACATTCCTACAACTACACGTGTATCTTTTGCTGTTTTCTCCATTTGTTACACCTCCTGTCTTTTTATAAATACTACCTATCTTCAATCTTTTATTTTTAATTTACGAACCTTTTCGGGTGTTACATCATTTAAAAGCGGATCCACTACCTTCATTCCAGAAAAAGTATGGAGAACTTGACCGCGTATGGCACGTAAATAATCTTCACGAAGCACTTGCTGCTCAACTTTTTCAGCATTGGTTAACCCTTCTTCACGTTGCTTTTTCGCTAATTCATTAATTCGTGGTAGAAATTCAATCATGTTTATCACCTGCCTAATTAATTTCGTGTCTATTCAATAACTTCTGTATGGAAGCAACGTTTCATATGGTTTAACATGGTTTCTCCAAGATCAGTGAATGTTGCTATCCCTTGTTTATGAATGACTGTTTTGAATCCTTCTGCGTCTGCTCCTGCAACTGTTAAAAAGTCACAAATATCCGTCGTTACCCCAACAGTATGGACCTTTTCTACTCCTAAACTTCTTAAATTTTCAGCCAAATCCGTTTTAAAAAATGCATTATAGTTCGTTTTAGGCGTATAAAATACATTTTCATGATTCTTATTATCTTGAAACCAACCATATAAATCTCCGTACAATTGTTACCCTTCTGTACCTACAACATTATGGGGCGGCCATAAGTCAAAATGTGGGTCATTTGGTTGGTGTGCATCCATTGATACGACAACAACATCTCCCTCAGCCAAAAATGTTGTTGCCAAATCCTTAATATAAGGCACTATTTCTTGTGCAGATTTACCTACAGTTAATGTTCCATTGTCCGCTACAAAATCATTACTCATATCAACAATTAATAAAGCTTCTTTTACCAATTAAAATCGACTCCTAAAAGTAATTATTGTTAAACTGCAATCCTGTTCTCGCTTAAAGAATAAAGTTTAATATTCTACCTAAATAAGATTTGAATAAAGCATGATATTCATATTCATAAACTTCTTCCCCTAAATACAGAATTTCATAAACTATATCTTTTTTCGCAATTTCAAAATTAGTATTTTTAAAACCATTCTTCTCATAAAATTTCTTTCTTTTAAATCGCTGCTCATAATTATCAGCAGAACTATCAACTTTTTCTATATTTAAAAGCAGACGTTTGTCTTTATAAATTTCCCTCAAATATTGTAATATCCTACTCCCGTAACCTTTTGATTGTTGTGACGGATCAATAGCTAAATAAAAAACATAAACAATATCTTTGTAATATGTTAAATACAAGAGGCCAATATATTCACTGTCATCATAAATTGCATAAAAATCACTATTTTCCTTTTTAGATTTATATACCAAAAACCAAAAAGGCAGACGTTCATATCCTGGAAACTCATTCATATATAAATTCTTAACTTTCGGCAGTACATTAGTTTTTTTCAAACTTATTAAATTAATCATGCTCTTCTTCGCCTTTCGTTATATAAACAACTTACACTCCACACTTTTTTCCCAGCTCAAGAGGCTGATCTTTTACTTGGCCAAGTGTCAGATCATGTTCATTCTCTTTTGTCTATGAAGGCTTATTTACGGCCTTTAGTCCCACCCCTTTTAACTTCTGCTGCTATAAGGGTACAGATTTTCGGCTGTGATTTTTTGCTTCCTCTATATTTTTCATTTTATTGTCCCAACAAGCCTGACTTAAATTGACAGGATACTCCTCAGGATTTAAAGAACGCTTGTACTCTTCCCATAATAGGTTTAGTTGTTGCCAGGCATAAGATTGAATCTCTTGAACACGCGGACATTCATACACAAGTATGCCATCTCTGAAAATATCTTCGTGCAGGTCTTTGGCCGTAAAATTGGTGGCAAATTTTCCAATATACGTATGCACAGGGTGAAACATGTGGAGTTTGGCTTCTTTTTCCGGTTGTTCGTTGGCTAAAGCGATATAATCTCCTTCTGATTTTTTCGTATGATTGTTGATTATGCGGAATACCTTTTTTAATCCTGGTGTCGTGACTTTTTCAGGACTCGAAGAAATTTTGATTGTATCACGCATCTGTCCGTTTTCATCTTCAATGGAGACCAGTTTGTATACAGCGCCTAAAGCTGGTTGTTGAAAGGCAGTAATAGCTTTGGTACCAATTCCCCACGCATCGATTTTAGCCCCTTGTGCATTTAAATTCATAATGGTGTATTCATCAAGATCATTCGAAGCATAAATTTGGGAATCAACAAATCCTGCTTGATCTAATAATTTTCTTGCTTCTTTGGAAAGGTAAGCCAAATCTCCACTATCTAACCGAATGCCTACAAAATTTATTTTATTGCCTAGTTCCTTGGCAACTTTGATTGCCGTAGGAACGCCTGATTTAAGCGTGTCATAGGTATCCACTAAAAAGACACAATTTTTGTGACGATTTGCGTATTTATGGAAAGCAGTGTATTCATCTTGATATGCTTGAACAAAAGAATGAGCGTGCGTTCCTGAAACAGGAATACTAAATTTCTTCCCTGCTCGAACATTGCTTGTGCTTGAGAATCCACCAATGAAAGCCGCTCTTGTCCCCCATAATGCAGCATCAAATTCATGTGCACGTCTTGTACCAAATTCTGATACGGGTTCGTCACCCACGACTTGTTTGATTCGAGAAGCTTTGGTTGCAATAAGCGTTTGATAATTAACGATATTTAACAAGGCCGTCTCAATAAGCTGAGCTTCAACTAATGGTGCCTCGACACGAAGAATTGGTTCATTGCCAAATACAACTTCTCCTTCTTTCATGGCACGAACACTTCCTGTAAAACGTACAGTTCGTAAAAAGTCAACATAATCTTCCTGGTAGCCAAGTTCTTTTAAATAATCCAAATCGCTTTCTGAAAAATGAAACGTTTGAAGATAGTCAATGATTCGTTCTAATCCAGCAAAAGTCGCATAGCCATTTCCAAATGGCAATTTTCGAAAGTACAATTCGAATACAGCTTTTTTGGTATGAATATTGTCTGCCCAATAGGCTTCTGCCATATTGATTTGGTACAAGTCCGTGTGTAGGGCGAAGCTATCGTCAATATAGTTGTTCATCATAATTTCCTCCTAAACTAACAAAATATGCTCGGACTTGCTTGCGATAAGCAGATTTTCCTTATTATATTTTCTCAAATTAATTTTCACTGCTTTTCTGTAAAAGGTCTTTTGCAAAGTCAACAAGTCCATATGCTTCCGCTGTCCGAAGAAACTTTACATCTAAACCATCAGGTCCGAGACGGAAGCGATCGAGTGCGTCAGCATCCTTGAAAACCTGATACAGCAGCACGCCTTGTTCACTGTGGTCAAGTGATTTCCTAATCCCTGACAAACCAAGCGAATCATCCTGGTCATGGTAATAGGTGATATAGTAGGTTAACTCATCATAAGGCAAATTGTGCTCACGGCAGTAATCTTTGTAATACGCTGCCGCACGACTGCCGTGTCCCTTATCAATCCCATCATCAAGACGCCTGGAATCGTGGAAAATAGCTGCCATTCCTAATTTGTCCTTCTCCACATCACTCAGACCTTTTTCATGTCCGATGAGAAGTGCCAAGAGCAGCACTCGGGCAGAGTGAGCTTTCGTATGCAACTCACTATCCGGCAGCCAAAATTCTACCTTTTCTTCCATATATTTATACCATCGTTCATAAGGCTTTTTAATTGGTTTGCAGACAGGATCATCCAAAATATTTGCTAGAAACATCTTTTATTCTCTCCTCCGTTTCTAATAAATCCGCTTATTTTATCAACACTAATTGTTCTAACACTTCCGTAATATTGCCATCGACACCAATCGATTTGTCGGCAATGGCATCTGGAATATAAAGCTCCCTCCCTTTATTTAGGGTAATATAGGTAGCATTTTCTTCAAGGCTTGTTAACTTCATGAGAGGCGCTTTAATCAATTGATTTCTTGCACCCACACCTAATTCCAGCAGAACCATCTTTTTACCATGCGCATTCTTAATAAAATCCTGATATGCTTGATAACTGGCTTGCCACGCTTCACCTTGCAGAAAGTTCCGGTCTACTTCGAGATGAACTTGCATTGGACCGTCACACTCAGGACACTTGGGAATAAGATCCTGAGGGACTTTACCATTTTCTTGTTTTTGAGCCATTTCGCTCAGAATGTTGTCACCTGGATAAATTTGATTATGACAGCCATTCGTACATTGCAGATTCCGACAATTTCCTTCTATTTCGAAGAGACGGTGCTCTGGAAATCCTGTCTGTCTAAAATGATCATCTATATTAGATGTAACTACAAAGTAATCTTTATCCTTTACCAAATCATAAAGATTTTTCATTACCGAACTTGCTTCTCCGGTATATAAAAAGTAATCGTACATTCGGCTGAAGAATGCCCACTTTTCTTCCTCAGATGGAAATGGGTAAAAGCACCCCTGTATGATACTGCGAAAACCATACTTTTCACGGAAGTCACCGAAATTTTCCAGAAAGTCCGCGTTTTCGGCAAATATATGAATGCCTTCCGAGATGGACAGGCCGTTACTTGCCCCGACAACAATCCCGTCAGCCTCTTTAATTTTTGTTATTATCTCAGCGTATTTCTCTTTCATATGACTTTCCCTCCTAAATGAAGCCAATAATATTTATCTAAATTACATTAAACTAGTTGAATATCCACATTTATCGTATTACTCTAATCTACCCTATCAAACCGCACCTTGTTTTCTATCTTTTTCCAGTTCAGCTTGAACATCCCTTAGTACGAGTGCTATATCTTCATGAATGGCTAGTCCCTTATCCTTCAATTGCTCGGGCAGCAACGCGTCATTTGGATTGATAGTAATATAGAATGCATCCGGCCAACTGTAAGTCATGTTCCAGAAGGGTTCTTGGATGAACATCGGAGTCATTCGTCCGACACCCAACTCCAAAAAGAGCACTTTCTTATTTTGATTTTCCAAAAGAAATTCACGGTATTTTTTATGCTCATCTCTGTATTTGAATCCTTCCAAAAATACAAATGAACGTACCCACAGTTCCATAGGTCCACCGCATTCCGAGCACTTGGGAACCATGCTAGATGGAACCTTCGTTCCTTCCATATGGTCACACATTTCTTTTGCCTGTTCCACAAAAGGATAAACTTGGTCATGACAAGGTCCAGAGCATTGTATCGATGTCCAATCCCCTTGAATGGCACTGACCTTTTCTTCAGGGAACACTTGTAAAAATTGCGTATCCTGATTTGTCGTAAGAATAAAGTATTCTTTAGCTTGCAGGATTTTTTCTAAATCTTTGTAGGGCTCGCCGACAGGAACTTCCGCCACAAAATTGATTAAAGTGGCTAGATAGGCCCAACGTTCTTCCTCTGTACAGAATTTATGGTAAAAACCTCCAAAGATACTATCGATGCCATACTGTTTAGCAAATGCATCAAAGTACTTTCGAAACATCTCATCGTCTCGATACCAGTTATACCCAGCAGCCGCAGACATGCCGGAGGCTCCGCCAACTACAATCGCTTCAGCTTCTTCAGTTTTTTGTAGTACTATATCTATATTGTCTTGATATTGTTGTGAAATCATCATCGTTTACTTTTCCTCCCCTATATTTTATAAGTTATTTTACCTTATTTCATCAGTACTAATTGTTCTAACACATCCGTAATATCGCCGTCGATACCAATGGATTTATTAGCAATTACATCTGGAATATAAAGCTCGCCTTTATTCAGGGTAATGTAGGTAGCATTTTCCTCTAAGCTAGTTAAATTCATAAATGGAGCTTTAATCAACTGATTTCTTGCTCCTACGCCTAATTCCAACAGTACTAAATTCTTATCATAAGCATTCTCGATAAAATCCTTATAAGCCTGAAAGCTAGTTTGCCATTCTTCGCCCTTTAGAAAATTCCGATCGACTTCGACATGGACTTGCATTGGACCACCACATTCCGGACATTTAGGAATAAGATTTGAAGGAACTTTTCCATTTTTTTGGTTTCGAGCCATTTTACTCAATATTTCGTCGCCTTGGTAAATTCGATTATGGCAACCATTAGAACATTGTAAATACCGACTATTGCCCTCTATTTCGAAAAGACGTTCCTTTTGAAATCCTTCCAGTGTAAAATGGGAATCTGTATTAGAGGTAACCACAAAATAATTTTTATCTTTCACCAGTTCATAAAGGTTCTTCGTAACAGGATTAGCTTCCTTGTTGTTTAAAAAGTAGGCATACATACGGCTGAAAAATGCCCACTTTTCTTCCTCGGAAGGATATGGATAAAAGGCTCCCTGTAGGATACTACGAAAACCATATTTTTTACGAAAATCGCCAAAATGTTCCAGAAAGGACGAATCCTCCGCGAAAATATTATAACCTTCCGAAATGGCGAGACCGTTACTTGCGCCGATTAGAATGCTGTCTGCCTCCTTGATTTTGCTTAAAACTTCTTGATACTTCTCTTCCATATGAACCTCCACTTTTTTCTAAAATTTGATGAATCTATTTTGCTTATTAAATTCCTGTAAGGCGAATTCAAATTGCTCAGAACTTATCCAATAACCGCATCTCTTTTTTCCTTCTCGTTTAAAGCATCTTGTAAGGCACGGGCAATATCTTCTTTAATGGCAAGTCCTTTTTCACTTAACTCTTGAGGAACAACTGCATCTTTAGGATTTATTGTAATATAGTAAGCGTCCGGAAAACTGTAAGTCATATTCCAGAAAGGCTCTTTAATAAACATCGGTGTCATTGTTCCAACGCCTAATTCCAGAAAGAGAATCTTTTTATCCTTGTTTTTGATAAGAAACTCATTATATTTTCTTAATTCACTTTGATAAGTGCTTCCTTCGAGAAATACAAAAGAGCGCACCCACGGTTCCATTTCCTGCCCACATTTTGGACATACTGGAATTAACTCTGTTGGAATTCTGGTTCCATCTATATTTGCATACATGTTCTCAACTTGCTCTTTATTAAAATAAACATGATCATGGCAACGGGAGCCACATTGAAAATAACGCATATCTCCTTGAATTGGGGAAACTTTCTCTTCAGGGAAAGTCTTGGAAAACTGTGCGTCTTGATTTGTTGTAACAGTGAAATAGTTTTTTCCTTGAAGTAGTTGCAATAAATCAAGGTAAGGGCGACCAGCTTCTGCATCATATAAAAACTTTATTTCAGTTGCAAGAAAAGCCCACCGTTCTTCTTTTGTGGAAAAACGGTAATAAAAGCCCTCAAAAAGGTTTTTAATACCATATTTATCTGCGAATTCCCCAAAATGTTTGAGAAAATTTTCATCAGTATGATAAAAACTGTGTCCGATAGCCTCAGACATCCCAGCAGCGCCACCAACCACTATCGCCTCAGCCTCTTGTATTTTTTGCCTTAATGTTGCTATGTTGTCTTGATATTGTTGTGAAATCATCGTTTACTTTTCCTCCTAATAATTTTATTCGTAGTCAAGAATATCCAAATTCATAGCATACCTCTCAAATATTCAGGTCCAAAAGTATATTTTGTCTTCCCTATGAATTCCCTTTTACGATTCTAAATACATTATATAGTTGGTATGCAACCGAAAACAAGTATGCACTTTTTTGACATATACTTTCCTATTAGATAGTGTAGTTGGAAAGAAGACATTAACATTACTGACTGTAATTCATTAGTCTAATAAAATTGTAGGCCAATCACAGAGCGACTTGTCTATAGATTTTTTGCTTCCACCAAGTATCAAAAGGAGTTACTGGTAACATCCCATTCACTTATTTTCCTTTCAAGACATCTTGAAGCACGCGGGCAATGTCTTCGTTAATCGCAAGTCCTTTTTCCTCTATCTTTCCGGGAACTACAGCATCATTCGGATTAACACTAATATAGGATGCACTGGGCAAACTATTAGTCATCTCCCAAAATGGCTCTTTAATAAACATTGGCTTCATCGTTCCTACGCCTAATTCCAGGAAGAGAATCTTTTTAAATTTGTTTTTCATAAGATACGCAAAACATTCCCACTTCCAAATACAAATTGAAAAATCGAGGGTGTCATATATATTTTGAAACACAGCTTTACTTGAATCTAAATATATTATATAGTTGATATAAATCAAATAACAAGTATGTACTTTTTTGACGCATACTATCTAGGAGGATAGTGTAAACATGAAAACATCTAAAGTTAATATTGATGACAACCAAGAACCTTTTTTTGGATACACACTTTCCATAATAAACGGGAAATGGAAGCTACAAATTATTTATCAACTATCAAAAAACGGTGCAGTACGCTATAATGAACTGCAGCGTAAGTTAGGCAAAATAACCTACAAAACACTTAGTACTACACTAAAAGATATGGTGAATGATGGTATTATTCATCGTGAGGAATATCCGCAAATTCCTCCCAAGGTTGAATATAGCCTTACTGAAAAAGGGCACACACTCTGGCCTATTATTCAGGAAATGTGCCAGTGGGGAGAGCATAACCAACCGTATAAATATTAGATAACTTAGCTCTCGTCAAGCTTTTTAGGCGAATGCCTAAGTTGCAATCAATAATTGTAAAAAAGAAAAAACCCGGGAAAAGTTAATTTTCATCCCGGGTTTTGTTATGAACTCTTTTTTAATTCATGTCGCACTCAATGGATTGTGTTGTTTGATCTCTTTTATCGATAGATACAAAGAATAATTTCCAAACCTGAGTATTTCATTCAGAAAAAGATTCAATTGTTCTTGTGAATTAACCTTTACTTTCAAATGGTAACATCCTTCTCCTGATACGCGGTGTGCTTCAACCACTTCTTTCCGTTCCTTAATACAATGCAGAAATGGGTCATGTTTTGCTGTTTTCATATAAATTATTACAAATGCTGTGTAAGAAAGACCTATTTTCATTTCGTCAACGATTAGAGAATAGGCTTTAATCACACCACTATCCTCAAGCTTTTTAATCCGATTTCCTACGGCTTGTCCTGTCATATGGATTTGTTCTCCTAAGTCTTTCCACTGAACACGTGAATTTTCAGTTAATAGCCGAAGTATTTGAAAATCAATATTATCAAGTTGCATAATTAATTCCTTTCACCATGAAATGATTTGCTGTAAAAGTGTTTCATCAAAGTATCGATAAAAATCGGGGTATCATTTATCATTATATTGTAACAGAAAATTATATGAGGTGATATTAATGAGTACAGCTTTAATTGTTATCGATATTCAAAATGACTATTTTCCAAATGGAAGGATGGAACTAGTCAACCCTGATAAAGCGGCTTCCAATGCTGCTAAGGTTCTTGAATGGTTTAGACAAAATAACAAAGAAAATATTTTTCATGTTCAGCATATTGCAGCTGACCCAGCGTTAGGTTTCTTTCTTCCAGATACGGAAGGGGTAGAAATAAATGAAGCTGTTCTACCATTGGAAAACGAAACCATTATCAAAAAAAGTTTCCCTAACAGCTTTTTAAAGACAGAATTAGAAAGCAAATTAAAAGAACAGGGAGTAACCAAAGTTGTTGTTGTAGGCATGATGACACATATGTGCATTGATGCCACAGTCAGGGCTGCAGTAGATTTAGGCTATGAAACTACACTTATTGAAGATGCATGTGCAACAAGAGATTTATCCTATCAAGGTAATGCCGTACCAGCTGAACAAGTCCACTATGCATTTGTCGGTGCTCTTGATGGTATGTATGCGGAAGTAACTTCGACTGAGGATTTTCTGAAACAAAGCTAACACACATGTAATCCTATATAAATGGGAGCTTGTTTGAAAACAAGCTCTCTTATTTTTATTAGAGATGCTGCGAGACATTCTTATTAAATAAAAGGGTCACTCTAATTCTGATCCAAATAAGTAAATATCATTAGTTCATCATGCTGTCCAGATTTTCTTGACAGCATGAATTTCATTTGGAAAGTGGCAATGTAAACCAGAATGTATGATTATTAGCTTCTGAACTAAATCCAATTTTTCCATTGTGATGTTCGATGAGTTCTTTTGAAATGGCAAGTCCAAGCCCTGAACCGCCAGTTTCCCGGTTTCTGGAAGGATCAATACGGTAAAAGCGCTCAAAGATTTTCTCTTGTTCAGCTAATGGAATTGCTTGACCTGGACCAGTGACAGTAAACCTATATTCCGACTTAAGATTTTCTCCTTTTAACATGATCGGCCCTGCCCCCTGATAGTAACGAATGGCATTATCAAGCAAATTCGTAATAACTTGAGAAACACCTCCATTGTATACATTTACTTTTCCAGATTCTATTTGAACGTTGACAGAAATACCTGCTTTTTTCAATGACCAACGAAACATCTCTACTGCTTGCTCTACTAACAACTGCATATCTACCAGTTCTTTTTCATAAAAATTCTGTTTTGATACATAATCCCATTCTTTCAATTGTTCAAGCTGCTCAACCATGTTGATAATTCTTTCTG
The DNA here is from genome assembly GCF_002287375.1 of Virgibacillus profundi. GTDB lineage: Bacteria > Bacillota > Bacilli > Bacillales > Amphibacillaceae > Virgibacillus_K > Virgibacillus_K profundi. The sequence goes on along the minus strand of NZ_NPOA01000011.1, from coordinate 106,569 downwards.
TTTCCTCGTGAAGCGATTGGTAAAGTTTAGGATCACCTTCAATAACTCCATTGGTCAATGCATTTAGGTAACCATTTAAATTTGATAGAGGGGTGCGAAATTCATGTGATAAATTAGATACAAGCTTATTTCTGTGTTGATGATTGTTTTTCAGTTGCTGTACCAGTTCATTAAAATTAGCAATCAACTGCCCTACCTCATCCTCTGATCTCACCTCGATTGGACTGGGATATTGTCCTTTCTTCATCCTTTTGGTAGAATCTATCAATCGCCTTATTGGACGGATCATTTTTCTAGTTAAATAAAAGTGAATCAGACTACCTATTACTATTGCAGAAACACTAAATATCCATAAATAAAGAAAAAGAGTTGAATTAAACTGTTGTTGTTTTTGATTATTCATTGTCCCCATTCCATCAACTAAATAACAAGCTGTATGATAAATTGCCAAGCTGCTTATTACGATAAAAGAGGCAACAACAAATATATTAAGAAATGTTAAACGCCATAAAAATCGTTTTGGAAGTACTGACTTTCCATGTTTATTCATTAACAAATTTATACCCCATTCCCCGAACAGTACGAATTCGTTTAGGTGAAGCAGGACTATCTTCAATTTTTTCTCTAAGTTTTTTTATATGGGCATCAATTGTACGATCCAGAACCGTTCTGTCGGCATAAGGATACAATTGATCGATTAAGTGCTCTCTTGATAAAACTATGTTAGGACTTTTCATGAAATGATAAAGCAGATTGAATTCATGTTTGGTCAAATTCAGTTGTTTGTCATATAGTAGAACCTCGCCTTTTCTCGGTTTAATACATAATCCGTCAAAGACAATCTTTTGACAAAATTGTCCTGTTCGCCGTAATACAGCCTCTACGTGAGCGATAAGTTCATTCGGATCAAACGGCTTCGTCAAATAATCATCTGCACCGATTTTCAATCCGTTTATTTTTTCTTCTATACGAGCTTTAGCAGAAAGCATAATAATGGATATCTCGCCCTGTTCTTGTTCACGGACCCACTTACAATATTCCTCTCCGCTTAATTTTGGGAGCATTAAATCGAGAATAATTAAACATGGGTGGTATTTTAAAAAAGCTTCCTTTGCCGCCATCCCGTCAGCAGCCTGAACCACATCATAGCCGGCCTTTTCCAAATAAATGGTTACAAGGTTACGAATCATGTTATCATCTTCTACAACTAATATGGTTTGCTTCATCTTAGTCACCTCCCCCTTATTGTAGGCAAAAACAGGGGCTATTTCATCTTTTCGAATTCCTGCACCATCAAGTCATAATTTAATGCACCTAAAGCCTTATATTGAATGATCCCATTTGAGTCAATCATAAAGGAAGTTGGGATTGGGCGAATACCATAACTGGTAGCTACTTCAATTTCCTCATCTAATAAAATAGGAAACGTTAAGTTAAATTCATTCACAAAATTTTGTACCTGTTGTGTATTGGGCTCCGTTTCCGTTAAATTGACAGCCAGGATAACAACATCTTTAGCTTGATGGAACTTCTCCATGTCTGGCATTTCAGCACGGCACGGTGGACACCAGGTAGCCCAAAAATTAACCATGACACGTTGACCCAAGTAATCTGATAATTTAGTGGTTTCACCTGCTAATGTCTGCAGCTGGAAGTCTGGAGCCATATCTCCTACGTTTAACCCAACAGCGGCTTGGGTTGCAGTTTCGCTTTTTTCATTAACTACTGTCTCATTTCCCTGACTGCTGACAAAACTAGATTCTTCTTGTTCAGACACCTCATTATCCGGAGCTGCTGAATTATTCGATTGTAAAATCAGATCATACACCGCCCATCCTAACATTCCCACTACAATCACGATAATAATTGTTTTTTTCATTGAATATCACCTACCTTCCTATATTAGATAACCCCAACCATTGGTGCTATTACTCAAGATACTTCTTTCAAGTCATCAATAATCACATCTAATTTCTTTGGATCTGTACCGGAATATCGTTTAATTACTTCCCCTTCCGGAGGCTTTTCCAAAGGGGATTGAAATGATTTGATTGATAACTCCTTGATTGTTTGAAACTCATAACCTGTTAAAAATGACCAGTTGCTTAGGTCGGCCTGATAACTCTCTGCATACTCCTCCAACACTTTAGGTGTATCGTATTCAGGATCCACGCTAAATGAAACAAGCTGAACATCCAGATTTTCCTGCTTGATTTTATCCTGAAGCTTTGACATATTGGTTGTCATTGGAAGGCAGACAGTCGTACAATTTGTAAAAATAAAATCCGCTACCCACCATTTTCCTTCTAAATCTTTAAGTGCCAGCGATTCATTATCCTGTGTTGTAAACTCGAAAGCCTGCACATCTCTTGACATATTTGTTTCAATCTTTTCCCCGCATGCAGTTAGAAAAAGCATAAAAGCAAACACCATAATTAATAAACGCTTCACCCTTATTCAATTCCTTTCCTATCTAAAAGTTTGCTTTAGCATAATTATTGCCATTCTCACTTTTATAAACCCTATTTCCTGATAAAAATACTAAAATGGAAATTTAAAAAGTGGTTGAATTTAAACAGCTATTCCATCATTTCCAGTTGTTGTACCATAAGATCATAATTCATTGCACCCATTGCAGAGAATTGAATATGACCATTTGAATCAACCATATAGGAGGTCGGATATGCCCCAACCTGATAGGTAGTAGCGAGTTCAGAGTTTGTGTCCATTAACACCGGAAAAGTCATTTCAAAGTCTTCTACAAATTGGGCAACATCTTCTTTACTTTCTTCTGTTTCTGTTAAATTGACTGCTAAAATCTCCACATCCTTATTGTCATAAAGCTTTTGCAAGTCAGGAATTTCCTCAATGCATGGTGGACACCAAGTAGCCCAAAAGTTGATTATAACTCGTGTCCCTCTATAATCAGATAAACGTACGGTTTCTCCGTCCAGTGTCCCCAATTCAAAATCAGGAGCTATCTGTCCTAATGCAAGTCCAATCTCTTCAGACTCTGTGACTCCCCCTTCATCATCACTAGGTGATGGAGAAGTAATCATTCCCCCCTGCTCTTCTTCAATGGCGGTTTCATTAGTTGAACTTGTAAAATCATACACAGTCCATCCAAACATTCCTACTACAATCACAATAAGAATTGCCTTTTTCATTGAATATCACCTCTGTTATCCTAGTTTTGCTAACCATGTGTCTTGTACTAATTCAAGCAGAAATCCAGTGATACGTGGCATTAGTCCGAAAAATAAAATCAGACCCATAATAATCATAATAACTGCGCCTACCTTCATAATTATCTGGCTATGCCGAACAATCCATCTCGTCGATCCAAGATAGAAAGTCAAAATAAGAAATGGCAATGAAAAGCCGATAACGTACATAACTGTGTAAAATACACCTTGACCAGGGTTACTTGCAGCCAGAAGTAATATAGATCCAAAAATTGGACCTATACACGGGGTCCAGCCTGCAGCGAATCCAAGGCCAATAAAGAATGTCCCCAAATAGCCTGCTGGCTTTTTAGAATAACGAAAACGCTTTTCTTTCATTAATGTTGGAATGGTAATCCAGCCTGCAACAAATAGCCCCATAATAATGATAAAAATCCCTGCGATTCGTTGAATAAATAACCCAGAATCGCCAAGTAGTAAATCTTGAGCCCATTGCCCCAAAAACGATGCGCTTGCACCCAGGCTGATAAAGACCAGCGAAACCGCAAGTAAGAAAAATAAGGAATGGCTTAGTAACTGACGACGAATTTGAGTATTCTTAGTCCCTTGTAATTCCTTTACACTAATTCCAGTAATATAAGACATATATGCTGGAAAAATTGGCAGAACGCAGGGTGACAAGAAAGATAATGCTCCTGCACCAATCGCTAAAAACATCCCTACAATCAACATTGTATCTGCTTCAATTCCACCCATTACAATCCCTCTTTCTTTTGTGATATATGATTAATGATAAACTTATGATGAAAAACAAACTCACAAACCACGGTGCCATGATATAGCCGAATACTGTAGCAAATGGCTGAATATAGGACAATAATAAAATGCCTGCTGTGAATCCGATTAACATCACGATTATTACCTTACTGACAGGTACACGGTCACGAATAAGGAGGTATAACACAAGGAGGACAGTAAATAGAACTAAGTTTCCGAGTGAATATGTATTGTTATTCCAAACAAGTTGAATAAACTCATACAAAAATGACGAACTAAAAATACTGATAAAAAAGATTCTATAAACAGAAGAATATCTATTTCATTCCGTTTCGACTTATACATAAGTACAATAGCGCTAAACAATAAAGCCAGGTAAAAAGCATCTGAATCACTTGGATACGCTAATATGGCTAATGGATCTTTTATGAATATGAAAAAATTCAATATGATTTTCCCAAGCCAAATAAAGATAATGAAGTTAATAAGTTGTGCAACCATTTCTTCGATATGTACTTTCCTTTTTTCCTTTGGTAAGTCACTCACTATATAGAAGAAAATAAGTCCTGCGACTATACTTATAACAATAATACCGATTGACATTATTTTATCTACTGACGCCATTTCGCATTTTTCCTCCGTTTCATTATCCTGCAAACACTATAATACATAGGCAATGTGAAAATTTGATGAAAGTAATACTATTTTATATGTAAAATATGGAAATTCTAAGACATAAAGCGAAATTTTCAATCAGCACAGAGGTTTCTTACATATATCTTGACTGAAGTTCATAGCATTGTTTGTTTAAATATATGGCAAGGGAAAGTCTGTTGTATGTTTTCAATGTTCTGATAGGTATTATAGCTTTGATAGAAAGCAACAAAGATATCAGATAACTTATGTCCTATTACCGCCTTATACAGTATTTTCTTTTATTTTTTGAATTTACTTTTTTATAGCCATCTAATGGTGAACAAAATAAACTTGTAAATGTTTTTTTGGTGAGGAAAATGAGGTATACTTTATGTAGAAAGTCATAAAAAAATAAAAGACCGACCATGCTGGTACATGGAACGGACTATGGTGTAACAGCCCTTCTTGGGGGCAGCTCTACACGTCCTGAGTTAGAAAGTAATCAACTCAAATGCTCGCTAGGTGTTTAATGGGTGGTTACTTTTTTTGTTGTGACAGTATAGCTACAATTAAGGATGCGAAAGAGATCATCAGAAAAATCTTATCAATACCTTTTTAATAAAAATGGTGAATTGAATAGTGTTCTTTCAATGTAGACATGTACTTAAAGAATAAATGTATATCTCCGTTTTCACTTAATTATTTAAGGGCGATTGTGACTTCGTTATACCACAATCGCGCCCGTTCGTATAATGAAATAACTAAAATGCTTTGAATCCTATCTAATTTGAAGTGTCTATGCTACCGTCAAGCAAATGAAATCCATTAGAAAAAAATTGTTCATAATGGCTATTCACTTATGTAAGTTTAATTTTCCATAACTATTATTATATACTTTCCCTTCTTTGGGATGAGTAAATTTTAACCCAGACCAAAATCATAACCTAATTTGATAACAGTTTTCATAGTTAGATCTGTTCGTAATTTGCCACCTTTGAGCCAAGAAACCCATAACATTCCACTGGGCTTTAAATAGAGCTTCAGCTTGGGAAAGCACTCTTTAAATCCTGCTTTATTTTTAGTAAACAGATGTATATAGTCAAAATTTCTATTTAATTCTGTTAATATATCAAGAGCTGGTAATTCAATATTTTCTATTGCTTCAATATCGCCATTTTTAATGAATGCATTTGTATTTTCTTTAACACCCATTTTCATGGCTACTGTTTTTTCATCTGTTAATATCCCTTTCTTTTATCTAAACTCTTTACTTTAAAATCACGTCCCGATTCTTATTTAATTATATTATCTGTTTTCGTATTATGGAACTTGAAACGCCTTTAGCTTGCAATGTTCATAAAGCTATGAAAAATCATTCATCTTTGTTTTGAATTCCGGAATTCAATATTTCCAAATAGTGAGGATTGTACATGATACCTAGTACATTACCAAATGGATCAATGACGGAAGCCGTGATAAAACCTGCCTCACGGTGTGTGAGTGCCTCGTACTCATTCGACCCAAATGGAGAATAGCTTTTCAAGGGTTGCTGTCACATCGTCTACGTGCCAAAAAGTGACAGTACCGCCTGGTCCAGGAGTCGCACCATCCGGTTCATAGCGTCGATCGATTAGGCCAAGCTCGTGCTGGTAGTCACCGAAGCGAAACTCAATATAAGCAAGCTTTCCGTCCTTACCCGAACGTTCAAAGTATGGTTCAATGCCCAAAAATTCAGTGTACCACTTCTTGGCTGCCACCACATCATCTGCCCAGTAACTGATGGTGGAGAATCCTCGTAGTCTCTGTATTTTACTCATAATCAAATACCTCCGTTAATATCAGTATACAATTACGATTATAATCGACCATCACTGATACCTGCATGTCAGTGGTTCTATTTTTTTGTTCAGCGAAATAGCTTTTATAAGCAAAAGTGGCGCAATTCTTATGCCGTTCTTGCGCCCATTAACGTAACAAATTAGTTCTCTGCTTGCCTGTCATAAAGATACATAATATAATCCGTTGGTACGCTAGGATAACCCTGTTGGCGAATCATAGAGGCAAGATTCCTGCGGTGGTAGGTACCATGATTGACGACAAGCTGCACGAGTTCTGAAAGATGGGTTTCCAGTCTTCCGATAGTCGTATGATCCGTAGCCATAAGTTTGTCCATATCTTCTTGACTATTGAAAAAGGCTTTATACAGTTTGGCCGGCTCTGCATACCCATCCACTATATTTCATTAGCTTTACCCTTAGACATATAGATTGAACATATTTATATCGTAACCAAGCTGCTTCAAATAGTTAAAAAATTGACCTCGATGGTGAAAAAAGTGGGAAACATCTTCAATGAGCCAATGCGCTTGAATTTCACCTTCTTCTAAGTAAAAAGGTTTTGTCTTTTTGGTCAGAAATTCTTGTTCAGACAAAGACAACATATACGCTTTATAACAATCAAATCCATAATACATCGCTTCAATCATGGCATCAGTTGATTCTAATTTATCGTACTTTGCTTCCAACCTTTGAATGGTTGCCCGATCTTTTTCCTTCCAGATGTTGAGATCTACCTCTAATATGGAGACGACATGTTTAGCTAGTTCCTGAAGATTCCGCATATTGTCTGCTAGCCGATATTCCCAATCCTTCTCTTTTACCTTTTTCAACAAACCCTCCATTGTTCGAACACCTAATTTAAGTTCAGCCAATAATTCATTTCTAACAATATCTGTAGCATTCATTGCTCTCATCCTTCCATGTGTAATTTTTTTCATCATACCATGGAATAATGACAAATCATGTCACTATTAATAGATATTTAAAATAAATCAACTATATTGTTCCGAGAGCTTTTTTAGTTTTTGTTTCATATATGTGATAGCATCCGTAGGTTCCAATATTAAGGCTTCATTTCCAAAATTCCAGATGAGATCAACAAAATAAATCAGTTCAGATTTAGGGATATCTGCGTTTATCCTGCCAGTACCATCCTCTCGTACTTTTACAATCCGTTCCAAATCCAACTCAGACTTTGCACGACGAACTCCCGCTTTCGTCAATTCTACGGAAAAAGTAATCGGATCAGAAACCTCTTTATCAAACAGTTCAATCCAATCCATTATGGATTTATAGGACAGGTTCTGCACCTCTGCATCTGTTTTTATTGCTTTTAAAATTCGATCAGCACGGAATAGGCGAATGTCTTTACGAAAGAAGCAATAAGATGGACAATACCAAAATCCATTATGACTATATAAACCAATCGGTTGAATGGTTCTCTCCTTTACACCTTCCTTGCTGTCATAATGAATAAAAAGTGCGAATTGATCAACTGCAGCATTCAGAAGTATTTCCAGATGATCAGTAGGCTGGACACGGTTTGGATTCCAAAAAACTATTCGATCCTTCATTGTATCAATGCGTGCCTTTGTATCTTGGGGTAAATATAGATAGAACTTCTTTAAAACGTAACCCGTTTCCGTTTCAAATGGAAGGGATCCGAAAAATTGCAAAGATTGGAAAGCAAAATAAAGTGCAACTGCTTCCGACTCCTTCAATAAAACTGGTGGTAACATTCGTTCTTTCAATACATGATAACCGCCGTCTGCACCAACTTCTGAATAGAGAGGAACACCTATTGCACTCAATTCATCCAAATCACGAAGAATCGTACGGTAGGAAACGCCAAACTCCTCAGCTAATTCCCTTGCCGTAAACTTACGCTTTGTATTCACAGTCATCATTAATTCAATTAAACGTTGTGCTTTGGACATTATCATTCCTCCAAATTTCTATCACCCATCCGTTGAACTTTCCACAATACGACTGGTTCTTTTACTTGCAGCATACGGTCTATAATTTTACAGCACCGACGAATTTGAAATTGCGGAACAGATTCTATAACTATATTTAAGAGGTTTTAGTCTTTGGTAATTGTTGAAGATATTTCTCTATATTAAATAAGACACCTAATCGTTTGCCGATAAGAGACTTTGTTACCCGAACAGGTTTTTCTAATGCTAACAAAGCTTTGTACAGTTGCTTTATTTTTATACAATACTCATCATCCCTAGCAGACCAATTAACAGTTTTAGTAGCACATGTCTGCTTACGTTATCGGGTAAATGCTTAAATAACCATTCCTTATCGTGTCGATACAGGTGGATATATTCCTTTTTAAAGCATTCTCTAATTTTCGTTCTTGTATCATTAGGGTAATCCTTTAATCCATCAAGCAATAGCTTTTGATACTGCTGAAACAATGGAAGACCTGCTTTACTATCGGCTTTTTCTTTTTGTCTGTTCTTAGATAAATACTTTTTTACGGTCTTAGAATCGACTTCAAACATTTTAGCTATTGCTCGTACGCTTAGATTCTCATTACTTTTTGCTTAGACCTGTAACTTTTGTATATAATTGTCTATATTTTTTGTATTCTTGGCCAGATTGCATTAACGCAGGGTAAGGATCGAGTGAAAAACCCATTTCTGAATCAAGGAAAAATGGAGCCTGTTTCATGATAACATTGGTTAATTGCCACTTTTAATAAATCAAATTACGGTAAGTGTAGTAGAGTTACTTAAAATCTTGAATAAAGTATTTGACATTGCTCGCTAAAGAGAAAATAGGTAAAAATACACTTTTTCATAGATAGTAGTTAGCCTAGTTCTATATGATTAATATTACGTATGGATAATAATATAATGATAACCGCAACAATTGATAGCGCGAGTGGAATATAAAAAATATTTGCTAATGAAAAATCTGATCCGATTGAAGAACTCGTTACCATAACAATTATTAAAGAAGAAATAATTGTTGCTGGTGTTGAGAATTTAATCATTCCAAAATATAGTGGAACAAGTGATGCTCCGGCAGCCATGAGATTAAACATCATCAGACTTATTATTTCTGACACAAAATAATTATTTGGTAGATCAAGTATAGAAGTGAGATGAAAAAATTGGTTTAACCCAGTAAAACTAATGATTATAATTATTGTAGAAAAGAACATCGTAACTAAAGTTAAAGAGAAAATAAGCAATAATTTTGAAGCCATTATTTTTTTGCGATTAATAGGATAGGAAAACATAATAAGACTTGTGCGATTTTTAAACTCATCAATAATCACTTTGGAAATAAGCACAGCTGCAAATACAGTAAAAGTTCCTCTTATAAGTATTCCACTTATCATAAAAAAATCATTAAACGTTCTGAATATAGTTTCGCCCTCAACCTTTTCGATTACTGTAAGCAAACATAACATGCCAAGAATAATTATATTAGCAATTATAGCCCCCTTGATATACCAACCTATTTTATTTTTTTTAAATTCAAGCTTTATTAATTGATACATAAAAATACCTCCCTAAACTTCACTAAATGAAGCACTATCTATAGAATTAAGCTAGTTCTCCTTCTGATCCAACCCAACTTTTTTTATAAAATAATCTTCTAATGTTGTTCGTTTTTTATTCATAGACTCAATATGAACATCATCCACTATTAATGCTTTTGAAATAATTGATTGTGGAACATCTGTAGAATAGATTCGAATAATTTGATTGTCTAATAATTTAAAATTAGTTATATTCAATTTATCATGAAGGATTACAGTCGCTTTCCTCGAATTACTCGTCATTAACTCAATATATTCAGTATTTTTTACTTTTAAAGTCTCCATAGATGCTTCCTCAATTAATTTACCTTTTTCAATTAAACTGACAGTATCTGCAATCTCCTCAATTTCTCCAATAATATGACTAGAAATCAAAAGGGTCATGCCGTATTCTTTATTAAGCATCTTGAATAAAGTTCTCATTAATTTAATTCCAGCAGGGTCTAGGCCATTAATTGGTTCATCTAAAATCAAAAAATCCGGTTTTGTTATAACTGCCCTTGCGACACAAAGACGCTGTCTCATCCCTAGTGAAAAGTCCTTTGGAAACTTATGTTCCACGTTTTCTAGGCCCACCCATTCCATTGCTTCATGAATCGCCTGCTTATTATAGTACCCCATGTATGCGCAATGAAGTTCTAAATTGTCCAACGCAGTCATTTTTTCATAAAAAATCGGGTATTCAATCATACTTCCTATTCTTTTCAGGTATTCAAAAGAATTATTTCGTAAAGGTTTTCCGAAGATGTTTATTTCACCATGTGATGGTTTAATAACGTTATTCAGCATCTTCATAATGGTTGATTTGCCTGCACCATTAGACCCTAGAAAACCGTAAATCTCCCCTTTTTTTATATTCATTGATACATCGGACACAACATCTTGTCCTTGATATGTCTTCGTTAAATGGTTTGTCTGCACAACGTAGTCCATGTTCACCCTCCTTGTTTACCTAACTGTTTTGATTTTAGCAAAAAACATTTTCTTTTCTCTCTCTTAATTCTAACAAAAGTCTAAATAATATAGGAGGTCAACCATTTAAACGTTTCATTGAACAACTAAATGATGTTCTTTCGTATGGCTTAGAATACACAGAGATGCTTCCCTGCATCTCTTCCATTAACCTTTTTGATATGGTTAAACCCAGTCCACTTCCTTGAAATGCTTTATTTCTAGATTCTTCAAGTGTAAACATTCGTTCAAAAATCTTCTCCTGTTCAATTTCATTAATTCCAATTCCCTTGTCGTAGATTTCAAAAAAAACGTACGATTTATCGTAACATAACCTTAAACCTATTAATTTGCCATCTGCACCATATCGGAGGGCATTTGAAATCAAATTGGACAAGACACGATTTAATGCTTCTTCGTTTCCAAGGGCAAAAACAGGTTTCTTTGGTAAATCAATTATTATTTCAAATCCTTTTAAATGAATCAACTCATAAAATAAAAGAATATTTTTTTTACATATCTCAGAAATATTGACTTTACTAAGTGGGATATCCATGTCTCCCGCTTCTAGCTTGGCTAAATCAAAAAATGTATTCATTAAAGTAATGATTTCCTCAGTTTTCTCGTTTACTTGATGAAGAATTCGACTTTGCTCTTTATCAGAGATATTAGTTTGACCTTGGAGCATTTCTATATAACCAGCTATCACTGTAAGTGGGGTTTTTAGATCATGAGAGACATTTGCCAGCATACGCTTCATAGAGAGTTCCATCCTCATAAAACGTATCGAATTATCTCTATTTTTATCAATTAGTTTATTTAACCAAAATAATAGGTTAATCATTTTCTTGTCTTCAGTAACAACCAAAATAGGTCCACTCGATTTTTTTTTAATAATGTGCTCAATTTGATTTTTTATATAGGTAATATGTTTATTTTTTATCCTGTTTGTTTGAAACTGATAAACATTACACGTAAGGAGAAAAAAAATGATACAGATTAAGATGACTAAATTCATTTGAAATCACCCAATTTATAACCAATGCCCCATACAGTCTTAATATAAGCTGGGGTAGCTGGATTATCTTCAATTTTTTCTCTTAGGCGGCTCATATGTACGTTAATCACATGTTCATCTCTATAGTAGTTATCGCCCCATACAGAAGAGTAAATTTGTTCTTTTGTCAGCACTTTTTTCTGATTTTGAAAAAACAACTGTAGAATCTTCCATTCTTTTGAGGTTAATTTAATTTCCAGACCGTTCTTCACGACAAGGTAATTATTTAAATCTAGTTCAATTTCATGAACTTTGATTAATGATGGTTTTTCTGTATTATTGCGTTCAGTATACTGTGTTGACCTTCTAATCGCTGCTTTAACTCTAGCCAAGAGCTCCATCATTGAGAACGGTTTTGTAACATAATCATCTGCCCCAAAACCCAATCCTAACGCCTTATCAACTTCACCATCTTTTGCTGACATAATAATAACAGGAACGTAACTTTCTCGCCTCAACATTTGGAGGAAATCCATGCCACTTAGTTCGGGTAGCATTAAATCGAGTATAACTAAATCATAATGGTTACTTTTGAAGAAATTAACTGCTTCTTTTCCAGTGAAAACAGCTTTAATCTGGAATCCTTCATTACTTAAATAGATTCTTACCATCTCACTAATTGATGGATCGTCTTCAACAAGTAATATTTTCTGCATTAGCAACAACGCCTTTCCTATATTTTAATTGATCATCATTTTTCATATTACCACCTCATTGATACTTCTTGTTAAACTCTTATGTCCAAATTGTTCAATAAACCTTCCTCCATTAAATAGCCCTTATACGTAAGGCGCAGCTCTTTATTAAAGAATAGCGCCCTATTCTGGAAGATCAAAATATAATAAAAGCATATTTTTTATTATGAAGAAAAAAGGGCAACAATAAGTCTAAGCTTCTTCTTAGAAAATGGGGGACGGATTAAGTATGAACTTACAGTTGATTGAAATTTATGCCCAGAGGGATTTCTTAGATATTGAAGAAATTAAGGAAGATTTTCCTGTTATCGCCCATTGGATTTCCGAAGAATTAAAAGAAAGGAAGCTAACATGGATTCTTTTGGAAACAAATGATGTAGAACAAATCCTTAATTATTTGGAGGATTTGTCCGGTGGTAGGGACGCTTATCAAATCATGTTGCTACCTGTAAAAACGTATCTTCCTCGGGAAAAAGAGGACCAAAAGAATGAAGAAAAAGATCTGCAGCGAGCCAGTCGGCACGAATTATATACGGCAGTTGAGAATTCAAGCCGTATGAGTATCAGCTATATCTGGTTTATTGTTTTTTCCTCAGTTGTTGCGACGGTCGGCATTATAAAAAACAGTCCTGCCATCGTAATTGGTCCCGTTACCGCTGTTTCATTTGCTTCCGTTCTCGGCGATTTCAGGTTAATACGCCATTCTCTCCTTACATCATTATTTGGAATTGGAATTCCTATCTTAATCGCCACTACATTTAGTTTATTCTTCTATCCTCCTATATATAGCGATGAGTTTCTTTCAAGGACAGATATTCAAATTATTGATGTTGTTGCTGCGCTCGCATCAGGTGCTGCAGGAGCTCATTCCTTTGTAAAAAGGAATGAGGGTGCTCTTGTTGGAGTTATGAGTTATGGTATCAGTTGCTTTGCTGCCGCCTGCTGTCGTACTCGGTATGATTATTGGCACGGGTAGATGGGGAGAGGCTATTGTTCCATTTACTTTGTTAATGGTCAATGTAAATTCGATACTTTTCTCAGCTGTGATAGTATTCTGGGTAAGTGGCATTAAACCAAACAATTGGCAGGATCTACAAAAGTCAAATATCTTGCGAAAACTTTCTCTCCTGTTTATTTCAACAATCTGTATTGTACTTATAACGGCTATTATTTTTATAAACATTCTCTAATCCATACTCTCTGTTCTTAAACCAAGTTAACCTTTTCCTTTTATTTATTAGGTTATGTTAAAGCTTACAGTTGCTAATTATAGACTATAAGATAGTAACTTCTTGTTTTTTTGGTTGTTACTTATCTTATTCTATTAAATGGACCGTTTGTTGAAAAGATAGTTAGAGCGCACTCTTTAGTAACCTGCCACTTAAAATAACTCCTTCTTAGATACTACCATAATATTCAAATAATATCTCCAGAAAAAAAGACGACTATTTCAATGGTCACCATATTTAATTCTTGCACCATATCGTTGAAGAAGTTAATTCATTATTCGATAAATTATCATTGAAATTCTGTAATACTTAGAGTTTATTTCACACTATGAAAAATATAGGACTTAGCTTTTGATGTCGCTAGTTTAAGCTGCCAATCCACATATGCCTGAACTTTAGTAAATCCAGCCTGATACAATGACTGGCTTATTTCCTCATAGCTACGGAAAATAAGTTGTACCTTGTCTTCAATTACTTTGTTTGTTTTTTCATTTTTTATCTTTTCATAGAAAGTAAAGACGGAACCGTTTAATCCTTCGTATTCTTCCCAGATTGTTAATGTATCCCCTGTGTTCAAATCTTGAATTTGGTCTACTGTATCGTCTTTCTGCCATTCTTCCCATGTCTTCGCATTTGGATTGCGTGTATCAAAAATAAAATGACCACCTGGTTTCAATGCGGAATAAGCATCATTAACCACTGCTTGCCAGCTTTCATCCGTTATAAATACTTGGGCGACATTCGCTGTCATGATAACTACATCATAGACTTCTGGTTTCAAATTTGCACTATCGCCTACAATCCATGTCAATTCTTGTGCATATGCTTTTTGCTTAGCATAATGTATAGCTTCTCCATTTGGATCAATAGCTGTTACAACGATAACCAGCTTTTGCCATTTGAATAGTTATTCTTCCTGTGCCACAACCTAAATCGGCAATCGTATTGGGCTGCGTTGATTCTAGTAACTCCATAGATAAGTCATCATCTTTTCCCCAAGGATTTAATTGATCATATACAAGTGCAATCATATGTTTTTCCCCATCTTTAATACCAAACTAATTTATTAACAAGCCAATCAATCGAAAATCTGTACTTTTATTATGCATTAAACATCAGTTTCTTCTTTTGTAAAAATACCTTCAATAATTAGAAACAAAATTCATTATTTTCTTCCTTTCTAAATAAGTGAAAAAAGTTATGTGTTGTTTGGATTAACTTCTTGTTCCTGTACAACCAGATAGATAAAGAATGAAGTATCCTAGCAAAACGTTTAAAGCATTCTGAAACACATTGTAACTCTCCTTTCAACTTGCCCTAAATTACTATCGTAAAGCTCCACTCTTTCTGCTCAAAGTTTTTCATACTTAGTGTCATTTCATTACCTCCTATGTGAAATGGCATTCAATAAAACACTAATACGTTCATATAATGATTGTGAAGACGAATAACATTCATACCATCCATCAGATACTATTCCATATCTTGTTTTCGTAACTTGCAGTTTTGTTTCAGGAATTAATAAAGAATGATTCATCTTTAAATGCAATATAATCTTTATAAATAGGATCATCTTCTTTCCCAATATATACTTACGGAAATAATCGCGAAGAAGAAAAATATGTCGGTGAACTGTTGTATGTAATTAGAAATCCAGCAGTCAGAAAAGGGAAAGAATGTGAACGAGAAAGAAAGTTACAGAAAGGTGGACATGAAGGGTAGGAGGAGCGTGGTTGATGCGATTGAACAAAGGCATGTTTTTTTATCATTGGAGGCTGGTGCTGATCTATTGTATTTTTCTAGACGATTAGGACATGGCACAATTAAAACAACAGCTGATATTTATTTAGATGTCACACCACAATATGAATCACACGAACTCGAAAAGATATCCAACTACTTAAACAGTCAAAGTAATACTAAAAACAAGCAATTATTGGATTAAAAAATGAAAGAAGAGGGATGAATGGGCACAAACACTTTTTCAAAGAAAAAACCCCCACCACAAACACTGTTGTGACAAGGGTTTAAAGAGTTTAACCGATTGAACCTTCCATCTCATACTTGATTATTTTTGAATTTCATTTTAAGTCATATCTACTCAAAATGCTTATGTTATCTATTTTTCTCTAAGGAAGCTTTCAAACTTATTCATACTTTTTCAATCTGAAAGGGCACGAATGGGGCACAAATACACTATAACTTTTTTGAAGGAAACAAACCAAATTTTCAGCTTTTTATTTAATGGCTTATCACCAGATTGTTAGGAGATCTACAAAAAGATGGTTGTTTTTTCGGTAACAATTGGAACCTGAGCAAGACTATCAAATTAAATGGAATAAATTTGACGGTCATTATGAATTACAAGGAATATATTCTTTTGTGGGACCAAAAATATACCGAAAATGAAATTGTACTTGGAAGGAAAGAGTAATTACGAGGACCTGGATTAAAACTTTGGGCGGGGAGTTAATTCGTCATTTGTTCGGTAAACGTTAATCTAAAAACGAACGGAGATAATTGAAGCAAGGGAAGCGCGGCAACGGTTCTCTTGCTTCAATTAATGATAAATCCCTTTACTTTCAAGAAGGAAATCAACAGAAATTAAATTGAGACTATCTTCTGAAAGGGTATATTCCTTTAATTCTTCGGGTTTCATTCCATTGAGGAATAGTCTATGTTTAAGATTATAAATGTCTATTTGTTTTTCCATCCCCTTTTGGTATGTAGTTTTAACATCTTCTTCAATCTGTTTGGTGACCAGTTTTTCTATCGTCTCTATAGGCAGTTCCTCTTTCAGATCAGCTAATATCCCAGTTGCTTTTATAATTATATTGAACTGCGCGTTATCCCCCTCCCCCACTTGTTTAATCTTTGCTGAAGGGCTACTTATTTCAACATTTCCGATTATGTTTCCTTCATCAACAAGTTTGACCGTCGTATTTTCAGTTTTAGATTCAACCCATCTTAGTCCTGTCAGTTCTTCATAGGACATCCAGTCTTTATACTTTCCTTCATTAATCTGGAAGCCGCCATTGATTTTTAAGGTTTTTTTTGCCTTCTCTTCGGGTCCGGCTTTCTTCCAGGCAGACTTGTCTATTGAAATCGATGGAAGAATTGCAGTTCCACCAGGATCTTTGTAAATGGAAATAAACTTGTGCATACGTAGAGGTTTAATATAAGAATATTTACCATGAATATCTTCTGGCTGATACATAATGGTGTACAATGGAGGTAGGTGGAAGAATCCAGTTAACCCAAATAATTCATCAATCGACTCCCTCGTCCCGAACATCCAAGGAGTGTACCTAAATTCTCCATTTCTTTGAATTGCCTGCTGAACCTTCTCAATGCCATTTTTCAAAACGGCCTCAGAATAAATTATGGATCCAATTTGTCCCCAATTAAACGGCTGCTGCGATGTTTTGTATAGATCATTCACAGCTTCCTGAAGTGTGGCTCCTGAACTTTTTCCAATATATAGAGGAGCCTCTTCAGACTGCTTCTGTCCCTCTTGTTTGGCTACATTGGAAAAATCCAGCATCTGTACATAAAGCAAGTATTTTTCTTCTTTATAATCAATTCCTATCGCAGTCGCATAATTATGCTCGCCAATCTCTTTTTCGTCCCAGCAGCCGGTAAGTGACACTAACAGAAGAATTCCTATTGATAACTTTCTGATTTGCTTCAATTCATTCACTCCTCTGCCTGTCATCATCCTGTGTTTTCAGAATCCTCGCTCGTTTATTCTGTTTAATCACTGGTAGTTTTGAGATTGCTTTTGAAAAGTCTCCTTTTACAAATGGTGAAACAGGAATTAAATATGGAACATTAAATGATTCAAGCTTAGCTAGATATCCTATTGTAAGAAATAAACTGATGAAAAATCCATACATCCCTAATACACTTGCACAAAGAATAGAAAATAATCTTATAATTGTTACCGTTCCAGACAAAGATTGATTCCCTAAAGTGAAGGTCGCAACAGCAGTAATGGCAGTCACCACGAGCATGGTAGGTGAAGTAAGTCCAGCACGAATTGCCGCATCTCCCACAATTAATCCACCTACCACCGCGACCGTTTGACCGACAGCCTTTGGCAATCGAACACCCGCTTCACGGAAAAGCTCAAATAGCGTGATCATCAATATTAATTCAACTGTAGTGTTAAATGGTATTCCCAGCCTGGAAGCACCAATAGTCGCGAGCAGTGAAAAGGGTATCTGATCCACATTGTATGCAGATATAGCAACCCAGAATGATGGAAGGAAAATAGCCAAAACCAATCCAGCAATTCTAAGCAGCATTTCAAATGATGCATAGTAAAACGGCATATGCTCATCCTCAGATGTATTTAGGAGCAATTGAAAATTAGCTGGACCTATAAGGACATTTGGTACATTATCGATAAAAATGGCAAAACGCCCCCTTGCCAGACTGCCAGTAACCCCATCTGGACGCAAAACGCTTACAAGTAATGGAAATAAGGAATAATGGTTGCCTGGTAGAATTTCAGCTAACTCATTATCACTGTTCAGCACATCTATATCAATCTCTTCTATTCTCCGTGTAACCTCTTTGATTATTTCCTGATTTTGAATGTCTGTCAGATAAACCAAACTGACCTTGGTGTTGCTTCTTTTTCCAACCGTGAATGATTTGGTGACCATGGACTCCGTCTTCATTCGTTTACGGACCAATGCAATATTTGTTCCTATATCCTCTACAAATGCATCCTTTGGCCCCTTTACAGATACTTCAGTCGTCGACTCTTCTGGTGACCTTATTGGTGGCTTTGACGTGTTGAAAAAATAAATGATTTCTTTTATTAAAATAGCAGTATATCCATCGAATACTTTTTCCCTTACAGCTTTATCGTTTGACGGATCATTCCTGCTCCATTTGATTGTTTCTGAGCTGTTCAATTCCTGGATCCCTTTATGGCCATTTAAATTAATGGTTCTTTGAATTTCAGGGAGTATACTTTCTATTAGTAAATCGCTGTTAATCAGCCCTTCACAATAGATTAGTATCGCTTCTTCCGGTTTCTTATCATTATTGAACTGGTTTTTTTTAATCTTTATATCGGAGGAATGATGAAATAAATCCTGAAAATACGTAATATCGACCTTTGTATTCTTATTTTTCATTTTCTGTCATCCTATTCTTTGATTTTCTGACAAGTATAGCTAAAAATACTGTCATCACAATTGCAAAAATACAGGTGGTCAAATAAAAATAATCTTTTAGGATTGCAACAAATTGCATGTCAGAGATTGGTGCTGAAATAAGCACTAAATATAATATACATATTAAAACCTGGATTATAATGGGTTTCTTAAACTTGAATGCTTTTGCAATTAAATACAAAATCAGTGCCAGCCGAATAAATGAACCTGATAGCCACTGATAGATTGAAAAAAAGTCCAAATGGTTAAAGTACTGACCAATACTTAATATTCTCCATTGAAGAAATGCCGGGTATTTTATTTTCCCAGCCTCTTCCACCCCAAAAATTGCAATGCTCCCAAGCAATGGCCCCATGACTAATATAAATAGGACGAACGACAGTAAAAACAGGTGCCGGAATGCTACTTTCCTCATGATTTGATGCTGGAGCATAATCAGCATAAATATTTCAGAAAGAGAACCAAAAACATAAATTGACCCTTTAAATACATCAGTCCAGTTCTGCTCCACAAGTACTGGCAGGATAAGCGAGTAATTTTTGTCCGGAATGGTGCCAACCGCTACAAGCACACCCAAAAAAACCACAAACGGAAGAAGTATTCCAGCACAGATGGCTATAACATTTACCCTTCCGGCAATATAGAGTGATGCAGCAAGAATTGAAAATGCAACTACTAGCATTGGTGTATTCAGCAAATATGTATCATGGGTCCAGGAAACAGTTTCCCATGCAGTAGTAAAACCTGCTATAAATAGAAAAATCACAAGCAAGCCGGCAACAATTTTACGGATTGTATTACTATAAGTGACTTCCAGCCATTCAAATACAGAAGTATTTTTCAGCTGCTTCGTGACGTACAGGACTATAAACAAGAACGGGATAATCATCAAAAAACCAACAATTACACTAATCCAAGCATCACGTCCAGCGACATCAATTATTAAAGGAACGACAAGAACATGATTGCTTAAACCAGTACTTAATAAGAAAATAATAATAAATTGCGAAATACTGATCTGTCTGGCCATAGTACCTCCGGAGGAATTATAATTACTTCATATCATGCGGATTTATTGTCATTCCTATTCATAGAATCATAAGCGTCAAAAAATCCCCACCTGTTTAGATGGGGATTTTTGACTTACACTTACAGTTATATAAATATAAAACTTTTGATTCTCTATCAAAACAACAGCTGATACTTACCTGCATATAACAGAAAAAATAGAAGAAGACGAACTTAAAAAGTTCGCCTCCTACACCAAAAGAAAAATCTGAATCGGCACGTGCAGTTTTTCTTACTTTATAGACAGCTTACAAATGTTGTTACACCAACGTTTGTAGCGTATTACCCAATACTTCCTTCCATCTCATACTTGATCAGACGGTTCATTTCAACTGCATATTCCATTGGAAGCTCTTTTGTAAATGGCTCGATAAAGCCCATGACGATCATATCTGTTGCTTCCTGTTCTCCAAGCCCTCTACTCATGAGATAGAATAATTGTTCTTCGGAAACTTTGGATACTTTCGCTTCGTGCTCCAATGAGATATTATCATTGTAAATTTCGTTGTATGGAATTGTATCTGATGTTGATTCATTATCCATAATTAACGTGTCACACTCGATATTTGAGCGGGCACCGTCTGCTTTTCGTCCAAAGTGAACGATTCCGCGGTATGATACTTTACCACCTTTTTTCGAAATGGATTTCGAAACAATCGATGATGATGTGTTTGGTGCCAGGTGATACATTTTAGCTCCGGCATCCTGGTGCTGACCTGCTCCAGCTAAGGCAATGGATATTGTCATACCACGTGAACCTTCTCCTCTTAGAAGAACAGATGGGTATTTCATTGTAAGCTTAGAGCCCATATTACCATCGATCCATTCCATTGTGCCATTTGCATCAACTGTTGCACGTTTTGTTACTAGGTTATATACGTTGTTAGCCCAGTTTTGAATTGTTGTGTAACGGCAATAGGCATCTTTTTTAACATAAATTTCTACTACCGCACTATGCAGTGAATTTGTTGTAAATACAGGTGCCGTACAACCTTCTACATAATGCACGGATGCCCCTTCATCAACAATGATTAATGTTCTTTCAAACTGTCCCATGTTTTCCGAGTTAATCCGGAAATAAGCCTGCAATGGAGACGTTGTTTGTACGCCCTTAGGTACGTAAATAAATGAACCACCAGACCATACAGCAGTGTTTAATGCTGAGAATTTATTATCAGAAGCAGGAATTACTTTACCAAAGTATTCTTTGAAAAGTTCTTCATTCTCTTTCAACGCTGAATCCGTATCTTTAAAGATAATTCCAAGATCTTCCAAATCTTTTTCAAGACTTTGGTATACAACCTCTGATTCATACTGTGCAGATACACCAGCTAAATATTTTTGTTCAGCCTCGGGAATCCCCAACTTATCAAAAGTTTCTTTAATTTCTGCAGGAACTTCATCCCATGTTCTACCTTGCTTTTCGGAAGGTTTTACGTAATAAACAATTTCGTCAAAATCAAGTTCTGACAGATCGCCGCCCCATTGTGGCATCGGCATACTATAAAATAGTTCCAACGCTTTTAATCGTTGGTCAAGCATCCACTCCGGTTCCTCTTTCATCCGTGAAATTTCCTCAACAACTTTCTTTGTTAAGCCTCTTTCTGTACGGAAAACCGAAACGTCTTTATCATGGAAACCATATTCATAACCTTCCATTTCAGGTATTTCTTTGGCCATTATTAAAACCTCCTATTAGATATTCGTACACCAACGACCGTATAATCGCTGGCAAGCCATTTGCTTACGTACTTTAATCCATTGGCTAACTATTCTTTATGAACACCTTTTTCCATCGCTTTCCATGCAAGGGTAGCACACTTAATTCGTGCAGGAAATTTAGACACCCCTTGCAATGCTTCGATGTCTTCCAAATCCAGGTCTCCTGTATCAATATCTTCACCCATCATCATCTCGGAAAAAAGCTTTGACATTTCCAATGCATCTTCAATCTTTTTTCCTTTAATTGCCTGGGTCATCATTGATGCGGAAGACATGCTGATCGAACACCCTTCACCATCAAACTTAACTTCTTTAACGATATCGTCATCAACGAGTAATTGCAGTTGAATCCGATCACCACATGTCGGGTTGTTCATATCGATGGTTAATGCATCACCATCGATAGTCCCTTTGTTACGGGGACTTTTATAATGATCCATAATTACTTGCCGGTATAATGTATCAAGATTATAAGACATCACCGAAATACTCCTTTGTTTTCAAGAGTCCATCAACTAAATGATCTATATCTTCTTTCGTATTATACAAATAGAAACTAGCGCGTGCTGTTGCCGTGACATCCAACCAGCGCATTAGCGGTTGTGCACAATGATGACCTGCACGGACTGCAATTCCTTCTGCATCAAGCACAGTTGCAGTATCATGCGGGTGTACATCACCTAAATTAAATGTTACAAGTGCTGCACGACTTTCTGGACCAAATATTGTCAGACCATCAATTGTACGCATTTTTTCCATTGCATATTCCGCTAAAACTTTTTCATGATTTAAAATGTTATCCATGCCAATTTCATTTAAAAAGTCGATTGCCGCACCTAATCCAATAGCACCAGCTATAATTGGTGTTCCACCTTCAAATTTCCATGGCAGTTCTTTCCATGTTGAATCATATAAATTTACGAAATCTATCATTTCTCCACCAAACTCAACTGGTTCCATCTCATTCAGGTATTGCTTCTTCCCGTACAATACGCCAATCCCTGTTGGTGCACACATCTTGTGTCCGGAGAAAGCATAGAAATCACAATCTAAATCTTTTACATCCACATTCATATGTGGTGCACCTTGCGCACCATCGACAAGGATAACTGCACCATTTTCATGGGCAATTTGTGCAATTTCCTTTACTGGATTGACAGTCCCAAGTACATTGGATACATGTGTTATAGCAACTATTTTCGTGTTGGCTGTAATCGTGTTACGCACATCCTCCAATGTTACGGTTCCATCAGCTTGTAAAGGGATATATTTCAATGTTGCTCCAGTTGCTTTTGCCGCCTGTTGCCATGGAATGATATTACTGTGATGTTCCATTGGTGTAATTACAATTTCATCACCAGCAGTTAAATTCCGGCCATAACTCTGGGCAACTGTATTAATTCCTGTCGTTGTTCCCCGATTGAAAATCACTTCTGCAGTACTGTCTGCATTAATAAATCGGCGCACTTTCTCACGAGCGCCTTCATATAAATCAGTTGCTCGTGAGCCAAGTGTATGGACCCCTCGGTGTACATTGGAATTATGCTGCCGGTAATAATCGTCAACAGCATTAATAACAGCCAATGGCTTTTGTGAAGTTGCAGATGAGTCCAGGTATACTAACGGATGTCCATTAACTTCCTGATCTAATATCGGAAATTGTTCCCTGATAGCTTTTACATCCATCAGTAAACTTTCCTCTCAATGATCTTCGTTAGTTGTTCTCTAACAGAAGCAATTGGTAACTTAGATACTACTGGTGCAAGGAATCCATGAATGACTAAGCGCTCTGCTTCAGTCTGTGTAATACCCCTGCTCATTAAATAATACAGTTGCATAGGATCCACGCGTCCTACAGAAGCTGCGTGTCCCGCTGTAACATCATCTTCATCAATTAATAAAATCGGGTTAGCATCTCCACGAGCTTTCTCACTTAACATGAGTACGCGCGATTCCTGCTCAGCATTGGATCTTGTTGCACCATGCTCAATTTTACCGATCGCATTAAAAATGGATGTTGCTTTTTCTTTCATTACACCGTGCTGTAAAATATGACCATGTGTATCTTTTCCAAAATGAACACTTTTCGTTGTAAAGTTTTCAATTTGCTTGCCACGCCCTACAACAACTGCTTTCGATTCAGCTGATGAATTATCTCCAACCAAATGTGTAGCATTCTCAAACACTGTATGTCCATCATTCATTTGTCCCAATGCCCAATCAATGGTTGCATCACGATAAGCTATACCACGACGGTTCATATAGTTTGTTGTACCGGCTGCAAAGTTATCAACGCCACCAAACGAGATTTTCGCACCATTTTGTGCGATCACTTCTGTTATAACGTTTGAGATTGTTTCTTCTTCATCATTATGTGAAATATAGTTTTCCACATAAGTTAATGAACTGTTCTCTTCTGCTACTACTAGCACGTGGTTAAACAATGCTACCTCAGGATCTTCCTGCCAAAAGATAGCTTGCAGTGGCTCTTCCACCTGTACATTTTTTGGAATATAAACGAAAATTCCACCATTCATTAAGGCTACATGTAATGCAGTCAAACGATGTTCATCAATTGAAACAGCGTCTTTCATGTAGTATCGCTTCACTAAATCTTCATGTTCTGTTAAAGCGGTGAATATATCTGTGAAAATAACACCTCTTTGCTTTAACTTTTCACTCATTGTTGCATATGCTACAGATTGATTACGTTGTATAAATAAGTTTTCTGGTAGATTATCCGGATCAAGGAAATCCTGAATTTCTGCTGGTAACTCAGTTAAAGATGTAATTTCATCGCCTTTTGCTGCATGCTTAAAACGACTGAAATTCCATTTACCTATTTTTGTTTTATCAGGCTTAGGCATTTCAAGTACGTCAACTTGTTCCAATGCTTGAAGGCGTAAGACCTGCATCCATTCCGGTTCATTTCTATCACTGGAAAATTGAGTTATATAATCTTTATCATATGGAAGCTTTGTTTCAACAGTCATTTTACCCCTCCTAACTACTATGCGTTTTGCCCTACAGTTTCGTCTTCAATTCCCAGTTCGTCTTTGATCCACTCATAGCCTTCAGCTTCTAAGCGTTGTGCTAGTTCAGGACCACCTGATTTAACAATACGTCCCTGCATCATGACATGAACATGATCTGGTGTAATGTAATTTAATAAACGCTGGTAATGCGTAATAATCAAGCAACCGAAGTTTTCATCACGTAGTTTATTAATTCCTTTTGAAACTACTTTTAATGCATCAATATCCAATCCTGAATCAATTTCATCCAGAATTGCAATTTCAGGTTTTAAAAGCAATAACTGAAGAATTTCGTTACGCTTTTTCTCTCCACCTGAGAATCCTTCATTTAAGTAACGTTGTGCCATATTTTTATCAATTTCAAGGTAATCCAGTGTTGAATCCATTTCCTTGATAAATTTCATTAATGGAATTTCATCGCCTTCTTCGCGACGTGCATTAATAGAAGAACGCAAGAAGTCAGATGTAGTAACACCACTAATTTCACTTGGGTATTGCATTCCTAGAAACAGACCTGCACGAGCACGCTCGTCAACTTCCATTTCAAGTACATCCTCACCATCTAAATGAACGCTTCCTTCAGTAATTTCATACTTAGGATGTCCCATGATTGCTGATGCCAAGGTAGATTTACCAGTTCCATTTGGCCCCATTACCGCATGAAATTCTCCACCTTTTATTGTAAGGTCTACACCTTTTAATATCTTTTTACCTTCAATTTGAACATGAAGATTCTTAATTTCCAACGTTGATCCTGCCATTCCGATACCTCCAAGTACTAATTTATATTTTTTCAAATGAATGACAACATTCATTCTCAATCTATTCTCATTATAATCTTAAAGCATTTCGAATTTAATATCAACTTTTTCAGGTTACTTATCCGGTGTGTGAAATATTATGTAATTCCTCATAAAATAACCGTGTTTTTCCTATAGTAATACGGTTTACAAAATTCAAGATAAAAACGGATTGTTTCATTAAATTGGTTTCTAAAAGTTGGAACTACGGTTAATCATTCCACCGAAAATCATTGATTTACTTCAAAACATATAAACTAATATTTGCGCTGGGTTGATTTCCACTGCGGACCGTTGCTTTCCGCAGGCACGGCTTCAGCCTCCTCGAGAAACCCACTCTGCGGGGTCTTCAGACACGTGCTATTCCTGCAGGAGTCAACGGTCCTCCGCTCCAAACAACCACACAAATGTGCAAGCAATTTTAAAAAGTTTTAAAGCACGATTCCAGCGAAGGAAACACATGAAGACTCCTGCGAGAGTATAGGCATAGGTGAGACCCCGGAGTGCGCAGCACGAGGAGGTTCACCAACCGCCCTAAGGTCCGCGAAATGTGTTTCCGTAGCGGTCGATGAGATCTACTACCATTAATTTTACGTCACCCTTTGTATTCATTGCAACAATTAAAAAGCATCATAACTTACAAAAAGAGATTCCATTAAAGTCATGCATCTGCTCTAATAAAAATACTGATGCCCTCAACCTGAGCATCAGTACCATTTTTTATATTTATCATCTTTGAATTTGGCTATCAAGTCCGGCAACTAAAAGTTTGCATTGTTCATATTCCTGCTGCCGTTTTTTTTCAACTGCAATCCGTTTATCTAATCTTCTTCCATACTCCGCATAACAAATCTTATGCGTTTGTTGCATTGCCTTCTCCATCTCCGGAGTGTAATTCATCGTTATTCCACTATTAATAGTGAATCATCCTTTCAATTTGAATACAATTATAAGATTAACATAAGGACAATTCCCAGCACAAAGTGGTTATAAACGTTTATTCGTGATTTAATCCGGATGTGGATGGCTGAAATATATATAGCTCTATTCGTTCATTAACATTTAGCTTATTGCTAGCATATACTAATAAATGCTCCATTTTTGCAAAAATTAATTTTTTCCACCAACCGGAACGATGGCGCCTTCATAATTTTCAATAATGAAATCCTGAATTTCTTCTGATTGTAGTACGTCTACTAATGTATTCAATGCTTCATTATCTTTATCTTCCGCCCGAGCAGCAACAATGTTTACATACTCGGAATCTTCACCTTCGATAAATAGTGCGTCTTCCAAAGGATTCAAATCTGCACCAATAGCAAAATTTGTATTGATGACAACAAGTGTATTCTCTTCGGAATGATATAATTCCGGTAAAATTTCCGGTGTATAATCTGGTGAAAATTTCAGGTTTTTAGGATTTTCAACAATATCATCAATGGTGGCTTCTGACTTTTCCACAGATTCATCCAATGTAATTAATCCCTCTGATTCAAATAATGCCAGGACACGTCCATGATCTGGTACTGAATTACTTAAAATCACTTCTGTTCCTTCCTCGATATCATCGACGCTTTCAATTCCTTTAGAATATACTCCCATCGGTTCTACATGGACTCCACCGATGTTTTCCAATTCATACCCTGTATCACCAATTGTTTGTTTTAAAAATGGAATGTGCTGGAAGTAGTTGGCATCCAAATCACCACTTGCCAGATCGTCATTTGGAAAAACATAATCCTGATATTCTTCTATCGTTAATGTAATTCCTTCTTCTTCTAATAGTGGTTTAGCTTCTTCCAAAATTTCAGAGTGGGGAACACTGGAAGCTCCAACAATAAGTTCCACATTTTCTTCCGATTCTGCATTACTATCACCTGAAGTATTTTCATTTGAAGTATCTTCCTCAGAATCTCCTCCACCACATGCTGCCAAAACTAAAACGAATAATACAGATAAAAAGACTAAAAACTTTTTCATGATGTATTCTCTCCTTCTATTTTCAAATTATATTAAAATTAGCTTTCGCCTAATTTCCTATCTTTTATCCAATTTATTCGTAATAAAGTCACCAATAAATTGAAAAATAAATACAATAATAACAATGACAATTGTACATATCAATAATACATCCCAGTCACGTCGTTGAAAACCAAAGTAATATGCATAGTTTCCAAGACCGCCTGCACCAATTATACCTGCCATGGCCGTATAACCTATTAAAGCTATTACTGTGACAGTTAAACCGGAAACAAGGGCTGGCATCGATTCCGGAAGTAAAACACGGAATATAATTGTCCTCGTTTTTGCCCCCATTGACTTAGCCGCTTCCACAACACCTTTGTCCACTTCTTTTAAAGCTATTTCAACAAGTCGACCATAAAATGGTGCAGAACCAATTATCAATGCTGGCAGTGCTGCATTTGGACCCCGAATTGTTCCAATTAGAAAATCGGTAAACGGAAATAATAAAAAAATTAGTATAATGAATGGAATAGCACGAAACACATTCACAATTGCTGCTACAATTAAGTTAATATATTTGTTTTGCCAAATACCATCCTTCATTGTCAAATATAAAAGCAATCCCAGCATTACCCCGAAGACACCTGTCCCAATTAAAGCTAATATTGTCATATAAAATGTTTCATAAGTAGCTTCAAGGAGATCCTGTAAATCAATATTTGCAAAAATATCAGTTTGCATCACGGATAACCTCCACTTCTACTGAGGTCTCGTTGTGGATAAAATTCACCGCGTTTTCAATTTCTCGATCATCCCCTGACAGTTGGACAAACAATGTACCGTACGCCCCTCTTTGAGTTTGGGTGATTTTTCCTTGCAGTATATTAATATCAATCGCAAACTTTCTTGCTACATGGCTAATCAATGCCTGGTTGGTAGTTTCACCAAGAAAATGGAGCTGAACAATTTTACCTTCATCATACGTATCAATCAATAGTGCTACACTATCATCTTCATTCGTACCCATAATTTGTTCCACGAATTTCTTTGTTACCTGCTGTTTTGGCTGTAAAAACACATCCAGTACATCACCCTGTTCTACTATTTTACCTTGTTCCATTACTGCAACCTGATTACATATTTTACGAATAACATGCATTTCATGGGTAATCAGGATAATCGTAAGTCCCAATTTCTGATTAATATCCACAAGCAAATCGAGGATTGAATTGGTTGTTTCCGGATCCAATGCGGACGTTGCTTCATCACAAAGTAATACTTTTGGATTGTTCGCAAGTGCCCTGGCAATTCCCACACGCTGCTTCTGTCCACCACTCAGCTGTGAAGGGTAGGCATTTTCTCTGCCTGATAAACCAACCAGATCAATTAACTCCTGCACACGCGCTTCCCGCTCCATTTTTGGGAATCCCGCTATTTCCAATGGGAAAGCAATATTATCCTTCACTGTTCGTGACCAGAGCAAATTAAAATGCTGAAAAATCATTCCCATTTCCTGTCTTGCCAAACGAAGCTGTTTGGAATTCAGTGCTGTAATTTCCTGATCGTCGATTACAATTCGCCCACCTGTCGGCTCTTCCAACCGATTCAATAAACGAACGAACGTACTTTTACCAGCTCCACTGTATCCAATAACACCAAATATTTCACCCTCTTTTATATCAAGTGTCATACCATCAACTGCTGTAATGTTTTTCTTATTTGCTTTAAAAGTTTTACTTAAACCCTCGATCGAAATCACTGGTTATTTCCTCCTTACACAGATCCCGCAATTTCCAGTATACCCAAAAACCATCAAAAAACGCCTTTCTGTAAGAGAACAGAAAGACGTAAATTTAAACATTAAAGTCTTCAGGTTCCCTCATCTGTCAAAGTATCCACTTTGCAGGAATTGGCACCTTTCAAATAATAAATCATTTGAAGGTTGCCGCGGGTTCATAGGGCCAGTCCCTCCACCGCTCAAGATAAGAGATAAATAATTTTTATAAAAATTTCATATGCTAAATACTAGCATGCACCATTTATTATGTCAATTAAAATAGATTTATCCTTCGTTTTTAACAAATAACTCCGGTTTATATTCCATTAAATAGGTGTAAATATTCGGTATGGATTTAAATGCATAAACCTTTTCCTTTATGTCATTCCCATTCTTTATCAAAAGACAAGGAACACTTTCTATTTGGTGCTTCTGCATAAATTCAGGATGTAATGATGCATTCATTTCATAAAAAATATTCTCATTGTGTACCGATTCAATTTTAGTCAACATAGCTCTGGCTAAATGACAGGTCCCACAGAATGGGGTATAAATATAAAGTAGATAATTCTCATTATCTATTTGTTCTTCTGTAATCTGCTGCAAAAAATACCACCCTAAACTAAGAAAATTGGATTAACGGAAATGCGCTTACTCAATAAGGCGGTCGCGAGAATGTTTTCAGGGGTTGTTGCAACCTCGCGATAATCACTGCTTACACGTATATGCTCAGCATGCGGCAGCTCCCGAGCCAGCTGCTTTCGAAGCTTCATTCCTGATTTATCCTCATCAACCAAAATGATAACATCTCTGTAATCCAAATCATATTCTTCCAAAAGATCATCAAACCGTTCAATACTAAGTGTACCGTTTGTACATAGAATCGTAACATCATCTGTAATTAACTTTTCAATTTGCCTTTTATCTGTCAAGCCCTCAACAATAATAACTATCTCGGATTCATCTGTTATCATCACATAGCACTCCCTAGGAAATCAAGCAAGATGATTGAATTACTTTAGTATATGATGTAAACAAGGCTGACTATACAATCTTTCCTAAAATTGTACGTCAGCCCGATTTATTGTTTCATTTTATAGGATGTTCAAAAAGTCCGGTAAAAATGACACATCGAGTTTCTTCGTTGGCTTGCTTTTCCACTCCTCACGTATTAATTGCATACGTTCCGGTGCTCAAAGCTACGCCGCCTCGAACTTCTCGGTCCTTTTTATCCTCCTTTTGAACAAGCACTTTAATTAATCTTCTTTAATAAATTCTTCATATTGCTCAGCTGATAACAATTCATCCAGTTCTGATTCATTCGCTGGCTCAACAATGATCATCCAAGCATTTTCATATGGTGATTCGTTAACAAATTCCGGGCTATCCTCTAATTCTTCATTCACTTCGACAACTTTCCCGTTGATAGGTGCATATAATTCAGAAACAGTTTTCACAGATTCAACACTTCCAAAAGTCTCGTCTGCTTCAATTTCATCCCCAACTTCAGGAAGCTCTACAAATACAATATCCCCTAGCTCGGATTGGGCAAAATCAGTAATACCAATTCTTACTTTGTCGCCTTCTATTTTTATCCATTCATGTTCCTTAGAGTATACTAAATCCTTTGGTAAGCTCATATATATCCCTCCATATATTATTTCAATATAATCATACAAGTTAAATAAGTATTTTACTAGTGTTTATAACCAATTTTCATGATAATCTTCTTCCTTGAAACCGACCGTCACTTTTTGACCGTCTGTTACAATTGGCCGTTTAATCAGCATGCCATCCGAAGCAAGAATTTTCGCCATTTCTTCCGTGTTCGCATCTTTAATTTTATCTTTTATATTCAATTCGCGGTATTTTTTCCCGCTTGTGTTAAAAAACTTTTTAGCTGGCAGATCACTTTTCGCAATCAGACTTTCCAACTCTTCCTGTGACGGTGGGTTTTCTACAATATGTATGCTCTCATAATCAATATTATTTTCTTCTAACCACTTTTTAGCTTTTTTACAAGTGCCACAGTTGGGATACCAATAAAATGTTAGCGCCATGTTCAAAACCTCCGAATCTACTCTGTAATTCAATTCCATTATAACAAATATTATGACCTTAGCAATGTAAAGCCTTTTTGACCGAACCTCTACAAATTAATAACACAATAAATAAATTGAATAGTCGACAAATTTCTAAACCGTATCAGTAACAAATCGATTGGGCTCATATAATATGCTATAATTAATTGTATTAAAATATATGGAGGTACAGGGGATGGTTGATAATGATGACAAAAATAAATCGAAAATCAATAGATACTATAGTTAAGGAAACCGGACTTACATACGATGATTATGCAGCAATTAATGATGATAACCGTTATGAATTAGCTAATGGACAATTAGAGCTGATGAGCCCAGCACCATCAGTAAATCATCAACTAGTTAGCTTTGAAATAACATAAAGCCTTGCTAATAATTGTAGATCTGACTATATAATTTTGAACGCACCAATTGATTTAATTTTATCCCACAAGATAAAAAAGTAATTTCCCAAAACATTCCCTGTATTTCATTTTCTATGATAGAGATCATGGAAAACATCCCTGATATTAGAGAGTAAAACTCCCCTGAGAGGAATATGACATGCTCGATTTTATTTACACATTACCAATATACTTTATGACGCTGACCGTTATCGTTTATATTCCGATACGATTATCCCTTCTGAAACGAAGAAACAACGAAGTATCCTTATACAAAGAATTTATTTATATTTTGTCCATTATATATCTGGAAAGCTTACTTTATCTCACCATATTTCCTGCAAGCAGTTCCATAGAAGGCTGGACTGGAATTAACATCTTACCATTCCATACGATTAATGGTTATCTATACTTATTTTCTCAAGGGTACACAGAAACAGCCATTATTAATCTAGTTGGAAATGTTGTCGTATTTGTACCAATTGGAATATTGCTAGTCTTAATATATAAAAAACATACCTTTAAAAAAATGCTTCTAATCGGTTTTCTTTGTTCATTAGGGATCGAAATAACACAACTGGTTTTATCCTCATTGCATATTCTCTCAAGAAGCTTTGATATTGATGATCTGATTCTAAACACATTGGGAGTTATGTGTGGATATTTACTAATGAAAATCATTTTGAACATAAATAAAACAAAGACTTAGAACATCAACTAGTGTAAGTAGGAAGGAACAAACGTCTTGAAGGCAACCATTTAAAAGGGGAGAAAGTCTACTTTGCTTTTAAGCATGAGCTGGATTTGTTTCCATATAAGCAATAAAGCCAACCTCCATTATGGAAGGTTGGCTTTTCTTTTTATACTAAATACTTCTCTTCCTCAATAATTTTCACAGCGATTTCACGTTTTTTCGCAATTACATTTGTTGGTGTATGGCGAGTTAATTTACGTAATGATGATAGCATCATTCGTAAGGTGTCCCCTTCTTCTACAGCAATCAATGTTTCTTTTGCGTCTGCTTCGATTCGGTTGAAGGCTTCCTGTACATAAGATTGCGTGTAAAGGAACTTTTGTTTATTCTTTTCCTCACCAGTTTTGTTAATCGCCTTTTCTGTGCGAAGAATGGCTGATTCCATGTTATATACTTCTGCCGTCATATCAGCAAGATTCACTAAAATTTCCTGCTCATTTTCAAGCTTTTGCATATATTTTTGTGCTGCAAGCCCTGCGCCAAGCAGAACCATTTTCTTCGCATTTTTCAATAAATATTTTTCCTGTGCCAGTGTTTCGTCACCAACTTCTTCCGGCATCATCATCATTAATTCTTCTTGCAGGCTTTGTGCTTTTTGCAGTAATGGCAATTCACCCTTCATCGCTTTTTTAAGCAATGTTCCAGGTACAAGCAGGCGGTTAATTTCATTTGTTCCTTCAAAAATACGGTTAATCCGGGAATCACGGTAAATCCGCTCAACCTCATATTCCTGCATAAAACCATAGCCACCATGCATCTGAACTGCTTCATCTGCTGCATGATCCAATAATTCTGTACACATATATTTACCCATCGAACATTCGATTTGGTATTCGGCAATTGCCCGTGCTACTTCACGTCCATCTTTCAGCTGCTCATCCGTTAAAGCACCCATACGCTGTTCAAATAATCCTACTGTCCGGTACACAGCACTTTCATTTGCATAAATTTCAGCTGCAATTGTTGCCAGTTTTTCCTGAGTTAATGAAAAACTGGAAATTGGTGTATTAAATTGTTTACGCTCATTTACATATTTCGCAGCTAGTTCAAGTGCCCGTTTCGAACCACCCACACCACCTATTGCAAGTTTATAACGTCCCACATTAAGGATATTAAATGCAATAATGTGACCACGGCCTTTTTCACCTAATAGATTCTCGACAGGTACTTCCGCATCTTCTAAAACTAATGTACGAGTGGAAGAGCTTTTGATCCCCATTTTCTTTTCTTCAGGGCCTGTAGAAATCCCAGGAAATTCACGTTCAACAATAAATGCAGAGAAGTGTTCACCATCGATCTTTGCGTAAACAATAAATACATCTGCAAATGCCGAGTTGGTAATCCACTGTTTTTCCCCATTTAAAATATAATGTGTTCCTGCTTCATTTAATTTAGCTGTAGCTTTTGCACCAAGTGCATCTGAGCCTGAGCTTGGTTCTGTTAATGCATAGGCTGCTAATAATTCACCTGTAGCAAGTTTAGGTAAATACTTTTCCTTTTGCTCGTCATTTCCGAAAAATACAATTGGAAGTGAACCTATACCTACATGTGCTCCATGTGTTACCGAAAATCCACCGGCACGTGAAAATTTTTCCGTAATTAAGGAAGAACTGATTTTATCTAATGCAAGACCACCATATTCTTCTGGTACATCTGCACCAAGCAATCCTAATTCCCCTGCTTTTTTCAATAGCTCTACTGAATATTCAAATTCATGATTTTCTAGATTCTCAACCTTTGGAAGTACTTCTCCAACAACAAAATCCTCTGTTGTTTTCGCAATCATTTTATGTTCATCTGTAAAGTCCTCTGGGGTTATAACATCCTCACCCGTCAAATCTTCAATTAAAAATGCCCCGCCTTTAAAAATCTTATCTTTTGTTTCACTCATATGAATCGTTCCTTTCCATATTAGAATATGTTTTAAAAATGGCAGTTCCCTAAAAGATCGGGACTGCGTTTACTCGTCCCACCAAAAACATTTGTTGCTTTTGACACAAAAACTATAAAGTGCGACACAGTAATAATTCTTTTGTATGACTTCCTTCCACCCTTTAGAAGATGAGCGCTAATTCAGCGCTCCAGAAATACACTACGCTTTCCGCGGGCGGCTGGTGAGCCTCCTCGTGCTACGCACTGTGGGGTCTCACCTATGCCTTTCCTCCCGCTGGAGTCTTCGTGTATTTCTTCCGCTAGTATTCCGGTTCTGCCGATGTACTGCATTAGTATCAATATTCAATACATCAACCAACTCACCAGTCCGGGTGAGCGAAGGGCGGTGACTCCTGCGGGAACAGCACGTGTCCGAAGACCCCGCAGAGTGATTTTCTTGAGGAGGCTAAGGTCGTGCCCGTGGAAAGCATCCGCCCGGAGCGATCTCGGACGGCGATTATAACGAATACTTATAGAAAATAGTAATTATGTCGTCTTTTACATCAACTGCGATGATTAAAGAGCAACAAATGGTTTCGATGGGACGAGCAGTGCGCAGTCCCAGTATTTTGGTGGGCGAACGCAGTGCAGTCCCAAAATTCACGAAAAAGGCCATAAAAATTAACTAGATTACAAGAGTTCAAACACCCCGGCAGCTCCCATACCGCCACCAATACACATTGTAACTACACCAAATTGTACGTTACGGCGTTTCATTTCATGCATCAGGCTTAATGTTAATTTTGTACCTGTCATGCCCAGTGGATGTCCAAGTGCGATTGCACCACCATTTACATTCACTATGTTTGTATCCAAGTCCAATGCTTGGATCACACGAACAGACTGTGAGGCAAATGCTTCGTTTAATTCAAATAATCCTATGTCAGAAAGTTCCAATCCAGCTATTTTTAAAGCTTTAGGGATAGCTTCAACTGGGCCTACACCCATAATTTCCGGTTCTACACCTGCCACCGCAAACGAGCGGAATTTAACAAGTGGAGTCAAACCCTGTTCTACAGCTTTTTCACGATCCATTAGAAGAACTGATGCAGCTCCGTCACTCATCTGAGATGAGTTTCCTGCAGTTACTGATCCTCTTACATTGAATGCAGGCCGAAGTTTTGCCAGTACTTCCGCAGTAGTTCCAGCACGTACACCTTCATCCATCTCAAACATAGATTTCTTTTCTTCGATTTTATTCTTTTTGCCAATTACACGCTCTGTCACTTCAACTGGAACAATCTCATCATTAAATTTACCTTCCTGAATTGCTTTTGCTGCACGTTCATGACTTTGCACAGCAAATGCGTCCTGGTCTGCGCGTGAAATGTTAAAACGGTTGGCAACTTCTTCAGCTGTGTGACCCATTCCCATGTAGTAGCCTGGTGCATCCTGAACAAGCTTAGTATTAGGCTTGATCACATGGCCACCCATTGGAATCAGACTCATCGACTCTGCGCCACCAGCGATTATTGAGTCACTTGCGCCAACCATGATCCGTTCAGCCCCATAAGCAATACTCTGCAGGCCTGATGAACAATAGCGATTAATCGTAATTCCCGGAACATCATGTTTTAATCCCGCAAGTCCGGCAATATTTCTTGCCATATTCATCCCTTGTTCTGCCTCAGGCATTGCGCACCCGATAATAACATCGTCAATATTCCCCTCATAATTCCCGGCACGTTTTAAAGTTTCTTTAATCGTTAATGCAGCTAAATCATCTGGTCTTGTATTTGCCAGAGATCCTTTATTCGCTCTCCCTACAGGGGTTCTTGCACCTGCAACAATTACTGCTTCCTTCACATTCATTCCCCCTCTTCGTTTAATTGCGTAATGGCTTTCCTTTTAGTAACATGTGCTGCATTCTGGCTTGAGTCAGCGGTTCAGCAATTAAGCTCAGGAATGCTTCACGTTCTAGATCGAGCATGACTTGTTCATCAATCCATGTTCCTTCTTTAACCCGTCCACCTGATAATACATAGGCTAATTTTTCTGCAATTTTCACATCGTGATCGGAGGCATATCCGCCAAATCTCAATGTTTTTGCACCAAGTAGCATTGCTGCATATCCAGCTTCACCTACAACAGGGATCTGTTCGCGTTTGGGTGCCCGGTAGCCCGATTTTGCTAATGCCAGTACCTTCTCTTTTGCATCATATAAAAGATGGTCAGGATTCACACTAATGCCATCATTATTATCTAAAAATCCATTCTCCCTTGCTTCAGCAGCTGATGTGGAAACTTTGGCCATGGCTACTTTTTCAAATACATCATTCGCTACTTTAGTCAGGTCAAAATTAACTCCTTGTGGCAAATTACGAAGCTCTTTTAAATAAAGCTCTTTCGTTCCGCCACCGCCTGGGATTAGACCTACACCAAATTCAACAAGGCCGATGTAAGTTTCTGCTGATGCCTGAATAGCAGCTGCTGGTAGTGATACCTCAGCTCCGCCACCAAGTGCCATATTGAATGGTGCTACTACAACCGGTTTATTCGAATACTTGATATTCATCGCCATATCTTGGAACTTTCGGACAACCATATCAAGCTCAAAGAAATTATCATCCTGTGCTTCCATTAACATCAATGCAAGGTTTGCACCAACACAAAAGTTATTACCCTGGTTTCCGATTACGAGACCTTCGTAATTTTTATCAACTTCTTCGATAGCGAAGTTAACCATTTGCATAATATCAAGACCGATTGCATTGCTTTTAGAGTGGAATTCAAGACCTGCCACCCCGTCACCCAAGTCTATTAAACTAGCACCTGTATTCTTTTTAATAACGCCATTTACTTCTTTTAAATTTCTTAGATTAATATTCTTTTTATTAAAGGTTTGCTGCTTGTATTCAGCCTGGTCATAGTAATATACATTTCCATTTTCCTTTTTATAGAAGGATTCATTTCCGTTATCCAGAAGGTTAAGCACCCATTCAGGTACTGTTTCCCCTTCTTTTTGCATACGTTCCACTGATTTCCTGAGACCGATGGCATCCCATGTTTCAAATGGCCCAATTTTCCAGCCGAATCCCCATTTCATCGCCTGGTCAATCGAAACAACATCATCTGCAATTTCTCCAAGCAGTTCAGCAGCGTAAATTAATACAGGCTTAAGAATCGACCAAACAAGATCACCGGCCGGGTCTCCCTTCGCTGATACAAGCGCTTTCAATTTACGGTTAGATCCTTTTTCCTGTTTTGCCATTTCAGTTGCAGCTGTTTTTAGTTTTTTCAAGTCCTGGTATTCCATTGTTTCCGGATTCAGTTCATAGATGATGCTGCCATCTTTTCCTTTTTTCTTCAGGAAAAATCCTTGACCGCTTTTTGAACCAAGCCAGCCATTTTCCTGCATCCTTTTCATGAATTCCGGTACATCAAATACTTCTTTTTCAGCACCATCAACCTGGTCATATACATTCTTTGCTACATGAATGAATGTATCAAGTCCTACTACATCCAATGTGCGGAAGGTTGCACTTTTCGGACGACCAATCATTGGCCCTGTGACAGAATCAACTTCTCCGACACTGTATCCGCCCTTTAGCATTTCTCTCACTGTTACAAGCAGACCATATGTCCCGATCCGATTAGCAATGAAGTTCGGTGTATCCTTAGCCTCAACAACGCCTTTTCCTAAAGTATCTTCACCAAACCTTTTCATAAATGCGAGTACTTCAGGATCAGTATCTTTTGTAGGGATAACCTCAAGTAATTTAAGGTAGCGTGGCGGATTGAAAAAGTGTGTTCCGAGAAAATGCTTACGGAAATCCTCTGAACAATCTTCCGCCATATCTTCCACCGAAATTCCTGATGTGTTAGAACTTACGATAGATCCTCTCTTGCGATACTTATCTACATTGGCAAAAACCTTTTTCTTAACATCCAGGTTCTCAACTACTACTTCAATGATCCAGTCAACATCACTTAACTTTTCAATATCATCTTCCAAATTACCGACTTCAATTAAATCAAGGCTTTTCTTCGTCGTAATTGGTGAAGGTTTTTGTTTTAAAAGTGCTTTTTTACTTTGTGCTGAAGTGCGGTTACGTACAGCCCGATCCTCTAGTGTTAATCCTTGTTTCTCTTCACTCTTTGTTAATTCGCGTGGCACAATATCAAGCATTATTGTTGGAATTCCCACATTAGCCAAGTGTGCAGCAATTCCTGATCCCATAACACCTGAGCCTAAAACAGCCGCACGCCTGATTGATTGCTTCATATTTTATCCCCCAATCATAATTTGAATGAATACTCATTCATTTTACTGCTAAAAGAAAAAGATAGTCGCCTATCACCTAATTACTACTATAAATTAAATTCTGATATTTCGCAATAAAAATATCCATGTTTTTTAGAAAAAGCTGATTGCCGCAGATTTAGGACCCAGCTTTGCTGATGTTCTGGCTCTTGAGCTTGATGTACCTGCTCACTAGTGGAAAGCTCTCTAATCATTAGCAGGCTAAAAATAACTCGCATAAAAAATCCGCAAATAGGAACCATTCTTATTTACAAATCGGAATCATTACGGTAGTATAGAAAAAGTACAAAAATACAGCAATTGAAAGGGATACGCACATGAAAATTTTACAAGCAATTATGATATTACTTATAACAGCAGTAATTATTACTGGCTGTGCATCTTCAAATGATAAAACGAATAACACATTTGAACTTAATATATATACCTCGGTTTATCCCATTCAGTATGCTATTGAAAGAATTGGTGGAGATTCCATTTCAGTTAAATCAGTATACCCACCGGGCGTAGATGCACATACCTACGAACCGGCTTCAAAAGATATTACCTCTATCGCCAAAAGTGATGCTTTTTTCTATTTAGGTGCAGGCATGGAAGGGTTTGCTGAAAGTGCTTCAGAGGCGTTGAAAACACAGGATGTCGAATTAATAGAGATCGGTCAGCATGAAGAGTTGTTTCATATAGAAGATGTTAATCATGAGGATGAGAAGCATGAACATGAAGAAGAACATGCTCATGACGGCCATAGCCATGGCGACCAAGATCCGCATATATGGATAGATCCGCTTCGGATGCTGGAAATGTCTTCAATTATTAAAGATAAATTAATTGAATTAAACCCTGAATCCGAAAAAAAATACACTGAAAATTTTCATGAACTGGAGCAAGATTTACTTACTCTACATGAACAGTTTATCAATACATTACAAGGAAAAAGCAATAAAAAAATACTTGTTTCACATGCAGGCTACGGCTACTGGGAAGCACGCTATGGGATTGAACAAATTGCAATCAATGGGCTATCTTCCAGCAGTGAGCCCTCACAGAAAGAATTGATCGAAGTGATTAACCAGGCAAATAAATATAATCTGGATTACATTATTTTTGAACAGAACAGCTCCAATCGTGTTACTGAAATCATCCAGGAAGAGATCGATGCTGAAGCCTTAACCATTCATAATCTGTCTGTGTTAACAGATGATGATATCAGGCAGAATAATAATTATCTTTCCTTGATGAAGGATAATTTAGAGGTTCTTGATAAAGTAACTAACTAATGAAAGAGGTGTTTATCCATGACAGAACCCGTTGTTTCCATGAAAAATATAACCTATGCCTATGAACAGAAAAAAGTGTTGAGCCACATTAACTTTGAAATCCCCCGTGGAGCTTTTATGGGGTTAATTGGGCCTAATGGTGGTGGAAAAACTACATTAATCAAACTCATACTTGGGCTTTTGAAACCGGACGAAGGAACAATACAACTGCTCGATCAACCAATGGATAAATTCAATAATTGGAATAAAATTGGTTTTGTTTCACAGAAGGCTAATTCATTTAATAAAGGTTTCCCTGCGACCGTATTTGAAGTAGTTTCCATGGGTCTTACAGCAAAAGTAGGCTATCTGAAGTTTTTCAAAAAAAAACATAAAGAAAAAATACTCCAGGCCATCGATCAGGTTGGTATGCTCGACTATGCTTATGAGAACATCGGGAACCTTTCCGGTGGACAGCAGCAACGGATTTTCATTGCACGTTCGCTTGTGAGCGACCCTGAGTTATTAATTCTGGACGAGCCTACTGTTGGTGTCGATTATGAGAATGTCAAACGTTTTTATGAATTATTACATCGATTAAATGATCAACGAAATATTACATTATTACTTGTAACCCACGATACCGGAATAATGACAGAACATGCTACAGATATTGTTTGTTTAAATAAAACATTGCATTTTCACGGAAAACCGGAAGAATATTCTTCTCTGTCTGAAAAAGACTTATCCGGATTTTACGGTCATCCTGTAAATATCGTCACCCACAATCATTAACGCCTGGAGGAACAACCATGATAGCAGACTTTTTTGAATTCGATTTTTTACGCTATACTTTTTTAACAGGAATATTAATAGGAATTATCGCACCATTGCTCGGAACATTTATTGTTGTGAGAAGACTATCATTAATTGCTGATGCATTATCACATGTAACATTAGCCGGGATTGCATTTGGATTAATGCTTGAAAAAAAATTCGCAGTTACAATGATCACCCCTTTATACAGCGGGATGGCTTTTTCTGTAATTGGTTCCATTTTCATTGAAAAACTCCGCAGTGTATATAAAGCTTATCAGGAGCTTGCTATTCCGATTATTTTATCCGGTGGAGTCGGATTAAGTGTCATCTTTATTTCGATTGCAGATGGATTCAATACGGAATTATTTAATTATTTATTCGGTTCTGTTTCAGCAGTCAGTCT
Organism: Virgibacillus profundi; assembly: GCF_002287375.1. Classification (GTDB taxonomy): domain Bacteria; phylum Bacillota; class Bacilli; order Bacillales; family Amphibacillaceae; genus Virgibacillus_K; species Virgibacillus_K profundi. The sequence continues at coordinate 65,167 of NZ_NPOA01000011.1, read as the reverse complement.
AAATGATCTCTATACGATACTAGGAATTTCTATTTTTATCATACTTGTTGTCGGTTTATTTTATAAGGAGCTCTTTACCCTTTCATTTGATGAAGAACATGCAACGATATCAGGGATTCACGCAAAAAGAATCCATCTCCTGTTTATCATTTTAACTGCATTGGTAATCGCAGCATCCATTCGCATTGTTGGTGTATTACTGGTATCTGCATTAATGACACTCCCTGTCGCAGCAAGCATGCGGCTAGCTAAAGGATTTAAACAAATGTTGTTTTTATCCATTGTATTTGGTGAGTTAGCTGTTATTATAGGGTTAATATCAGGCTATTACTTAAGTATCCCTCCAGGGGGTACAATTGTTATGGTTTCTATCATTATTTTACTAGTATCAATCAGTCTGAAACGATTTACTTTTACTGCAAAAAAAGTGAGGGAAGCGGAATGAATATAAATGAAGCAATCGATCTTTTAAAAGAGAAGGGTTATAAAACTACTGGAAAACGCAAAGAAATTCTGGCATATTTTGAAAAGGCTGATGGCTATCGAACTGCTAAAGACTTAATTCAGTTCATGGAATCAAGATATAAAGGAATTAGTTTTGATACAGTATATCGTAACCTGCATCTATATAATAAAGTAGGTATTTTGGAAACGACTGAATTAAATGGAGAAAAACAATTTCGAATGAACTGTACACACCATCATCATCATCATTTTATTTGTAATGATTGTGGTAAAACAAAGAAAATAGAAGTTTGTCCAATGGATGAAGTTCAAAACACCCTAGCTGAATATGCCATCGAAGGACATAAATTTGAAATCTATGGATTATGTCCTGTTTGTCAAAGTGCATGAATATTAAGCTCTATATAGCAATAGGTATTGGTGGGATGATAGGTTCAATGGGACGTTATGGAATTTCCATTTTATTCACTGCTGATCATGAATTTCCCTTTGCAACCTTGACTGCAAATTTAATTGGCTGCTTTTTGCTTAGTTTTCTATTAAACCATCCGTCTATAAAGCAGAAACTATCTCATGAGATGTTTACAGCTGTTAGCATCGGCGCGATTGGTTCTTTTACTACTTTCTCAACTTTTGCTGTGGAGACAATTGAACTCTGGAGTTCCAATTTACTTTTGGCAGTTGGTTATATTCTGATCAGTATACTTGGTGGATTAGTATTTTGTTATGTTGGTTTTAAGGCTGCTTGTCGCGGGCAGGTGGAACAATGAGTTTTTTTCTGGTAGCTCTCGGAGGATTTACAGGCAGTATTACAAGGTTTTATATTTCAAATAAAGTAAATAAACGGTTAATTGGTACGTGGATAGCTAATATTACAGGATCCTTTCTCTTAGCTGCTTTATTTATACTTTTCAAGACTGAAATTATCCCAGAATGGTTATGGGTCTTGGCAGGGATTGGTTATTGCGGGGCATATACAACTTTTTCCACCTTTGGAAATGAAACATTACAATTAATTTTTGCTAAAAAATACAAAATAGCTTTTAGTTATGTCGGTAGTTCACTGGCGATGTCGCTAATTGTTGTTTTCTCTGTTTTTTATATTTTTATGTAAGTAAGCTTTTTAGATAATTTATTCCCATTTTCTATCAAATTCGTGTATACTATTTTTTATACTGATAGGAAAGTATAACTTTTTTCAGGAAATCAGTATAAGGGCATAAGTAATACTTCGAAGCATTTACATCGCAGACGAAAAGTATTTTTCGTTGAACTAAGGCTTTCGCCATTAAGGCTTGGCGATAAGCCAAGTTTTCTAAGATAAGCAAGGTTAGGAGAAATGAACATGAACAAAGGAAAAGGACTTATTGTTGGAATCTTAACGATTTTAATCGCTGCTTTTATAGTTTTTGTTGTAATTATGCAAAATAACTTTAATAATCCTGAGTTTGCTCAAAGTGAACTGGGAAAAGTACAGATCTCCAGCGATGAAGAGAACACTGACAAAGATTCCAATGATATGAATCAATCAACAAATACAACTGAATCAGCTGATGATACGGATGAAGAAAATACCGAAGAAGAATCTGTTACGCATTCCACTAGAAATGTAACTGTTGAAATATTAAATGTGCGCAGTGGCCCAGGTGTGGATTATGACATAGCTGGTGTTGTAACAATTGATCAGGAACTGGAAGTAGAAGACAGTGGAGATGAATGGGTGGAAGTTACCACAGATGAATTCAGTGGTTATGTAAATGAAAAATATTTATCTGAAGAGTGATAAAAGAGCCCAGTTGAATGGGCTCTTTTGCTTTTCTATCCGAATACTTCCTGCAATACTTTAGATTCCTCATGATCCAGCATATTCTTTTGAATGACTTCATCCACTGGTTTATTCATCTGTTCTTTTAATTCATGAGAAGAATCTGATTCACCTACTACATAAATTTTTTCCCAGCTATGATCTTTAGCCCGCTTGTCCAATTTAGGTGCTATTTTTTTATACCAGCGATGCTGATTTGCCTCATAGCGGGCTTCAAAATTATCCTTTTGTAAATTGGTTGCACCAGGTCCCATGGCTGTATTTGCTTTACGTGGGCCTAATTTTTGACGCCAATCATCTGTTTTAATATCCAATTCAAAGGATGTTGTATCCTCAATTTCATTTAAATAAGATTCAATTACTTTTATTTCATTTTGCTGTACAAGTATGATCCCGGATTTAGGAAACTTATTTTTCAGTTCCTTGAGTTGTCCTAATTCAGGCGTTTCCTGCCAAAAGAACTCAGTTTCCACATGCATTTGTACACGGTCAGCAAACCACACCTCTTCATCCGCTGTAGCAAATACTACAACTCCTTTTAAGAAGTTTAGTTCATTTCCTTTAACAAATTTATCTACCTTCTGCTTAATTAATTGAAAGTTCTTCAGTTCTTCTTTATTATCATCTTCTTCTAAATACTGCTCAAAATTCCGGAGTCCATTTTTGAAGTGAATTCTCCATTCACCTCCCTGTTGATCCGGGTCTGATGGATCAGTATTTAAGTACATTGTAAAGACTTTATTTGCACCTTCTCTTCTGATACTCTCTAATCTCTTCAGTTCTTTATTTAAATTCATTAGATGTAGGCACTCCTTCTAATTATCATTTAGTAGTCTTTTTCCTATATTAATGATAAATAAACATACGAACAGGAAATCAGGAAATCAATTTTAGACCAACAGCAGATGAAAGCACCATTCCAATAAATAAAAGTCTCCGCCAATCCTTGGACTCTTTAAAAAAGATCATCCCGGCTAGTGCACTGCCTACTGTCCCCATTCCTGTCCATACAGCATATGCTGTGCTCATAGGAATGGTTTCCATGGCAATCGATAAAAAGATGAAGCTCAATACAAAACCTCCAAATAAAAGTGCAAGGGAGGAAAAATTCACTTTCTTGTTTACTTTATTTATCCCCATTACACCAACAACTTCACCAGCTCCGGCAAAAATAAGAAATATCCAATCCATTAGGAATGTCCCCCTTCCTTATCTGCAACTGGTGTAATTGTTTTCAAACCAAAGACACCACAAAGCAGCAGCATAATTAAAAGGATTTTACCCAGTCTAAACGGTTCATTAAAAACTAAAATCTCCATGATAACAGTTCCGGCAGTTCCCATACCTGTGAAGACTGCATAGGTTGTTCCAACTGGAAGCCTCTTCGATCCTATAATCAGCAGGTGCATGCTAAAGTATATCGCAAATATGGTTAATCCCCATGTCCACCAATTAAATGCATGCTTTAATCCAATGACCCAGCCAATTTCAATAATCCTGCCAAAAAAATAATATTCCAGTCGTTTTTCATCATAAAAACCTCCAATAAAAAAAGCCCTGGAGTGATATCAGTATATTGATATCCTCCCGGGCTTTTGTCCCTCCGTGTACACGTACGTGCGTTTTCTCTCGGACCAGACCAGCATTTCATTTCATACTGCGGAACCCTAGAAAACTTTTCGTTTATTAACTAAAATAATAACATTCGCTTCTAATATGGTCAACTTTACAGAATTTAAGCTTCAGATTCCGCTTCGCTTTCGCTTATTTGTTTTTCCATCTGCTTCAATTGATCTTTTAACAGCTCTTTCTCTTGATTGCTCACATCCACTTCACCATATCTCACCTTTTGGTAAACAGTCATATCTGAATTCATCCCAATTCGTAAAAACCAGTCCTCTATTGTTTCAAACGGTTTTCTTCCCCTATTATTTTTTGTTGCGAATCGTTCGAACTGCAGAACCATTCTCCGAACAGGGTGGTCAGGCTTTTTAAATAGATCTTTTAATCTATTTCTTAAAGAATGTATGTTTTGGCCTGAATCTTGATCCAGTTCACTATACGAAATGGATACATTTTTCTCTTTTTCCTTTTGTATACTCCGAAAACGCTTCCTTAAAAGAAAGAAGGCGAACGTTAAAAGTAATAGGACAAGAGCGATTAGCACAAATGATGTGATGCTTTCGATGGTAGTATAATCCTTAGCAGGTTCATTCCAATTGCTAGCATCACCACTTATCTCAGCTGGATCTTGTTTAGGTAACTCCTTTTTCTCTATTTCCAAGAAGCTGAAGAAACCAGATGTTCCGCTCAATAAGAGACTGAGTAATTGTAATAATCCATGCCAAACCGATATAAGCAGTCCACGAATTCCATCAAATAGCGTGAGAAACAATCCCGCACCTAATGCAAGGAAGCCAACAAAGTAAAGGGATAATTTTAAGTCGAATTCATTGCGCTCTTGTTTTGTAATGACAGCCAAGTGACTTGTGATGTAGCCGGTAATTAAGATGATTATTTGCAGGAATGCAAATATCATGATACGGCTATCCTGAATGAGTAGACTCATAATTGCTGTTAGCACTAGTGTAATGATTATATACTGATTTTCTCTGCTTATTACTTGCTCTTTGCGAATATTGATATATCTCCAGATAAATAAAATTGGGATTAATACAGCAGGTACAATAGGATACCCCCAAAAGTAAAACATCCCAAAGATAACAGGAGCGGTTAAAGCATACCAGAAGTAATTAACTGTAAATCTCGTAATTATAGTAAATAGAATTGTGGTGACCAGAGTAATTACTAAATAACTCCAATAAGGCACCCGGAAGAAATGATCGTACATGATTGGTAGCAGGATTAGAAATATGATGATTGCTTCACTAATAAAATGATATGCAAAAGAAATCGTTGGATGGTTATTTCGCATTTGTTATCCCATCCTTTTCTAAAGGCTTTATTATTGCTCCATCCTCTTCCTGCTTGACATGAAACACTGATTTTTGCACCATTTTCCATGAATCCATAGTTTGCATAGCCCCTTGTGGAATTTCTCCGATGAAAATAATCGTTTTCGGTTTATAAAAATATTTCCCTAAACGATGCAGCATTTTATTAATTGGCATAATCATCGATTGTTTATGAATTCTTGCCAGCATCTCCAGGGCTCGAGCATATTGATTCTTTCCTTCCCCTTCATGTAGATGAACATATGGAACCTTCCCTGGTTTACGTGAATTAATGAATATTTCATATGGAACTCCTTTTCGTGATGCATGTTCACATAAATAGGCCGTGTATGATAATAAGTTCTCCAAATTATTATTAAATCGCACCATATTTAAATCACTTGTTGTACCAAGGTTTATAATAAAAACATAAGCCATATCCACAACTTTTTCGTATACATTTGTCTGCAGGCTCTGGGATTTCACAGAAGCATTCCAATTGATTCGATGGAAAGGGTCACTATAACTGTAATCCCTCGTACCTAACTGGCTTTGAACATCTTCAAATGGGGATATGTTTGATCTGCCTTCACCCGGAATCATATGAAAAACGGTCTCTACATTCTGTACCCGAAGCAGCTTGGGAAATACGACAAACTCTGTCTGATAATTTGAATTATACTTTAATGTAAGCTGATCAAAATCAAATAGATGTGGAATAATGAATGTTATATTATAAACCTTTGAAACACCACGCTGTTCAGCTAAAACAGGAAGTTCAATGATTGTTTTTCTTTTCCGGAATATGGATAATGGAATTTTAATTTGATTCCAGTTATCTTCTGTATCCTCAACATGCTCATAGGCTTTTATGGCAGGTCCTGTTTGAAATTGAAATTCTCCATTAATGATTGGAAACACAGATCTATTTTGTAGATTAAGTGTTAATTTTGCTCCTTCACCGGGAAATAGTTTTACAGTTGTTTGCGGGGTGCTTAATTCCAGTTTTGTTCCAATTTCTTTATCATACAGCTTATGTATAATCAGATAGGCTGCAAAAACCCCCAGACCTATGAAAGCAATCTGATTGTTAAAGATGATTCCAATTAAAAAAAATATAATTATAGCACCAAGTATATAGTCGAAATTCTTTAAATGTTGTGCCCCAAATTCTTTTTGCCACTTCATTTGCCGACTGCTCCTGCCTCAACAGGTACGGAAACATTTTTAATAATCTCGTTCACAACTTGCCTTGCTGTCTTTTTAATAGAACCTTCCATTGATAAAATAAGCCTGTGTTCGAATATATATGGTACTAATTCCTTTATATCCTCAGGTGTGACATAGTTACGGTTTTGCAGAAAAGCCCGTGCTTGCGCTGCCCGCATCAATGCAAGCATTCCCCTTGGACTGATCCCGAGCTCTACATCAAAATGTGATCTTGATTCATGAATAAGACTTAATAAATAATCTGTAACCACATCGGACAAGCTTATTTGTTTAATCTCCTCCTGCAACATGCGGATCTTTTCCAGTGTCAGTGATGCAGTTATTTCATCATATGGGTCATTTGTTCGGTATGTATGTAAAATTCTTTTTTCCTCTTCATTGGAAGGATATCCTAAATCAATTTTAAATAGGAAACGGTCCAACTGTGCTTCAGGCAATGGGAAAGTTCCATAATTGCTTTCCACCGGATTCTGTGTTGCAAGCACGATAAAAGGTGCTTCCACTTTAATGGTTTCCCCATCAATGGTAGATTGATATTCTTCCATGACTTCAAGCAGACTGGATTGTGTTTTCGGTGTCGCCCGGTTAATTTCATCAGCAAGTAGTACATTTGAAACGACCGGCCCCACCCGAAGCTCAAATTCCTGCGTTTTCGGATTGAAAAAGCGGATTCCTGTCACATCACTGGGCAGGACATCAGGTGTAAACTGGACACGATTAAAATCACCTTCCATTACTTTTGCAAAACTTTTTGCCAATTTAGTTTTCCCCGTTCCTGGAACACTTTCCAATAAAACATGCCCCTGTGCCAGCAGCGCAATAAATAATAAATCAACAACTTCTTCCTTACCAAAAATAACATTGTTTAACGTCACTTTTGCTTGTTTTACTTGTTCCATTTCTGTAAAACCCCCATGTTCATAATTATTAATTTTCGGACAATTATAGTTATTATTACATATCTTTCATGCGTTAACAATTATATATTGATAAAAAAAGATGTCTCATGTAATAAAAACACTCGCTGGCGCAAATATTACTTGGTATGATAGTTGGTATTTTTAAGTTTTTTCGGGATAAAATATGCAGCTGTGGCAGAAAGAAAAGCAATAAGTAATGTTAGTAAAAACGAATTATGATTACTTATCATAACAGTTTCCTGAGATAGATTAGCACTCATATTCCACGCCTCTGTTATATCCGGAGTATATGTATATGTTAGAATAATTCCGGACAAAATCTGGAATAATGAAAATATAAATATAAAACTAACAGCAAAAATAATATACTTTTTCACTTATGACCCTCCCCTGTCTTTTTGTTCTTATATTTTTCGTCCGTATTGGAAAGAAAAAAGTTTCACTATAAGGCCTAAATTGCTCACATTACGCACAAATATTCAGATATCTACTGAATACCAATAAATAGAGACCAAATCATTATACGATTTGGTCTCTATTTTCTATAGGATTTAGAATGTTTCTCCACCACATATTAGATTTTCATAATTTTAACTTTCTTTATTTGATATCCATCCATTTCATCAATAGTGTATTGATGCCCATCAAATTCAATGGATGTACCTTCCTTGGCATCCAGATTATTTGTAAATACCCAGCCGCCGATTGTATCAATTTCCTCATCTATTAATTCTGTTCCCAACAGATCATTGATATCATCTAAATGAACTCTTCCTGATACAATTGTTGTGTTTTCATTAACTTCCTCAATCATAGGAACTTCATTATCATCAAATTCATCACGGATATCACCAACAATTTCTTCCAGTATATCCTCAACGGTGATCAGGCCCGCAGTTCCACCATATTCATCATTAACGATTGCCATATGGATTCGTTCCTTTTGCATTTTTAAAAGAACCTTTTTTATGGGCGTTGCTTCGGATATATGAAGAATTGGTCTGATATAATCCTCAATTGCTGCATTTTTATCTTTAAGATGGCTAGTAAAAATTTCCTTCAAATTTACGAGTCCAATAATATTATCCTTATCCTCATCAGCTACAGGATATCTGGTAAACTGACCCTCGAGGATTACGTCAAGATTTGTATCAAAACTATCTTCTTTGGAAAAATAAATCATCTCAGTGCGTGGAACCATTATTTCTCTTGCTACACGCTCATCAAAATCGAAAATATTATTTACATACATCATCTCTGACTGATTAATTTCTCCACTCTTATAGCTATCAGCAAGAATCAAACGAAGCTCTTCTTCACTATGTGATTCTTCATGTCCGCTCATCGGCTTTAACCCAACGGAACGTGATAAAAGTCGAGCAGAACCGTTTAAGAACCAGATAAATGGGAAAAGCAGCCGGTAAAACCATATAAGTGGTCTGGCAGTCCAAAGTGTAACCTGTTCTGCCTTTTGAATTGCCAATGTCTTGGGAGCAAGTTCTCCGACAACAACATGTAGAAAAGTTGCAATCAAGAACGATATAGCAATTGAAATCGTTGTTACAAATGCACTGCTAAATCCAAATTGTCCGATGATCGGATGAAGCATTTTTTCAAAAGTTGGCTCAGCAAGACGCCCAATTCCAAGTGCTGTAATGGTAATCCCCAACTGGCATGCAGATAAGTATTCATCCAGATGTGTGACAACCTGTTTGGCATAAACGGCGGATTTCTTTCCGTTTTCTATGTGTGGTTCAAGTTGTGTACTCCGTATTTTCACAATCGCAAATTCGGCCATTACGAAAAAAGCGGTCATCATTATCAGTACAGCAACTGCAAATAAATTAATTATGGTACCTATGTCCAATTAAGATCCCCATGTCTATGACATAAGGATTTCACCTCCTATTTTTTTGAAAATCCAGTCATCAAAATAAACGCTCTATTCGTTGATGATTCTAGTTCAATTGTAAAAATATACTTTGAATCAAAATTGAATCGTCCATATAGTTTTACCTTCCCATTAGAACCACCCACTTCCCTAAACTAATTATATAGTATATAAAATCTTGAGTCTATATTTAGAGGAATATTATTAATAATATTTGATTTCAAGGACATGAATGTCTATTACTAATCATATTATTTTAAGTAAGCTTTTGGGACAAGGTGGGTATTTAGGTGATCAAAAAAATATGTTCTATACTGGGTGGAAGTGTTTTTATTGCAATAGGAATAAATTATTTTGTTATACCAAATCATTTATTGGATGGTGGCATCATCGGGCTGGGACTAATAGGTAAATATGCATTTGGATTTAAACCAGGATTAACAATTATATTATTAAGCATTCCTTTATATATGATTGCTTTCTATTATAATCGAACCTATTTTTACAATGGCATCCACGGACTGTTAGTATCCTCCTTTTTAATCGATTTATTTCAGCCAATTTCTTATTGGTATCCAGCCCCAATATTCGTCAGTTCACTAATAGGCGGTATTTTCATCGGTACAGGCGTTGGCATGATGCTTTTATCTGAAACAAGTACTGGTGGAACTGATCTGATAGCGTTATTGTTATCCAGACTAACTGCAGTTAATGCAGGTATTTATATTTTTATGATCGATTGTATGATTCTATTATTGGGTTGGTCCTTCATTCCTGAAGCTACCTTTATCTACTCCTGCATTATGGTTGGAATAATAGGTTTGACCACATCAACGATAATTAAACTATATGGAAAAAAGCAGCTAAAAGAATAATCTTTTAGCTGCCGAGATTTTATTTTTCATCTTTACCTTTATTAAATTCCTTTTTCACTAATCGTATGAACGCTACTACCATGATTAGCAGTATTACTGTAAACGGTAAGGCCGATATTAATGAGGCGGTTTGCAATGCTTCCAGTCCACCCGCCAGAAGTAGCACGACGGCAATTGCTGTAATTAAAACACCCCAAGTAATTTTTACAAATAGAGCGGGATTCAAACTACCTATGGGAGTCATACTACCCAAAATATAAGTTGCAGAGTCCGCTGATGTTACTAGGAAAGTAAATATCAGAAATATAGACAACAGTGATAAAATGTTCGGAAAAGGTAAATCAACAAAGGTTTCAAATAATGCTACTGCAATATCTGCATTAACAGCTTCTGCTATAGCTGTTCCGTTATTTAAATCACTGAATAATGTTGTACCGCCAAATGCTGCACACTGCAACCCTTATTTATTCCAAAGTCTATTTACCATACTTGTACCAGGAAATCCACATTCCTAAATTATTCCAGAATAAGATTAGAGGAAAAGACGAAAAATGTCAAACCTTCATTAGGTTACTTTAAATACAAAGTCTAAGACGGAATCTAATAATACCGGGGGTAATGTGGTGCTTTTTGACTTAATTAAATCTTTTGATAATTTCATCGTAGGTTGGATTAAGCTTTGCACATGAAAAAATCCATCCTAAATTTAGGATGGATTTTTAGCTTTTATAATTAATTAACGTACGCGACGTACATGTCCTGCAAAATGATCATTCCAATAACCGGAAGTCATGTCTGCCACTGCCAACCCTGTAGAATTCTGTGATCCGATAAATTTACCGCCACCAACATAAATTCCAACATGACCATTCGTTTTATATGTGTTAAAGAACACAAGATCTCCTGGCTGAATGTTGCTGTAGGATACTTGAGATCCTATACCGGATAAACCGGATGTACTTGATGGAATGGAAATACCTGCTTGTCCGAAAGCCCATGACACGAATCCGGAACAATCAAATCCACTAGGTGTTTTTCCAGCCCAGACATATGGTACTCCAAGATATTGATATCCGGCATTAATAGCCGTGCTTATATTACCGCTGCCACTGGAAACAACTGGTTTTGCTGATGCTTTTTTACTTTCTTTTTTGCTTAAAGTTGTTAGATTACTATTTGAATTATTTGAAGATGCTTGAGCAACCGATGGTGCCGGACTAGTTGCAGTAGCAATACTTTGTTTTACTTCCGACTCAAGTGATGCCAGATTACTATCTTCAATTTGTAACTCTTCTGTTAATGCAAGCAAATCTTTTTCTTTTGTTTTTAAGGTTGATTTCTTTTTTTCATTTTGTTCTTTTTGTTCCATGATAGTTGCTTGCATACCTTCAAGTTCTACCTTCATTTCTTTCAATTCATCAAGTTTCGCAATTACTTCATTTTGTTTTGCTTCTACTTCTTTTTTATCTTCTTCCTGTTTTTCCATTAATGCTGTATCTGATGCAGCAATTTTATTTACCGCTGTTACACGACTGATAAAGTCACCAAAGCTCTTAGCACCGAACACTACTTCCAGGTAACTAATATTCCCACCACTTTTTTGATAGGAAACAATTCTCTCTTTTAAAATATCGTAACGTTTTTCTATAGCTTCTTCTAGTTTAACAATATTTTCTTCCAGTAAATCGACTTCTTTTTGCGTATCAGAAATATTATTTTCTGTATCAGTCATCATTTTTTCATTTTCTTTCAAGGCTCCATCTACACGATCGATTTCCTTATTCAATTCTTCCAGGTCTATTAAAATATCAGCAATTTCGCCCTCGGCTTCTGATAGATTCGCTTTAATATCTGAACGTTCATTTTCAATTTGTGTTTGTTTATTATGTAAGTCGTCTAATGTATCTGCATGGGTTGTTGTTCCAAAAAAGGTACTGCCTAAACCTACCACTGTAACTGTGGCCATCGTAACTAATGTTTTTTTCAACTTTTCGTTCCCCGCTTTCCTTCACAACTGCTATATTTTTCTCTATGTATATTTCATGGTATCATTTAATTTTGCAGTTCAGTGATATGTATATATTTTATAATATGTACCCTATCAATCTAGGACAATTGTAGTATAACATTGAAAAGTTTCACCCATGTTAGAGTAATATTACAATTATATTTCAATAATGACATTAAACCCCTTTTTTCATTAAAAAGTTCATCATCGTAGTGGAAGATATTATACTTTTTTGGTGAATAATAGGCTACTTATGATAAGTTGCGAATTAGTCGACCCCAGTTAATCCCTTTAGAGCGGTGGTAGACGAAGGTTCGCTTCAGGTAATCCGGGTTATTGTTGGAAATTATAGCTATTTGGACATAATGTATAGAGTGGGAGGTGCGGTTTTTTTGAAGAAATTTGATTTATTTGGGGGACGTGTTGTAAAAACGGGGGTTTCCATTTTTCTTACGGCATGGATTTGTGAGTTACTGAATTGGCCCCCGGTCTTCGCCGTAATCACGGCAATTGTAACATTGGAGCCGACTGTTGCCGATTCAATTAAAAAAGGATTCGTCCGTTTTCCGGCATCTGCCATTGGCTCAGCCTATGCTGTTTTCTTTATTTCTATTTTCGGAAATTCTCCACTTACGTATACACTTGCAGCTGTATTAACAATTGCAACATGCTTTAGACTAAAATTACATGCCGGACTACTTGTCGCTACACTTACTGCTGTAGCAATGGTAGAGGTAATTCACAGCAATTATTTAATTTCATTTTTTATTCGACTTGGAACAACAACTGTCGGACTCCTCGTATCAACAGGAGTCAATATGTTTGTTTTACCACCTGATTATACTACCGACATCATAAAGAACATTCAAGGGATAAGTAAAAAAACAGGATCAGCTGTTGAAAAAGTATTTCGTGATATTCTAAAAGATAATCATGAGCACGATGTTGCAGAAAAAGAAATGATTAAACAACTGGATGAAAGAATTTATCAAACGGAAACATTAATTCGTTTTCAAAAAGACGAATCAAAATTCCATCCGCTTGTTGGAAGTGAAAAACAGCAATTCAGCTATGCCCAGGATCAATTGATGAATTTACGTTTAATCAATTATCATATTGACAATTTAATTAATACACCACTAAAAACCATTTCATGGACAAAAAACGAAAAAGAAATAATTTTACTTGCTGTAAAGGATTTAGCGGAGAGTCTGCAAAAACCGGCATACTATAACCCCGAAGAACATAAGCAGCAATTAAAACAATTAACAGAAATTTTTTGGGAAGATAATGAAAGTATTATTAGAAAACTTGGCATTCGCCAATCCTTTGGGCGATGCCTTAGTTGCACTTATGCAGAAAGAAATTTGGATACAATTTCTTTACTGCCTAAAAATAATGAGAAGCATCCGACTAATTTCATACCTGAATTGATTGTCTTGTATGAATTATTGTCGATTTATAATCTTGTCGAAAAGTTTTATGGAAAATAAAAAATAAGGCTATCCCATAGACGTTTGACCTTCGTCTATAGGACAGTCTTATTTTATTAGATCATGCTTAAACGCATAAATAACAGCCTGTGTACGATCCTGTACTTCCAGTTTTCCTAAAATATTGCTCACATGGACCTTCACTGTTTTAAGTGCAATAAATAATTCATCTGCAATTTCCTGATTTGTTTTACCCTGTGCCACAAGCATTAAAATTTCCATTTCTCTTTCTGTTAATTGGTCATGCAGGTTTACTTCTGGTTGCTTACGCATTCGATTCATTATTTTCCCTGTTACTTCTGGCTCTAAAATGGATTGTCCTTCATGGGTGGAACGAATTGCTTTTGCTATTTCACTGGCTTTTGAAGTTTTCAGCATATAGCTCGTTGCACCAGCTTCCAAGGCTGGATATACTTTTTCATCATCCAGAAAGCTTGTGACTATTATGATCTTAGCCTCTGGCCACTGTTCAATGATTTGCCTGGTTGCTTCAATTCCGTCCATTTTTTTCATCACCAGATCCATAAGTATGATATCCGGTTTTAATGATAATGCCATTTCCACGGCAGGTCCTCCATCATCAGCTTCTGCTATAACATCAATATCAGGTTGCGCTGACAAATAGGAAGAAACACCGATTCGCACCATTTCATGATCATCTGCAAATAAAACTTTAATCAATCGCCTCATCCTCTTTCTTCAGGTTAGGTACCTTAACTTCCAAACGTGTACCTTCATTTGGTAAACTGATCACCTTAAATACTCCACCAACTTCATAAGCTCTCTCACGCATATTTTGCATACCATAGGAGCCTGTTTTAACTTTTTCTATATCAAATCCGATTCCGTTATCGACTGTTCTTAAAATTACCGTATCATCCCTTTCGATTAACATCACATGAAAGGAGGTTGCATCGGCATGTCTCAGTGTATTTGAGACAGATTCCTGCAAGATTCTAAAAAGCTGATCTTCCACCCCTTTATCCACTGTAAAAGGTTCAACCTTCCAGTCAATATCCATGGGCACCTTTTGGGTAAGCTCAACCAATAATTCCTGGACACCCTCCTGCAGTGATTTTCCCTTTAGTGCCACAGGGCGCAGGTGGAGCAATAATGCACGCATTTCAAGCTGTGACTGATGAATCATTTTTTCCACCATTAACAGCTGCTTTTTCATACCTGCATCCTTCGGTGGATTTGATTCATTAATTGCTGACATCATCATGGATGCAGCGAATAACTGCTGGCTAACAGAGTCATGTAATTCCCGTGCAAGTCTATTTCTTTCCTGAACGACAATTTCCTGTAGACTTTTTTCACGTTCATTTGCCCTCTCTGTAGCTAAACGTTGCGCATTTTCCGTTTGTAATCTAATTTTTTCCTGTATTTGCTCTAAATAGTTTTGAATATTGTCCAGTTCTTTATATGTTTCATCATCTGTTGTTAATTTTTGTCCTTTAATGATTTCATCCATTTGTTTTTCAATTCGATGCAATCGCTGGCGCCAATAAACTCCTGTGACGATGCCTACAATAAGTCCTGCAGATAGGGGGACAATTATAACCACTAATAAAAAAGGAATTTCTCCAATTTTATATGCCAATACGCTTGACCAGTCATCCCCTAGGAATAAGGCTAATGTTATTCCGACCATTGTTATTGAAATCATAATGCTGAATAATACTGCGGTAAATACCTGACGCAAAATTGTATTCATATCCGCTTCACCTCGATATCTCCGGATAACAATGACGTAATAATTTTTACCCGTGGTAAAGCCGAATCATATTTTTCTGTTTGGTAAAATAGTGATTGATTCATCAATTTCCAATTTTGTTCACCCAAAATATGTGCACGGCCAAAGATGGAACTGTGGTGAATACTCACTTCCACCTCGTATGGTACGTATATTTCAATGTTTCCAACAAGATGACGAATAGAAATCACGGCAGTATCATTGGGAAGAACCGTATTACTTAAATCTATTACCCGATCACCAAATGCTCCATGTATATTAACATCCCGCCATTGATAGGCTGTATCTTCCGTCTTTTGATCATCAAAAATTTTATGATCAAATAATGGTTTCACCTGTACAACCGGATCAATAATAACTTCCTGGTCGATTGAAAGAGTCGGTTTTATAAATTCTGCTTCTTTTTTTGATTTAGAGTAGTTAATGATAAATAAAACAATTGCTGCAATGATTAGAAAACGTACGGCAAGCATATTTAATACAGCAAATACCGCACCAACTACACCGAGCCAGAAAACAATTTTACCCCATAGGCGATTAAACTTTTTCCAGCCAACATAAATAAGAATTCCTGAAAACAAGGCCGATGCAATCATGCCACCATGGAAAAATGCAAGCTCAATAACAAAGAGGATCACTCCAATTATCAATATCCAGTTTAATGTATCTGTGTTTAATCGCTTGAACATAAGAATGATCCTCCTTTCTTTTTTATGTAAAACAGACGCAATTAAATGCGCCTGTAAATTATAACATTATTTAATTTTTTTCTGTAGAAATTTAACAAGTTAAGCCTGGTTTCCTTTTTCATTCATTTCTTTTTCCAGTTTCGCAATCTTGCTATCGAAGGTGCTGCGATAGAAAGAACTGTTCACTTTATACTCCAATCCTTCGATATATTGCTCCATTTCAGCAAACTTAGAGAATGGCTTGTCAGATGCTTCCTCAACTACTTTATTAATTTGATGATTTGCATGGGCAATGTTTTCACGTCCCATTAATTCCATACGACGCAGGTGCATGTCCTTCAATTTATGTTTCATATCTTCATATTTTTGTTCTAGCAATTCAAGTTGCTCCACCGCTTCTTCACGTGAAGCTTTCATCCGATCTGCTCGAACCTGATATTCCTCATGTTCCTTCACAGCAAATTCATGCATTTGCTCTTCTCCTGCTTTTTCCGCAATTTCAGCTTGTTTCAGGCGCTTGTCAGCAAGATCCTGTGCTTTATGGTATTCTCTCGTAAATTCATCTTTCAGTTTATACTGACGATCAACCAGCTTTCTTACTTTTTCTTTTTCCTGCTCACTTTGACGTAAATAGTGATTTAAGGCTGCGATCGGGTTTTTTTGTTCTTTTCTATCCATCATTTCATGAAGATCACCTGAAATGGATTCTTTCATACGTGTAAATACGTTAGTCATTTGTATCTCTCTCCTTTTAATTAATTATTTATTTCTGCCCACTGACGTTCAAAGTTTTTAAATGGGTCATCATCATCCATTTCATATACAACTGGATCACTATCATCCTTTTTCCAGCTTGTAAAAATTAAATACAATACATATGCTGCAGCAACACCTATCACGGCAAATATGTTAGAAAAAGTAATGCTGAGAACAATCAATCCTAATATGACCCAGCCGATTTTCCCAGAAGTTGAATCACTTTTTACGAATTTCTTGAAAATCACATACAGTAACCAGATGCTGAGGCCTAACAGGATCATTGGTCCGAGGTTGGCCAACAAAATGAACAGGGCGATTAACCCTCCAACAAACAACATGAATTTTTTCATTTATTCCGCCTCCTTTCTTTATCTTGATTCCATCTTACCTGGAAAACGAAGACGCAGTAATGAGCCTGAGTTATATTTTGTACTAGGCCTTGGGGCTTATTGGGGTGTAGGTACGGTATCTCTATTGGAAGTTTTGTACCTGATTTTGATTCGTTTGGTCGTAAAGATGCGTGCTATGCGACCGTTTGCTTCTCATTTTTGTTAGTTCGGGCGTAGAGAGAAAGTCTATTGGACAGTTCGAGCTTGGCTTTAGGCAGTTTTGTCCTTGAGAAGCTCTATTGGACAGTTCGTACTTGGATTAAGTCTGTTTTGTCCTTGAGAGCTCTAAGTTCTGCGTGATTTTTCCGATCCCTATCTTGTGTCGCAATTTATATCCAATTTGATGTTTATAAAGCAACTAAAATTACATATGTGCCTACATTTACAAAAAGAGGCTTAAATTTCTATTAACACTTAGCAGGGATAATATGATTTATGTCGAATCTTTTAAGAATAGGGGTGAGAAAATGAGAGCATTACTAGTTATTGATGTACAAAATGGAATTGTTGAATTTGGTGATTTTAATGAAGAAATATCTTTAATGGAGAAAGTAATTCAGGATTTCAAGGAAAATGATGAGCCAGTAATTTTCATTCGGCATTTGGATGATGAGAAAGAAAGCCCGCTTTATAAAAAAGGTGATGGCTCAGAACTGCATAATTCGCTTAGCCAATACCCTGATCATGTGATTGAAAAGCAGACACCGAGTGCTTTTTTCAAAACAGAGCTCAGTTCGTTACTTGAAGAATTGGAAGTGGATCATCTTTTTATAACAGGATTTAATACAGAATTCTGCTGTCAGTTCACAGCTATTGCAGCATATGACCGCGGCTTTAAAGTAACATTTATTGAAGATGCTACCGGAACTGTTAATAATGATGAAACATATGAGATGAAGGGACTGGATATTAGAGATTTTGTTGGCACGGTACTGCATTGGTCTGATGTGATTGAAGTATTGGATTTTGAGGAATATGAGGACGAATATTAGAAAACTAAGTATCTGTTAAAAGAACTCCAGAAAGCGTATTTGCTTTCTTAGAAACCCTTGTACTCTGTAGCACAAGCATCCTGAGCAATGCAATAGAAAGAGAAAAATATTTTCGTCTGCTATCGCATTTGCTCCGAAGTATTACTTATGCACTTATTTTATGGCGAATAAAAAGAATCCATTTTTAAAAAAGATTGATAGGGATTCGAAAGTGTATGCATCAAAGACTATCCTATGAATCTCAGATGGATAGTCTTTCTCGTGTGCCCGGATTAACCTTTAATTGCGGACCACCATTTGATCTTTCCTTACTTATTAATCTTCCTTTATAAAAAGGAGAACATCTCCACGAACTACTTTGTCACCAACTTTCACAGTTAATTTCTCGACTATTCCGCTTATCCCAATCAGAATTTGCTTCACATCTCCCTGTTCTGCTCGAATCATTACTAACAATTGCTGTTCTCGAACTTTTTCTACTGATTCGACATTGATACTTTCCACACGTCCTTTAATTGGGCTTGTAATAATTTGTCCATAACCCCAGCGTCTTGGGAATACTTCATAGTCCATCTTAAATTCATCTCCTTTATTTAATCCATTTTTCAAAGAGTTTATAACTTTTTTGTCTTGTTCGATGCAGGTCTAAAAATTCTTCATGTAGATAAAGACAGAAAATTTCAAGATACATGTAAAATATCCATTCTTAACCAAACAGCTATTAAAAATGAACTCATCAGTGAGTCTGAATTGTAAAACTTGGTCAAGTTTTTGTGTATATGCTTCAGTACTTTCACCAACAATTATCAATCAATTCTATATTTACTGTGTATTAGTAATTATAAATCTTCTGATCAATCTAAACAATATATAATTTGCATTAAATTAATCTGATTTTGATAAGTATTGGGATGATAGGAATGGTACTGCGTCAATTACGCTATTTTATGGAAGTGGCAGAACGGGAACAGTTTCCTAGGCATCTGCCAATTTTACATGTTGCCCAATCAGCAATAAGCAGGCAAAATGCCAACCTGGAGTGCTAGCTTGAAGTCGAATTATTCGAGCGTGAAGAAAAAATATTAACAAACCCATTACTTCCTGTTCTATCCTTCCTTCTACACTATAACTCCTTATTAGCTCACTATCTCTATCCAATAAAACCATAATATTCAAAAAACATTGTCCAAATAAAAAGACCTCGTTATCGATCGCCTTGCAATCCGACAGTTAACACAATTAGAAACGAACTACTATTAGCTAATTTAGTAAAAAAAACAATTTTTATCCCTTATGTCCACTAACATTTCTATTACCCGTGTATTTTGATCCTCAATAGTATTCAATCTTTTTTCACGCAGTCCAGGGTGTCTACAAATTTAAAAAAATAAAAGGATGTTTCCGCAAAGTGAATAACTTTTACAGCAACATCCTTTTATTTGATTTCCTTTTCTTTTGTTCAAAGTTTAAATATTCTTAGCTTTTTCACTGGTGGAGCTGATCAGACTTAAGAATTTTTAAATAACGCTTTAAATTTCAAGACAATTTTCATAAATTCTTCATAGGAGGAATAATGTTTATTCCTCTGATTATACCATTTTCGGATCGTTTCCATTAACCAAAACGGAACTGATTTTCCATCAATAATGTGATAATGCTCTTCATACGCCTTTTTTAAATGCTCCCATCGAAAATCATTACCTGGCTGTATATATTCCGAAACATCCAATATTTTTGCTCTTCCGTTTTGCAGCAAAATATTTTTCAAATGGATATCACGGGGATTTAACCCCTTTTCACGCACATATTCCCTAGCATGCTCCACGTCTTTTATAACCTGCTCTGGAATATGAACGCCTTGTAGCAGGCAATCAAAGAGCGTTTTTCCTTCCTCATAATTTAATACAAGGAAATTATCGTAAGAAGCAAAACATGTGGAGAAGAACGCTGATTCTCCTAACATATTATAAACTTTTGATTCTGCTTTTAGTTTGGTTAATTTATCTTCCGCATATAATTTAAATGCATAATCAGGAGCGAGAAAAGATTGAAATACTGCTGCATCTGTCCCAACACCAATGAACTTTAGACTTTCATGATCCCCATAAATGGTTACAGGTTCATTGTTGCGGTTTGAATTAATGCTAATTTGAGAAAGTGAATCAATTGCTGCATCCCATTCGTTTTCCATAATTTCCTCCCTTCGTTCACATTCATTGCATTACTTTATCAGTGCTCCATTAAATGGAGGATTGTTCTAATGATTTAAGCTTTATTCTAAATTCATTATGTCATAATATACAAAATTTGTAATAAGAAAGTTCTTTACTGTTGTTCCACAAGCGTGCTTCGTTAATGTAA
This sequence comes from Virgibacillus profundi, assembly GCF_002287375.1. Lineage (GTDB taxonomy): Bacteria > Bacillota > Bacilli > Bacillales > Amphibacillaceae > Virgibacillus_K > Virgibacillus_K profundi. The sequence continues at coordinate 44,560 of NZ_NPOA01000011.1, read as the reverse complement.
TAGATGTTTTATCTAACTTTTTTATGAATTATACGACTATATTATTTTTTACACAACTTTATTGTCACTATTCTGCTTCGTTTATAGCAAAAAACCCATAAAAAAGGATAGCTCCCACAATTTCGAAGCTATCCTCACTCTATTAATCCGCCTGCATTCCGCCATCAACATTATACAGCGAGCCATTAACAAATGATGCATTGTCCGAGGCAAGGAAAAGAACAACCTGTGCAACCTCGTCTGGTGCACCGAAGCGTCCAGCAGGGATTCCCTGTTTAATTGCTTCTCCGGATTGTTCCGGTTCACCTGGTGTAATATTGTTTTGGATGTCGGCAAGCATTTGTGTATCGATTGCTGCTGGTGCGACCGCATTTACACGAATTCCATTACCCGCAGCTTCAAGAGCAGCTGTTTTTGTAAGTCCGGCTACCCCATGCTTCGAGGCAATATAGCCCGCCATACCAGCTGAACCTATATAGGCCGCGTTTGATGCTGTGTTGATGATGCTGCCATTACCCTGGGCCTCCATTTGCCTAATTACGTGCTTCAGCCCAAGGAATACTCCTGTCACGTTAATACTCAGGGTTTGCTCGAATTTTTCTTTATCCAAATCTTTAATCATTTCAAACGGACCATTGACCCCTGCATTGTTGAAGAAAACATCAATCTTTCCAAATTTATCTACTGTCTCTTTTACATAATTTTTTACATCATCTTCATCAGTGACGTTTGCTTGTACAACATGGATACGGTCTTCGTTAGCATTCAAAGTATTTTTAGCATTATCCAGAGCTTCCTGATTAATATCTACCAGTACCACTTTCGCTTCATTGTCTAAAAATAGCTGTGCAGTTGATTTGCCAATACCGCCAGCACCTCCAGTAATAAGTACTACCTTGTCTCTCATTTCATTTCCTCCTTTTTGTAATCAACTTACATTTTGTAATCACTTATTATTTTACTGTGATTTCTTTTAATTATCAAACTATTTGATTGGTTATTGTTACACTGTGGACATTGGGGATTATTACAAATAGATATCAGGAAGGAGAAAGATTCGGTTATTCCTACTTGCAATAGATTCAAGTACTATTCCCGTAACATAATTGAAAAATGTAAGTTGACTAATTGTTTGCCTCCCAAGAGACGTGTCATCACCAATAAGAAGATTCTGAACATGCCGATGAAATGTTTGCTGTATTTCCAATGTACACTTGCCATAAATGGGCTTGTTAGTTTAATTTTAAAGCAATAGATATTTCAGCTAGTTGACGTATTTGATGTTGGAATACAAAAGCATTATATGTTAATAAATGGAATGAAAATTTTATTGCTTTTCCGGGTTTGTGGTTAGTGAATATTTATTTCCACGAGCCACATATCACTTCTAATATCAACGATCTAAACCTATAAAGAATAAATATTCTCTAAAAGTGATTCAATTGCAGCTAGCCCAACTTTTGTCTCCGTCTGATCTTCTACATCAATAGCTGCAATCAGCTTATTTATATTGTCATGTAATCCTTCATACTCTGTCTCATCACCCAGTAATTGAAGTTTCCACTTATTATCTGAATACATATTTTTCAATTTACTAGCCTCTTCCGATAATAATACCCAGTTGGTCTTTTCCAACTGATTCTCCATTGCGGTAATATGCTCAAAGAAATAGTCACCACCAATTCGATTTGTACAACCGGAAAGAATTACTAATATTAACAAGAAAAAAACACTTCTTTTCATCATATTTAATATCTCCTCCTAAATCATGAATGTTTATCTTATTTTATCCAATAATAAAAAAAAGATTTCTTACTTGTATTTTCAATGAACTGGGGGAATTTGTTATGCCTGAATATTTATTAACATTGATTCGTTCAATCGGTGCTTTTATTTTATTATTGATTATGGCTCGCATCATGGGGAAAAAGCAGATTTCTCAGCTAACTTTCTTTGATTATTGTGTTGGAATTACCATTGGTTCTATTGCTGCTAGTATGTCAGTTGATCAAAATATCAAAATATCAAACGGCGTCGTTTCATTGATTATATGGGGGATCTTTCCAATTACTTTATCGATTATTGGGCTAAAATCAAGACTGTTTACTCGTATTACGGATGGTAAACCATCAATAATGATTAAAAATGGCGAGGTATTAGAGAAAAGCCTGAAGAAAAGTCAAATTACAATTAATGAATTAATGCTTTTATTAAGAGAGAACAACGTCTTTAAAGTATCCGATGTTGAAATGGCGGTACTTGAAACGAATGGACAGTTAAGTGTGATGAAGAAGACGGACCAGCAACCAATCACTCCCAAGATATTAGGTTTAGCTGTGGAAGAAGAACATAGTCCAACAATCGTGATTGTAGATGGAAAAGTCCTTGATAAAAATCTATCGACATTGGGATATTCGAAACAATGGTTATTGGGGGAGATAGAAAAACAAGGCGCTTCAAGTGTAAAAGATGTATTCCTGGCCCAAGTTGATTCAAAAGGAAATATATATGCAGACTTTTATGATGATAATACAAAACAGCATGTAGTAGATCAACGTCCATTAATGGCTGCGGTGTTAAAAAAAGTACAAGCAGACTTAGAAGGCTATTCTCTCCAAACCAAAAATAAAGAAGCAAAGGAAATGTATTCCAAACAAGCAGCCAATCTACAAGATACTATTAATGCTGTATTACCATATTTAAAATAAACACTCCATTTTTGTATTATTATATATTTCGCTAAGTCAAAGTTAGAAAACTTGGTTGTCGCCAAGGTTTTGGGTGACAACCTTAGTAGCACTTATGCAAATAGGAAAGTTTTTATACTTTCCTATTTGCCAAAAAAGCCCCAATACTTGCTTGAGGCTAAAAGGGAAATTACCATCTTTTATTTTTATCTGTCATTATTTTCACTTGGAACAGCATTATTTCTTTCATTACGATCTAGGGTAGCTATTTTATCCATATCTGCCTCGCTAAGTTCGAAATCAAATACATTTAAATTTTCTTTCATCCGTGATGGTGTTACTGTTTTCGGAATTACAACAACATCTGATTGAAGATGCCAGCGAAGAATGACTTGAGCCGGTGTTTTTCCGAATCGTTCTGCTAATTCTTTTATCACGCTATTTTCCATCACCTGGGTACCATTCATTAATGGACTGTAAGCTTCTACTTCAATGTCATGTTCCCTGCAAAATGCTTTTAGCTCTTTTTGTTGCAAATACGGATGACACTCCACCTGGTTAACAGCAGGTTTCACTTCACACTCATCCATGATTCGCTGCAAATGTTCGATATCAAAATTACAGACGCCGATTGCCTTTGTGCGCCCATCCTTATATAATTTTTCCATTGCCTTATAAGTTTCTACATATGTATCAAACTTTGGTGTTGGCCAATGAATCAAATATAGATCAACATAATCGAGACCCAGCTTTTCAAGGCTTGCATCAAATGCTCTTAACGTATTTTCATAACCTTGATCAGCGTTCCATACTTTTGTTGTAATGAAAAGATCTTCACGAGGCAGGTTGCTACCTGCAAGCGCCTTTCCAACCCCAAGTTCATTGCCGTAAATTTTCGCAGTATCTATCAACCGATAGCCTGCTTCAAGTGCTTGTTCTACTGCAATAGTTGCCTTATCATTAGGTACTTTCCATACACCATAGCCCAATTGTGGTATACGAAGTTCATTGTTCAATGTTTTAAATTGCATAAGATCGCTTCCTTTCATGGTTTAATAATTAGTCTATCATAAAAGCTAAAGTAGTTTAAATTCTCTGGCAATCAATTCATAAGATTTTCTTCTGGCCTCATAGCTATGTGTAATCGTAACGATCATAAACTCATCTGTTTGGTATTTATCCTGGAGTTCTTCAAGCTGATGCTTTACCTCGCTTGGATTACCAATTATTATGTTTTTCTTTATGTCTTGTACCATTGACTTTTCCTCGTTGGAGTAATCAAAAGCTTTAGCTTCTTTTATAGAAGGAACGCCACTTTTTCCTTCTCCCTTTGCTTGTTGAACCTTCCATAGCTGACTGCTTAAAGCGAGTTTTTCTGCTTCCTCGGTTGTTTCTGCACAAATAACCGAAACTGCGATAAGTGATTGTTTTGCATGAGAATCCTTCAAGTATTTTTTCACAATGGATGGCCCATCCTGATCTGTCATAAAATCACCAAATGCATAGGCTATTCCTTTTTCCGCTGCTAATATGGCACTCTTTTCACTTGTTCCGAGCAACCAGGGAACCGGTGAAGTTTCTGGAATAGGTGTTGGTTTTATTTTAGAAAACATATGCTCCTTCTGGAAACTATGATGAAAAAATGCTAATAAATCATCCAGTGTTTCCGGCATTTTACGTACCTGTTCAAGAAAATTATCCGATAAAGCCATCGTTGCTTCAGCAGAACCACCGGGTGCACGCCCTATTCCAAGGTCTACTCTTCCTGGAAATAAAGTTGCCAGCATATTATATCTTTCTGCAATATTAAAAGCTTTATAATGTGGCAGTAATACGGCACCTGATCCAATCCGAATAGTATCAGTTTGCGTACCGATTATACCTAGAATGATGTCAGGTGCGGGACTTGCCAATCCGGGTAAATCATGATGCTCAGCAACCCAGTACCTCGTATATCCTAATTTATCAGCAACTTTTGCAAGCTCAATTGTAGCTGTCAGAGCCTCTTTTGGAGTTGCTCCGGTAGATATCGGTGCCTGATCCAGAATACTTAACTTCATCTCATATACCTTCTTTCTATTGATCATCCTTATCTGTTGTTCCTAGTTCATCAATGATATTCTCTGCTGCCCTTCGGTAAAAATTACTCATGCTTGTAAACGTTGCTGCTAATAAGAATTGTTCCAAATACTCTTCATCTTTATCTTCCAGTTTAACTACTTTTTTAGTTACTTCTTTTTTATGTTCCTGAAGATCCTTTTTAAACATTTCAATATTTATATCCAGCAGCTGAAGATAACTGCTATAGAGGTTTCGCAGATCAAATTCATTATCCATCATTTTCGTATTCAATTTATCCAATGTCTGTTTTACATCATTTATCGACAAAGCACCTTTCATCTGGTAAATCAAGCTTATAAGTATTAAATGGTCTTTGGAGTATTTTTTGTTTTCGATTGGGAAAAATAATTTTCCTTTTGAATAGTTATTGATCATTGTTTTTGTTAAAACTTTATCATTTTCATTGCGTTTAGTGGCTGAAAACCTTTTTTCAAATAGTTGTATCACCTGATCCATATATAAATCGAGATCTGGTATATCTTCTAAGGATAAACGGGTATCAAGGTGTAATTCTTCAATAAGCTCATTTATGTTTTTCACTGTAAAAACTCCAATTGGTTAATTTGCATCTATTATACGTCAAATTCTTTTCCCGGTAAAACATTGACTACATGTTAAAATGAGTATATTATTATCATATAGTTTTAATAACTACATGCCAACAGAAAGGTGTTGATAAATTGGGAGCTTATATTCGAGAACCTATTAATGGATTTACCCATTTGTTTGGTGCAGTTCTATCTGTTCTTGGGCTAATAGCTATGATAATGAAGGCATCCGCAGAATCAGCACTCGCGGTTACTGCTGTCGCCATTTTTGGTGTCAGTATGATCCTGTTGTACGCGGCTTCGGCCACGTATCATATGGTTGTTGCAAAAGATCATGTGATTGCGTTTCTCCGCAGAATTGATCACTCGATGATTTTCGTGCTGATTGCAGGTACGTATACACCACTATGTCTAATCAGCTTAAATGGCGTAACAGGCTGGGTTTTATTTTCGGTGATAAGCGGCATTGCTTTAACTGGGGTTACATTTAAATTGGTCTGGTTCCATGCACCCAGATGGTTATCAACGGCATTATATGTCGCAATGGGTTGGATCGTAGTTTTCTTTAGTTCTTCCCTTGCACCAATTTTAGGAACCAATGGAATGCTTATGCTTATTCTTGGTGGGTTATTTTATACGGTCGGTGCACTTATCTATTGGTTAAAACCAAAGTTTTTATCTTTTAAACACTTTGGCTTTCACGAGATATTTCATATATTTATTTTGATTGGGAGCTTGTTTCATTTTCTATGTGTATATTTGTATGTACTCTAATAAAATGAACTTACCAGAATTTTGGTAAGTTCATTTTTTATTTAATAAGAAACCATATCTGACAGGACATAATGATATAGTAATTGTTCCGTGAAATCTAGTGAGCTTTCATGCGTTCTTTCATAGGCATGAGATGAATCAATCCCAGGTCCAATTAATCCATGAATAATATCATGGCCTGCCCGGATGGCTGCTGAAGCATCTGATCCGTAATAAGGATAAATATCCAATTTATAATCAATCTTATTTATTTCCGCCAGCTCGGTGAGATGTTTTCTGAGTCCATAATGATATGGCCCGCTTGCATCTTTAACACAAATGGAAACTGTATATTCATCTGTTGACTGGCCGTCCCCCATTGCTCCCATGTCTACAGCCAGATATTCAACTGTTTCCGGAGTAATATTGGAATTACCGCCATAACCAATTTCTTCGTTGTTTGAAATAAGGAAATGAGTCGTGTATGGCAATGTAGTATTTTCTTCCTTCAATCTTTTTATAAGCTGTAGTAGAATGCCTACACTTGCTTTATCATCTAAATGACGGGATTTAATAAAACCATTATCTGTCTGTTGTACACGAGGATCAAACGAAACAAAATCCCCTACTTCAATACCAAGTTCACGAATTTCTTCAGCATTTTCTACCTTCGCATCAATTCGGACTTCCATATTTTCCTGATTGCGTTTTGCTTCTCCGGCATCTTTATATACATGAACAGATGTTTGATGCATCAAAATAGTTCCAGTATACACCTTGCCGCTGGTGGTGTGGATCTCACAATACTCCCCTTCAATCGCATTATATTTAAATCCACCAATCAAATCGAGGCGAAGTCGACCATTCGATTTTACTTCCTTCACCATGGCACCAAGTGTATCTACATGTGCTGTTAACATTCGATGTTCATTATTATTTGCACCAGGTAATGTAGCAATTAAACCGCCTTTGCGATTACGTTTTGTTTCCACTTTTAATTCCTTTAAATAATCCTCTACAAATTGAATTACTTTTCCAGTATTGCCTGAAGGACTTGGTATCGAAACTAATTGCTTAATAAGCTCCTTCGTTTCATTAATATTTGGATATGTACTCACTGTAATTACTCCTCTCTATATCTTGGACATGTCTATTTTAACGTTTATGAATAGTGATTAACAGTATAATGATGATTTATTTTGAAAATATAGAAACATAAAGTTTATCTTTAAATGATAATGTTTCCAAATTTCCTAATAGTCCTATAAATTTAAAGGTAAATCACACACAGATGTTGAACTAATTATATGGGGGTGATTTTGTTGGGAAGTGAAGCCGTAACAACCGAAAAAGCCTATTCAACAAGTGAGATTGCAGTAATGCTCGATATAGCTGTACCTACCGTCAGAAAATATGCACGACAATTGGAATCATCTGGTTATGAAATTTTAAAATCAAAAAGCAATGCGAGACTGTTCGTTGAAAAAGACATTATGGTATTAAGGTACCTGAAAGAATTACGGGGAAAATCAAACATTACAGTGGAACAAGCTGCAAATGTTGTTTTAAAGCGGTTTGACACAGAGCCGATACAGACTGTAGCGCCAAGCGATACACCTGATACAGAGCAATACAGTAAGCAATATGATGAGTTAAAAAAGTTAATCATTCATCAAAATGAACAAATTGAGCAATTGCATAAAAAAATCGATAAGCAGCATGAATATATTGAATTCCGTCTGAATGAGCGTGATAAAGTTTTAATGAAAACAATCAGTGAACGTCTGGAAACTCAAAAACAAATTGCAACTGCAGAGGCTAAGGAAAAAGCAAATGAGAAAAAATCATTTTTCAATAGATTATTTAAAAAATAACGAGTGCCTCTTTTCGCTTCCGGTTATGGAGCGAATTTTATTTTTGTTTTTGCTACTTTATTGAACAATACTTGAACAATGAAATGAATTATGTATTGTTCTATCTAAAATCAAATAATATACCTGAGGTGCTAAGCAGATATAAATCCTTCAGATAAAGAGGGAATTTTACTTGTTCAATCATCAAAAGGGTAATGAAATCGATTATCCCTTATTTCGTACATTCCACCATACTTTTGGGCGAAACAAAATGAAAAATTAAAGGAACGTAAAAGTTAAAGATGCCTTGAGCGTCCTTTTTTTATGTAGGGGTGTTAATTTATAAAATAATGCTACATTGTATTAGCAAATGGCATCTCTTATTCTGTTTATTTCCATTAGAATTGGGATTGGCTTAAAGGGATTGTATTGTTATTTAGACAAAATCTCTCCTATTTCTCTGGAACGCTCAGTACCTCGTTTGATACCCTCAATTATCGATTCCTGAAATTTATATTGTTTTAGTATTTCAAAGCCTGCTTCCGTCACACCTTGAGGAGACATAACCTGTTTATACAATGTAGATGTTTCTTCTGATGAGGACTTGATTAGATGTGTTGAACCAATTAACGACTGAACAACTAATTGTTTAGACACTTCTTTTTCAAGCCCAAGCGCTTCTCCTGCCTTTTCCATTGCTTCAATTAAATAGAAAATATAAGCAGGAGCGCTACCCGCTAATGCAGTTACAGCATCTATCTCCTTTTCTGTTACGGTTGTCACAGATCCAATGGCATCAAAAAGATACGTAGCAATAAGTATATCCCTATTCTTTACATAGTTTCCTGGGGCTAATCCTGTTGCTGACTCACCAATAGCGGCAGGTGTGTTAGGACAAGCACGAATAATTGGTGCTTTATGTCCTAGTAGCTTGGAAACAAAAACACTAGAGATTACTGAAACTAAAGAAAGAAATAATTGATTCTCATAGGTATATGGTTTTATCTCTTCCATTGCTTTTGTAAAATTCTTTGGTTTCATGGCCAATATAACGATATTTGCATTGGAAAGTAATACTTTACGATCATATGTAACGTTAACATCATATTTTTTTTGTATTTTTTGAAGACGCTCTGCATTCCTGTTATTTGTTATCCATATTAGCTCGGGATCAACCAATTTGCCTTTAAGGAGTCCAGATATAAGTGATTCTGCTATTGTACCTGCTCCAATAAACGAAATTTTTTTGTTTGTTAACATATTAAACATGCCTCCCAGATCTTATTACTCCTTCACAATACCATTTTAACCTCTTCTTCCCTAAGCTTATTTTTTCTCGACCGATACAATTCTCCAATTGCTGCACCTCCTAAAATCAACACAGCTCCGACTATTTGCACAAGGCTTAACTTTTCTCCTAAAATGGCCGCTGAAAAAATCAATGCCGAAAACGGCTCCAAATATCCGAGGATTGAAACTGTCTGCACGGGCAAACCACCAATGGAAGAAAAATAAAAATAGCAGCCCATTCCAGTACATACAATGCCTAGTAGCAGTACTGGTATTAGATTTCCTTGTGTAATGTTTACTGAAAATCCCTGCTTCAAACCTATAAAAATTGCAACCGTTATAAAGCTCATAGTTAACTGGCACATAGCATTTTCAAGTCCTGTTATGCTTTTTGCTTTTTTATTAAAAATCACCATAATGGCATACATGAATGCTGATAATATTCCAAAAATCAATCCCCAAGAAGTTCCTTCCTGTGACAAAGCTTGCCCGTTTACAAAGAGCATTCCAATTATTACAGCTAGAAATCCGAGTAGTTTGCCGCCAGTCATCTTTTCCTTGAATATAAAGGGAGAAAGGACCATGACGATCACAGGCCCGCAATAATAAGCAAGGGTTGCAATGCTTACACCAATTTGTGCGAAAGCTTCATATAAAAGTATCCAGCTTACACCCATCGCTACTCCAGAGATCACTAAAAACAAAAAATGTGATTTGTTTTTCCAAAACTGTACCTTCTGCTTAGACAATGCAAATACTATAATCAAAAATATACTACCAATCAAAGTACGCAAATAAACAATTTCATAGCTGTTCAATAAAATATAACTTGCAACAATTCCGTTGGAGCCGAACAGGATCAATGCAGCTATATATTTGAAATATCCACCTTTCACTTTAATCACCATTTTTCCGATGTTTTACATTTCAATTATAGTAGGAATGTGCTTTTCATATGGCAGGAAATCATTTACAATCTGCTTTATTTTAACCTTCATATATCCGAAACTTATAGCTGTCTGGTGCCTTTTCCAACTTGAATTCTTATTAGTAATAACATATCATATTCATATATATTACAAAAACGAATGTTTGTCATGGTGTGCATGATAAAACCAGATGAGGAAGGAAAAGAGATATGAATATTCAAAAATATATGGCATTTGTCAAAGCTGCAGAATTGGGTAGCTTTACAAAAGCTGCTCAAAGTTTGGACTATACACAGTCTGGGATCAGCCGTATGGTTAACGATTTAGAAAAAGAATGGGGGGTTTTCCTTTTTGAAAGAGGAAGTGCCGGTATCAGTTTAACCTCGGATGGGTTAAAGTTACTGCCACAATTAAAGCGAATTTGTAATGAGCATGGAATCTTAACGACACAGATTGGAGAGTTACACGATATGCAGTCTGGTATGATTCGTATTGGGACATTTTCCAGTGTAGCAACCCACTGGCTTCCTAACATGATTAAGATTTTTAAGAAGGACTACCCAAAGATAGATTTTGAACTTCTACTTGGAGATTATACAGAAATTGAAAGCTGGATTTTAGATGGTCGTGTTGACTTCGGATTTGTGCGGCTACCCTCAAAAGCAGAACTTGAAACTATCTTTTTGGATCAAGACCGTTTGCTGGTAGTGCTTCCACAAGATCATCCGCTTGCTAATTACGAAAAATTTCCAATCAACGACTTATTGAACAATCCGTTTATGCTATTGGAAAAGGGAGCAAAAGCAGAAATCTCTGAAATTTTTAAGATGCACCATATTTCACCGCAAGTTCATTTTACAACATGGGATGACTATGCAATTATGTCTATGGTGGAAAACGGGCTAGGAATCAGTATATTACCAGAATTGATTTTACAGCGTATTCCTTACAAAATTATAGCAAAAGAGCTTGAAGTTCCTGCTTTTAGAAATTTTGGTATTGCTATGAGAGAGCAAAAGTCACTTTCCCTTGCGTCCAAGAGATTTTTAGAATATTTATCATATAAAAACCGGAATTAATCACATTGCTAAAACACTACATCATTTTAATCCTGATTTCTACTTCCACTTACTTAAACACATATGACAGTCTGTTTAAAATATCTCAAATCAGTGGTTTGCGCTTATATAAGGAACCATAAACACAAAAAAACCACCAACATATGTATTGGTGGAGACGGTGGGACATGCTATTCCATGCTTTCGTCATGGCACTGACTATATCTTTTTTCAATCCACGCATCTATTAAGGGTCGACTGTAACACAATAATGAAAATTCGATTTTATTGGCAATTCACTCCATACACAGACCAAAAGATGCGACAACTTTTATCTAAAGCGGTGTAATTTAGTTCATTCAATCTAGAATAACACTTTACTTTAAATTCCAGAAACATATATCTCTTAAAAAATGGAGCATAAAATTAATAAAAAAACCACCAACTTATGTATTGGTGGAGACGGTGGGAATCGAACCCACGTCCAGAGATATCGCCACTCAGGCTTCTACACGCATAGTTGGTATATTATCATTCGCTAACCTCTAGGCCTACCAACAGGCTTTGGAGTAGCTAGTCTGATTAAATTCAGCGACCATCCTCAGACGGTGGATTGCCGCAAATAGCCCGCTTCATTTGAGACCCTTCAGTACTGCTTCACGGGCGAAAGCAGGAAGGATCGCTTTAGGCTACTTACGCAGCTGCTAAAGCAGGTTGATTATTAGTTTTGCCAGTTATTAGGCGAGTAACGTTTAACGAGCCGTAGCCTCGACGCGCAACCTGAGCTCAATCTATCCCTGTCGAATCCGTAACGCCCCCATATAAAATGAGTAACGCTCGGTGGTAACTGAGCATTTATTAAAGTTCATCTCTTACTGAACATTTCCTATTATACCAGAAATCTCACTATAATCAAGGGCTGGAAGGTTTTACAAATTCCTATTTCAAATGATCCTTAATGGCTCTATCCACATCACGTTTCATTTGTTTACGTTTGAGATCTTCACGCTTATCGTATTTCTTTTTCCCTTTGCCCAGCCCGAGTAAAACTTTGGCATATCCATTTTTAATATATATTTTAAGTGGTACAAGTGCATAGCCTTGTTGCTGTGTCAGGCCGATTAATTTATCAATTTCCTTCCGATGCAAAAGGAGCTTACGGGTACGGGTTGGATCATGATTATAACGATTTCCCTGTTCGTATTCTGCAATGTGCAGATTGATCAATTTAATTTCTCCCCGATCAATTCTGGCATGGGAATCTTTTATATTCACCCGACCATTTCGCAGTGATTTAATCTCCGTTCCCTGGAGTACAATTCCAGCTTCATATGTTTCTTCTATAGAATAATCATGGGATGCTCTTTTATTTTGTGCGATTGATTTTCCGTGTCCTTTTGGCATACGACTTCCTCCTATTGCTTACATGGAACTCTATTTTACCAAACTTCCTGCAGCTATTCCAATTAAAAAAGGACAACAATCCTCTAAATAATTAACAATAGGCTTAAAGCCATCACAGCCATCCCACCAATTACTCCGTATATGGAGAGATGTGTCTCATCATATTTTTTCGCTGCTGGCAGCAATTCATCCAGGGAGATAAATACCATAATACCTGCCACCATCGCAAATATGACCCCAAATAAAACATCATTTAAAAATGGCATTAGAACCAGGAATGCCACAACTGCCCCAACCGGTTCAGCCAATCCGGATAAAAATGAAAGACGAAAAGCTTTCTTTTTATCATTTGTTGCATAGTAAATGGGTACAGAAACTGCGATCCCTTCTGGTATATTATGAATGGCTACAGCTATTGCTATTGCCAATCCCAATCCCGGATCCTGAATAGTTGATACGAATGTTGCTATACCTTCTGGAAAGTTATGGATACCAATCGCCAGTGCTGTAAAGACACCCATTTTTAATAGCTCCGGATCTTTTATTGCTGCTTCGGATTTTTTCATATCTTCAACCTTTTTAAGCTCATGAGGGTTCTTGCTTTTAGGAATAAACTTATCAATTAGAGCAATTAACAGCATTCCTGCAAAAAATGAGATAACCGTTATCCAGTATCCCACTTCTTCACCAAGATCTCCAACTAGTGCATCCTGTGCTTTCGGAAAAACATCAATTAACGAGACATAAATCATAACTCCTGCTGAAAATCCTAAGGCAATTGATAAAAATTTCGTATTTGTTGTTTTTGCGAAAAAAGCCAATAAACTCCCGATCCCTGTAGCAAGGCCAGCGAACAGAGTAAATACAAATGCAAGAATGACTTCATGTGTCATGCGCGGCTCCTCCTCTCTTGACTATAAACCGGATTATTTGAGGTAGATGTATTCTATATTATTTATGTGATATATAAATGCAACTTGTTTATATTAATCTTACTTTTATATTAGCTAATTTGTAGTATAGATAACAAATAGTTAGATGTCAACAATAAAGTTGGTTTAAGGCAAATTAATTTAATTAAATTATATGCATTGTTTTTTAAATGATGCATGTTTTATTTTAATTAGAAAACTTGCATTCGCCAAGCTTTTAGGCGAATGCCCTAGTTGCACTTATGTCGATAAGAAAGTTTTATACTTTCTTATCGACCAAAAAATCGCTGATCAGTTTATTATAACTGACCAGCGGTTTCGGGATCGCTTTTTGTTCAATTTTATTTACGTTGTTGTTTTGCTTTCCCTTTTTTAGGTTTTTTCTTCGGCTTCTCAGCACGGATCATTTCAAAGTCAACAGCGCGCTCATCTGTATTTACACTAATTACTCTTACTTCCACTTCATCACCAATCCGGTAAATATTGCCTGTTCTCTCACCGATCATGGCATGACTTCGTTCATCATGATGATAATAATCATCTGTTAAATGGCTGACATGAACAAGTCCTTCAATTGTATTTTCCAATTCTACAAACAAGCCAAAGTTTGTCACAGAGCTAATAACACCAGTGTATTCCTCACCAATTTTATCTTGCATAAACTCTGCTTTTTTCAAATCATCTGTTTCCCGCTCTGCATCCACAGCAGCGCGCTCCATCTCAGATGTATGTCTAGCAATCTCAGGGAGATTTTCTTTCCAGTGATTGATTGTTTTTTTATCCAATTGTTTGTCTATCAGATAGGTTCGAATTAATCGATGAACAATTAAATCCGGATATCGGCGTATTGGCGAAGTAAAATGTGTGTAAAACTCTGTCGCTAAACCAAAGTGTCCAATACTTTGCGGATCATATTTTGCTTGTTTCATTGAACGCAGCATAAGCTTGGATACAATCATTTCTTCAGGTTTCTCTTTCACTTCTTCGATCACCTTTTGCAATGCCTGTGGATGTATCTCATTGGCAGTTCCTTTAACTGCATATCCTAGTCCTGCTAAAAATTCGAAAAAACTATGAAGTTTTCCCTGATCCGGGTCTTCATGGATACGATGAATGAATGGAACATCCATCCAGTGAATATGTTCAGCTACCGTTTCATTGGCTGCCAGCATAAATTCTTCAATTAACCGCTCTCCAACTGACCGTTCACGCAGTACCACATCTTCAGGCTTTCCACTTTTATCTACAAGCACTTGTGCTTCTTTAAAGTCGAAATCAATGGCTCCTCTTCCCATTCGTTTTCCATTTAAAACAGAAGCGAGCTTTTCCATTTGTTCAAACATCGGCACCAGGGCTTTGTACTTGTCCCGTAATTCCTCATCTTTATCGACCAATATTTTATTTACATCATGATAGGTCATTCTTTCCGTAGTTTTAATTACACTTTGGAAAATATCGTGATTAACAACCTCACCAGCGGATGTAATCTCCATTTCACAACCAAGTGTGAGCCGATCCACATGAGGATTCAATGAACAAATACCATTGGAAAGTCGATGTGGAATCATTGGAATAACTCTATCCACCAAATACACACTTGTCCCACGTTCATATGCTTCCTTATCCATTGCGGAATCCTGCTCCATATAATAACTAACGTCAGCAATATACACACCAAGTTTATAATTTCCATTATCAAGCTTTTTCACCATTACAGCATCATCCAGATCCTTGGCATCTGCACCGTCAATGGTAACGATAACCTCATCCCGCAAATCTTTGCGACCAACCAGTTCGTCTTCGGAAATAGTTTCTGGTGTGTTTTTCGCCTGATCAAGCACTTCATCAGGAAAGTCAATTTTGATTCCGTGCTTATGAATAATTGAAATTATATCAATGCCGGGATCATTTTTATGGCCAAGAATATGGATGATTTCCCCTTCAGCACTTTTTCGGCCTTCAGGATATTTGGTAATATGTGCAATGACCTTATGACCGCTTACAGCACCGTTTGTCATACTTTTAGGGATGAAAATATCATTTGGAATCCGTTTATCATCAGCAATTACAAATCCAAAAGACCGATTATCTTCAAATGTGCCGACAACCTGTAATGTAGCCCGTTCCAGAATCCGAATTACTGTACCTTCCGGGCGATTCCCATTATCATCTTTCTTTTCCAGACGAACTAATACTTTATCTTTATTCATTGCTGAAGCAAGATCGGAATGATGTATATAAACATCTGTCTGGTTTTCATCATCTGGTATCAAAAATGCAAAACCTTTTGCATGCATTTGAATCCTGCCACGGACCAGGTTCATCTTCTCAGGCAGGCCGAAGCGGTTTTTTCTTGTTCGTACAAGTTCTCCACCGTCTTCCAGTTCATTTAAAGCTTTTACTAATTCTTTAAAATCAACTGCGTCCTCTATTTCAAGTACCTCTTCCAGCTCATCCACAGATAATGGCTTTGTTCCATTTTCTTTAAAAAACTCCCGTATCTTATCTATCATTCGCTCACCCTCTTTCCTTCCTATTGTTGACTTTTTTACCAAAAATAATCATTCATTCCAGTGAAGTGTTTCAAGGAATTGAAAAATATCTTCATGTAACTGTTCCTTTTCTTTATCCAAAGTAATCACATGTCCGGAATTTTCATACCACTTTATTTCTTTCTCGTCTGATTCGACATTGTCGTAAATGTAATCAGCACTTTTTGTGTTGATCATTTCATCTTTACGTGCCTGAACGACCAAAGCTGGTGTGTAAATTGTATCAATTTCATTTTTCACCTCTGTAATGAATGCAGCCAGGTGCTCAAATACATCTGTTGAATTTTCCATAAGTTCCTTTACTTCTGCCTGAATCGTCTCTTCGTCTTTACCTTCAAGCTGCTTGTACTCTTTTGAAAAAGATTGAAACCCTTCCGTTAATTGTGTTTCATTGTCAAAAAACATTGGGGAACACATGGTAATAATTGCTTTAGTTTCTTTAGAATAGGCAAGCTTTAAACCCAAAACACCGCCAAGGGAAAGCCCCGCTACAGCAATCTCCTCATAGCCAAGTTCCTTTAAATGCTGATATGCAGTCTGCACATCTTCCCACCATTCATCAGGGCTCGCTTTTATTAATTCCTCCGGTGGCAGTCCATGCCCTCTGTAAATCGGTGCATGGCTTGTATAGCCTTTCTTTTGTAAAAATCTCCCAAGCATACGCACATCTGCAGAATGTCCTGTGAACCCATGTAATAATAATACCGCACGTGGGCCCGCTTCAAACGTAAAAGGTTTTGGTTGTACTACTTTCATTAAAGTTCATCTCCTTAGCTGTTACCTACTATTTAAATTACCCTTTATTTTAGATTGTACATCATTTCTTAAACTAAAAACCCTTATCACGCTTTTGTGATAAGGGTTATTTTCCATTAAACGATATATCCACTTAGAAAAGCAAGTACGAAGAACAATACACCGGTAACTATTGTACCCCGATGTAAAACCAAGTCTAAGCCTCGTGCTTTTTGTTTTCCAAATAATTGTTCCGCTCCTCCAGAAATAGCTCCTGAAAGGCCAGCACTTGCTCCTGATTGTAATAAGATCAGTACAATCATTATAATTGAATTAATTACTAATAATATGTTTACTAAACTAGTCATGATTACGAAAGACACCCCCTGATCCGTTGAAAAGCACATGCCCTGCTTCGACCCCTGCAAGCTCTGCTTCAAGGGTGATTCGCTCAGAAACCTGACATACAAATACCTATAAGTTACTTTAGCATAATACTGTTTTATAAAGCAAGCTATATTTTTAGACTTTAATAATACCTTATACAAATTGGACGTTTCTACCATTTAATTTTATCATAATAAGTAAGACTTTGTACAGGATAGGATGGATAATAATATGGAGAAGACTTTTTGGATGAAGATGGATGATGACGTCGAGATTTATGTAAAAAAGTGGTTCACTTCGGTTGAAAAACCAAAAGCAATTGTACAGCTTTCTCATGGAATGGTTGAGCATATTAATCGTTACAAAGAATTTGCGGAGCATTTATTGGAAAAAGATATTTTCGTTTATGGAAACGATCACAGGGGACATGGCAATACCGGTGAAAAACAAGGATTACTTGGTTATTTTGCCGCAGAAGATGGTTTCACAAAAACAACAGAAGATTTATATGCCATCACGAAGCAAATTAAATTAGATCATCCACACACCCCTATATTTCTGATGGGACATAGTATGGGTTCTTTTATGGTGAGAAATTACCTGCAGGAATATAGTGGCGCTATTGATGGAGCTATATTGTCCGGAACCGGTTATTTTCCAAAACTAAAATCGCTTGCCGGTAAAAAGTTAGCAGAAATACTACCACCCAGGAAAGAATCCAAGCTTATGAATTCACTTGCATTTGGTACTTATAATAAAAAAATCAAACAAAAAAACACAGGCTTTGACTGGCTATCCGGTGATGAAAAAGCAGTTCAAATCTATATAGATGATCCGCACACGGGATTTATTCCTACTTCACGATTTTTCTATGATTTAATGTCAGGATTAATAACCATGAATAACCAGAAGCTGAATCACTCCATTCGAAATGACCTTCCATTATTAATCATAAGTGGGGATGCTGATCCAGTTGGGAATTATTCAAAAGGGATTTGGAAAACAGCGAATCTTTATGAAAAGATAGGTCTTGAAAACATTACAACAATGCTTTTCACAGATGGCCGTCATGAATTATTAAATGAATTGAATAAAGATGAAGTATATACTGCAATTTATCGGTGGATGGAGAATAATTTCTAAAAGTGAATTCTTTGTTTCAAGTCTTGTGCTTTCCTTGAATCTACCTGTAAATACGTATAAAATAGATGAGGAGTGTAATCATTGAAACTCATACCTTGAAAGGCGGAATAATCATATGAAGAATATCCAAGGAATCGCAGCATCATCAGGGATTGCCATTGCAAAGGCATACCATTTGGCTGCACCAGATTTAACATTTGAAAAAGTAGCTATAGATAATCCAAATACTGAAATTGAAAGATTAGATAAAGCTTTAGAAATTTCAAAGCAGGAACTGGAAAAAATTAAAGCACATACAAAGAAAGAACTTGGTGATGAGCATGCAGAAATTTTCTCAGCACACCTTCTTGTCCTGAGTGACCCTGAACTAATCAATCCTATTAAAGATAAAATTTCCTCCGATAATGTAATGGCTGAAGAGGCGCTTCAGGAAGTAGCCGATATGTTTATCGATATGTTTAAAAATATGGATAATGAATACATGCGCGAACGTGCTGCAGATATTCAGGATGTGACAAAACGGGTAATGGCGCATTTACTTGGGGTAACTTTTCCGAATCCCGCATTAATTGACGAAGAAGTAATCGTGCTTGCAAATGATTTGACCCCATCTGACACAGCACAATTAAATCGCCAATTTGTAAAAGGCTTTGCAACAGATATTGGTGGTCGTACATCACATTCAGCCATTATGGCGAGATCTCTTGAAATTCCGGCAATTGTTGGAACAAAAGAAATCACTACATCAGTTTCACAGGATCAAATCGTCATTGTTGATGGAAATGAAGGTATCATACTAATTGATCCATCTGATGAAGAACTAACAACATACCGCGGGAAACAGGAGGAATTTGCCAAGCAAAAAGAAGAATGGGCAAAGCTGAAAGAAGAACCAACCTTCTCAGGCGACGGTGAACAGGTTGAATTAGCCGCTAATATTGGTACACCGGAAGATGTTGAAGGTGTATTAAATAATGGTGGTGAAGGTGTCGGGCTGTACCGTACAGAGTTTTTATATATGGGTAAAAATGAATTACCTACAGAGGACGAGCAATACGATGCATATAAATCTGTACTGGAACAAATGGGTGATAAACCTGTTGTTGTACGTACATTGGATATCGGTGGAGATAAAGAATTAGATTATCTGGATTTACCAAAAGAACTGAACCCATTTTTAGGCTTCCGTGCTATTCGTTTCTGTTTGGAAAATGAATATGTCTTCCGTCCACAATTACGTGCACTACTACGTGCAAGTGTACATGGTAATTTAAAAATTATGTTCCCAATGATTGCGACACTTGAAGAATTCCGTCAGGCAAAAGCAATTTTATTGGATGAAAAAGAAGCATTAAAAAATGAAGGTGTGAAGGTTTCTGATCATATAGAAGTTGGAATAATGGTAGAAATTCCATCAACAGCTGTCATTGCAAAACAATTTGCAAAAGAGGTTGACTTCTTCAGTATCGGAACAAATGATTTGATTCAATATACAATGGCTGCTGATCGTATGAACACACAGGTTTCTTACCTATACCAGCCATATCACCCAGCAATTCTGAACTTGGTAAACAATGTTATTGAAGCAGCACACAGTGAAAATAAATGGGCTGGCATGTGTGGCGAAATGGCTGGCGATCCAATTGCAATTCCAATTCTTCTCGGACTTGGACTGGATGAATTCAGCATGAGTGCCACTTCTGTTTTACCTGCACGCACACAGATACGTGGGCTTTCCAAAAAGAATTTAGCAGCAAATAAAGATAAAATGCTGGCAATGGGAACTGCAGAGGAAGTTGTGGAATTTGTTAAGGAATTAACAGAATAACTGTATGGAGCGCTTAGTCCGAGGAGGGCTGAGCGCTTTTTTATGCGTATGGTGCGGGTTTGTGTGGGCTGGTGCGTGACTCACCTTAATCCACTATAACTTCCATCTTCTCCTCTATCGGAGTTCTTTCTTTATCACGTGGTACTCTTTCCGGATAGCCTATCTGCATAACTGCTGCAATCTGCATTTCATCAGAATTCAACCCAATAGCCTGTAGAAATTCCGGGTCATGCATGTATGGTGTGATTGTCCAAAGCATTCCAACACCATACTCCCATGCTGCCAGCTGAGTGTTTTGGATAAATGCACAAACAGCAGCGTATTCCTCTTCATAGCGAACAGGATCATCTTCTCTCTTCAAATATATAACAGCATGATGTGGAATTGCTAATAAAAACTTTTCCATCGACTCTATCATATGCAGTGTCTTTGGATCATTATCTTTTTTTATCATTCCAATCCGCTGATAGCTTGATATAATCGCATCTACAAATTTCTGCTTCCCCTTCTGCTGATACAATTTAATATTCCAGGGCTCTTTCATATAATGTGTGGGGGCATAGGAGCCATATGTGAAAATTTCCTTTATTATTTCCGGTTCAACTTCCTGCTCTTTAAATGTATGTATGGATCTTCGCTCTTTTATTGTTTTTAAAATATCGATCGTGCTCACCTCTCTCTAAAAATAGAGTAGCACATTTATCGATAAACTATAAAGAGTGATAGCATATTTTGCTATCACTCTTAAACTTAAATCCCTTTATTAAAACCTCTGTCCTGTCATGATCGTCATGAAATCAGTATAGAATTTTTTATAGTCCATATTGAAAGCGATGCGATGTCTTCTTACTTCTTCCTCAGTCTCTTCTTCTGTCTCGGCGAGTGTAACATATGGCCTTAAATCTGCAATACTTTGCCCGCGTTCTATACCTGTCTGGCCCTGAACAATAACAACAGGCAAGTTTTGAAATGTAAACATATCTTCATGGATGGTTGCCATTACTGTCAGAACATCGTGAAGTGGACTCCCTTGAACATTGGGATTTCTCTTTTTATAAAAATCATAATAATAATCAATTAACGGCTTCACTATATCTATTTCTCCAACACTATCAATATAGTCTACCATTTGAGGCGTAGCAATTGCCTTTTCCGTAACATTCAGAGGAATGATGGTAACATTTTCGGCATAGGTAAGAACCACTTGAGCTGCTACAGGGTCACCGTGAAAGTTTGCTTCAGACACTGCCGTTACATTTCCCGGGACCCAAAACGCACCACCCATAATGTAAAAAGCATTTACCTTACTCATTAATTCACGGTACAAAATAAACATAGTAGCAAGTGATGTCAGTCTGCCAATATTAACAATAATTAATTCATCCTGATATTGCTTTATAATATCAACTATTTCAAAAAAATTCTCACTTATGTCTTCCATCCCATCGGTGGGGGGAATAATTGGCCCCAATCCATACTCCCCATGTATCTCAGGAACGTATTCCGGAAGTTCCCCTGTCATAGGGATTTCAGCACCTGATATAATTTTTATATCTTCCGTTGCCTCCGCTTTAAATAAACTTTTCACATAACGGATATTAGCCAAAGCATTCTCCCTTGAGATATTTCCATAGTCTGCAACAACACCAACTACATCAACATCTTCATTAAGATAAGCATAAATAAGCGCAACAGTATCATCAATTCCTATATCACCGAATAACAGTACCTTTTGTGCCAAATAATCCCCCCTGTGGTAGATCTCTTTACAGTATATTAAACAATTGATTTGTCCTATACCATTTGGGGCGATAATTTGCTTCATGTATTATTAGTAATCGGCTCTTTATGAAAATTTTGGGACTGCACATCGTTCACCTCACCAAAATACTGGGACTGCGCACTACTCGCCCCATCGAAACCATTTGTTACTTTTTAACCTTCACAGTTGATGTAAAGTGCGACGTAACTCGAGATTGATTCCAATAACATGTGCTATTGCTGCCGTCCGGGATCGCTCCGGGCGGATGCTTTCCGCGGGCACGGCCTTAGCCTCCTCGAGAAACCCACTCTGCGGGGTCTTCGGACACGTGCTATTCCCGCAGGAGTCACCGCCCTTCTCTCACCCGAACTGGTGGGGTGGTTTGATGTTTTGTTTATTGTTTATTAATTCAGTTCATCGATATTAACCGGAATACCAGCGGAGGAAACACATTGAAGACTCCTGCGGGAGGAAAGGCATAGGTGAGACCCCGGAGTGCGTAGCACGAGGAGGCTCACCAGCCGCCCGCGGAAAGTGAAATGTGTTTCCGTAGCGAATCCCTGCTCTCAACCAGCGTTTGCAAATGAATTTTCACTGTGTCGCACTTTCTATCGACTACGAGGTAGATAACCACAAGTCTTTTGATAGGGCG
Organism: Virgibacillus profundi; assembly: GCF_002287375.1. Lineage (GTDB taxonomy): Bacteria > Bacillota > Bacilli > Bacillales > Amphibacillaceae > Virgibacillus_K > Virgibacillus_K profundi. The sequence continues at coordinate 21,926 of NZ_NPOA01000011.1, read as the reverse complement.
AGTAATCGCAGTCCCAAATCACTTCGGAGCAGTGCGCAGTCTCAATCTGCCAAAACAAAAAGAGACAGATCACTCTGCCTCTTCTTATCAAAAGTTTTATGAAATTTATTTTTTCAAGTTATAAAATGCAGTTTCACCGGCATATTCGCCCATACCTGCAAGTTCGTCTTCAATACGTAGTAACTGGTTGTATTTTGCTACACGGTCTGTACGTGATGGTGCACCTGTTTTGATTTGGCCAGCATTTGTTGCTACAGCGATATCGGCAATGGTAGCATCCTCTGTTTCACCGGAGCGGTGTGAGATTACTGCTGTATAGCCAGCACGTTTTGCCATTTCAATTGCTTCAAATGTTTCTGTAAGTGTACCAATTTGATTCACTTTAACCAGAATTGAATTTCCTACGCCTTGCTCAATACCTTGAGAAAGTTTTGCAGTGTTTGTTACAAATAGGTCGTCACCTACTAATTGCACTTTATCTCCAAGACGTTCTGTCAATAATTTAAAGCCTTCCCAGTCGTTTTCATCAAGTCCATCTTCAATTGATATGATTGGATATTTTTCTACCATATCAGCATACCAATCCACCATTTCTGCAGATGTGCGGACAACCCCTTCTCCTTTAAGGTTGTATTTACCATCAGCATAAATTTCAGATGCGGCAACATCCATAGCCAGTTTTATTTCTTCGCCTGGTTTGTAGCCGGCTGCTTCAATTGCTTCAACAATTGTTTGAAGTGCTTCCTCGTTTGACCCCAGGTTTGGAGCAAATCCGCCTTCATCCCCAACTGCAGTGTTATGACCTTTGGATTTCAATACATTTTTCAATGAATGGAAAATTTCTGTACCTGTACGCAATGCTTCCTGGAATGTTGGTGCTGCCACAGGCATTACCATGAATTCCTGGATATCTACGTTGTTGTCAGCATGTTCCCCACCATTTAAAATGTTCATCATTGGTGTTGGAAGTGTCTTAGCATTAAAACCACCTAAGTAGTTATATAAAGGAATCTCAAGATAGCTTGATGCTGCATGAGCTACTGCCATGGAAACACCCAGAATTGCGTTTGCACCCAGATTTCCTTTGTTTTCTGTCCCATCAAGTTCAATCATCAGATTATCAATGATGTTTTGACGAGTTACGTCATGGCCAAGTAATTCCGGAGCAATTACTTCATTTACATTCTGAACAGCTTTTAGAACACCTTTGCCTAAATAGCGTTCTTTATCCCCATCACGCAGTTCAACAGCTTCATATTCACCTGTTGAAGCACCACTTGGAACTAATGCTGCACCAAATGCACCTGATTCTGTAAATACTTCTACCTCTACTGTCGGGTTCCCGCGGGAGTCCAATACTTCACGAGCATAAATGTCTGTAATATATGGCATTAAAATCTCTCCTTTATTTTTAGTGGCTATGCACTTAATTGTATAATGGTTTCACAGATAAGAAAAGCTCGGGCTTCCATTTAGTCAAATTTTCTATTTAATTAATGATGTCCCGGTCATTTCTTTCGGTTTTTCCAGTTGCAATAAATCAAGCAATGTCGGGGATAGATCTGCTAATTTCCCTCCATCACGTAATTCAATACCTTCTTTCGTTACGATAACAGGAACAGGGTTCGTCGTATGTGCTGTCATCGGATTCCCTTCAAGGGTAACAACCTCATCTGAGTTACCGTGATCAGCTGTAATAATCGCATTCCCGCCAAGTTCTTCAATCTTATCAACAATTTTCCCAAGACATTCATCAACAGTTTCGATTGCCTTAATTGTTGGTTTTAACATACCTGAATGTCCAACCATATCCGGGTTTGCAAAGTTTAATATAATTGCATTTTGCTGACCTGAATCAAGCTCCTCAAGTAGTGCATCAGTAACTTCATATGCACTCATCTCCGGCTGCAGGTCGTATGTTGCAACCTTTGGTGAGTTGATTAATATCCGTTTTTCACCAGGAAATTCCTGTTCACGCCCACCACTCATGAAAAATGTCACATGTGGATATTTTTCTGTTTCCGCGATGCGTAATTGCTTCATTCCATTTTGCGCGAGTACTTCACCAACGGTATTATCTAGATTTGCAGGTTCATATGCGACATAGCCATCAACTGTTTCACTAAAGCTTGTCAGCATAACAAAATCCAGATCTTTGGGAACATTCTCTCCACGGTCAAAATCACGGAAGTCTGCGTTTGCAAATGTACGAGAGATCTGAATGGCACGATCGGGACGGAAGTTATAAAAAATAATGGAATCATTATTCTGTACTTTTCCAACAGGATCGCCATTTTCATCTGTAATCACAGATGGAATTACGAACTCATCATAAATTCCATTTTCATAGGAATCATGAATTACTTCCATTGGTTCCTGGTATTTCGGACCAGCACCATTCACCATTGCATCATAGGCTTTTTTCACACGATCCCAACGCTTATCACGATCCATTGAATAATAACGTCCGGAAACTGTAGCGATTTTACCAATGCCCAATTCCTTCATTTTATCCTCAGTTTGTTTAATATAATCGCCAGCCGTTTGCGGGCCAACATCACGACCATCTAAAAACGCATGGACATATACATTTTCCAGTCCACGATCTTTCGCTAATTTTAGTAATGCAAATAAATGATTAATATGGCTGTGGACACCACCATCTGATAATAAACCAAAAAGATGTAATGCTTTATCATTCGTTTTTGCATGATGGATTGTTTTCAGAAATGCTTCCACTTCAAAAAAGTCGCCTTCTTTAATTGATAAATTTACACGGGTCAAGCTTTGATAGACCACGCGTCCTGCGCCGATATTTAAATGGCCAACCTCTGAATTACCCATTTGTCCTTCAGGAAGTCCAACAGCTTCACCACTTGCTGTTAATTGACTATGCGCATATTCATTCCATAATCGATCAAAATTCGGTGTATTTGCTTGCTTGACTGCATTTCCACTTACTTCATCACGGAAAGCAAATCCGTCTAAAATAATTAATGCAGCTAAATTTTTTTGATTCATTTCGTACCTGCCTCCACAAGCTGCAGGAAGGATTCTGCTTCAAGACTTGCGCCTCCAACCAATGCACCATCGATATCGGATTGTGTTAGTAATTCTTCAATATTCGCCGGTTTCACACTGCCACCATACTGAATAACTACTTTTTCTGCTGTCTCAACTGTTGATACTTCTTTTACAACGTTACGAATATGACTGCAGACCTCATTAGCATCTTCACTTGATGCTGTTTTCCCAGTACCGATTGCCCAAATTGGTTCATAAGCAATAATTGTTTCTGCCACTTGTTCATTGGATAGTCCTTCTAATGCATTTTTCACTTGATCTCCAACATGATTCATCGTTTCATTTGCTTCACGCTGCTCAAGTGTTTCACCTACACATACAATCGGAGTTAATCCATGGTTAAATGCTGCATGTGTTTTCTTGTTTACCGTCTCATCTGTTTCAGCAAAGTATTCACGGCGTTCGGAATGTCCCAGTACGACGTGTGTTACACCAATATCTTTAAGCATAACCGGACTAACCTCACCAGTGAAGGCACCGTTATCTTCAAAATGCATATTTTGTGCACTGATTTTCACATCTGATCCTTTTGATTTTTCAACCAATGAAGCTAAATAAGGAAATGGTGCACAAACAATTGCTTCTACATTGTCACTTTTAGGTACTTTAATAACTACTTCTTCAACAAAACCATTTGCTTCAGATAATACTTTATTCATTTTCCAATTTCCTGCAATTACTTTTTTACGCATGGTATCACCTCTCCATTAAAATTTTTATTTATTATTTAAAGCTTGTACACCTGGAAGGACCTTACCTTCCATAAACTCAAGAGAAGCTCCGCCACCTGTGGATACATGATCCATGTCTTCAGCAAAGCCAAACTTTTCAACAGCTGCAGCAGAATCTCCGCCACCGATTATGGAATAGCCATCCGTATTTGCCAAAGCTTCAGCTACAGCTTTTGTTCCACCTGCGAATGCATTCATTTCAAACACACCCATTGGACCATTCCAAAGGATAAGCTTTGAATCTGCTACAATCTGACTGAATTTCTCGCGGGTTTGTGTACCAATATCCAATGCTTCCCAGTCGGCTGGAATTTGATCAATTGGAACAATTTTTGTATTAGCTGTTTCGGAAAAATCGTCTGCAATAACTGCATCGACCGGAAGAACAAGATTAACATCCTTTTCCTCTGCCTTTTTCATGAATTCCTTGGCCAGATCAATTTTATCCTCTTCCAATAAGGACTTACCAATTTCGTGACCTTGTGCTTTGATGAAGGTGTACGCTAATCCACCGCCAATAATTAAGTTATCTACTTTATCCAATAGATTATCAATAACATTTATTTTATCTTTAACCTTCGCTCCACCAATAATTGCGGTAAATGGACGCTCCGGATTTTCCAATGCTTTTCCTAAAACATCGATTTCCTTTTCCATCAGGCAACCAGCAGCTGAAGGTAATTTTTCTGCAACACCTGTAGTTGATGCATGTGCTCGATGTGCTGCACCAAATGCATCATTCACAAAGAAATCAGCCATATCTGCAAAACTCTGTGCTAATTCCGGATCATTCTTTTCCTCACCAGCTTCAAAACGAACATTTTCAATTAATAATAGATCGCCATCACTAATTTGAGATAAAGCTTCATTTACTTCTTTACCATATACAGCATCTGTTTTCACTACATCTTTTCCAATTAATTCACTTAATCGCTCAGCAACAGGATCCAGACGTAATTCTTCAACTACCTGACCTTTTGGCCTGCCAAGATGACTTGCCAAAATAACTATAGCACCTTGTTCTGATAGATAATTGATTGTTGGTAATGCTGCTTTGATCCGTGTATCATCTGTAACTACCCCATCTTTCATCGGTACATTAAAATCAACACGGCAAAAAACTTTCTTTCCTTCTACATTAAGGTCTTGAAGTGTTTTTTTATTCATTTGTACACCCTCCCAAATCTAAGGCTTATGTAACTCAGATACCATATTAGGTTTTCCCTGAATTGTATTCTTTTAATCATTATAACCCATCAAAGGCCTAAGAACCTTTAAAGTATAAAATTAAAGCGGAGGAGGAATGTTATCCTCCTCCGCTTGCTATAAAATCCTATAGTCCTTTTTCTTTCATAAATACTGCTAAATCTACACAACGAGATGAATATCCCATTTCGTTATCGTACCATGAAACAACTTTAACCATATTGTCTTCCATAACCATTGTAGATAATCCATCAACAATTGAAGAATGTGGATTTCCAACGATGTCAGTAGAAACAAGTGGCTCTTCACTATACTCAAGAACACCTTTCAATTGGTCTTCTGCAGCTTCTTTAAATGCTTTATTTACATCTTCAGCTGTAACATTTGTATCCAACTCAGCAACTAAGTCAACTAGAGAACCGTCCGGTGTAGGAACGCGAACTGCCATACCGTTTAGTTTGCCGTTAATTTCAGGTAGTACCAGTCCAACTGCTTTAGCAGCTCCGGTTGTTGTTGGAATAATATTTTCTGCTGCTGCACGTGCACGACGATAGTCTTTATGCGGCAGGTCCAGAATTTGCTGATCATTTGTATAAGAATGGATTGTTGTCATTAGTCCACGTTTAATTCCGAAAGAGTCATGCAATACTTTAGCGAATGGTGCTAAACAGTTAGTTGTACATGATGCATTGGAAATAATATTGTGTTTGCTTGGATCGTATTGGTTATCATTAACACCCATAACGATTGTTAAGTCTTCGTTTTTCGCAGGTGCTGAAATAATTACTTTTTTCGCTCCGGCTTCAATGTGTTTTTGAGCATCTTCACCGCTTGTAAAACGACCAGTGGATTCGATAACTACTTCTACTCCAAGATCTCCCCAGCCAAGGTTTGCTGGATCACGTTCTGAAAGTACTTTAATTTCACTACCACCTACAACGATGTTAGAGCCATTTACAGATACTTCTTCTTCCAGTTTTCCATGAACTGAATCATATTTTAATAGGTGTGCAAGCATATTTGCATCTGTTAGATCGTTTACTGCTACAATTTCCACTTCATTATTCTTAAGTGCCTGACGAAATACATTACGTCCAATTCTTCCAAAACCATTAATACCAACTTTTACTGCCATGTATATTCCTCCTAAATTTTTACTTTATATTTTTGTTTAAATTTATTTAAAGGGATCTTCCCTTAAAATCTGTTTCGCTGCTGCCTCATCTGTGATAAGCAGATCACTTTTGCCCTGCTGAAAATAAGAAGCTATTGCTTTTCCTTTGGATTCTCCACCAGCTATTGTAATGACATAATCAATCGAAGCTAAATCTTCCAGTTGAATACCAACTGTTCTGACCTTATGAACAATAGATCCCATAGCGTTAAAATAATATCCAAATGCTTCACTAACCGCTTTATTTTCTTTCAGCTTCTTAGCAATGGATTCCGGCGTCTTCCTTCTTTCAGCCATTGTAAAAGCATCACCAATCCCGTGCAAAATCACATTAGCACCTTTAATCTGGTTTAACGTTTCATTAATGGTTGGCTCGTTGATAATCGTTTGATAAGCAGATTCACTTAGCGGATCCGGCACATATAACAAACGATAGTCTCCTTTTGCTCCTTTGGCCATTTCAGCAACAATTGTATTTGCCTGATTTTCTGCCTTCTCACCAATTCCTCCACGTGCAGGTACAAACAAGTAGCTGTCTTCTTTGGTTAATGGTGTCATCGCTTCAGCTACAGCAGCCATTGTGGTGCCACCTGTTACAGCAATCGTATGATTTGCCTTGATAACTTTTTTCAAAAAAGCTATACATGCTTTTCCCATTTCCTGTTTTACCCATTCATATCTATCACTGTTTCCCGGAACAATAATAATATCCTTCACATGTAATTTATCCTTGATTTGCTTTTCTAAAACATTTAATCCAGCTATTTCACTCATAAATTCCGCTAGCTGATCAAGAATTATTTTACCCTCTTTTGTAATATACATTCCTTTTGTCGTTACTAAGATGAGACCTTGTTCATTTAAAAAATCGATCTCACTTCTCACATTGCGTTCTGTTAAATTTGCATTCTCTGCAAGTCCCCTCCTGCCAATTGGCTGAAAAAGATCTACACTATGCAAAATAGAATACCTCTGCTGCATAACTTCCAAAAGGTCAGGTACTAGTTTTTTCTGCAAATCAATTAAAGCTCTCATGAAAAGACTCCTATTCGATGGACACGAAAAGTCCCGGATGGTTATATTATGTCCCAGTTAGGATAAAAAAATAAGCTTTCTTACAAATTAATTATAGCATAGTACAAATATTATTCAATTTATTTGCATGTGTTAAATATTTATATGCTGTATAACAGCGAACTTATAAAAACACCTTATTCGAAATGCTTCATATTTTCTTCTTACTTACGCTTTAATCGTCTTAATTTTTTTAATGAAATAGTAATGTTTGTAGAGGGCGAGTGCCACAAGGAGAATTTGCACGATAAGGATATCCACAAAAAATACTGAAAACAAGATAAAAAAATCAGCAATTAAATTAATCCGGATTTTCTCTTTAAGTAGCATACCTCTTTTTTGGCGAAATCCTACGATGTATTTTTCGTATACCCAGGTACTTTTAAACCATTTATCGATGCGTTTGGAGCTTTTGGCAAAGCAAAAAGATGCGAATAAAAGAAACGGACCGCCTGGCAGCACAGGTAACACAATACCTGCAATACCTATTCCGAATGATATAAAACCAAGGGTAAAGAATAAGATGTTTTTCATTATTTCAATCCTTTTATTTATTTTTCTAATTCAATTTAAGATTAACCTCCCATTTAGTATTATAATCTCATTATAAATCAAATCAATTTACTTATCACCTTTTTATCTTAATAAAACATCAGAAAAAGATAGTTTATCCTCTGTAGATAAGCATGGTAAAATGAAAGTGGGAATATAGTCGAGAGCTATACAATGAAGGAATAGCTGTAGACCATTTTAATATGAAGAAGGTGTTGTTTATGCCAGATTGGTCTTATCATCCATTAAAGAAACTTTTATTAGATAAAATAAGTCCGAAAACAAGCCGAGAGTTTATACATAAATCCATGAGCACAATTGCATCTATTCCTGGTGGCAGACATATTATTGGGTTTTTGGGACATATAAAACCCCCACTGGAATTTCAAAAAGAAATGAATCATATGAAATTTCCTTCCCCAATTGGGTTAAGTGGTCATATTGATCCTAATTTGTCAGGTGTTAACGCCTTCCAGGAGTTAGGCTTCGGATTTGTAGAAATTGGGCCCATCGTCTTAAACGAACCAAAAGAACAAAGAGAACCAAAAAAGTCAGAGAGTCATATTCTGTTTTCCAATTATCAGGAGAAGGTTCCTCTTAAACTAGCGATTAAAAAATTAACTAAGCTGAATATCCAAATTCCCATATTGGCCAGGATAGATGAACAGATAAAAAGAAATGAATTGGACATAATTGTGCAACATTTAACACCTTTTGTGGATGGGTTTATCGGAACAAATGGGCAAATTAACTCATGTCAGGAAGATAATCTTATAGGGTTAGAGCGTCCTTTTTATGTATCTTTATCTACTGAAGAAATTCACAATAAAGAATTCAAAATGGAGGAAATCATACAGCCTACATGTATTGGCGGCATAGTCGTAAATGCTCCCCGTCAAACGGAGGGCAGCTATTGGTATGAGGCTACAAATGCAAATATGTGTCTAACTAAAACGGTTAAACAGGTTAAGGATCTTTATCCAGAGCTAAGGCTTATCACTTCTGGTGGTGTGGAGACACCAGAGGACGCTTATGCTTTATTTCGTGCTGGTGCGGATTTGTTAATGCTAACAGATGGCTACGTGAAAGCTGGACCAGGGTTACCAAAGCGAATACATGAACGATTATTGTATGAAGAAGTCCAACCTATTAAAAACCAAAACTGGTTCTGGTCGTTTTTATTCGGCCTTTCCATCCTAATCGGAGGAATCGTAGCCTTATATTTTGCGTTTACAAGTATTATACTCCCATATGATGAAACTTTTATCGGGTTAACAAGAGCTGAAATTCTACAGGTAAATCCACTTATTTTATCATTTATGTCACATGATAGAATGGCGCTGGCTGGAACGATGATATCTGGAGGAATATTGTATATCCAGCTTGCACGACACGGGATTAAACATGGCATGCATTGGGCTAAGGTTGCATTCCACAGTGCAGCAATTGTAGGATTTCTTGGGATTTTACTTTTTATCGGCTTTGGTTACTTTGATTGGCTTCATGGTTTGTTTTGGCTCTTCTTATTGCCAATATATTATTTTAGCTTTAAGGAAGGTAAAAGTGTTAAAGAAACCCCATATTCCAGTCATGGAAAGAATGATAAAGCGTGGCGATACGGACTCTATGGACAGCTCATGTTTATTATGCTAGGATTTTTGATCGTCGTTGGCGGTATAGTTATTTCGACAATAGGTGTATCCACAGTTTTTGTGTCAACTGACTTAAGCTTCTTATGTATGACCCCAGGGATGTTAGACAGTATTAATGAAAATTTGATTCCTGTTATCGCACATGACCGAGCAGGATTTGGCAGTGCCCTTGTAAGTGTTGGTTTGCTTGTTCTAATGCTTTCACTATGGGGTTTTAGAAAAGGGGAACGCTGGATTTGGAATACACTTGCTATAGGAGCATTACCTGCGTTTATCGCGGGAATTGGAACACATATATACGTTGGATATACAACTTTTATACATTTACTTCCCGTTTATTTTTTAGTAGTTTTATATTTGCTAGGATTAGTATTCTCTTATCCTTTCTTGAAAAAGAAATAGCCGTATCGACTAATGGGTACGGCTTTCGTATAAGAAATTTATAGCATCACCAAATTTTTTACACATTCTCCTTCAAAGCTTCTTCCAATGAAACTATATTAACTTGTTCACAATCCAGTGTCGTATCATTTATTTTGACAAACGGGATCAATAGCTGGTATTCCTCAAGCCAGGCATCATTTGTATAAATATCACGTTCTTCCAGTTCAAAGGGATAATCATGCTGAAGCATTAATAATAACGCCTTTGCATCATCACATAATGAACATACTTCTTTCGTATAAAAAATAACTTTTAACATGGCTTCCTTCACTTCTTTCTTTTCCAGGATGAGGGAATATTTAATTGTTCGCGGTATTTCATGACAGTACGGCGGGCTATTGTAATCCCAAACTCATCATTTAATTTCTTTTTTATTGCTTCATCTGATAAGGGCGCTTCTTCATGTTGAATCATTTCAACGATCAGCTGCTTTATTGCAAAAGCTGCAGTCTGCTTGCCATTTTCCTGCCTAATTCCTGATTGCAGAAAAAACTTGATCGGCAGGACGCCGTTTTTTGTCTGTACATATTTATGGTTAATTGCTCGGCTGATTGTGGAAATATGCAAATCAAGGTCAACAGCAATTTCGCGTAAAGTCAATGGCTGCAGCATAAAGGTTCCATGCTCAAAAAACATATATTGCTTTTCAACTATTTTCCTTATAACCAGCTCCAATGTATTAGTACGATAGGAAATAGCCTGATTTAGCCAATTGATTTGCTTATATTTTTCCTTCAAATAATCTGCTGCTTCTTTTTCGAAATCTTTGATGCCGGCATATGCCTGATTAATTTCAATCGTTGGCGAATTCCACTTATAAAAGGAGATTTTCCACTTTCCTTCTTCCTTATAAATAGATGCCTCTGGTATGATGTATTCAGCTTTATTTTCTGCCAAAAGCTGTCCAGGCTTTGGATGACAAGATTTAATATGGCCAATGAGCCGCTCGGCATGTTCTTCGGTGATACTATAATGATCGGCTATCTCGGCAATATTTTCTTCAGCGATCCATTCTAAATGTTCTGTGAGCAGATTTTCTATAAATTGATCATGGTGATCTTGCGCTTTCAATTGTAAGATAATACTTTCAGTCAGGTTCCTTGCACCAATACCAATCGGGTCCAGTGATTGAATCATATGTAATGCTTGTTCAACAGTTTCCATTTCCGCATCAAACTCAGCTGCCCAGAGCTCCATGTCAATTGTTAAATACCCGTCTTCATTTAATGAATCAATCCCATAATTAACGATTGGTTTGATATCCTCAGGAATATCCAATGTATATAGTTGATTTTTTAAATGATCATACATGGTTAGTTCAGCTTGGTTTATCTCTCCAATAGAAGTCTGATTGGATTGTGAAGATTTGTACTGTGCAATATCATAATCATAATTTACTTCTTCAATCAATGGATTTTCCTTGGAGATCTCCTGGATGTATTCAATTAACTCAACACTCGAAAATTGCAGAATATGAATGGCCTGAAGTAGTGATTGATTCATTTTCTGTTTAAGTGTCTGTTCTTGTACGAGTCTCGGCTTCATTGTTTTACACCCCTGAAAACATGTTCTCCTTCCTATTTTGCCATTATTTTATCCACATGTCACCTATTGTAAGTACAATTGACCATTTTTAAGATAAAACAGGGAAGGTTTTGCTACTTCTTATTTTCAGTTATACTAGGATTAAGATTATATTATAGGAGTGTTACAAATTTGATAGAAGTATATACAGATGGAGCTTCAAGTGGGAATCCCGGCCTAAGTGGTGCCGGTATTTATATAAAGACGGGCGGTCGTACGCATGAATATTCATTTCCACTCGGGATATTATCTAATCATGAAGCGGAGTTTCATGCAGTTATCAAAGCACTAGGGATCTGCAGGAGGCATTTTCCTGCCGAAATATTATCCTTTCGTTCAGATTCAAGAGTAGTTGTAGACGTCATTGAAAAGGGTTATACGAAAAACAAAACATTTCTTCCCCTCCTTGAAAAAATAAATGAAGAAGCTGATCATTTTCCTCACTTTTTTATCAAATGGATTCCTGAAAAGAAAAATGGTAATGCAGATAAATTGGCAAGAAAAGCAATACATCTATAGAGAGATTTACTTTTAACTCAAGAATTACTTCGATGTATGGAAGTTAAGGGAAAGTATACATAAAAAAATCCAAATTCCTCTAAGTTAATACTGAGAAATTTGGATTTTCACTATTTAAAATAAATAAGGTGATTACAAATCAGAAATCATACCACCATCAACAACGAATTGCGATCCAGTTGAATAACTTGAATCTTCCGAAGCAAGATAAATAACCAGATTTGAAACTTCTTCTACTTTTGCTCTTCTTCTTAAAGGAATGTCTTTTTCAAGTTGTTTAATATATTCAGCTACATCACCTTGTTCAGCCATTGGTGATTCAATTACTCCAGGATGTACAGAGTTAACACGAATGTTAAACTGGCCAAGTTCAGCTGCAGCACCCTTAGTCATCCCTGTAACAGCATGTTTTGATGCACTGTAAGCAATTGCTGTTGGAGCACTTACCAGACCGTCAACTGATGAGATATTTACGATTGACCCAACTTTTGCTTCCTTCATTGATGGTAATGCGGCTTTCATACCCAAGAAGACACCCAATTCGTCAATTTCAAATGTTAATCTGAAATCCTCTTCAGTTAGTTCTTCCAGTGGTTTAAAAATACCAACTCCAGCATTATTGACTAATACTGTAACTAATCCGAATTTTTCCTCTGTTTTTTCTATAACTTCTGACCAATTATCCGCTTTTGAAACATCAAGTTTTAATGCAATAGCATTTTTACCAAGCTCGTCTGCTAATTTTGCAGCAGCTTCCAGGTTAATATCAGTAATGGCAACTTTTGCACCTTCTTCAACAAATTTACGGGCATGCATAGCACCCATTCCTTGTGCTGCTCCAGTAATTATTGCGACTTTATTTTTGAGTTTTTCCATGATGAGCTCCCCTTTACTATTTTAATTTAATTTAGAATACATAACTCATATATACTTAATTAAATATATCTGAATTACATATAATATTACTCCTTTATTTTCCTTTAGTCAATTAGAAAGCTCAGACCTAAACATTATTCATATAATGTTCAGTTTATGGGAAGAAAATACAAGTACCATTTAAAATGAAGTAATATCAATGTTTAAATTGATTTTTTTGAAATAAAACAGGATACGACCACACCATGCCACGTCGTCTCGGAAATATTATCTCATATTCCACTAATGACAGCGGGTTACTGATATTGCAGGTATTATAAAAAGAATGTCGAATTAGTTACTGTACAGAGAATAATTCAACAAGCTTGGAACTATCATATCGTAACAAGCGTATTGAATAAACAGGAATTTCCGCAAAATATCGAAGTATATTAATAATGGGGTTATAGATTTATGGAATTTTTAATATTTTATTCTGATAACAAAAAGCAATACGAAATACGGTGCAATTTTCAGGAAGATTTATTTTCCTAACAGTTAATTACGGGAGCAGCATTATTAATTAAGAAGTTGGGGGATTGAATGTGACTAATACAACAAAAAGAATCATGACAGGTTTCCTTGTGTCTATTGTAATTTTTATTCTGATAATGACTTGGTTTTATCCTTATTCTTTTTTCAGTGTTCACAAAAGTTATTCTTACACACCTGACCCTGTCATTGTCGATGGATATATTAATGATTTAACAGAATTTAAAAGTTCATATGAAAAAGCTTTGGAGGGGTTAACAACTGATAAAACGATAGATTTGACAATTGACCGAACACAATATGTACTTCCATTGTTTGAGCAAGAATGGTTAATCAGTAAGGATCCCGTAAATATGAAAAAAGAAGATTTAAGCAATATATTATTTGAGGTAAAGAATACAAGAAACACTTTATTGAACCTTGTTGCCCGAGGGGATTATTCAAGTGAACAAAGACAATATTTAGTTGATAGCATAGAGAGTTTACTATTATTAGAGGAATCCATTGCTGAAATAAAATCAGGAAAAGCTGAATCAAGAAGAACATTAAAAACTCAATTTCATAATGTTTATGGGGATTTCATAGGCAACTTTATGATGTTTGAGATTTTTTATGAAAGGTCACAGAATGAGTAGTTTTTTTATTAAAGTCATCAGAAGAATCAATCGGTGCCAGCCTCCATTGCTTTCATGCTTTAAAGTAATGGAGGGAGAAAACCGAATACGATATACCTATGTTCCTTTTGAAAAAAGTCTAAATCCTTCTTATTACAGATTTACGTGAGTATATCATTTTATGTTGACTGAAAGTAAATCAAGTTTCAATGACTCCTCCAGAAAACGCAGCATTTCAGGCCATGACTCCGATGCTGCCGAAGCATTTGCTTCTCGACTCCCCCCAAACGTCATTGTCATTCCTCCGCCTACCTCCATCAGCACATTTGACGGGAGATTAGGCAGGCTATACGGAAAACAGAGAAAATGTCCGGCATTTTCATAGTTTACATGGACATCATTGTAAGGGCGATCCTCCTTAGAAAGACGCTCCATGACAAGATTTGCAAATGTAGTGGAGGGCCATAATTGATCATCCCCACCTGACAGAAGCATAACGGGAGCTTGAATATCCTCAACAGGAATACGTGCTACTTCAACTTTCTTTCTATTTTTTAATGTATTCTTCCAAATCGATAGAAAAGAAGCCGGGCGGCGGGCAATCCAGCTAGCGAACATGCCCAGCATGCTGGAAGGGCGATATGCAAATTTTAAATATGTCAAAACTTCCCCACCGTATGTCCAGGAAGGATCAGGTGAAAAAATATTGTTGCGCATGCCTGGTGTAATGACAGCACTTGGCGAGCCAGCAATAACCGATTTGATTTGCGAAAACTTTGCACCTAGTAAAAGTGCTAGCTCACCACCCCGGGAGAAGCCGATTACCGCAATCTTTTCTTCGTTCACCTCAGATTTCTGCTGAAGCCAATGAATGGCAGTTTCAAAATATTCCAGCGGGATATTAACTAAATCCTTAGGACGGTTTTCCACTCCAAAATAGGCTAGAGAAAAAGCTGCATAACCCCGTGAAGCCAGAAGTGCTGCTGCATTTTCCTGTGATCCTCCATCAGATCCACCAAGAATCAGTACACCAGGATGTGGACCAGCGGTTGAAGGCTGATAAAGCGTTCCAACAAGCCCTTTTTCAGTCACTTTCTGGCTGATAACATCCTCACTTGCAAATGAACGCTTCAGGATTGTCTGTGCAATCACTTCCTGTTCCAATTTCGCTGTGAGTTTTACCTTCATTGGTGTGGAGTCCATTTTTGTAAAAAAAACCTTTTTCTTCGAGTTCTTCAATTCCATCGACCAAAACAGACCCATTCCATCTACACCATCATACGAGCCAGTTAGCGGTTTTTGATTGCTTATATCAACTGTTCCATTGTCATCCGCTTCGAAAACCGCATAGGATGTAAATGTTCTATTTGCCTCATCATTCATTTCTGCATAAATAGTAACTGCCTTGTTAGGGATGCATCCAGTTAACTGAATTCGGATCATTTCATCTACGAGCGCATTTTCCGGAGTGACTGTGAATTGAGGCATGTCACCTATATTGCTGATCATTAATAAAATACCTCCAATTTCCTTTTTAAGTAAGAAGTTTTATACATTTTTCATTAAAAAATCCTTAATTCCTGCACCGCTCGTTCCACCGCTATATCATTGGCCTGATGAAATGCGGCAAAAGATTCAAGTGCCTCTCTTAAATTGCGAAGGAGCCGTGGCGTGACTTCCACCCAAGGCTCTATTTGAAGCAGTCGAATGTTAAGTTGCTGGTTTTCCCTGTCCAGACCTGGATCGATCCTGCCAATAAGACGGTCACCTGTAAGAATCGGCATGGCGTAATAGCCGTAGCGACGTTTTTCTTTTGGAGTGTAAACCTCCCACTTGTAGTAAAAATCAAAAAGGTCCACTAGCCGCTCCCTACGCCAGAGCAAATTATCCAATGGTGGAAGAAACCGGATCTGGGTCTCTTCCATTGAAAATTGCTCTTCCTGCAATTGTAGTTCCTGTACTTTCAATTGATTCAGATCCTCTGCCAGTATATAATACTGCCTTCGGATGCCTTCTATTTCCAGCGGGATTACGCTACCGGCGTCCACACGTTTTCCGATTGCCTCCCTCCGCTCTTTAGCACTCATTTTTTGCCAGCCTAGTCGGGCATCTCCCAGATCAAATACACGATATGCCCGCAAATATTTTTCCATAAGTACCTCACTTGAAGCAGCTACATCCATTTGTTCAGCTCGCTCCAGCAATTCTCCAGGTATTGTTTGATCAGTCAAATCAAAGTAACGCTCACTGCTTGTCCGTCTTACAACACGGATAGCAGCCGTATCAAGGAGTAGGTTTAGGGCATGGGAAGTGGCCTTTGTTTTCGGAAGCTTGTTATCCCAGGCACCATGCACACGGTCTTCAGTGCGAAAAGCACGTGACGCCAGTGGTCCTTCAGCCTGTAGTCTCTCAAGTACTTCGTCTGCAATGGGGCCAAGCTTATCTATTTTTTCCTGTACCTTATTTTGAAACCTTATGCGGGTTGATTCAAATAACGGATAATCCTCCATTGGAATCGCACAGGCAGCATTCGCCCAATACTCAAATAATTCCTTCTCTGCCAGTAGCTCATTTAACATCTCCGGGCGATAGCCGTCCATACGGGCCGCCAGTACCAAATGCTGATTACGTTCAACTGAAGCAACTGCGTCAAGCTGAACACATTCCAGCTTCCGGATCAGTTCAAGAGCTTTCTCTTTTGTAGAGCAATTCTCCTGATTCTTATCTTGGAAAAGCAGCTGCTGTGTATCCAGCAGAAAACGCCTTGCAGCCTGTTTATTCGTTTGGTAAGAATTCATCAGTCACACCTGCTTTCTGGGGGACAGAGGGGCAGGTTCCTTGTCCCAAACTTTGTTCGCCACCATAGGAAAAGATTCTATTACCTTTATAATTAGACAAAAGTTAATGAAATCCTTTTTTACCATTTATATAGTATATACTCAACAAAGTCAGTTGAAGCGTTAAGTATAGGATTGAAAAGGTTAAAACATTATCTTGGGTAATATATATCTGTTAGAACTACCTTATTTATACTGCTTTCCAAATAGATTTTCTAACACTATTAAAAATTCCTGCCGAATCACCATATGTTATACTACTTTTATAATAATTAATCTGAACAGGAGTTTGAATGAATGGCACATTTTACAATTAATCAGGAGATTATAAAAGGTGAGTCTCTCCCCTCATTTTCCCTTACCATCGATGATTCGTATGCGACGGCTATTTACAGTGATACAGATATGCAGGTTGAGTTGGTGAAAGCTCTCCTCGGTAATGCCAAGATCCCGGTTTTTGATCAGCAGGAAGGATTATACAGCCGTCTAACTGTGGAGAACAATATCGCCTTTTTTCATAAATGGTTTGGATGTCAGACACCGTTGCCAGAAATTCTTGTGCAGTTTGATCTGCAAGGCTGTGCAAAAAAACCATTGCATAACTGTTCGGAATCTGAAGCACGCCGTGTCTACTTTGCCAAATATTATATGAGCGGTATTAATCCGATAGTGTTCCGTGAACCGATACATGGTGTTGATGTCAGGACAATCAATACCTTTATCAATATGCTTCAAAAAATAAAGGGTCATCAAATACCTGTACTTATTTTAGTATCTAACCTGGAACATGCGCTCTTGCTTGGAGACGATGCATACAAGCTTCAGCAAAATGGCATACAGCAAGTTGAAATTGATGAAGAGGACGCAGGCAAACCCGAATTGAAGAGCTCTGAGCGGACCAGCCCAGCGACGGTAAATCTATTCAAAATCCCGGCAAAAGTAGATGATAAAATGATTCTTTTTGACCCGCCTGAGATTGACTACATCGAAAGCCAGGATGGAAAGGCGATGATTGTCATCAATAATGAAGCCTATGCGATGGATTCCACGCTGGCGGAAATCGAGAAAAAATTGGAGGTTTACGGTTTTTATCGTTGTCATAGGTCCTATATCGTGAACCTGCAAAAGGTACGTGAAATTATTACATGGTCAAAAAATACATATTCACTCAGAATTAATAATAAAATACAGTCAACCATTCCGCTGTCACGAACCAAGATTCAGGATATCCAGGAGAAATTCAGCTTGAAATAGGTACAGTTCAGCCCGAATAGATGGAACAAGCCAGCTTTCACATGTAGTTTTTTAACTTAAATCCGGTACAGTTCACTCAACTTATGATACATTCCACTCCAATATGACTGCATCCTTAAGCCCCATCAGCTACGATTAAAGCAGTTCATCGAAGGAGGTTTTCAATTGGAAAATGCAATTGAAGTAACAGGAATGCAAAAAGTGTTTGGCAAAAATACCGCCATTAAACAGGTCAGTTTCAATGTAAAAAAAGGTGAGATTTTCGGACTACTTGGACCAAGTGGATCTGGCAAAACAACTACTATAAAAATTTTAACTGGAGAGATGGCTCAAACTGCTGGTGACTTGAAAGTGCTTGGTATGGAATCGGCAAAGTTTGGAACATCAGAGTTTAAATCCAAGATTGGTATATTATCAGATAACAGCTCACTGTATGAGCGGCTGACCGTCTATGATAACCTGAAATTATTTTGTAAATTATACAATGCACCACTGAATCAAATCGATGTGATGCTTCGTGAGGTAAATTTGTATGATGAGCGTTCTAAAACAGTCTCGAAGCTGTCAAAAGGGATGAAACAACGTGTACTGCTGGCCAAAGCTCTCATTCATAAGCCCGAGCTGGTATTTCTGGATGAACCGACATCTGCTTTGGATCCTGGAAATATGGTACACATTCACCGCGGGCTTCAGAAGCTGAATGAAGCCGGAACAACAATTTTTCTAACAACCCATAATATGGAAGAGGCAAATGAATTATGTGACCGTGTTGCATTTCTGCATAATGGCGAGCTGCAGGAATTGGACAGTCCGGCAGCGCTTCGCTACAAATACTCGACACATGCTTTTCATGTGGAAACATTTGAAGGCGAAAGACTGGTGATTGAAAATCAACCGAAGAAAGCCGATCAAGTCAGAGAATTGATCGCAAGCGGACAAGTGAAAGCAATGCATACAGATAATCCAACACTTGGTCAGATCTTTTTAAAAGTGACTGGAAAGGAGCTGGTATAATGAATATTCAACGTATAAGTGCCATTTTTGAAAAAGATATCAAAGATTTCATGAAAAACATGATGCTGTTGACGATGCCGCTGATTCCTGTCGCACTGGCGTTAATGTACACTCGAATGGGTGATGGAGAATTTCCGCTTTCTCTGCTCTATTTTATTGTCGGGGTGACTTTTTCAGCGGTTACATCAGCTATAATGATGACCATGATGGCAGAGGAGAATGAGAAGAAGACATTGCGCGGACTAATCCAGTCACCTGCTTCGTTTTTGGATATCATTATTGGTAAAAGTCTTGTAACAGGACTTATAACGCTCGTATCTCTTGTTGTATCACTAATGATCATTGGCATTGATCCATTTCTGAACTTCAGGGTCATCATGGGACTAATCTTGCTGTTTTTGTTCTTTCTATTGCTTGGCATCGGTATTGGACTATTTTCAAAATCGATTGCTGCAACATCCGTTTACCTGATGCCAGTCATGTTTCTGTTTGGTTTTACGCCTATGATTGGACAGCTCGGATTTCCTGAAGACAGTATCGTCATGGCAATTTTTGATATATTTCCAGTCATGCAGGCAATCGAAATACACGAAACCAGCTCCTGGCTACCACTTGGTATTATAGCTGTTTGGGTCATTGGCGCAGCTTTGTTTGCGTATGTTTGTTTTAAAAAGACAACAACAGATGATTAACTATATCCCCCAGCCGCATTTTCAAATGAGAATGTGGCTGTTTTTTAAAAAATATTGTTTGATTAAACTACACAGTATCGGAACTAGTTACTCCAATTAAGTTGTGGACTTTCTTATTCAGATACCCATATCAAAATATTCTTCAACCAGTTTATAATGATGGTTTTCATGAATTGCCAGTAAATGTATACACTGAATCAGATTCGGATAATGTGCAATTGGATCCGGATAATAGATTTGTCCTGCAATCCTCTCATCAACATGACTAGTTAAAGAAATAAGCTGGTTTGTTTCCTCTTCAAGCATTTTTTTAATTTCTTCTATACTCCTTTTATTTTCCAGTTCAGCTGGTGGGTCAATTACAAATGGAGCTTTCATCGGCTTTCTTTTTTTCTGGTTATATTCCTTATAAATATCATGTATTTCCGTTTGATAAGCTTTGTTTTTCCGCAAATGAGCTACCGGAGTCATGACAGGTATATAAAGACCCGAAAATCGCCTAAACATACGAACCATCAGAACAAGATGGTACAGCGTTTCACCTACTGACCACTTATCTGGCTTTGGTTTTACCCAGGCGCCAATTTCATTAATAGATAATTTATGATAAAACGCTTCTCTTTGTTGTTGTAATTTATGAAAATAAAAGTCTATCTTCTCGCTTTTCAATTAACAAACAACCTTTCTTAAGCACTTTAAGCACACCCGTTTAAAAAATATTGTCTTAACTACATCCACGTTCATGACCTAAATCTAATAGTTCCAGGACTCTGGTACCTTATCCTGCAAGAACTTAATTAACTCTTCCTCATTATTTGTTTGGAGCACTATATTATTATTATCAAAAGCAAGATAAGCTGGAAGTTCTTCTAACTCTAAGAATTTGAATCGTTTTTTAGCCTCCTCAGGAGTGAGTTTCGCAAAATTAAATGTATTTACATTTCTTATATTATTTTCTTCTTGCCAATCAAACCAGTCTATCTTTCCCACATTTTCGTCTCCTAAAATCAATAGGGAGTAATGGTCCTTTTCATCAGAGTAATATCTTTCTTCAACAGAAAAAGAAGCTTCCGACGAAAATACTATTTCATTAGAATTTGAACACCCTGCTAATAATACAAAGCCTACTACAAAAAACGATAGGAGTACTTGCTTCAAAATGAATTACCTCCTTTTTATAAATTTATTCAACCAAGGTTAGAATAGGTGAACTACCCACCACTTACCACCCCTAGGGATTGCTTGAAGTGGGGGCTTCTTGGGTAATCGCCACTTTTACTAGCTGACGAAATTGACCAAGCTAACCCTCTTGTTCCAAAAGTTTATATTTTTATTAGGCAGTCGCTAATAAGCGAATACCTTCTTTTTTGATATTCAGCGCGGAGTTATAATCTCTATCAAGATGTAGTCCGCACTTGCATTGATAGATACGTTCTGACAATGTTATATCTCTTTCTGAACCACAACTCGAACACGTCTTTGTAGAAGGATACCATTTGTCTATTTTGACAAGTTGCTTCCCTTGTTCTTTTAGTTTGTATTGTAGAAAAGAGGTGAACATTCCCCAGCCATTGTCAGCAACGCTTTTCCCAAATTTTAGTGCTTGCGACATCCCTCTCATATCCAAATCTTCAATGATAACCGCATCGAAGTTCGTCGCTAATTCTCTTGATTTATGATGAAGGAAATTCTTGCGTTGATTTGCAACCTTTTCTTGAATTATAGCCACTTTGATACGTTGTTTATTCCTATTAGAAGAACCTTTTTTCTTTCGAGAAAGTTTCCGGTTTTCCATGGCTAATTTATCAAGCATTTGTCGATAAAAACGAGGGTAATTGGCTTTCTCACCTGTTTCACTATCAACAAATAGACCATTCATGGCAAAATCTAATCCTACAACGCTTTGAATTTCTTTATCTTTTATATCTGTCTCATACTCTGTCAAAATTGAAATATAGTACTTCCCTGACGCAGTCATTGAGATAGTGCATGACTTAATTTTATGTTTAGCAGGAATCTGTCTATGCTGCTTCATCTTTACCATTTTAAGCTTAGGTAACTTGATATGACTATCCACTAACTCAATAT
>NZ_NPOA01000107.1 GCF_002287375.1 Virgibacillus profundi | reverse complement strand
ATCACGGGAAGTAAAAGTCGTAACAAGGTTTCCGTAGGTGAACCTGCGGAAGGATCATTATTGAATAAACTCGATGGGTTGTCGCTGGCTTCTAGGAGCATGTGCACACTTGTCATTATCCCCCATCCACCTGTGCACCCTTTGTAGACTCTGGAGCTGATGAGCGTGAAAATATCGAGGAAACCAATTCATTGGTTCCTCGGAAATAGTCCTGCTGCTATGGCTGGCCTTGATGCACGCGCAAGTCTTCTCTGAGCCTATGTCTTTCATATACAACGTAGGAATGTCTTTGAATGTATTCACTAGGCCTTGGTGCCTATAAAACAATAATACAACTTTCAGCAACGGATCTCTTGGCTCTCGCATCGATGAAGAACGCAGCTTTCAC
>NZ_NPOA01000106.1 GCF_002287375.1 Virgibacillus profundi | reverse complement strand
CGGATTGCGTCACAATCCAAGAATTTCACCTCTCATACGCGGGCTTATCGGTCCTTTTTCGAAGGGATAATTAATAGTTTTTGATTTTCTGAATAATTCTTTAATTGCCAAATATAATCCAAAAATAAATTCTACAAGAAATATAGTTCTAAATATTCTGCTTAAATTCATTAAAAATTTCCTTTAGGTAACTTATCAAAATAAAATAAAAAACTTGCCGTTAGAACTAAGTAGATTAAAGAAAAAGGTAAGAAAATTTTCCAACCTAACCTCATAAGTTGATCATATCTATACCTTGGAACAATAGCTTTGATTAATGCAAATAATAAAAATAAAAATAAAATTTTAAATATCATCCAAATTGGAGCTGGAATTACCGCTCTGTATGCG
>NZ_NPOA01000105.1 GCF_002287375.1 Virgibacillus profundi | reverse complement strand
ATCACGGGGAAGTAAAAGTCGTAACAAGGTTTCCGTAGGTGAACCTGCGGAAGGATCATTAAAAAACGTCACGGGGCCCTCATTGTTGCAGGAATGCCGCTTTGAGGTGTCACGGTACTACATCACTTTGACTCTGGCTGCCGATTCCTAAAGGTTTCGGTGTATGAAGAGGACAATGTGTCCACCCTCTTGTGAAACTTCTATATTTGCTTCGGCAGCGCTCTCGACGGGTAACTGTTGATGGGGGTAAGGCTGTCAGAAGACCATTTAAAACTAGTATTGATGAAATGTCATGCAGTCTGATAACTATACTTTGAGAAATCAAATTATGTTAAAACTTTCAGCAACGGATCTCTTGGTTCTCGCATCGATGAAGAACGCAGCGGAACT
>NZ_NPOA01000104.1 GCF_002287375.1 Virgibacillus profundi | reverse complement strand
ATCACGGGAAGTAAAAGTCGTAACAAGGTTTCCGTAGGTGAACCTGCGGAAGGATCATTATTGAAGTTGAACCTGCATGTAGTTGCTGGCCCTTAGCGGGGTATTGTGCACACTTGCAATCACTTTACTTTTCCCCTTTGTGCACCTTTGGCTAGCAGTCGTGTTCTTTTGAGAGAATTATGAGGGAGTTTAGAGATTTGCATTTTATTATGCTTTTCTTGTTGATGCTCTTTTGTTCTTTCATTGTTGAATGCGGAAGCTATGCACCTTTATATAACGCATGTCTTATGAATGTCTATTGCTTTACTGGGTCTTTGTACCTGTAAATCATCATACAACTTTCAGCAACGGATCTCTTGGTTCTCGCATCGATGAAGAACGCAGCGGAACT
>NZ_NPOA01000103.1 GCF_002287375.1 Virgibacillus profundi | reverse complement strand
CCGATGTGGAAGTAAAAGTCGTAACAAGGTTTCCGTTGGTGAACCAGCGGAAGGATCATTATTGAATACTACTTGATGGGTTGTAGCTGGCTCCCCTGGAGTATGTGCACACTTGTCTTGATTCTATTCATCCACCTGTGCATCATTTGTAGTCCCCAAGGGCTGAGAGTGGCTGTTGACATCATCTGACTGGATGGACGAGAGGATTGCGAGCACGCAAGTGCAGCTTTCTTCAGCAACATGCCATGACCTCCCTTGGAGTCTATGTTTCTTTCATAAACCATGTAGTATGTTGCCGAATGTCGTCAATGGGCCTCTGTGCCTATAAAATCTTATACAACTTTCAGCAACGGATCTCTTGGCTCTCGCATCGATGAAGAACGCAGCGGAACT
>NZ_NPOA01000102.1 GCF_002287375.1 Virgibacillus profundi | reverse complement strand
CCAACAGTGCCAGCAGCCGCGGTAATTAGATACCCTAGTAGTCCGCCTAATGTGCCAGCCGCCGCGGTAATTAGATACCCTAGTAGTCCACATAGAGTGCCAGCAGCCGCGGTAATACGGAGGGTCCAAGCGTTATCCGGATTCATTGGGTTTAAAGGGAGCGTAGGCGGATTTTTAAGTCAGTTGTGAAAGTTTGCGGCTCAACCGCTGCAGTTGAAACTGGAAGACTTGAGTACAGTAGAGGTAGGCGGAATTCGTGGTGTAGCGGTGAAATGCTTAGATATGTCAAAGAACACCGATTGCGAAGGCAGCTCGCTGGAGTGTAACTGACGCTGATGCTCGAAAGTGTGGGTATCAAACAGGATTAGATACCCTTGTAGTCCGTAGCC
>NZ_NPOA01000010.1 GCF_002287375.1 Virgibacillus profundi | reverse complement strand
ATCATACCGCGCTTTCCATTCTAACCTTTTGTCTGTAAGAGTCATCGTATAACCTCCCAAATGATTTCTAAGAAGATTATCACACGGATGTCTTACTATTAAAATGTGGGAAGTATTTGACGCTTACGTTGAATAGGAGATTCGTGCCTTAAGGTTTTGATTTTGTTATAATGATCACTATGTAGCTTTAAAATTTAAATAAATAGGGAGTGGAGTATTGGAAAATAACGTTTTTGAACAGCTGGCAAAAAGATATGATACAGAAGAAAGAATGGCATTAGCTAAAGTTATAGTTAAGGAAGTAAGACAGGAATTACAAAATAGTAAATCAAAATCTTTAATCGACTATGGAAGTGGTACGGGTCTGGTTAGTTTAGAGTTATCAGATTTAATGGACTCTATTTTGTTGGTAGATTCATCTGAACAGATGTTGGAAGTTGCGAAAGTTAAAATCTCAAACAAAGGAATTACCAATTCAAAAATACTTTATTCAGATTTTACTCAAGCTCAAGAAACTCCTGAACTTAAGGCAGACATCGTTTTAATGTCACTAGTCCTTCTTCATATTCCCGATACTAAAAAAATTTCACAAGTATTATTCAACATTTTAAATAATGATGGCAAGCTTATTATTATTGATTTTGACAAAAATGATAAAATAAATCATCCAAAAGTTCATAACGGTTTTTCGCATGAAGAACTGAAAAAAGGATTATCCGAAGTTGGATTTAAATCAACTGAAATTAAGACATTTTATCATGGAAATCGTATTTTTATGAATCAAGATGCTTCCATGTTTATATCCAGTAGTATAAAGTGATTTCTTACTTCTAAAAAAGAACCATTCATATCAAGGGTTTTGGTCTGTGACAATGTGAAACTTTATTTGTCTATTTATTCCCTGTTGATGTGATTGGTTTTTTTACATTTTGGTTAATTAAACATTCTGTTGTTGAATTTTGCTGTTAAAACAATCTTTTTTTAAATGAAAAAGGGCTTATTGAAGTAGCTAGTGCTTATCCCACATGGTGGGAATTCAGCCAACAGATATAGTTACAAGAACTATGGATGGCATGCTGAATGAAAGGGATGAATATATGGAGAAGGCTTTAGAGTTAATAAAGTCAGTTAACTAAGAAATTAATTTATTAAATACTTTTGTATTGCACTAACGGGTGCAAAACTTGTACAACCGAGATCATCTGAGGATGGTCTTTTTCTTTTATTGCTAATTTCAGAAATTTACAAATAAAGTGTTAGGCATTTGTGTTGTATAAATATTGAACTAAGCAGCAGAATTATTGTATAACAACAATACCAAGTGGTAATACTTATGTTGACGGAATGGATGAAGGGATTATGGAATTCGTATAATGTAACCGCATACAAATTTTTAGGGGGATAGCATACTCATAATGATAGCTGTTTCTTTAATTAAGACAAAACTTTAATTTAGAAGTCCTCTACTTTAGTAGCCATTGTATTATACAAAACTATAGAAATTATGCTTGGTTATAGAACATAGTAATGGTTTATTTTGATAAATCAATTGATACATAATAAATGGCGCTTGTCATTTTACGGTAGGTTAATTTAGGTATATGGCTTTGTTATTTGGTTCGATTATAAATCAAATATTATCTTTTAATATAGTGAATTAGTTTTTAGAACTATGTCATTACATTTATTGGAGGTTATTTTTATGTCAGAACATGATGAAAAAAAACTTGATGCAAATGGTTCCTCAAGACGTAAATTCCTGAAAAATTCCGGAATTGCTGCTGGGGGAGTTGTTGTCGGTGGAGCATTAGGCGGTTTAATTGGACTTAATGATAAAGGTGGAGATACAGCGACAAAAGATACAGAGCCTGAGCAGCAAGATCAGGCATTAGAATATTTTACGAATCGAGCGGATTTCGATTTGCTGGGGCAGGCAACAGAGCGAATTTTTCCGGAAGATGAAAATGGACCAGGTGCGATTGGTTTAGGAGTTCCTTACTATATTGATCACCAATTAGCAGGCAAATGGGGAATCAATGCGAAGGATTATAGGCAAGGTCCTTTCTTTGATGGGAAGCATAACCCTGGTGGAGAGGTGAGACTGGGAGAAGGGCAGGAGCAGCCGAACCTAGGCTATCAATCTCAATTAAAATACCATCAAGTTTATGATCTGGGCATTGAAGCAATAGAAAAGTATAGTCAAGCAACCTTTAATGAAAAATTTACAGCATTAGATGGAGAAAAGCAAGATGAGGTCTTAGTAGCCCTTGAAAATGATGAAGTGGATATAGCTGGTATTAAATCAAGCTTCTTTTTTAATATTTTACGTCAGTCGACTTTAGAGGGTGCCTATGCGGATCCGCTTTATGGTGGGAATAAAGATATGCAAGGTTGGAAGATGAAAGAGTATCCAGGTGTTCAATTGAGTTATACAAACGAACAGGTGGAATCTGAAGAGTTCATTGAAATTAAACCAGAGAGTCTTCATAATACATTTTTTAACTAAGAAAATTCGAATGAAAAGTATAAAGCTGTACGCCAATGGTTTAGCTTTGAAAAAATAGTAGTAGCTGGAAAAGGGGTATTGATTATGGTTACGAAACTGCCTAAAACAGATGTTGTAACGATAGGTGTAGGTTGGACAGGCGGAATTATAGCTGCTGAGGCAAGTAAAGCAGGACTGAAAGTTGTCGGATTAGAACGTGGACCAAACCGTGGAACGGCAAACTTTTCTATGAAGCATGATGAGCTTCGTTATGCAATACGTGGTGAATTGATGCAAGATTTATCGAGAGAAACGTTAACATTTAGACATAAAAGTAGTCAACGTGCTTTACCAATGCGTCAATATGGGTCCTTTATGTTAGGAAATGGTGTTGGAGGAGCAGGGACACATTGGAATGGGATGACGGACCGTTATAACCCATATGACTTTGAAATTAGGTCAAAAACAATTGAAAGATATGGTGAGGGAAAAATTGCGGATGGGCTACTCATCCAGGATTGGGGAATAACCTACGATGAAATGGAGCCATATTATACGATGTTTGATAAAATGGCTGGTATTTCTGCTGACGAGACGCCTCTTCGTGGAGAACGTTCAGAACCCTTCCCAAACCCGGCATTGATACATGGTCCGGAGCTTGATTTATTTAAAGAAACAACAGAAAAAATGGGGCTGGATCCTTTTATCATACCAGCTGCTAACAACTCACAACCCTATAAAAATCCGGACGGTCAGCAGATAGCTGCTTGTCAAATGAAAGGATTCTGTGAACGATTCGGTTGTGAATACGGTGCAAAAGCAAGTCCAAACGTTACCGTTGTCCCAACAGCACTAAAAACCGGGAATTTTGACCTTCGTCCACATTCTGAAGTTGTCGAAGTGTTACACAAAGATGGGAAGGCAACAGGGGTTATTTATGTTGATACGCGTACAGGTGAGAGATTTGAACAACCCGCTGAAATCGTTGCCATAACAAGTTATACGTTTAATAATAATCGCTTGTTACTCAATTCAAATCTTGGTACGCCCTATAACCCTGAAACTGGAAGAGGTACGGTCGGCAAGAACTACTGTTACCAAGTAATTGTCGGAACAGATGGATTTTTCGATGATCGCAAGTTCAATACTGCAATTGGGTCAGGTGGACTCGGTGCAACATTAGATAATTTTAATGCCGATAACTTTGATCATACTGATTTAGACTTTTTACATGGTGGAACAGTTATCATAAACCAACCTGGAAAAAGACCAATTGAGAACAACCAAGTTCCTCCTGGTACACCAAAATGGGGTAAGGAATTTAAAAAGCAATCACTAAAGTACTATAACCGCTTATTGAACGTTCATACGTATGGCGCAGTTATGCCTCATGTGAATAACTATTTGGATTTAGATCCGACATATAAGGATGTGCATGGTAATCCACTTATTCGCATGACGTTTGATTATTCAGAAACCGACCGTAAACGTGGTCACTTCCTGAACAACCAAACAAAGAAAATCATGCAAGAAATGGGGGCAACACATGTCTCTGAGAATGAATCCGTTGAGCATTATGACATTACAACATATCAAGCGACACATAACACAGGTGGCGTTATCATGGGAGCAGACCCTGAAACGTCTGCTGTTAATAATTACCTGCAAATGTGGGAAGCGGATAATGTTTTCGTTGTTGGTGGATCAGCATACCCTCACCAAAGTGGTTACAATGCGACGCATACTTTGGCAGCACTTGCATACCGAGCTTCAGAAGGAATCATCAAATTTAGCAAAGATGGCGGCAAGCTAGCTTAAAAGTTAAGAACGAAGGGAAGTATGGGAACATTCAATAAAGTTCTCCATTAACGACAAAACAAGCCTTATTCCTGCAGATGTAGGGCTTGTTTTATTTTTACACTATTTTTATTAGGGTATCTTCATCATATCACATCAAGTTTACATTAAATCTGCTAAAACCAATTTCAGCCTACACTGATTTAGATGCTGCAGATTTTTCTTTTTCAACTTTTTTCTTTGGCATAAATAACGTTAAAAGAAGTGCGGCAATTGCTAATATCGTCATAAAGAAATAAGCATCACCTGAGCCTAGTATAGAAGATAGACTTTCAATTTTCCCTGTAGAAGCCGTTGGATTTTCATTCATGATTTCTGATGTATGATTCGTAACTTGTGCTGTATAAATGGTTACCACTACAGCTGTTCCGACCGCTCCTGCAAGTTGACGTACAGTATTAACAACTGCAGAGCCATGTGACCCTAACTGTCTAGGTAATGCGTTCAATGCAGATGTATTGAGTGGCATCGTAATGAAACTTAAACCAATACGTAAAATGATGGTACGTATCATTAAATACATGAAAGAGGTCGAAGCTGTTAAATCCGTTACAGCCCACATCGATGGAATCATAAATAAAAGCCCAATAATAAATAATGGTTTTGCACCAATTCTGTCATATAACTTACCAGTGACTGGAGACAACATGGCATTGATGATAGCCCCAGGTAATAATAAAAGACCTGCTTCAAATGCTGTAAAACCTCTACCCGTTTGGAGGTATATAGGTAATAAGATCAAATCCGCATACATGATCATGGTTACTAACACATTGAGTAATGATGTTAAAGTAAATACTTTGAACTTGAATACTGATAAATTTAATACTGGATCCTTTGATTTTATTTGGCGAATACAGAAGAAAATCGTAAACAACAATCCAATGATTAATGAAAAGATAACAATCGAAGCACTCCAGCCTTTATCACCAGCACTACTGAAACCATATAATATAAAGCCAAAACCAATAGTTGATAAAATCACACTGGGGAAATCCAGTTTTGATTTTTCTGTTTCGGATACATTCACTAAAAACTTTAATGCTAATAAAATAACAATGAATATAAGTGGTGCCAAACCAATAAATAACCATCGCCATGATACATAATCAATAATAAAACCGGCTAAGGACGGAGCAATGGCAGGGGCAAATATCATAGCAAACCCAATAAATCCCATTGCACTACCTCTTTTTTCAGGGGGGTAAATAAACAGAATCACACTCATCATCAGAGGAATGATAATCCCTGCTCCAACGGCTTGAATCATCCGTCCGATTAATAAAATTGTAAAGTTAGGGGCTATTGCACAAATAACGGTGCCCAATAATAAAAACAGCATGGAGCTGATAAATAATTGTCTCGTCGTAAAACGTTTCATTAAAAATGCTGTTGTTGGAATCAACACGCCGTTTACAAGCAGAAAGCCTGTTGAAAGCCATTGAACAGTTGTGGCTGTCACATCAAATACATCCATTAAATTACTTAATGCCACATTTAACAATGTTTGATTCAATACCGATAAAAAACAACCCGATATGAGTACAAATAATAATATTCCTTTTTTTATTTCTTTTCTCTCGTTTTCCACAAATAAACTCCATTTCTATCATTGCTTGACTTTTTAACTTTGCTTTCCCTGTAATCACATTTGGAACATCATACTTGGGACAAGCTACATACGCCTGCATTTTCTAAATCTATTGATTTTATCCTCACAAAATCTGCCATTCCTTGATCCTCCTTAATGAAAGAAAAAAATCTTTATATTTAGATTTGCATTCTCAACACTGTGTCGATAAGATTAATACTAACAAAACAACACGTTCCTGACCATGAACAGTTTTATTAAAAATGTTCACTAATCGACATATGAAATATATGATGTTGATAAAGTCGGATAATAATCTATAAAGGAGTTTGAAATGTCTATACAAAAGAAAGAAGATCCTCGTATCATTCGTTCAAGAGAAATGTTTAAAAATGCTGTCATTTCTCTTCTAAGCGAGGATTCCACTATTTCAAATTTAACAGTTCAAAAAGTCGCAGCCAAAGCAGGATTAAATAGGACAACATTTTACCTGCATTATCATGATATTCAAGATTTACTAACACAAATAAACGATGGGATTTTAAATGAGCTTTCAGATAAAATTATTGCTTTAATACATGCAAAAAATTTATCTGAAAAACAGCAGCTAACACAATTACTAGATTATTTATATACCCAACGGAATCATTTATTTACTTTATTTAATATAAGTCAGTTTGAGGAGCAATTGTTTTTATTTATAAAGGAGTTAGTAGAAACAAGAAGGGAGAATACCATGGAGGAATTGCCTGCTGATTATGTTGCTATTGAGATTAAAACAGCCTCATTGGTAGGTATTATCATGTGGTGGATAAAGAAGGGGATGCATTTTAGTTCAGATTATATTACAAATCAAATTTATTTAATGTACAAGGTATATTGATCCGAAATCATTCGATAATAAATTGAATTATTTTATTACTTTCTTATTAATGGGAAGGTTTTTAAACCGAT
This sequence comes from Virgibacillus profundi, assembly GCF_002287375.1. Lineage (GTDB taxonomy): Bacteria > Bacillota > Bacilli > Bacillales > Amphibacillaceae > Virgibacillus_K > Virgibacillus_K profundi. The sequence goes on along the minus strand of NZ_NPOA01000010.1, from coordinate 170,743 downwards.
CTGCAAAAGCTGAACAAGTGAGAACAAATAAGATCATCAAATGGTGGTCTTTTTCTTTTGTTATTAATTTCAGAAGTTTACAATTATTCCGTTGGGATTATGTTATTATTTGTTTATAGATACTGAACTAACGTAAGCAGGATAATGGAATAGTAAGACAGAAATAAAATTATTATTTGGGGCGTGGCCATATGTTAAGTGTTCATGATAATAAAATCATTTCCTATAATGTAAATCTTAAAAATAAAGTTATAAAACTACAAACTCAATCAGAGGAAGGTAAACTGATAAATATTGTTTTTTCAGATGTATTAACACATGTGTTTGAAGACCAACTATACGGCAGTATTATTTTAGACATAGAGAAACAAGACCTTGAGCAGTTTTTTTACAAATATAAGGATTTGCTAGAGGATAAAAAAGCTTACTGTTGGCCGATTGATTATAATGAAAGCACAGAGTTAGAACGTAAGCTAATAGAAGAAAAATATGCTTATTACATCATTTTTGCCTCCTATGGATTGAATGGATGGGTTTTAGCAAAAAAACTTGATATTTCAGAAGGTTAGTATGTATGTTGCGTTACCGGAGTATGCAAGGAACTTTGCTTTATTTGCATGAAAAGACCATATTCTGGAATATTAAGTATCGTACACCAAGGAAGCTTCACCCAATTAAAAATCAAGTAAATAAGTTATTCATACTTTAGAGAGAGAAAAAGGAAGTGCGATATGAAAGATTATGGACTTATGGTGTTGGGTACTTTTTTCTTTGCTTTTTCAGTAGCAATATTTTCAATGCCTAACTCGCTCGCAGAGGGCGGTATCCCCGGATTATCCCTTTTACTTTATTTTGGGTTAGGTTGGTCTCCTGCATTGGTGACATTCACCCTGAATGGACTCATTTTATTAATTGGTTATCGCTACTTACCCAAGGCGATGATCATAAAGTCGATTGCTGCCGTTCCTTTATTTTCAATTTTTCTGTTCATAATGGAGGACTTTGGATCTGCAATGGAGGATCCTCTTCTTGCTGCGCTTTATGCAGGAGTGTTTACAGGAGTTGGTTTTGGTTTTATCTTTCGTTCGGGAAGTACTATTGGTGGAACATCCACAATTGCAAAAATGCTTAATTATAAATTTGGTTGGGAGCTAACAGGAACAAACTTTGTATTAGATGCTTTAGTTGTTGCAGGTGGGATATTAGTTATTGGTCCAATTTTAACATTATACACTGTAGTGGCTTTATTTATTGGAAAACGAGTGACTGACTATGTCTTAGAAGGCTTTGAGTCAAAAAAGATCGTTCATATATTCTCGGATTACAGTGAATCAATAGCTCGTTCTATCAGAGAGAATCTTGGTGCCCATACTACGATCCTGCAAGGTAAAAATGATGGGAATGGAAACGATGAGAATCTTATTTATGTTGCAGTTCCAAAACAGCAATTATTTTATTTAAAAAAATTGATCCGTGAGGTTGATGAAGATGCGTTTACTGTTGTTAATACAGTAAAAGATGTGAGTGGTGGTTCGCTTGCAAAAGCTCACTATCCAACACAAAAAACGTTTAGTAGTGCAAAGGAAGAAAAACAGTACTATAAAGAAAAAGCTGAAGAATGACTTCAGTAGCATCATCAGTCTGACATAGACTATGATGCTTTTTTATATTCCTTATAAAATCCCCGGGTTACTAAGAAAAGAAGTATAATACCGATCAATGCTACAACTATTCTGTTTATCACATTAGGTTCACCAAATATAAAAGCTAATACGTCTGAACCAGAGGGTAGACCGAGCCAGTTTAATATTGCTGGCAGAATAAATAACCCAATGATTAAACTCAAAGTTGAATAAAGAATTAAGCTTTTTTTACTCATATCTATTCTCCTTGTAATGATTTTTAATGTCCCGATTATCTGGCTTAATCTTACCAGACAATTCAATCAACTAAAACATATTTGTGGAATTCAGAAGAGATCATGCAGTCACTCTTTTTTCAGATTTGATTTAAGTCACAGCGCTTTTATTAGCCTAACTATATAATGATGGAAACAATGTTAGAGGTGATTCTGATGGTGCTGCATATTAAGACAAATAATTTACAAGCTTATCTAGAGGAAACAAGTATTATAGATTACAGTCATCCAATTATTCAAGCAAAGGTTGAAGATTTTAAACGAATGGAAAAAACAAAAAAAGAACTTGCAGAAATTGCATTTTATTTTGTCAGAGATGAGATTGGGCATTCTTTTGATTTGAATAGCACTCTAGTTACGATTACCGCTTCAGAAACTTTAGAGCAAAAAGAGGGTATCTGTTTTGCGAAATCTCATTTACTTGCAGCTTTTTTGAGAGCAATGAATATACCTGCTGGCTTTTGTTATCAACGGGTTACACGTAATGGAACAAAAGAATCCGGCTACGCATTACACGGGTTAAATGCAATTTATTTAGAGGAAGAAGATATTTGGTTTCGGATTGATCCACGTGGAAATAAAGCTGGAATTTCCTCGGAGTTTAGCATCAATCCGGAAAAACTTGCCTATCCGATTCGACCGAAATTGGAGGAGATAGATTACCAACATGTTTATAGTGACCCATTAGAAAAAGTGATTACTGCTATGAAGGAATCAGCAGAATGCAAGGAGTTATTTTATAGCCGACCTGCGTTTATATAATAGAGTTAAACAGTAAAAACATGGTGTGCAATTTGATGTACACCATGTTTTTTTATTTATTAAGCTCAACTTCGATATCGATTTCTTCACCAATATAGTCATCGCTACATGCGAATAAAAATCAATTTTCACGATCTTTTATTAACTTATAGATTTATCAAATGATTAAGAGTATTAATAAACAGTTATAAATTAACGGAAAATTAGTATAAATAGACTAAGCTCCTAATTTGTTTTCATTAAAACAACACGATATGCTTTTTTCTTTAATATATAAGCGCCAATACAAGGAGTGATAAATACAGTTTTAAAAAGGGGAAAATTTATGAGCAAAAAGAAATTATTAAATTTCACTACATTATTGTTGAGCATGATCCTGTTACTTGCAGCTTGTGGCGATGGTGAAAAAAATATTGCAATTGGGCCACCTGCCAGTGAGACAAATTCAATTTCTACGTTAATTTTAGAAGCATATGGGATAGGTGAGGATGATTATAGTGCATATCAGGAAGGATTTGGTGATGCTGCTGATGGGGTTCAAGATGGAAATATAGATATTTCAATTGGGGTTCTTGGTTTACCAGCTGGTAGCATTGAGGCACTACAAGCATCAGCTGGTGATGTGAAAATGTTAGATCTTTCGGATGAAGCAATTTCCTATATAGAAGAAAATAGTGGGTACATGCGTCATACGATTCCGCAGGATACGTATGACTTTCTTGAATCAGATGTAGAGACAGTTACTGCATATGCTATTTTAATGGCAAGCACAGATACGATTGACGAAGAGCTTGGTTATGAGCTTGCTAAAAGTATGGTAGAGGATGCAAGTGAAAATACACATGCACAGGCAGCACAAATGACATTGGAAAATGCGCTCAAGGGTTCAGAAGGATTACCAATTCACCCAGGTGCGAAACGTTATTATGAAGAACAAGGACTGACAGTTGATAATCCTGTAGCTGAATTAGCTGCAAATGAACGAAAAAGTGAACTTATTTTAGGAACAGGAAGTCAGGGTGGTACCTATTATCCACTTGGTGGAGAGATGGCAACCATCTGGGGCAACAATATTGAAGGAATAAATGTAACGAATACAGAAACCGGTGCATCCATAGAAAATTTGGCTAGTATCCGTGATGGTAATATGGATCTTGGCATGGCTGTCCACGTTCCAGCGCAAGATGCTGTAAATGGAGCAGGCGACTTTGAAGGTAATGAAGTTCAAAATACTGCATTTATTGGACATATTTATCCTGAGGTTATTCAAATTGTTACACGAGAAAACACTGAAATCGAAAGCTTAGACGATTTGAAATAGGGTTTTCAAACAGGGAAGGGGTTCAAGTAAATTGAATTCCCTTTCCTTCAATTATTATTAAGGGATGTGGTTAGATGGAAGAAAATCAAAAAGTGGATGCAAAGGAAGTCCTGGAAAAATACGATAAAGAAAGTAACTATCGTGTAAATATTGGGAAGTGGGCTATCATTGTTACATTTCTTGGAGTTGGTTTAACATTCTTCCATTTATATACAGGTTATTTTGGAACACTGCCTTCCCAACAGCAAGGAGCTGTCCATTTAGGAACAGCACTTGGAATTATCTTTCTGCTTTTTCCTGCAAAAAAAGGTCTGCATAAAAAGCAAAAGAACATTCCGTGGTATGATGTGATTCTGGCATTTACTGCGATATATGTAACCTATCACAAAATCATCTTTTTTGAATCAATCCTGCAAAGCCGTATATCCGGATATGGTGCCATTGATGTGATTGTATCTGTTCTTGGGATATTGTTATTGCTTGAGGCAACACGTAGAACCGTTGGTGTACCTATTGTTATCGTTGCAAGCATTACAATCTTATATGCTATTTTCGGAAATTTTATTCCAACACAAATTCTGTCACACCCCGGTTTTGATGTTGACCGAATTACAACTAATCTATGGTTCCGTGAGAGTGGTGTATTTGGTACACCTATCCAAATTTCATCCAAGTTTATTTTCCTATTCTTATTTTTTGGTGTAATTCTTGTACATACGAAAGTCGGTAAGTTTTTTAATGATTTAGCCTTTGCGCTTACAGGAAGATATACTGGTGGGACAGCGAAAGCGGCAGTAGCAGCAAGTGCCCTGCAAGGTATGGTATCGGGCAGTTCGGTTGGAAATACAGTAGCGTCGGGGTCATTTACAATTCCAATGATGAAAAAAGCGAGGTTTAAGCCGGAATTTGCGGCGGCAACAGAGGCCTCTGCTTCTACAGGTGGACAAATCATGCCACCACTCATGGGTGCTGCAGCGTTTATTATGATGGAATACCTTGGTGTATCCTATGGTGCCATTATGCTGGCAGCTATAGTACCTGCAATATTATATTTTTTCGGAATTTTTGTTGGTACTCATTTTGAAGCAAAAAAACTGGGTATTTTTGGATTGCCGAAGTCTGAACTTCCAAGTTTTACTAAATTAATGATTCATTATGGATATATGCTACTTCCATTATTCATCATTATTGGAACAATTATGGTAGGTTTTACACCTCAACGGGCTGCCATAATGGGTATTGTAGCTGCTTATCTGGTAAGTTTAGTCCGAAAAGAATCCCGGATGAATTTTAAAAAAACAATATATGTGCTGGAACAAGGAGCGCGAGTTGCACTTCCTGTTATTGCGGCAGTTGCAACAGCTGGAATTATTGCAGGTGTGATAAGTATTACAGGTCTTGGGGCAAAGTTTGCTTCCGGTATTATCGCATTGTCGAGTGGTCATTTATTTTTGGCTCTTTTCTTTACGATGATTGCTTGTATTATTTTAGGAATGGGATTACCGACAACAGCAAATTACGTTGTTACAGCAACGGTTGCTGCACCTGCTCTTATTAATGAGTTTGGAGTCACCCCAATTGCTGCCCACATGTTTGTCTTTTATTTTGGTATTGTAGCTGATATTACACCACCTGTTTGTTTAGCTGCATATGCCGGTGCAGGGATTGCTCGGGCAAATCCATTTAAATCCGGGGTTAATGCTGTCAAACTCTCAATAGCAGCCTTTATTATTCCATATGTATTTGTCTACAATGATATTTTAGTTTTAGTTGATGTTACGCCTATCCCTCTCATTATAGCTTTAACAACAGCAATACTGGGAATGACTGCAGTAAGTAGTTCAGTCATTGGATTCTTCATTCGAAACTCGTATTCATGGGAAAGACTCATTCTGTTCGCTGCAGGAATCCTGTTAATTGTTCCAAACATAGTTAGTAGTTTAACCGGACTATTATTAGTAGTAGGAATCTGGTTCATTCAAAAACAACGGAAAGATGATGCGGGGAAAATGGAGTTAAATGCTTCTATGTAACTAGCAGTTTTAAATTAAAAGCAGATTAGGAGTAATCATTCCGTGTGATTGCTCCTAATCTGCTTTTGAGAGACTTTCCCGGTATGCTGTCAATAAATCTGTACGGATGCATCTCTCATAACTAAGTAGAATGTAGTAAAAAGGCCTACATCATATATCTTTTCCTCAGGCATTAAGACACCACTCCTTATGATCTCCAATAATATATGACAATATTTAAACGATATTAATAATTATATTATATAAATGGTAATCAAATAACAAATTAATGTAAACAAAAATTGAAAATTGTATTATATTTACTTTTTAAAAATTCTAAATACGATTGACATCAACATAATAGAGATCTATTATTATAGATAACGAATTTATTACGTTGTTTAAATTTTATGTCATACTAAATCTGTCAGGTTTGGGATTGCAATAGTAATAGATGGTTGCACAAGAGAAAACTTTAGAAGAGGGGAATGTTGCTTAAGATGGCAAATTTTAAAATGAGTGATTTCCAAAAGGTTGCTGACCGGAAAATAAAGCCACCACCTTGTGACGATACGATGCAAATCACGGTACATGAATCCTTTGATGGAATTGCCTATGGGACCTGGAAGGTTGATCGTAAATATATCAATGGAATTGGTGTAGCAATGGGGGGCTTTTTGTCGTCCGCAGCGGATATTATGATGGCCTATGCGATTTCATCTAAATTAACAGATCAGTATGGATTTGCGTCTATTAATCTCGATACAACGTTCCATCGACCGGTTGTAGAGGGAGAAGTGGACATAACTGCAAGGGTAGAAAGACTTGGCCGAACATTGGCTTATGTGGTGTCAGAATTAAAGCAAAACAATAAAATAGCAGCAACATGCATTTCCTCCATACTTATTAAAAAGTTGGAAGAATGAGAACGCTAGTTAAAAGGTTATCGTACTTTGTTTAATGCCAGCTGGCTCACGATACCGCTATAAAAGAAAGGATGTTTTTACGGATGATTTATCGTTACAAAGATCACACACCGGTTATTCATGATACGGTTTTTATTGCTGACGGTGCCAAAATTATTGGAGATGTAAAGATTGGAGCTCACTCGAGTATCTGGTTTAATGTGGTGCTTCGGGGTGATGAAGGGCCGATTAGGATTGGTGAGCGTTGCAACATACAGGAAAACAGTATGTGTCACCTGTATGAGCAGTTTCCTTTAACACTGGAAGATGAAGTGTCGATAGGGCATCATGCAATTGTTCATGGTTGTACACTCCGAAAAGGTGTATTGGTCGGGATGGGGACAACCGTTTTGGATGGAGCTGAAATTGGTGAGTATTCGATTATTGGTGCAAATAGTCTTGTTCCGTCCGGCAAAAAGATTCCACCACGCTCTTTAGTCTTAGGATCCCCGGGGAAAGTAGTCAGAACTTTAACAGATAAAGACATGGCCATGATTGAAGAAGCGATTACTACATATGCAGATAAAGGCCAGGAGTTCCAGCAGAAAAAATTATTCGAAAAGATTAGATAAGAAATTATCCTGAAACAAAGCAGGAAATCTAGAATACACTCCAACCTTGAAGAAGTATCACTTTATCTAAAGCACTATCTACACTAACAAAAAATGGTCAGCCTCTTTAAGCAAGGAGCTGACCATATTTCACTTTATTATTTATTAATTGTTGGAACGTTACCAAGTTCAAATACAGATTCAAAAAAACGGGTGGCAGGTGTTTGAAGTAATTGATTATAATCCGTAAACAGAGAAGCTGCTGAATCTCCCAGCCATTTCATTGGCAGCAGTTCTTCGGGAAGGTTTGGGTCAATAAATAGGAATTTTCTATATTGATGTACAAGTAATGCGCTCTCAACAAAACAGCTTCCATCACTCATTTCCCCTTTTTCAATTTTATTTCGATCAATGACAAACTTTTGGCTATACTCCTGGATGAACTGGTAGTAGCGATCATTTACATCATCAATGTCCCAGCATTTCGTGACAAGGTCTGAATGTTCACTCATCCCTTCATATGTTGACAAGAAGAAAGAAACATAATCACTGATGTCATATTTTTCAATTAATCGATTGACTTGTTCCTCTAATGGATTTGGTGTAATCCAACAGCTATTGGAGAGAAGTCCGAATCCACTCCAGACCAATTCTTTACGCAATTCATCACGTAGATGGCGCTTTTCTTCAGGTATACTGTAAACAAGCATGCGCCACTTGCCATCCCATGTGGGGGATTTTGATTTATAAATTCTTTTTGAGGCTTCCTCCATACGGGCTGTTCCCCGTTCAGTCAATGAGTAATAGCTTTTGTTTCCAATCTTTTCCGATTGCACCCATCCCTGTTTGTTCATACGGGAAATAGCTGCTCGTACGGATTGTTCATTATGACCGAATTCCTCCAGCAACCGAATCAAACTACCAATCCAGATGACATTGCCATAATGACGTATGTAATCCCCATATAGGGTAAAAATCATTGAACGTGTATTAAATTGTTTTTCCATGGAACGATCCTTTCCCTCATGTACTACACTGTTTTTTATTGTGTTAGATAAATAATTGCCCATTTATATGTAATAAAAAATAAACGATAAATATAAATATGTAATATAAATAGTATATTTTATCAACGATTCTGTCAATAAAATAAATGTTCATAGGTTACTCACTTATCCTTACTTTCCAGGTGATTAATGAATTGCGAATGATAAGTATTATTAAAATTATTTGAAAATTGACTTGAACATAATATAACGAATTGGTATAATGACGTTAATAAAACGTAATGAGGAGTTGTTGCGATGTATAACTACATTCCTGATGGAGACTCCGTAGCTAAAGCGTACACAGAGGAAGACCAGGGGAAATATGAGGTCTTTATGGAGCGTATCAACAATGGGGAAAAAATAGAGGCAGATGACTGGATGCCGGAGGACTATCGTCAAGCACTTATCAAACTAATTTCCATGCATGGGATTAGCGAAATTATGGGAGCATTGCCGGAAAAAGAATGGGTTCCAAAGGCCCCAACCTTGAAACGTAAACTTGGTATTATGGCAAAAGTACAGGATGAAATGGGGCATGGTCAATTACTTCTCCGGGTGGCGGAAGATTTAATGAAGCCATATGGGAGAACAAGGGAAAATTTAATAGAAGATCTATTAAATGGAGATTTGAAGTTTCATAATGTTTTTCATATGCCAACAAAAACCTGGGCTGATGCAGGGATGGTGGGCTGGATGGTAGATGGGGCTGCCATCATTTCACAAACTAATATGCTTGATGCATCCTATGGTCCATACCAAAGAGCACTTCAGCGCATATGTGCGGAAGAGGTCTTTCATGCACAGCATGGGGAAGCGATTATTATGGCACTTGCGGAAGGAACTAAAGAACAACGGGAAATATTGCAGGAGTCATTCAGTCGCTGGTGGCCCTCATTGTTGATGTTTTTCGGACCAGCTTCTGCAGAAACAACTGGTTCTTCTAAACAGGATATTATGATTAAATACCGCATTCGTAAAAGCAATAATGAAGAATTGCGCCAGGTATTTTTAAATAAGTATTTGCCTCGTGCGTTTTCACTTGGATTAACTGTTCCTGATGAAACTGTCCACTATGACAAGGAAAATGAACGGTGGATCTACCAGCAGCCGGACTGGAATGAATTCAAACAAATTATTAAAAATAAAGGGCCTATGTCAAAAGAGCGGTTGCGATTACGGGAAATTGCCTATGAGAAAAACCGCTGGGTTAGGCAGGCGTTGGCACCACAGGTAATTAGCTCATAATGTTTTGATGGGAGGGGGGATTAGGATGACAGCACAGGACGAGTCAAATTTTTATAAAGAATATGAAGTTTTTAGTAAGCGAAGTACAAAAGCACCAATCCAGCATCAATTCAGTCTATTGGCACCAAATGATGAATTAGCAATGATGATGGCACAGGAAAACTTTATGCGCAGGGAAGATGTAATCGATGTATGGGTTGTACCGAGAGCGCATATCCGCTCCATGACAAGTGAGGAACGATCAACATGGACAAAGCGGTTGGATAATAAATCATATCGAACAACAAAAGGCTATGGATACTTAAGAAAAAAATGGCGTGAAAAGGAGCAGGGTATGCTCGATGAAAAAGAAATCATGTCCTGGAAAGAGGTGAATAAGTCATGACAAAACGAATCGAAACAGCAGATGAAGCAAAGCAGGATGCTGCATATTCAGAAGCTTTGAAGGAATTGATTTATCAAATGGCTGACGATGATTTCATTGTTTCGTTTCGTGGGTCTGAATGGCTTGGTTTAGCACCACATATCGAAGAGGATGTTGCTTTTTCGTCCATTACACAAAACACGATGGGGCATGCTGTCATGTACTACAACCTTCTGGAGGAACTGGGAGAAGGTGACGCGGACGCCCTCGCACATGCACGTCCCTTGGAAAAAAGGCGAAATGCTGTTTACCTGGAAAAACAAAATGGAGATGGATCATATCTCAAGGAACCATACTTTGATTGGGCACTCACTGTTGTGCGTCACTATTTCTATGAAGTGTTAAAAAAAGTTAAGCTGGAGGCACTGACAAAAAGCTCTTATGTACCTCTGGCAAATATTGCCCAAAAAGTATTGATGGAACAGCCTTATCATTTGGCACATTGGAAATTGTGGATCCGGCAGCTGCAAAATTCAAACGAAGATGCAAAGTCCCGGATTAACATGAGAATAGTAGAAGCCTGGAAGGAATTCGGTGATGCTCTGGAACTCGGTACGAAATCCTCAGAAATGGTACAACATGAGCTGATTGCCGGTGAAGAATTTTTGCAAAAACAATGGCTGAACGAAGTGAAAGCAACTGTCATGTCTTTGCCGACTTATCCTTTAGAGAAGGGGCTGGGCAATGGGAGAAATGGTAAACATTCCGCAGACCTCAAGCAGGCGATAAAGATATTTTCCGAAGTGTATGAAAGTGATAGAGAAGCAGTTTGGTAGGGTGCAAATAGCCAAAATTTGAAGTTGAGCGGGGAGCAGCGCGAAGTTGAGAGACAGCATCGCGAAGTTGAGAGACAGCATCGCGAAGTTGAGAGACGGCATCGTGAAGTTGAGAGACAGCATCGCGAAGTTGAGAGACGGCACCGAGAAGTTGAGAGACGGCACCGAGAAGTTGAGAGACGGCACCGAGAAGTTGAGAGACAGCACCGAGAAGTTGAGAGACGGCACTGCGAAGTTGAGAGACAGCACCACACGGGAGGGGGGAGTGGAATGCAAGGAAAAAGTAAGGAGGATGAGATTCTCGCTATCCTTAGAACGGTTGATGATCCGGAGCTTCCAACGGTTAGTGTTTATGACCTGGGAATGGTTCATGAAATTAAGATAGTCCTTAATAATGTTGCTATTACGATGGTACCAACATTTGCAGGCTGTCCTGCCCTGGATTTCATTGAAAAAGATGTTAAAGAAGCTGTTGAAGCGTTGGACTGGGTTGATGGATGTCAGGTGGAATTTTCATTTCAGCTCAGATGGACAACAGATAGCATTACAGATAAAGGGAGGGAAAATCTGAAAAAGCTTGGGATTGCAGCTCCTCCAGAAACCTATCAGCCAGGGGATTCCTGGACTGTAAGTTGTCCATATTGTGACTCAGCATATACTTCGATGGAGAATGTGTTTGGACCGACAGCTTGCCGCAGTATTTTATATTGCATGGAATGCAGAAACCCATTTGAGGCAATGAAACCAGTTGTGGAGTATTCCATTTCTTAATAAAAAGCATAATTGTAAGTGCCTTCAATGGAATTCAGCTTCCAACTTTAGTGCAGCAAAAAGTTGAAAGGCAATACCACAGAATTGAGAGAGTGCACCGCGAAGTTGAGAGACAACACCACAAAGTTGAGAGGCAACACCACAGAGTTGAGAGAGCGCACTACAAAGTTGAGAGACCGACTCGCAAAGTCGAGAGACCACAACATCACAAAGTACAACTAAACAATTAACTATACAAAAAAGAAAGGATGATTTAGATGGTTAAATTAATAGCTTTGTATAAACAGCCGGAGGATCCAGCAAAATTCGATGAACATTATTTCAATGTACACACACCAATTACAAAGAAAATACCTGGTCTGAAGGATATGAAAGTAACTAAAGTTGTTGGGTCACCAATGGGTAAAAGCGATTATTATCTTTTATGTGAAATGTTTTACGATACCCATGAATCATTGCAAAAAGCGATGAAAACAGATGAAGGAAAGGCGTCTGGAAAAGATGTAATGCAATTCGCTGGTGATATTGTAACACTCATGATTGGTGAGGAAGTCGATGACTGATCGATCCTATATTAAGGTTTCCAGGGAGAACGGTGTAGGTGTGATTCAGCTTCATCGTCCTGAGGTTGCTAATGCTTTGAACCGAAAAATGGTCGATGAAATTGTTGAAGAAATGGAAGCTTTTGATCGAGATGCCTCCATTCGTGTCATTGTGGTGAAAGGGAATAATAAGGCGTTTGCTGCTGGTGCGGATATTGAAGAGATGTTGGAAGATACGCCGTTATCGATCGAGCTTTTGGACCCATTTGCAATTTGGGATCGCTTGACATTGATAAAGAAGCCGGTGATCGCGAGCGTCAACGGTTTTGCCTTAGGGGGCGGATTTGAGCTGGCCCTTCATTGTGATCTCATCATTGCCGGTGAAGATGTCCGGTTTGGTTTTCCTGAAGTAAAGCTAGGAGTCATGCCAGGGGCTGGGGGTACACAGTTTTTAACAAAGGCAATGGGAAAGCGGAAAGCACTTGAATGGATTTGGCTTGGTGAATTTATGGATGCAAAGGAAGCCATGAATTATGGTGTTATCAATCGGGTTGTTGCACCTGAAATGGTTGTGGAAGAGACGATGCGATTGGCAGAGAAACTCTCAAAACAGCCTCCGATCTCTTTACGCCTTATTAAGGAAGCAGTGGGTAAAGCCGAGGAATTATCCTTAATGGATGGGATGAAACTGGAACGGAAAAACTTTTACCTTGCTTTTGACTCACAGGATCAAAAAGAGGGAATGAATGCTTTTATTGAAAAAAGATCCCCTTTTTTCAGGGGGGTGTGAGAAATGGAATCTATTGATTATCAAACAATTACTTATGAACATAAAAATGGTGTTGCAACAATCGCACTGAATCGGCCGACAGCCTACAATGCATTTACAGCTGAAATGAATAAGGAAATTATAAAGGCATTGAAGGTGGCGAGTAAAGATAGAGACGTACGGTGTATTGTCATGACGGGAACCGGGAAAGCATTTTGTGCGGGTGAGGATTTGGGTGGAGTCGATGAAAATACGGACCATGCTGCATTCCTTCGTAAGCGCTATCATCCGATGATGAAGGCAATTAAAGAGGTGCCAAAGCCGATTGTGGCTGCGGTTAATGGTACTGCTGCGGGGGCAGGGATGAGCCTGGCGCTGGCAGCTGATTTCAGGCTTGTTCAACCAAAAACTAAGTTTGTTAGTGCATTTATGAATATCGGTTTAATACCTGATTCGGGTTTTATGTATGTACTTCCCCGCCTGATTGGTTATGCTAAAGCACTTGAAATCGCTGTTTTAGGAAAACCGATCACAGGAGAAGAAGCATATAAATTAGGACTTGCAACGAAAATGATCGAGCCTACCGAATGGGATGAGAAGGTGCATGAGTTTGCGTTATCCATGGCCGGATTATCGACCAAAGCATTTGGGTTAATCAAACGGTATATGATGGACGGAATGAACCTGTCGTTTGATGAAGTATTGGAGCAAGAAGCACAAGCGCAGCGAATTGCCGGTATGTCTCAGGATCATCTGGAAGGATTAAATGCTTTTAAAGAAAAAAGAAGGGCCGAATTCTCAGGAAATTAAGCAGATATTACGCTGGAAATTGATGATGATTTTACAATATGGGGAGGAAATATAGACCATGACACAAACAGTAAACAAGGAAATAATTACTGAGGTTGGACCACTGAAGCGTGAACATTATTCAATGATTATTAATGGAGAGCGTGTTGAAAGCAGTTCGGACGAAATATATCAGACATTCAACCCTGCCAAAGGAGAAGTTTTGGCTACTATAGCAAAGGCAAACGAGGAAGATGCGGAAAAAGCTGTACAAGCGGCAAGAAACGCTTTCGATCATGGAAAATGGCGTAAATACCCAGTTGGAAAACGTTCCCGTGTGTTAAATAAAATCGCAGAAATTATGCGAGGAAGATTTAAGGAATTGGTGGAAGTGGAAGTCCTGAATAGTGGGAAGTCAATTGGGGCAGCTCAGGTTCAGGTCAATCAGGCGATCGAGGATTTTGAATTTTATGCGGGAGCAATTGTTGGACACCGTGGAACAGTGAATAATATGCCATATGGATTTTTCAACTATACACATAAAGAACCAGTCGGGGTATGTGCACAGATTATTCCATGGAATTATCCAATGATGATGGCCGCTTGGAAAATAGCACCAGCGATTGCTGCAGGCTGCTCGGTTGTTATTAAGCCGGCAAGTCTCACACCGGTTACGGCAATCCTGTTAAATGAAATCTGCCACGAAGCAGGAGTTCCGGAAGGGGTTGTCAATACGATTCCGGGTTCCGGTCAAGTGGTAGGTGATTACCTTGTAAAACATGAAGCAATCAATAAGGTTGCTTTTACAGGATCGACACCAACAGGGAAAAATATTATGGGGAAAGCTTCAGAAACATTGAAGCGCATAACACTGGAGCTTGGTGGAAAATCACCAAACATTGTCTTTGAAGATGCAGATTTGGAGGCGGCAGTCCCGGGATCCTTGTTTGGTATTTTCTTTAATACAGGACAATCCTGTGAAGCGAGGTCACGTATGTTTGTTCATGAATCAATCTATGATACATTCATGGAACAATTCATTGCAAAGACGGAAAAGCTGAAGTCCGGTGACCCATTTGATAAAGGAACACACTTAGGTTCGATAATCAGCAAGGAGCAGGTGGATGTAATCGATGGCTATGTCCAATCAGCCAAAGCCGATGGAGCTACAATCGCCACAGGTGGGAAAATCATGCAAATTGAAGGATTTGAAAACGGCCATTGGTATGAACCAACTGTCATAACGGACGTAACTCCCGATATGAAAGCAGTGAAGGAAGAGATTTTTGGTCCTGTCGTTGTTGTTGAAAAATTCACAGATGAAAAAGATGTCATCAAGCGTGCCAATGATACTAAATATGGATTGGGTTCAGCAATCTGGACGACAAACCAGGCCAGGGCAACCCGTGTAGCACACCGGATTCAAGCTGGAATCGTTATGGTGAACAGTCCATTTTCTGCGTTTCCGGGAACTCCTTTTGGCGGCTATAAAGAATCGGGATTCGGCAGGGAGCTTGCCGTGGAATCGCTGGATCTTTATATGGAAGACAAAAGTGTTCTTTCATACTACGGATCTAAACCGTTAAATCCGTTTGGAGTTTAATTTTTTCTATTTAATTCGGGGGTCATCATAAAAACAGGCAGCAGTCAAAGAAAAATCAGCTGGTCCACGGAAATCTTTGGCTGCTGGAAATTGGTGGGAAATGTCTTTTCATCAATTTGGAAGTAAAGGAGGAAGTTAAGTGAATCCCATTTGCAAACTGCTCAATATAAGCTATCCAATCATTCAGGGAGGAATGGGCAATATCAGTAATGCACCACTTGCAGCAGCAGTTTCAGATGCCGGTGGACTGGGAATGATTGGCTGTGGAACAATGACACCGGATGAAGTTGAAAAAATAATTATTGAAACAAAGGGACTTACGAATAAACCATTTGGAATCAATATTGCTATTAATGTGACAGCCCATGTTGATCAATTAATAAAACTGGTAATTAAACATCAAATCCCTGCAGTTTCATTATCTGCTGGAAATCCTGCAAATTATATTCCAATTCTCCATGATAATAATGTAAAGGTGCTTACCGTTGTTGCTTCTGTCAAGCATGCAAAAAAAGCGGAGATTGCCGGTGCAGATATTATTGTAGCGGAAGGATTTGAAGCGGCAGGCATTAATTCCGGTCTGGAATTGACTACGTTTACATTGGTTCCTCAAATTTCTAACCATGTCACTATACCCATCCTTGCTGCCGGTGGCATTGGTGACGGAAAAGGCCTGGCAGCGGCTTTAATGCTTGGGGCAAGTGGTGTTCAGCTTGGAACTATTCTGATTGCAACAAAGGAATCACCTTTTCATGATGTCTATAAACAGCAGTTAATTGAATCGGATGGAACTGGAACTGCTATCGTTGGCAGATCCTTAGGAAGAACCAGACGTATCCTGAACACACCGTATGCAAAAAAGCTTGAAGCGCTTGAGAACAGTGGTATAACGCTGGAACAATATAGTTCATTTACTTCTGAGGCTCACCACCGAATAGGAGCGCTCAATGGAGACCTTGAGAATGGCTTCATGAATGCCGGGCAAGTGATAGGACTAATCACACGTATAGCCAGTGTGAAAGAAGTCATCGAAGGAATGGTCCATGATGCAAATAAACAAATGAACCGTAAAATGGATTTATTAAATGGAAATTCAAATGTAACCCATTCATAGGCTAGTTGTTAGGGTTTTTGTAATAGATATACTTTTCTAAATATATTGACTACATTATACCCCAATGCTAAAATGACGAATAAATATGGGCATAAAACATCATTTAAATGTAAGCGCTTTACTATCGGTCGAGTTTGTCTTGAAATTCACTTTTGATCGACTATAAATACTATACATACAGTGAAAATAGAATTTTAGTAAGGCTGTATGATCAATTAAATTTCAAACAATATAAATGAATAGACAGGAAACAGGTAAATACTCCCAAAAAGTTATTCGGAAAAACTTTGGAGGAAAAGGAAGATGTTATTCCTGAGTAGATCTCTTTCATATCAAAATTTCACCTTTTTAGGAGGATTTTTATGGGATTAGTTAAAGAGTCATCGATCACTGATGATTTTGCTTTGCTTGATAAAATGTCAGAACATGAACAAGTGGTATTTTGTAATGATCCTTCCACCGGACTGCAAGCAATCATTGCAATACATAACACAACACTTGGCCCTGCACTTGGTGGATGCCGGATGGAAGCATATCAGAGTCTTGATGAAGCGCTTGAAGATGTGCTTCGCCTGTCAAAAGGAATGACGTATAAATGTGCTGCAGCTGATGTCGACTTTGGTGGTGGAAAAGCAGTTATTATCGGGGATCCCAATACAGATAAAACCCCTGAGCTTTTTCGCAGTTTTGGCCAATTTGTCGATTCACTTGGTGGACGTTTTTATACAGGAACAGACATGGGGACAACGATGGATGATTTTGTGCATGCAATGCGGGAAACGACTAACATTGTTGGTATTCCTGAAGCCTATGGGGGTGGCGGTGACTCTTCTATTCCTACATCCAAGGGTATTTTGTATGGAATAATGGCTACAAATAAAATGCTTTTTGGAAATGATGATTTAAACCAAGCAACATATGCTGTACAAGGTCTTGGCAAGGTAGGTTTCAAAGTTGCTGAAGGTCTTTTGCAGGCAGGAGCGAAAATTTATGTGACAGATATTGATGAGGAAAATGTAGCTGAAATCCTGGAAAAGGCTAAAGAAACATCTGGATCTGCTCACCCCGTTTCAAGTGAAGGGATCTATTCACAGAATGTTGATATATTTGTACCATGTGCATTTGGTGGTGTTATTAATGATCGTACAATTGAAGAACTAAATGTAAAAGCGATAGCTGGTTCAGCAAACAATCAATTACTATCAGAACAGCATGGGGTGGAGCTGGCTGAAAAAGGTATCCTTTATGCCCCTGATTACATTATTAATTCAGGTGGACTTATCCAGGTTGCAGATGAATTATATGGTGCAAATAAAGAAAGAGTCCTAATAAAAACAAAGGAAATTTACAATGTACTTCTGAATGTGTATCGACAAGCAAAGCTCAAGCAACAATCAACAATGGAAGCAGCAAATCACATATGTGAAAACGTGTTGGAAAACAGAAAACGGAGAAACAGCTTTTATACTCGTTCCACCAAGCCTAAATGGGATATTCGTAATTAATAGGGAGGGAAGCTGATGGAAGCTAACTATCCAATAAAAACAATCATCGATGATCAAGGAGATTTTATCGATGATTTGTACAAGGATCAAATTGACGAGCAACTTGTGGAAAATATGTATTACCATATGTACCGGATTAGGACATTTGATAAAAAAGCAATCAGTCTCCAGCGGCAGGGACGGATTGGAACATACCCGCCATTTGGAGGGCAGGAAGCAGCCCAGGTTGGCAGTGCACTCGCACTTGGGGAGAATGACTGGATTTTTCCAACGTACCGTGATCATGGAGCAACACTGACCTATGGTGCTGACATGACAAGCATGTTCCTTTATTGGAACGGCCGGGTGGAAGGATGTATCCCGCCAGAAGGAAAAAACATATTCCCTGCAGCGGTACCAATAGCAACCCAGATTCCGCATGCGGTTGGAGCATCCTGGGCAGAGAAAAGGAAGGGAACAGACCGGATTGCAGTTGCCTATTTTGGGGATGGTGCAACATCCGAAGGTGATTTCCATGAAGGTCTTAATTTTGCAAGTGTGTTTAAAACACCAACAGTCTTTTTTAATCAAAATAACGGTTATGCCATTTCTGTGCCGATAGAAAAGCAAATGAACTCTGAAACAATTGCACAAAAGGCTGTCGCCTATGGAATGAGAAGTGTCCGTATCGATGGTAATGATTGTTTTGCCGTTTACTTTGAGACGAAAAAGGCAGTCGATTTAGCACGTGCAGGGAAAGGACCTACGTTAATTGAAGCTGTTACCTGGCGAACAGGTGCACATACGACAGCAGATGACCCAACTAAATACCGTCCGGCTGATAAGGGTAAGGATATTGTTGAGCCATTGAGCCGCCTGGAGCAATTCATGAAAAAGAATGGCTTCTGGAAAGAGGGGAAAATATCTGAAATGCAGGCTCAATTGAAAGAAGAGGTTGATGCAGCGGTTGATGCAATGGAAAATTATCCGGAAGCTAATGTGGAAGACTTGTTCGATCATGTATTTGCCGAGTTACCTGAGGAGCTTGTTAAGCAAAAGGAAACTTATCTTGAGCTGCTGGAGGAATACTAGAGTGGAGGTTTTATAGACTTGCAATGTGGACATTTTTAAATGCTCATTTCGTGAGTTTTGTTGTTTTAATCCTCGCAGTGGATATAAAGTGCAGCGTAAACTGCTATAAGTATTTGCTATAATCACCGTTCGGGATCGCTCCGGGCGGATGCTTTCCGCGGGCACGGCCTTAGCCTCCTCGAGAAAATCACTCTGCGGGGTCTTCGGACACGTGCTATTCCCGCAGGACAAGGAAATCTGCGACAGCGTTACATCGCACGAAGAAAATGGATCTGTATTTTCGAGGAGTCACCGCCCTTCGCTCACCCGAACTGGTTAGGTGGTTCGATGTTTTGAATATTGATTACTAATGCAGTTCATTAGCAGTAACCGGAATACCAGCGGAAGAAATACACGGAGACTCCAGCGGGAGGATAGGCCTAGGTGAGACCCCACAGTGCGTAGCACGAGGAGGCTCACCAGCCGCCCGCGGAAAGCGTAGTGTGTTTCTGGAGCGCTGAATTAGCACTCATCTTCTAAAGGGTGGGAGGAAGTCACACTAAAGTTACGTTATCTTTTATATCTTTTATGGCAAAACAACAGATCTTTTTGGTGGGGTGAGTAATCGCAGTCCCAATCTTTTAGAAAACAGTCTTTCAAAAATATGTAAGGGGGGATTATCTTGGCGGTAGAGTTGAGAAGGAAGACACGGCAAAATATAACAGCAAAAAACCTGACCATGATTCAAGCGATTAATGATGGAATGAAAACAATGCTGGAATTGGACGATACGACGTTAGTTTTGGGTGAGGATGTTGGGAAAAACGGTGGTGTTTTCAGGGCAACAGAAGGACTTTATGAAGAATTTGGTGAAGACAGGGTTGTTGATACACCGCTTTCGGAATCAGGTATTATTGGAACGTCAGTTGGTCTTGCTGTAAATGGCTTCAAACCAATTGCTGAGATTCAATTTATGGGATTCATTTATCCGGCATATAATCAAATAATGACACATGTATCCAGAATCCGCATGAAAACAAGAGGACATTTTTCAGTGCCAATGGTTATTAGAGCACCATATGGAGCGGGAATAAGAGCACCTGAAGTGCATTCGGACAGCACGGAAGCACTATTCACTCATATGCCCGGCTTGAAGGTTGTATGTCCATCCTCGCCTTATAATGCAAAAGGATTACTAATTTCAGCTATTGAAGATCCTGATCCTGTACTATTTCTGGAACCGATGCGTAATTATCGTGCAACACGTGAAGAAGTTCCTGCTCAAAAATATACAGTAGAAATTGGAAAAGGAAGAAAATTACATGAAGGGGAAGAAGTCAGTATCATCGCATGGGGAGCGATGATTCCGGTTGCAGAGGAGGCCAGGGAGCAAGCAGAACAAAAAGGAATTTCCTGTGATCTCATTGATTTACAGACATTATATCCACTGGATCGGGAAATGATTTCTGAATCTGTAAAAAAAACGGGAAGAGCGGTCATTGTTCATGAAGCACAAGCAACAGGCGGACTTGGAGAGACAATTGTTTCCACCATTAATGATACATCATTCCTGTATTTACGAGCACCGATTGAGCGTGTCACAGGTTTTGATGTACCGGTACCATTTTTTGCACTGGAAGATTATTTTCTCCCAACTGCTAAACGTGTTTTGAAAAGTATTGAAAAGGCTTTTAATTTCTAGGGGGTGCTAGCATGTTGGAAGTAAAACTGCATGATATCGGGGAGGGAATGACAGAAGGAGAAATCATCCATTATTTGATCAAAGAAGGGGATAATGTCACAGCTGACCAGCCGCTTGTTGAAGTACAGACAGATAAAATGGTTGCTGAACTCCCCTCTCCCGGAACTGGAAAGATAAAAGAAATAGTTGTTAATACAGGTGAGACAGTTCAAGTTGGAACAACCCTCCTTTACATTGAGGCAGAAGGAAATAATAAGATAAAAAAGCTGACCACTCAAGCGAAAGAGGGTAATGCTCCAATGATAACTGTAACGAATCAAAAAGAAGTCCAAAAATCACCTGTCCGTTTGATTAATCGTATTTTAGCAACACCATACACACGAAAAATTGCACGTGACAACAATATTAATATCGAAGACGTTCAAGCGTCCGATCCTTCAGGAAGAGTAACAGAGGATGATGTATACCGGTTTATAAAAGTCCGACAAAAACCGATAAAATCAACTGCTGTATCCCAATCAAAAAATACTGCAAAAGAAGAAATGAACAAACCCACTCAAACTACACATCCAGATGAAATTCCATTTCGTGGTATCCGAAAACAAATTGCGAAGAACATGACGAAGTCTTTATTTACGATTCCACATGTCACTCATTTTGATGAGGTTGATATGACGAATTTATTCAAGCTTCGTGAAGAATTAAAGGCTGATAATATGTACGTTTCTGTTCCAGCCTTTCTCGTTAAGGCACTTGTCATTGCATTAAAAGATTTTCCGGTATTCAATGCAGAGCTGGACGAAGAAAACGAAAAAATCCTTTTGAAAAAAGACTATCATATTGGCATGGCAACAGATACGGAAGATGGTTTGATGGTTCCTGTTGTGCATGAAGCAGACAAAAAAACAATTCAAACAATCCACAAAGAGATCAAGCACCTAACCACGAAGGCAAAAAATAGTGACTTAAAGCCGGCAGATATACAAAAAAGTACATTTACAGTTAGTAATGTAGGTCCACTTGGGAGCACAGGGGCAACGCCAATTATTAACTACCCGGAAACAGCACTAATCGCTTTTCATAAAACGAAGAAAATGCCTGTTGTGAATGAAAATGATGATATTGTTATCAGACAAATCATGACACTTTCCCTATCCTTTGATCATCGTGTTGCAGATGGTGCAACTGCTGTTATGTTTACGAACCGTTTTTCCAAATTGATCGAACAACCTTATAAATTAATGCTGGAGATGATGTAAATGGTTGTAGGTGAAATTAGCCAGGAAAGGGATCTTGTTATTATTGGTGGTGGCCCTGGTGGTTACAGTGCTGCCATACGAGCTGCACAGCTGGGCATTCAGGTTACATTGATCGAGCAGGGGAACTTGGGAGGTGTCTGTTTAAACAAAGGCTGTATTCCATCAAAGATTTGGACATATGCAGCAAAGAAACGTTCTGAAATACAGCATATGGAAGAACTTGGCATAGAATCCTCAGGTGAGGGGTTTCATGTGGGAAAATTGCTTGATTATCAAACAAAGGTAACCAAGCAACTTCGAATGGGTGTTGAAAAACTATGTAGTGAAAATCAGGTGGAAGTGATTAAGGGGAAAGCCACGTTTACGAGAAGTGATCGTATTGGTGTAGAAAATGGTCATCAATTTGACACATACACATTTAAACAAGCAATTATTGCAACAGGAAGTTTTGCAGAATTACAGGCGAACATTCCTCGTGAAAGTAATCGGATTTTACTATCGGATGAAATTTTTAAGCTGGCAAAAATACCGGATCATCTTATCGTCTATGGCAATGATTATATTGCATTTGAAATTGCATCCACCTACAGGGAATTCGGATCAAAGGTTACTTTGCTGCTTGAGAATGAAAGGGATTTCCCTTATGATTCTGCCATCAACAAGGAACTAACCCGTCAATTTAAAAAGAAAAAGATTCAAATCATCAAGAATGCTCAACTTAACTCCGTAAAGGAAATGAATGATAGCATTATTACTATAACTTATGAAAAAGATGATGATACTGAGCATCTATTGGAAGGTACACATCTATTCACACCTGGTATAAGAAAACCAAATGTTCAATCATTGGGTATTAATCGATTAGGAGTAAAACAAAATGAAGAAGGTTTTATTACTGTAAATAAAAACCTGCAGACAACGATACCTTCCATCTACGCAATTGGGGATGTGGTAAAAGGGCCTATGCTTGCCGTAAAAGCAATCAAGCAGGGAAAAGTGACTGCAGAGTTGATTGCAGGTGGTAAACCTGAAGTTGATTTAACCTTTCTGCCAGCTGTTGCCCATACAATTCCACCGATTGCTTCTGTTGGATTAACGGAAGAAGAAGCAGTGGAACATGATTTAGATATCCGTATTAGTCAATTTCCGTTCGGAAGTAATGGTTATGCTATGATCTCGGGTAAAAAGGATGGTTTTATTAAAGTTATTTCGGATAAAAGTAATGACATTATTCTGGGCATTCACATGATTGGCGAGGGGGCAATTGAGCTTTCCGCCAGTTTTGCTCAATTACTGGAAATGGCTGCAAAGGAGGAGGACGTGAAGTTTCCTTTATATGCTCACCCAAGTATGAATGAAGGATTACTGGAAGCAGTGGAAGGATTAATTGGTGAATCAATACACATGGTACCAAAAAGAAAAGATGAGCGAGTTTCTCACGTATTCACATGAAATTAGGATAACAATTGAAAATTTTTGATAAAATATTTATCTAATTATTCAGATGAGTACTTGACTAATTAGCTGGATATGTTATAATTTCTCAAATTTCAAAAAGTTTAAAAGGGAGGAATACGTTATGAAGAAATGGCTATTAATGGTAATCGCAGTACTGACAATATTTGTACTAGCTGCTTGTGGTTCAAATGATTCATCCGATGCTCAGGAGCCTGATGACAGTGGTGAAAAAGCAGAAGATACAGAAGAGGAAACTTATCAGGTTGGAGCAACCCAGATTTTGGAACATCCCTCACTTGATGCAGCATACGAAGGTTTCAAGGCTGCGATAGATGAGGCTGGATTAAAAGTGGAATATGACTTTCAAAGTGCACAAAACGATCAGAATAATGTAAGTACAATCAGCAATAAATTTGTTGCAGATGGCGTTGATTTGATTTTTGCAAATTCAACACCCAGTGCTCTAGGTGCATTACAAGCTACCAGTGAGATTCCAATCCTGTTTACATCGGTAACAGATCCGATTGGTGCTGGTTTGGTGGAAGCTATGGATAAACCCGGAGAAAATATAACGGGTGTAACGGATCTTCATCCGGACGCAATCAAGGAAACAGTTGGGTTCATCGATAAAAATTTTGAAGGTGCTTCTGTAGGCTTGATTTATAATGCAGGTGAACAAAATTCTGTTTCACAGATTGATACAGTCAAAGAAGCTGCTGAAGGAACTTCCATCAGTTTTGTTGAGCGTACAGTTGCTAATTCTGCAGAGGTTCAGCAAGCTGCAGTAACAATAGTAAGTGAAGTGGATGTAATCTACATTGTAACTGATAATACAGTTGTATCTGCATTGGAAACAGTTGTTGGAGTTGCAAATGAACAGGATATTCCATTGATTGTCGGGGAGCCCGATTCAGTAGCATTAGGTGGATTTGCAACATATGGAATTGACTACTATACAATCGGTTACCGGACAGGTGAAATGGCTGTTGAAATTTTAACAGGTGAAAAATCACCAAAGGACATTCCAGCTGAATACCCGCCGAAAATCGAATTATTCATTAATAAGCAAGCTGCTGAGGAACAGGGTATCGAGTGGCAGAGCGAATGGGATGAAGCAAAATTAGTAGAGCAAGATTAGGATAATTTAGAGAATTATATATTGTTTGACATAAGGCAGACGGTTGTCTGTCTTATTATTCCTATTATTAATCGGGATAAAAGCCTGATTTTCGTTTTTAAATTAGGCTGTTTTCACATAGATTGGGACTACGCACTGCTCATCCCACCAAAAGGCTTGTTGTTATCTGATTCGTAGTCGATGTAAAATGCGACATAGTGAAAATTCATTTGCAAACGTTGGTTGAGAGCAGGGATTCGCTACGAAAACACATTTCGCTTTTCCGCGGGCGGCTGGTGAGCCTCCTCGTGCTCCGCACTGCGGGGTCTCACCGATGCCTTTCCTCCCGCAGGAGTCTTCATGTGTTTCCTCCGCTGGACTTCCGGTTACTGCCGATGACCTACATTAGTAATCAATATTCAAAATATCGAACTACCTCACCAGTCCGGGTGAGCGTAGGGCGGTGACTCCTGCGGGAACAGCACGTGTCCGAAGACCCCACAGAGTGGTTTTCTCGAGGAGACTAAGGCCGTGCCCGCGGAAAGCATCCGCCCGCAGCGATCCCGGACGGCGGCAATAGCACATGTTATTGGAATCAATCTCGATTTACGTCGCAGTCTATAGAAACTATGAAAGTTAATAAAGCGACAATATTTTGATGGGGCGAACGAGGTGCAGTCCCAAAGTTTTGAAAAGGGCCTTTACTAAAGATTTGTTGCGACAAGGAGGAAAATATGCTTTTATCATTATTTAATGCAGTAGAACTGGGTATTATTTATGCAATCATGGCTTTAGGGGTCTACCTATCCTTTCGCATTTTGGATTTTCCCGATTTAACTGTTGATGGTAGTTTTGTAACAGGGGCTGCAGTCGCAGCAATTTTAATTATGAATGGTGTATCTCCCATAACGGCAAGCTTTTTGGCGGCACTGGCCGGATTCCTTGCAGGCTGTGTCACGGGTATACTTCATACGAAAGGGAAAATTAATGCCCTGCTGGCAGGGATTCTCATGATGATTGCTCTATACTCTATTAATCTAAGAATCATGGGACAACCTACTTTATCCCTTTTAAATGAATCAACCATTTTTAAGCAGCTTGAATCAATTTGGGAAGCAACAGGAATTGATGCAGCATTGAATGGCATGTTAACATTCTTTGGCGCGGACCGTCTTCCACCTACCTGGAGTGTTGTTATTGTTATGATTCTGGTAACACTGGCTATCAAACTACTGACAGATTATTTGTTAAAAACAGAGGTTGGCCTTGCACTACGGGCTACAGGTGATAATCAGGTGATGATCCGGAGCCTTTCTGCAAATACAGATTTTTTAATAATTGTCGGCATCGGTTTTTCAAACGCACTTGTAGCTTTTTCGGGAGGTCTGATTGCCCAACATGGGGGATTCGCAGATGTAAATATGGGAATTGGAATGATTATAATTGGTCTGGCTTCCGTTATAATAGGCGAAGCATTATTTGGGGTCAAAACCATCGCCATAGCTACATTAGCTGTAGTTGGTGGTGCAATCATTTACCGAATTGTTGTAGCTATGGCGCTACGGGTTGAATTTTTGGAAACGGGCGATATGAAAATGATAACTGCATTGCTTGTAATTATTGCTTTGGTTGCCCCAAAACTATTGCAGGCAAGAAAAGAGAAAAAGCGTAGGCTGGAAAAACGTGCCAGGCTGAACCAAGAAAAGGTGGGAGAGGTGTAGCTATTGCTTAAAATGAAGAATATATCCATTACATTCAATGAAGGTACCCCGGATGAAAAAATAGCATTGAGAGATACCGATTTGGAACTGGGAAAAGGGGAATTTGTTACGGTAATTGGAAGTAATGGGGCAGGAAAATCCACACTAATGAATGTTGTATCTGGGAATCTTATACCCGATATTGGTGATGTGTTTATAAATGACAAGCAGGTTGTTCACTTGCCTGAATACAATCGCTCAGCATTTATCGGCCGTGTTTTTCAGGATCCAATGGCAGGTACAGCACCATCCATGACTATTGAGGAAAATCTGGCGATGGCATATGCCCGTAACAAAAAAAGAAAGCTTAAACCAGGTGTTACGAAACAAAGAAAGGAATTGTTCAGGGAATTCTTAGCGACTCTGAATTTAGGTCTGGAAGATCGTTTGAACGCTAAAGTTGGTTTTCTTTCCGGTGGTGAACGCCAAGCACTCTCATTATTAATGGCTACTTTTACAGAACCGAATATTTTACTGCTTGATGAGCATACAGCAGCACTTGATCCTTCCCGTGCGGAGTTAATCACCAAGCTCACTGGTGACGTCATTCGTAAATTTGATTTAACGACATTAATGGTTACGCACAACATGCAACAAGCACTCGATCTGGGAAATCGACTGATCATGATGGATAAAGGTCAAATCATTCTAGATATAGATGGAGAAGAAAAACAGAAGCTGACAATAGAAGATCTGTTAAAAGAATTTCAACGTATACGTGGAACACAATTTGAAAATGATCGTGCTGTGTTGGGGTGAGCTTAGCTGCAATATTACTAAGGAATAGAAGTAATCGCTTGATCTTTCCAGGTTGAGCGATTACTTCTTTTGGCGTTATTATAATCACTTCCAGTAATGTTGTTCAGCTGGATAATGTTTTGGTTTCTTTATTTGTAAACAATTCAATAAAACGACCTGCACTTTTTGAAAGATAACGATCTTTTAACCATATAAGGGAGGATTCCGAAATTATCGTTACACCTTCTAATTTCAGTACTTTGATATTTTGCTGGTGCAGCCTTGTAATAGCAGATTCCGGTACGATTGTTGCACCAATTTCTTCATTTACCAGCCCTATAATCATATCTACGTCAGGGCATTCACAAACGATGTTTGGTTTTAATCCACTATTTTCAAATTGATCCATAATAAGCTCATATTGTCCGATACCACTAATTCGATGAAGAAGCAGTAAAGGCATTTTGGCCAGTTCCTTCAAAGATATGTAATCTTCTTTTTTGTGGGAAATCCAGCTTTCAGGAACTATCGCCACATATTTTTCATTTGGCAGAGGATAAAATGAAAATGGCTTCAATTCAAGTGGCAGGCGAACAATTGCCAAATCAATGTTACGGTTATGCAGTTGTTCAGTAAGTCTGAATGTATCTCCTTCTCTTAATTCAATGGAAACGTTTGGGTACAGATCCCGAAAAAGTTTTAAGCGTTTAGGCAAAAGTGAAAAACATGATTTGACACATCCAATGGAAAGCTTTCCTTTTATGCCTTTTCCCGTTTCTTTTACCTCGGTTTTCGTCTCATCCAAAAAGTGGAGTAGTCGTTCCGTTTTTCTGTACAATATCAATCCCGCTTCTGTAAGTTCCATTTTTCTCCCATTTCTATCAAACAATTTCACACCTAAATTATCTTCAAGCGATTTCAGGGACTGACTTAACGGAGGTTGGGCCATATGAAGTTCTTTGGCAGCACGGGTTATTTGCCCTGTTTTTGCAATGGTATAGAAATAACGCAACTGTCTTATATCCATAGGTTTCTTCCTCCTATATATTTTACATATACAAAAGCAAATAAATAAATGATTTACATATTGTATTATAACATAGCAACTATATGAATAGTTAAAATAGTCAAAAACCATTTCAATTATTTTAGGCCAACAATTTCGTGTTTTTAGCAATATTTTATTTGAATTCAAATGACGCATAGGTGTTTGCCCTAAATTAAGTATATCTATTTCATATAGCTGGACAACAAAATAAATATTATTCATATAACTACGGTGATGATAGTATAAAGATAATACACATAATTCTAAAAATTATAAAAGGGAGAAGGTAATATGTCCGTGTATGAAGAAATTAAACAGCGCTTACGTGGTGTGTCCATCGTCCCGGTAATTACGCCATTTAATGAAAATGGTTCCATTGATTTTACAACACTTGAAAATTTAATCGACTGGCAAATTAAAAGTGGAAGTCATGCGATTTCTGTTTGTGGTACAAGTGGCGAGCCAAGCTCACTGACGATTGAAGAGCGTGTCAGTGTAATGGAAGCAGCGATGAAGGCGATTGATGGCAGGGTACCTTTTCTGCCAGGAACAGGGTCAACAAATCATGATGAAACGATGTATCTGACCAAAAAAGCAGTAGAAATTGGGGCAGATGCTGCAATGGTCATTGTTCCATATTATAACAAACCAAATCAAGGAGCACTTTACAAGCATTATAAAACAGTTGCTGATTCTGTGGATCTACCGATTATTGTTTACAACATTCCAGGTAGAACAGCTGTAAATCTTGAAGTGGATACATTAGCAAAATTAAGCAAAGATTGTCCAAATATTATTGGTGTTAAGGAATCAAACAAAGACTTTGAACATGTTAATCGCGTTTTACTTAACTGCGGCAGAGACTTCCTATTATTTTCCGGTATTGAGTTATTGTGTTACCCGATGCTAGCAATTGGAGGGGCTGGATCGATCAGCGCAACAGCAAATGTTGTCCCTGACAAGGTAGCTGAAATGCACAATGCATGGAATAAAGGGGATTTAAAACGTGCGCAGGATTTACATTATGAATTGATGCCACTTAATGATGTGTTATTTAAAGATACAAATCCGGCCCCGGTGAAAGCAGCATTAGGTATACTTGGCAAGATCAGCCCTACATTACGGATGCCAATGGATATACCGTCAAAAGAGCTAAAGGCTGAAATAAAGAATGTCCTGAAAAATTATGCCGATATAAATGAAAGCGTTACGAATAAGTAATGTAAAGAAATAAAACTTTTTACTAAAAGCTGTAAGGCTTACCAAAAAGGAGTGAATCATTCGAATGACTGCAAAGCAACTCGATAAAGAGCAACTGGTAAACGACCTGGAAACGAAGGATATTTCTCTCTATATCAATGGAGAATTCATTGATGCAGAATCTGGCAAGCGATTCGAAAATTTAAATCCATTTACAAATGAAGTGATTAACCATGTTGCAGAAGGTGACAAAGCTGATATTAATAAAGCAGTTGATGCTGCGAAAAGAGCGTTTAAAGGGCCATGGGGCAAGATGAAGGCAGCAGATCGATTGGAACTGATCGGGAAAATTGCAGATGTGATCGATGAACATGTGGATGAAATTGCACTGCTTGAATCTTATGATACAGGATTACCGTTAAGTCAAACTAAAAAAATGGCAGGCCGTGCTGCGAAAAACTTTCGATTTTATGCAGAAATGGTTGCAAGCAGAATGGTCGGTGAAGCATATCAGGTTGATGATGAATTTATTAATTATACGATTCATAAACCACTTGGTGTAGCAGGTTTAATTACACCATGGAATGCGCCATTCATGCTTGAAACATGGAAAATTGCCCCTGCACTGGCAACAGGAAATACAGTTGTTTTAAAACCCGCAGAATGGTCTCCGTTAACTGCTAGTAAACTTGCGGAGCTAATTGATTCAGTCGGGCTTCCTGAAGGAGTCTTCAATGTCGTGCACGGTTTTGGTGAAACAGCAGGAGCATCCCTTGTTGCACACAAAGATGTCAAATTAATTTCATTTACAGGGGAAACAAAGACTGGTTCGGAAATTAACAAAAATGGCGCAGATACATTAAAACGGGTTTCCATGGAACTGGGAGGAAAATCACCAATTATTGTTTTTGAAGATGCTGATTTTGAACGTGCGCTTGATGCCTGTACATGGGGGATCTTCTCGTTTAATGGGGAGCGGTGTACAGCAAATTCACGCCTGTTTTTACAGGAAAACATTTACGAAGAATTTGTGGAAGCTTTAAAGGAACGGGTGGATAACATCATTGTTGGGGATCCAATGGATGAAAGTACTGAAGTGGGGCCGCTAATTCATACAACACATTTTAATCATGTAAAGCGTTACCTGGAAATTGCCAAAGAAGAGGGTGCAACGCTTTATAGCGGGGAAGTGCCAAGGGAGTTTGAACAAGGCAATTTTGTAGCACCAACAATTATTTTAAACGTTACAAATGATAAAACTGTTGCACAGGAGGAAGTATTTGGTCCTGTTCTAACGGTGATGAAATTTAAGGATGAGGATGAAGTTATCGAGTTAGCTAATGATGTTATTTATGGTCTTGCCGGATATGTATGGACAAAAGATATTCAGCGGGCCCACCGTGTTGCGCAAGCGGTTGATTCCGGAATGCTATGGATTAATTCGCAAAATGTTCGGGATTTAAGGATTCCATTCGGTGGTTCCAAATCAAGTGGAATTGGCAGAGAAGGTGGTCATTATGCGTTTGATTTTTATACGGAAACACAAGTAATCCATGTAGCACTCAAAGACCATCATATTCCACAATTCGGGAAGAAAAAGGATTAAATAAAGGAGGTTATCAAATGCCAGCTAAAACAGGCAAACAATATATAGACCGCTTAAAGAAGGCAAATAATAATGTCTACATTCATGGGGAACGGGTGGGAGACGTGACAACACATCCAGCATTTAAAAATATCATTGGATCTATGGCGAAGTTGTATGATATTCAATATGAAAAACCGGATAAAATGCTTTATACCAGTCCGACGACAGGGAACAAAGTTGGTAAAACATTTATGGTTCCAAAAACCATCGAAGATTTAATTGCGAGACGTGAAGCCATGATGGAGTGGCAGGAGTTTACAAATGGATTAATGGGCCGTTCCCCGGATTATCTCAATGCTGACGTGATGGCAATGGGGGAAGCCAGTGCGTTTTTTGCAGAAGGAGATCCGATGTTTGCTGATAATGCAAAGAAATATGCTGAATATGCACGGGAAAATGATGTCAGTTTAACCCATACACTAATCCATCCACAGGTTAACCGTGCAAAAATCCAGGCTGAACAAAAGGATGCAAATGTTGCCCTTCATCTTGTGAAGAAAACAGATGAAGGAATTATTGTTGACGGGATCAGACTGTTGGCAACGCAAGGCGGCATAACAGATGAGATTCTTGTATTTCCATCAACTGTTAAAAAATCCGGTGAGTTGGATGATCCTTATTCACTGGCATTTGCATTGCCAAATAATACCCCAGGGCTCAAATTCCTATCACGGGAATCATTTGATTATGGGAAAAATAAATATGATCATCCACTTGGCTCAACATTTGAAGAAGGTGATACAATTGTCGCTTTTGATCATGTACTTGTACCTTGGGATCGCGTATTTGTTTGTGGGAATTCGTCTATTTGCAATCGGGCATTTGCCGAAACGAATGCTGTTGCCCATATGTCCCATCAGGTTATTGCAAAAGATGTTGCCAAAACAGAATTTTTGCTTGGTGTTGTGCTTACACTGATGGACTCCATTGGCATCGATGGTTTTCAGCATGTCAAAGATAAGGGAACGGAAATTATGCTGACATTGGAAGCGATGAAATCCCACCTGTTTCGTGCAGAATATAATGCGAAGGTTGATAAATGGGGAATGATGACACCTGACTTTGAAGCGCTTGATGCGGCCCGTAACTGGTACCCACGTGTTTATCCGCGGATGGCGGAAATTTTACGAATCCTTGGTGCATCAGGATTGATGGGAATTCCTTCTTATGATGACTTTAATCACGAAGAAATCGGTCCAATTCTGCATAGGGCAATGCAAGGTAAAAATGTGGAAGGGTATGAACGTGTTCAGATTTTCCGGTTAGCATGGGATTTAACAATGAGTGCATTCGGTAGCCGACAGACACATTATGAATACTACTTCTTTGGCGATCCGGTCAAAATGGGAATGGCTTATTTTGATAAGTACGATAAGGATCCATATAAAGAGAGAGTTCGCGATTTTCTTAATGGTTTAAATGTTGCGAAACCAGGCCTTGTGAAGGCATAGGGAGGGGGGATCCTGGTGCATGATTTTAATATAACAAGGGCAGCTCGTGCAGTTGTCAGGGTGACCGATTTAAATACAGCCAGGAATTTTTATGTTAATGGATTAGGGTTCATTGAAACAGAATCAGATGAAAATCATATCTATTTAAGAGGGCTGGAAGAACGGGGGCATCATAGTTATGTTCTTAAAAAAGCTGAACAGCCGGGTGTTGAGGTTATTAGCTATAAAGTAGAACAGGATCGGGATTTGGATAGCTTGGCAGCATTATTTGAGGGAAAGGGAATGAAGCTAAAGTGGTTTGCAAAAGGAAGCCAGCAAGCACTTGGTCGTGCTTTTCGTGTACAGGATATTTCCGGTATTCCTGTTGAATTCTTCTGCAGTATGGATACGGTCGAACGCCTGCTGCAGCGTTATGATTTATATAGGGGTGCCAGAATGCAACGGATCGATCATTTTAATTGTATGGTACCGGATGTGCAAAATGCGTATGATTTCTATCGTAATGAACTTGGTTATGCCTGCTCGGAATATACTATGACAAAGAATAATGACATTTGGGCGGCATGGCTTCACCGCAAGCCTGCCGTTCACGATATTGCGTTTATGAATGGCAAAGGCCCAAGGCTTCATCATGTAGGATTTTGGTTAAGTGACCCGATGAGTGTGATTCATACATGTGACGTACTTGCATCATTGGGGTATGCAAAGAGTATTGAAAGAGGACCTGGCCGTCATGGGTTATCCAATGCCTTTTTCCTTTATTTACGTGACCCTGATGGTAACCGTATTGAATTGTATACAGGGGATTATTTTACAGGCGATGCTGATTTTGAACCTATACGTTGGGATTTGGATGACCCACAGCGTGCGACATTTTGGGGACATGAGCCGCCCGACAGCTGGTTCAATGAGGCCATGCCTTTTGTTGATTTCAATACAGGTAAACCTGTTGTTGTTCAGGAAGCAAAGCTGGAACAAAGAAAGCCAGATTTTATTGTATAGATTCTAGCTAAATTATTGGAAAGGAGAATTATTTTGGATGATAGATTTTTTCGAAGTGCAATGGGGAAGTTTGCGACTGGTGTGACGGTAATTACAACAAAAGTTGGAACCGAAGTCCGTGGAATGACTGCTAATGCCTTCATGTCTGTATCAATGGATCCCAAGTTAATTACTGTTTCAATTGATAATAATGCAAATATGCTGAAGAAAATTAAAAAGTCTGGAAAGTTTGCTGTCAATGTTCTTTCTGATCAACAGCAAGCTATTTCGATGCATTTTGCGGGACAGAAGATAGCAAAAAAAGAAATAAATTTTGATTTTAAAAATGAAATTCCTGTCATAAAAAATGCCTTAGCTTCCATTGTCTGTGATGTGGATCGAACCTATGTTGTTGGTGACCACACCTTAATTATAGGGAAAGTGCTGGAGCTTGATATGAAGGATGGCGATCCATTAACATTTTATGGCGGAAAAT
Source organism: Virgibacillus profundi (assembly GCF_002287375.1). Classification (GTDB taxonomy): domain Bacteria; phylum Bacillota; class Bacilli; order Bacillales; family Amphibacillaceae; genus Virgibacillus_K; species Virgibacillus_K profundi. The sequence goes on along the minus strand of NZ_NPOA01000010.1, from coordinate 136,719 downwards.
ATGGCAGCTATCAAGCTACCGGAATGTATTTGAATAATGCTTTATAAATAAGCATTAAAATAAGCTTTATGGGCCAGTAAAGTACTGGTCTGTTTTTCTTTTATAGCCCATTTTGGCAGTTAAGAAAGTATAACTACTTTCTTACTGCATAAGTGCAAGCTATGAGCATACGCCTAACCTAAAGCGTATGCCAAGTTTTCTAAAAAATGAAAGGAGTGTCCTGATGATTAGTGTGAAGCTAAAATTAAAGGGAATGCAGCAATTTATGCGCGGTACTGTGGATTTTAAGGAAGGTATAGTGGGTATCAATGGTGATCAAATAACTGTGGATAAGCTTCCTTTTGATATTCCATTATCAGGAACCGTTTATGGAACCATATTAAACTACAAAGGTGCATATGAAACTTTGAAAACTTCGATGCACAAGGAGCCATACAAAGAACCCCCAAAAGCGCCAATTTTATATATTAAGCCAGCTAATACTTTAATTAGTTCTGATGCAGTGATTCCACTGCCGGAGGATATCTCTGAACTGGAAATGGGTGCAGCTTTAGGGGTAGTAATTGGTACACAGGCTACAAAGATTGCCGAAGATGAGGCATTTGACTATGTATTTGGATACACGGTTGTTAATGATGTGAGTATTCCACATGAGAGTGTCTATCGCCCGGCAGTGAAGGAAAAAGCTCGTGATGGTTTTTGCCCGGCGGGTCCATGGATAATTGAACGTGAAGCTGTGAAAAACCCGGATGAGCTGAATATCTATGTATATATTAATGGTCAACTAAAACAGGAAAATAACACAAGTAATCTCATACGGCCAATTGGTAAACTACTAGCAGATGTCACTGCATTTATGACACTTTACGAGGGAGACACGCTACTTGTCGGTATTCCGGAGAATGCACCACTGGCGAGTGTTAATGATCATGTTCAAATTGAGATAGAAGGTGTTGGGAAATTACAAAATACGATCAAAAGCGAGAAGAATTTGCTGGGAGGGCTGTAGAATGAAACATGCCAGAGTTGTTTATAATGGCTCCATCCATCATGCTATTGAAAAGAAAGGCAATATGCAATTGAATGATGGTCAAATTGTAAAGGAGAATGAAGTAATATGGCTCCCACCAGTAGGACCCCGTACCGTTTTTACGTTGGGTCTAAATTATGTCGACCATGCAAAAGAGTTAGATTTTAATGTGCCAAAAGAACCTTTAGTTTTTTTAAAAGGGCCAAATACATTTACTGGTCACCTTAGTAAGACATATCGCCCCAGTGATGTTTCTTTTATGCATTATGAGTGTGAATTAGCAGTGGTAATCGGTGATACTGCAAGGAATGTGAGGAAGGAAGAAGCGTATGACTATGTAGCTGGTTATACGGTTGCGAATGATTATGTGATGCGTGACTACCTGGAAAATTATTATCGCCCCAATCTCCGGGCGAAGAACCGTGATGCCTGTACACCACTAGGACCCTGGCTGGTAGATGCTCAGGACATAAGTGATCCGATGAATCTGACATTGCGGACGTATGTTAATGGTGCAGTAACACAGGAGGGTACTACTGCTGACATGATTTTAGGTGTACCAGAATTAATAGAATACTTAACTAGCTTCATGACATTAAGTGCAGGAGATATTATTCTTACCGGTACTCCCAAAGGGTCTGTTGATACAAAGGTTGGAGATGAAGTTGTAACTGAAATTGAAGGAATTGGCAGGCTTGTTAATACCATTATAGGTGAGGATACATTGACTAAGACCAAATAAGGTGGGGGAGAATATATGCCGCATTTTTACATTGAATATACGAATAATCTTAAGACGGAAGCAGATATTCCACAATTACTTCAAACAGTAAACGAAGTGTTTCGTTCCCATAATCATATAATTCCAGTTGCAGGCTTACGGATTAGAGCTATTGAGCTGACTGATTATCTCATAGCAGATGGTTCAGCAGATGATGCGTTTGTCCATGCGACCCTGAAGCTTGGAAAAGGACGTTCGGAAAAAGATAAAAAGAATCTTTCTGATGATCTGTTTAAAAGGATGGAAAATCATTTTGCAGACTTGTTTGTAAAACGCTATTTAGCACTTTCCATGGAAGTCTATGAATTTAGCAATCCTACTTATAAGAAAAATAATATTCATACAAGGTTTGAGAGTTGAAAACCTCAAGTGTTGCTGAATTATAAATATATTCAACTAAGCATGCGATACTTTATAAAGGTATCGCCATTTTTTTGCTATCGAATAGCAGAGAGAGGTTGTGTAGCAGGCTGTTTTTTCGCATAGTTGGGACTGGATGTTCATCCCACCGGAGTGATTTGGAACTGCGATTACTCGCCCCACCAAAAAACTTGTTGTTATCTGCCCCGTAGTTGATGGGAAATGCGACGTAACTTTAGTGTGATTTCCTCCCACCTTCTAGAAGGTGAGTGCTAATTCAGCGCTCCAGAAACACATTTCGCTTTCCGCGGGCGGCTGGTGAGCCTCCTCGTGCTTCGCACTGTGGGGTCTCACCTATGCCTTTCCTCCCGCAGGAGTCTTCAATGTGTTTCCTCCGCTAAAATTGTGTTTTAACTTTTTGAAAAATTCTTGTTTAATTCAACAAATGATTGTACATTTGTGGCAGTTGTTTGGAGCTGCGGACCGTTGACTCCTGCGGGAATAGCACGTGTCTGAAGACTCCGCAGAGTGGGTTTCTCGAGGAGGCTGAAGCCGTGCCCGCGGAAAGCAACGGTCCGCAGCGGAAAACGACCTAGCGCTTAAGTCTTTTATAGAAACTAAGAAGGTTAAATAATAACAGTATTTTGTGGGGCGAACGAAGTGCAGTCCCAAAGTTTACGAAATGTGCCTTGTAGAAAAGAAAAGTCAGGGCTGGCTAATATTAACATGGAAATGAAACTTTCTTAATCTCTTAATCGTAAATGTATATAGAAGCAGTATTAATTAACAAGGGGGAAATACATATGTATAAAGATCTGAATGGTCAACTTGTTCAAATAAAGGGGAAAATGAGCAAGAAGAAAAAATGGGAGACACAATTGACAGATTACAGAGTTGAATTATCAGGAATAGAGGATACGATTACTGAACTCGAGGGCCAGCTTACTGAAGAAATGAAGGATGTTAAGAAGCTGGAAGGCATTGGGTTAACCAGCTTATTTCAAACATTTTTTGGAGAAAAAGAAGAAAAGTTGCGAAAGGAAAAGCAGGAAGTAGTGGGTGTTCAACTGCAACTGAAAGAAGCCGGTAAAACAAAAAAGGAAATCAATGAATCTATAATGGAACTGGAAAACAAATTACAAGATGTGGTGACTATTGAAAGTGAATATCAAAATATATTAGCCGTAAAAGAAGAAATGATTCATGCAAGCAATTCTGCATCTGCCCGTGAATTATACGATTTAAGTGAAAAAGAAGGGGACATACAGGCATATATTACAGAACTGAATGAAGCTATAAATGCAGGGGAAACTGTCAAATATGCGCTTGCCAATGCTGTAACTTCACTTGAAAGTGCTTCAGGATGGGGAACCTTCGATATGTTTGGTGGTGGGATGATCTCAGGTGCAATCAAACACAGTCATATTGATGAAGCTACAGCATATATCCATCAGGCCCAGACTAAAATGCGAAGCTTCCAGAAAGAATTGCTAGATGTTAATGAGACTGCTCAATTGCATGTAGATATTTCCGGATTACTGAAATTTGCCGACTTTTTCTTTGATGGCATATTGTCCGACTGGATGGTTCAAGGAAGGATTCAGGATTCATTGGAACAAGCCAGAAGTCAACAATCCAACATCGGTCGGATAACGAGTAATTTAAATGTGGAAACAGGAAAAAAAGAAGCCGATTTAGCAGCACTGGAAATAGAGAGAAATGCATTGATTGAGAGGTTTTAAAGTACCTGAAAAAATATTCGTATCATGGTAGAGTAAATCGTTTTTAGCCTAAATGAAGGTTTTTTGTCTGATAACATTAAAGTTAATAGATCAATAATAGGAGCTGGGTATATGAAAGATCAATTAATGAAAATGCTTGAATCACGAAAAAGTGAAATCATTGAAATTCGCCGTTATTTACACGAACATCCCGAGCTTTCTTTTAAAGAGGAAAAAACAGCAAAGTATATTGCCGATTTCTACAAGGATAAAGATGTACAAGTCCAAACAAACGTCGGAAATGGATATGGCATTATTGTCACAATTAAAGGTGGAAAGTCTGGCAAGACAATTGGACTCCGGGCTGATTTTGACGCATTGCCAATCCATGAAGAGACAGATGTTCCGTTTAAATCAAAAAAAGAAGGAGTTATGCATGCTTGCGGACACGATGGTCATACAGCATATTTGTTGGTTTTGGCGGATTGTCTCATTCAATTAAAGGAATTGATTCCAGGCACAATCAAAATCATTCATCAGCATGCAGAGGAAACGCCACCAGGTGGTGCAAAAAGTATCGTTGAATCGGGCGTACTTGATGATGTTGATAATATTTTTGGGGTACACTTATTCCCAACTGACCCGGCTGGTGTTGTGGGTTACCGGAGTGGATACACGATGGCTGGGAGAACTTATTTTAAACTGGGAATTCAAGGCGTTGGTGGACACGGTTCATCACCGCATAAGGCGAATGACTCCATTATTGCAGGGGCCCATTTTGTGACAGCTGTACAGACAGTCATCAGTCGCCGATTAAATCCATTCGAAATGGGCGTTGTAACAATTGGTTCCTTTGACGGGAAGGGAACATTTAATGTTATTAAAGACCGTATAGAGCTCGAGGGTGATGTAAGATATATGAACAGTAAAACACAACAATTGATCGATAAAGAAATTCACCGACTTGTTCCAGGCATCGAAACCGAATTTGGCGTCCAGTGTGAACTTACCTATACTGCAGATTATCCACCCTTATATAATGATCCGGAAATGACTGAAGTCGTGCGAAGTAGTCTGGAGGAAATGAATGATCCCGATATAAAAGGAGTTCGTGAATTTCCGAAACTTTCCGGTTCGGAGGACTTTGCTTACTATGCGGAAAAAGTTCCAAGTACATTCTTCTTTATCGGATGTAAACCAAAAGGGATGGAGGAAGCCTATTTTAATCATCATCCAAAATTTGATATCGATGAAGATGCCTTACTTGTAGCTGCAAAAGCGGTTGGACAAGTAGTTTGTGATTACTTTGAGATAGGGTGAGCATAGATATAAAAAGTGAAAAGGCAATACCGGGCAATAGTAATGAAGATCATTTCCCGGTACTGCCAGATTGCTATAATGGCCGAGCACAGTATCTATCTAATCAGAATCCCGACTTCCTCTAATGTTTTACATGCTGCTTCAATTTTATCCATTGTATTTGCTTCTAATGTGTGGAGATGAATGCCTTCTGTCAGCGTTGATAAATAGGAAGCATTGGTCTCGTTTATTTTCTTTATAAATTGATCCACTTCTACACGACTGCTTACCATAATGGAAGCAGTTAAATCGCCATAAATAGCATGTTCCACAATTACGTCCTTAACAGTAACACCATGATCAACAATACTATAAAGTTCTTTTTTCGTTTGTTCAGGTGTGTGATTACATACAATAACCATTCGTTGTAAATCTTCATTCATTTGTTGATTGATGAGCAAATAGCCTTGGCTTGTTGCGATAATGGGCTCATTTTTAGCCTTCAAAATAGATACATCCTGAACGATTACCTGTCTGCTCACATTCGTTTTATTGGCAAAATCACTGCCGGTAATAGGATGCTCTGCTTGATTTAACATATCCATGATAAGCTTCTGCCGGTCTGTAGAAGACATTTTGCTTTTATCATTCATAATGATCCCCCTTAAATAATGATCCGTTTATTTTATTTTCGCTCTCGAGCCCAGTACCATATCTGATGGGCATTGGAGAGTTATCCCCTAAACAAAAAGTGACGAAATTCTTCTGGAGTCGAAAAAATTCTCTTGCTATTATAATAATCTTATGTAAATATAGATGTCAAGACAGGTGGATATACTAATCAAGCTATTAATCAATGGAAAAGATTTATTAGGAAGTAACTGAGATAATAGAAAGACAGATTTACAGTATTTAATCACGAAGCAGTGACTTTAATGTGAATGTTTTCACGTAGTGGACAGCATGTTACTTCATAAAAAAGGGAGAATAGAAAATGAATCAATTAAAATTACAAGCACTGCTCCAATCCTTTTTACTGGAGGATATTGGAGATAATGATATAACAAGTCAAGCTATTTTTCCGCTGGAAGAGATAGGAAAAGGCGTATTTATCGCAAAAGAGGATGGGATTATTTCCGGTCTGGACATCATTAAAGCAGCTTATCAAATACTTGATTCCTCTATTGAAGTTACTTTGTATTTTACAGATGGCGATAGGGTGGCAACTGGTGAGAAAATTGCGGAAGTTAACGGTCCCATTGCTCATTTGCTCACAGGGGAGAGAGTTATTTTAAATTTGATACAGCGTATGAGTGGGATTGCGACGATAACAAATGAATGTGTAGAAGCATTAAATGATCCTTCTATTCAAATTTGTGATACAAGAAAAACCATCCCTGGACTCAGGATGTTTGACAAATATGCTGTTCTTAGCGGTGGTGGAAAAAATCATCGACAGGGCTTATATGACGGTGTGATGATTAAGGATAATCATATTTCTTTTGCTGGATCGATTACGAAAGCGGTACAAGCTGTTCGAAAGAAAATTGGTCATATGGTAAAAGTGGAGGTAGAAACAGAAACCAGGGAAGAAGTGCTGGAGGCAGTTGAAGCTGGTGCTGACGTGATTATGTTTGATAACCGTTCACCAAAAGAGGTAAAGGAATTTACAATGTATGTACCGGAATCAATCGTAACCGAGGCATCTGGAGGAATTACACTTAAAAATTTGCCTTCTTATCAGAGTACAGGTGTCAATTATATATCTTTAGGATTTTTAACACATTCTGTAAAGGCATTAGATATTAGTTTGCAAGTTAAAGAGGGAAATAAAAAGTGAGTATGTTAGGAGAGGACTAACATGTTAAATAAAGGGTTTAATAGACTTGGATTTGTACTGCTGGGTTTGCTATTTTTAGCAGGATGTGGAGAGGAAGAGGCTTTTATTTCTGAAGTGACCTCAAAATCAGAAGCAAATGATCCATTTCAAACAACAATTATTGGTGGGCGAACTGGTGGTGCATGGTCTGTGTTCACGGAAGGTGTAGCAGAATCAATTCGGCGGGAGCATGACGGGTCTATCATTACCGTTGAACCAGGTGGGATCGTAGAGAATCCGCCAACAGTAGGTACAAATACTGTTCCTTATGGATTGTCCTATGCCATGACTGCATATGCTGCCTACATTGGAGAGGAACCATACAATAAAGCCTATGAGGATATTCGGGCTATAAGTGTCGTCATCCCTGCAAACTATTACCAATTTATTGTAAGCGCTGATACGGAATATGAATCTATTGATGAAATGATTGAAAACCAGGTTCCGCTTCGCTTAGCAGTTGATCAGAAAGGATCAGCTGGTGAAATTATTACACGGAATATTTTACAGGAGTACGGTGTTACCTATGAGGATATCATTTCCTGGGGAGGATCGATTGACCATTTAGGTGGATCTAAAACATTTGAATTGATGGCTGATAATCGAATTGATGCTACTGGAGATGCGGTCTCTGTTCCTTCGAGTGATATTATCGAGGCATCAACGACAACTAATCTTAAATTATTTTCATTAAATCAGAAAGTAATTCAGGCGGTGTCAGAAAATCTGGGAATGGATGCAGGTACAATTGAGGCTGGTAGTTACAATTTTTTGAAAACAGATATTGATACGGTTAATACTCCAGCAATATTAATTGTACATAAGGATGTGCCAAAGGAAGAAGTCTACCAAATTACGAAAGCAATCTACGATAATTTCGACTATCTGGGTACAGTCCATGAGGAATTTAAAAATTTAACGCTTGAAAATGTTGCGGATATTGGTAATGTTCCACTTCATCCTGGAGCTGAAAAGTTTTTCAAGGAAAAAGGATTAATCGACTAGACTGGCTTAAAAATCTTTAAATGAATGCTCAAATAGCTTTTTGCTTTAGAAGGAAGGTTTTGAATCTTGAACTATAAAAATAGACTAACAGCATGGTTTAAAGAAGGGGATAAGCGTACATTATCAGGCTATCATTTAAAATTATTTTCTGTTTTTGCATTCATATTATCTGTATTTCAAATTTGGTCTGTTGTTTGGGGAAGATTAAATCCAATTAACCAAATGGCTATTCATTTGGCTTTCATATTAGGAATAACCTTTTTAGTTTATGGCTATTCCAAAAAAGCTAGGCAAAGGAAGCTGCCAACAAGTGTTGATTATATTTGTACTTTCTTAGCTTTAGGTGCTGGAATTTATTTCACATTTCATGCAGAGCGAATTGCAGTAAGAGTTCCAATTATGGATCCATTAACGAATTTGGATATATTCTTCGGACTGGTATTTGTGCTTCTAAGTATTGAAGCTGCACGTAGAACGATTGGTTTGCCAATTATCGTTATTGTTTTAATTGGTATCAGCTATGCATTATGGGGTCATCATTTAAATGGACTTATGTGGCATCGGGAATTTTCAGCTGTAGAAGTTTTAGATGATCTGGCTTTTAGTTTTAATGGTCTATGGGGTTCACCAATTGCAGTAGCGGCTTCGTTTGTTTTTATGTTTATGTTATTTGGATCATTTCTAAATAAAGCAGGAGCGGGAGAATTTTTCTTTAAGCTCTCTACAGCTGTAGCAGGAAGGTCAAAGGGAGGGGCAGCTAAAGTTGCAGTTTTGGCCAGCGCATTTTTTGGTTCCATATCAGGAAGTCCAACAGCGAATGTTGTTACAACTGGTGCTTTTACGATTCCTGTGAGTAAGAAAACAGGCTATAAACCATCATTTGCAGCTGCGGTGGAAGTGGCTGCCTCAACAGGAGGAAGTATATTACCACCAATTATGGGGTCATCCGCTTTCCTAATGGCTGCAGTAACACAAATGTCCTATGGATCCATCGTTATCGCAGCAATTATACCGGGAATACTTTACTATGTTTCGTTGTTAACGATGGTTCATTTCGAGGCACTCAGACTGGACCTGCCACGTACTGCTAAAGAAGATATTCCTCAGATTTCTCACGTACTGAAGGAAGGATGGTACTATTTTATTCCTTTAGTAGTTTTGCTCTTTTTCCTGATACAAGGCTATAGTGCATCAAGAACTGGATTTTATGGTATTCTGTCAATTGTTATTGTAAGTTGGTTCCGTAAAAATAAACGAATGGGGATCAAAGCAATTGTGGCTGCAATGATCGATGGAGCTAAATCTTCTATTCCCGTTACAACTGCCTGTGCAGCAGCTGGCTTAGTCATAGCTGGAATTATGTCCACTGGTCTTGGAGGGAAATTAACAAGTATAGTACTTGGATTAACGGAAGGGATGCTACTTCCTACATTATTATTAGTCATGATTATTTGTATTATCTTAGGGATGGGAATGCCTGTAGCTGCAGCGTATATTTTAACAGCAATGCTGGCAGCACCAGCTTTAATTGAATTAGGTGTATCTACTTTGTCAGCACATTTATTTATCGTTTATTTTTCTATCTTTTCAGCAATTACACCACCGGTTGCAGTGGCAGCCTTTGCAGCAGCTGGGATTTCAGGCAGCAATCCGAATCGAGTGGGATTTGAGGCTGTAAGATTAGGCATAGTTGGATTTATTGTACCATTTATGTTTGTGCTGGAACCTTCATTGCTGATGGATGGGTCATTAGCTCAGATCATTATTGCTTTCATGTCTGCAGTAATTGGTGTGGTCACATTGGCAGCTGGGATTATTGGTTGGATGATAACGAGGGCGACTATTCTTGAGCGGCTGTTATTAATTGCTGGTGGTTTTATGATGATGTATCCAGGATTATTGTCTGATGGGATTGGAGTAGGATTGATTATTTTGGTGATGGTAATTCAGCGAAAACGGGAACCTGAGTTATCAGAGAAAAAATTCAGTCAGTCTTTGGAAAAACAAAAAATTGAAGATGGGAAATCGATTGGGGTAAGTAATTGATTTTGATAAGAAGTAATCGCATGTAAAGTTCAGGAGCGGTTACTTCTTTTTGTTTGGCTAAACGATTTTCAGTAGTACCGAATAAGAATTTCTATTCATTAATAAAAGAGTTGGTTGAATCCAGTTCTCCTTTTATCCGTTTTACAGATAGCTTGTTACCATTTAACCATTTTTGGAAGTCCAATATTAATGGCCATCGGTCTCCACCAAGTGCGATCCAGGTTTTCATTTCTTTTGGTAAGTAAACAGCTGTATGCAATGTTCCTGCCCATGCTCCATATTTTTTGGAGAAAATTCCTTTATCCGTGTCATTCAACATTCGAAAAGCTTTATAAGGGTCAGTGATGTTTCCTTGCTGTTTTTCCATTTTCTGCTGCCTCTGAATAGAATCATCCATCCGGTAGCGGTTTTCATCTGTTAATTGCTCAAAATGATTGGTGCATATATTAGCCTTGTGAAAGGTAACACTTCTTGGAGACGCTTCTACAACGATTGATGCACCTGTTTGATCAAGTAAAGCATAATTAAAAGAATGGCGGTGTGGAATTTCCTTTAAAAGCGAAATAGCTTTGTCGACATTTGCGCAGTTTTCCAATATAATCCGGCCAATCATATTGCAAACAAACCCATCATCCGACTTTTTACGATTAATAAAGTTATAACCCATTACCAAACCTTTTTCATTCATTCCATCTGTTCGTCCTGTTATTTGCATGGATGGGCCGATTACTGCATAACCACTGTCTGTTGGCTCATAAAGTAAGTAACGTCCTTCGTATGAGATTGGTTCATTATCATAATTGCGAACCATATAATCGGAATCGGAGAAAATGGAGCATCCTGATCGACCGTATTCGTAATAATACCCGCCAAATTCCCGAATAGCATCTTCCATATCCATAGATAAAGCATCTGCTAGACCGTGAAGTTCTTCCCAAATTGCAGGGGCAAAACGAGAAAACGCCTGCTGCACCTCATTTTTTTCAAATAGAAAATGTCTCCATTGTTTATCCCATTGTTTTTTACGAGCAGGTAGTATTGGGGAATTTCTCAGTAGTTCACCCTGCATATATCCAAAATCATAATGGTTTCCTCGAAACTGTATGATATCACTAAATACTTTTGTCATTGTATTTCTCCTTCAATCTTCAATATTCCATTAGAAAATTCTTCATTAATATTAAAGCTGCCGACTGGAAAAATAAATGTCCATGGCATACTTGTTTGCTTCTCAATTGTTATAGGAGGAGAAAAAGTGTGTTCAGCGAAAATTTTATCATGTATAGAATAGGTTAATTTTTGATTGTGGAAGGAAATGTCCTGTTTACAGGTGTTATGGATTAGAGAACAGCAATCAATAGTTCTCCGCGATGGTTTTTTGCCTGCCAAAGTGAAGTGAATTGGATGCTTTTTTCAGCTGTTAAATTTACTTTGTCAAAGACCTGTTTGATATTTTCCCTATCCTGTTCTGCAATTGTTTTATCCCATGCGGATTCAAATATAAGCTTCTGCATTCTCTCATACCTTCCATATTCGACTTTCTTATGATTATAAAGCTTTTTGCAAATAATATATACTTATTTACGCTTAGTGGGAATTTCTATTTAAACAAAATGGTGGAGGATACTGGAATTGAGTTAAACCCCAACACTTGAGGATGTCCCCCTGTATTCAGGAGATGGTTCTGTTTAATGAATTCCCACCAATTTAGCGAATAACTCGTAAGACATGTTAAAAAAGGCTTGACTACTCTCGCGGTCAATCTTTTTAAACTTTTTTGAAAAGTGAAGCTTCATGGTAATTATGGCATTGATAAGTTTATTTTGTTATAATATGTATCCATAAATATTTTTTTACTTTAACTGAATAGTCATTCAGTTTTGTCGGAAAAGGAAGATTTCTATGAAAAAAAGCTGGAAAATATTTTTAAATGATTTAGGGAATATTGGAACAAACTGGGTTGCGGCTATTCTGATAGGTGGACTTGTTTTCCTGCCTTCATTATATGCATGGTTCAATATCGGGGCTTCTTGGGATCCGTATGGCAGAACAAATCAAATCCCTGTTGGTGTAGTTAATGAGGACAGTGGTACTGTTGTTCGTAGCCAGGAAATCCATGTAGGTGATGAACTTGTTGATACTTTGAAGAAAAATGACTCAATGGACTGGCAATTTGTTGACAGAAGCAAGGCCATGGATAAATTGGAATACGGTGATTATTTTGCTGTAATTGTCATCCCCGAGAATTTTTCTGAAAACCTGGGCACAGTCATTAATGATAAGCCTGAAAAAGCTGAAATGGAATATTATGTGAATGAAAAGATAAACGCTGTTGCCCCAAAAATCACGGAGAAAGGTGCGAGTGTTATTGTCGGGCAAATCAGCAGTAATTTCATTTCTACGGTAAACGGTGTTATTTTTGATATGTTTAATGAAATTGGCATTGAAATGGAAAAGGATCTTCCAGATATAAAGCGTTTTGAGAATTATGTTTTTAAAATGGAAAAAAATCTGCCGGAAATTAATAAGCTGCTAAGTAAAACATTAACAGATGCAGAAAGTGCTCAGGAAATAATAAACAAAGCCCAAGGACTGATACCAGAAGCGAAAAGTGTATCAAACGATGGATTAAAGACGATTGATGATACGACAGCCTTTCTGAATGATGCCGAGAATCGTCTTAATGAAATGGCTCCTAAAATTGAAAAGGACTTAAAATATGTGCAGGAAATTGCAAATGATATGAATGAATTTATTACTGAAATTCAGGATACGAGTATTGACTTCAGTAATGGTGATGAGCTAATAAACCAGCTGGATCAGAAGACGACGGAAGCGGTTGGGACGATTGAAATAATCGAGAAATCCTTGCAGCAGCTTAAGGAGCAACGTCCTGGAGATTCTCCGGAAAACGAACAGATAAATCAAGCCTTGGAACAATTGGCTGTATTGAAGACCGGAATGAAGGAAATACAGACAAATAGTTCGGATCTCAGATCTTTTGTTGATGAAAAAAGCAATGAAGTGAATGATGTTCTTACGAGTTTGAACGAGGTTTCTAAAATTACGTCGGAAGGAATTGATGCATTTATAAAAGAATACAAGGAATCCATTGAACCAACTGTCTTGAATGAAATTGCCAATGCGAAATCTACACTGGGCCGAGCAAGAAATATACTTGCGGAAATACAGGAAACCATACCCGTGGTTGAAAAGATCTTATCCAGGACCCAATCCAATATGGTTGAAGGGAAAGGCACACTGGAACAAATACTTGATGAGTATCCATATGTAAATGATAAAGTGAACGAATTGGCTGACAGGATACGGGAAATTCAGGGTGAAACAGATATAGATCAAATAATAAAGTTACTTCAGAATGACCCGGAAGCAGAAAAGGGATTTTTCTCTGAACCAGTTCTTCTAAAAGAAAATAAAGTCTTTCCTATAGAAAATTACGGTACGGGAATGACACCGTTTTATACCGTTTTGGCAATATGGGTCGGTACGCTGCTATTAATTTCATTATTAGCCACAGATGTGAATGGGAATGAAAGCTTCAGCGGTAGGCAGGTCTACTTTGGCCGATTGTATACTTTTGTAAGCATTGGTTTTCTGCAGACTTTAATTGTAACTTCAGGGGACATGCTGCTGATGAATGTCGCAGTGGCGCATCCAGTCTGGTTTATATTATTTGGACTGCTTATCAGCCTGGTATTTATGCTGATTGTTTATACGCTGGTTAGCGTATTTGGAGATGTCGGAAAAGCTATGGCAATCATTTTACTTGTATTGCAAATTGCAGGATCTGGAGGTACCTATCCGGTAGTGCTCCTGCCAGAATTCTTCCAGTTTATCAATCCATTTCTGCCATTTACGTATGCGATTGATTTAATGCGGGAAGCCGTTGGAGGCATTGTATGGAATAGAGTGTTTCAAGATCTTATCTTTCTCTCGTTATTTGGTTTGGCTGCAGTCATATTTGGCACCTTTTTAAAGCAGACAATCAATAAACAAACCAATAAATTAATGAAAAAATCAAAGGAATCAGGGCTGTTTCATTAGTGTGAATTCTATGCCCGGACTTCCTTATAGGGAGTATTTAATTTTTTCACTGCATAAGTAATACTTCGGAGCATATTCAGGTCGCAGATGATAAGTATTTTTCGCTTGAATTAAGGAATTTGCTCAGGAAGCCTGCACTCCAGAGTATAAGGGTTTCTAAGTAAGCAAAATACGCTTTCAAGATTCCTTTTAACAAATGCCAAGTTTTCTAAGCAAAATTCAAACGAAAGGAGAATTCTCAATTGAATGTCCGAATCGAAATAACCTATCGAACGCCGAAGGGTACGGAGGCAGTTTTTAGTTCAGAAGAAATGCGAGCGAAACATGCCCTGCTTATTACAGAGGATTTAGAGAAAACTGGGCGCATCAAAAATTTAGTATTCATCGATACTCATGACAATACATGGAACCTGAAGGAATTTAAAAAACTGATCGAGGAAATCCAAACAGAACCACATGATGTAACAGTTTATTTTGATGGGGGTTTTGATTTTAATACAAGAAAATCAGGTCTTGGCTGTGTTATATATTATGAGCAAAATGGAAAGTCACTTCGGCTTCGGAAAAATGCTTTAGTGGAAGAGCTCGAATCTAATAACGAGGCAGAGTATGCATCACTTCACCTGACTCTTAAAGAATTGGAACATTTGGGTGTCCATCACCTGCCAGTTATTATCTTAGGAGATTCTCAGGTTGTAATTAACCAGTTGAAAGAAGACTGGCCATGCTACGAAGAGAATCTGGCAAGATGGGCTGATCGAATTGAAAATAAAATTGATAAAATGGGATTAGATGTAACATTTAAACAGATACCAAGAAAGACAAATCAAGAAGCAGATCGATTAGCAACACAGGCTTTGCGGGGGATTGATATTTTGAGCACATCTGAAGTGGATTAACCAGTTGTTGAAAAATAAATGGAAAGCGGATCTTTTCCACCTGCTCCTTGATGGATAATAATAGTTTTTTTACACAAAATACCTTTTGGAGGTGTTTTGATGAGTGAAAAGAAAAAAGACAGTGGGTTTAGTGATGAACAGGCTGTAAGAAAAAATTTACCTAAGCAATTTGATCATGAATTAGCGAATGAACCCCTTACAGCAAACGAAAGATTAAATAATAAAAAAACAAAAAAGCGACAGTAATCTATAAATGAGCTATTTGGGCTTGAATTTTAAGTGTTACTCTGTTACATTAAGCATATCAATAAAAAATCTAATAATTTCTTATTTTAAAGTAATTTTTTAAAGTAAGGGTAGAGGTGCAAAAACCATTAGTACTTATGTGGAGGAGAATGAGCTCTGAAGAAACATGAGGAAAGGGGAATTTGCCGAAGTGAAAGGATGCTCATCATCCTGTAGCTGGTTCTGTTATTGAATAAATGCGGAATTGTCATATAGGAAACTAACTATATGGAGGGCTATCTAGCTAAGAACTATAATATATGTTCTTTTAAGCAGCAGCGGCTCTCGTTGCTGCTTTTTATTTTGGCTCTCCACACCACAAATATATAGGAAAAGGTGTGATGTTAAGATGAATTTTGGTAAAGTATT
Organism: Virgibacillus profundi; assembly: GCF_002287375.1. GTDB lineage: Bacteria > Bacillota > Bacilli > Bacillales > Amphibacillaceae > Virgibacillus_K > Virgibacillus_K profundi. Next base: position 120,980 of record NZ_NPOA01000010.1, on the reverse strand, counting down.
GACGGCAATGGTGACACCATTTGATCAGAGTGGTGAAATTGATTTTGTAGCAACAGAAGGTCTAATAAATTATTTGATTGCAAATGGATCAGAGGGCTTGGTGGTTGCAGGAACGACTGGTGAATCACCAACCTTGACACATGAAGAAAAACTGAAATTATTTAAATTTGTTGTAAAAAAAGTAGATGGAAGGGTATCTGTCATCGCTGGAACAGGATCGAATAATACAAAAGCTTCCATCGAATTGACTAAAGAGGCAGAAGCTGCAGGTGTTGATGCAATTATGCTTGTTACACCTTATTACAACAAACCATCCCAGGAAGGAATGTATCAGCATTTTCGGGTGATTTCAGAAAATACATCATTGCCTGTGATGCTTTATAATATTCCTGGTCGAAGTGTAGTAAACATGGAGCCTGAGACGATTATCCGTCTTTCCAAAATAAAAAACATTGTATCAGTTAAAGAAGCAAGTGGGGATTTAGATGCAGCAGCTGAAATCATCAGCAAAACACCCGATAACTTCAGTGTGTATAGTGGGGATGATAGTTTGACATTACCGATGCTATCTATTGGCGGAACAGGTATCGTATCTGTTTCTTCTCATATAATTGGCAATGAAATGCAGGAGATGGTTCAACATTTTCAAAAAGGGGAAGTCATCGATGCGGCAGCAATTCACCGTAGTCTGCTACCAATTATGAAAGCACTATTTGCAGCTCCCAATCCAACACCTGTAAAAGAAGCATTGAATCGGATTGGTATACCGGTTGGAAGTGTACGTTTGCCACTCATACCATTAAATGAATCGGAGCGGACTTCGTTATACAAAGTAATTTCAGGATATGAACTAAAAGAAGCTGTTGGGTATTAATTACAGGAAACTCGGGTATTCAACGTAAGATAATAAGAACACCACCTACAAAATTGGGTGGTGTTCTTATTCATTAAATCGAACGCAACAACAACCGCTTCAACAGTGGCGCAAAATGTTCCGGCAACTCCGCTACACTTGGAATCATCAACCGTTCCTTGCCATATATATTTTTCATTATTAGGTCATCTCTTTCATCAATTTCTCCATCTGCCAGAAACATCCCGATAACATCAATGCCTTGTTTGCGTGCATCTGAAACAGCTAAGTTTGTGTCAACAATTCCGTTTTGATCGTAATTATCAGCTGCTGGCTCACCATCAGAGAATACGAGGAGAAATTTATTTTTTTCTCTTTTGGCTGCAAGCTCTTTTGTGATGACACGAATGCTGAATCCATCCCGATTATCTTCTTGGGGTTCAAGCTGCATAATTCCGGCGCCGGTATTTTGATGAAAAGAGTTGGTAAACGAATGAATGATGTGAAAATAGTTCGGTTGATAATTTTCCTTTACGTCATTTGCATCCTCCCAAAATCCGATTATGGAATGAGGGATTCTTAATTGGTTTAATACTTCATGAAATAGAACAATGCCTCGTTTTGTTTCTTCCATTTTATTATGCATGGAGGCAGAACAGTCTACCAGCAGGGTGAAAGCAGCATCTATTTCATTGGATTCCTGGTTTTTCTTGTAAAACACCCTTGGATTATCGTCGATTACAATTGGGAGTAATTTTTTTGAAAGACGTCCAATGATTAAATCTTTTCGGGGAGCATTCTTTTTATGCTCCAGTGTTTTTTCAATCGTAGCTGCAAGCTTTCTTTTAAAATTTTCGATATCCCTGACATACTCCTGATAAAGTTCCATATCCTGGATTGAAGGTGGGTTAGCTTCTTTAACAATTGCGACAGCATCTCTATTTTCCTTGCCATACACACTTTCATTTTGATTGCTTCCACGATTAGCTTCCTGTTTTTCCAGTGATTCCAGCTCAGAATAATCATTTCTTTTACTTTGTCCAGAAGCACCCTGAATTGTCCCCATTGCCTGGTCAGCATCTTCCGTTTCTCTTGCGCCACCGCCCTGGATATTAGTTTTAGTTCCTACATCCAATTCAAATTGGAGAAAGGTCTGCTTTCTGTCACTATTTTGGTTTTCCCGATGCCAGGTGGAAAAGCGTTGATCGATATACTCATTATTTTCCTCATCCACTTCCTCTTTGTCATCATTCGCCACATCATCAGTGCGGGTTAATTCGTCAAATAATGTATTCATCGTAAAATCTTCAATATGGGAAATTGGAAAAGTGAAATATTCATTTAGGCTGTCCTTATAATATGGCTCTAATTGAAATACGATTTCCTTGGATAAACGAACAATATCCTTTGTGTTTTTTGCTTCAAAAATGGCATATAGGATCGGTTTTAGTTTTTCCATTTGACCAAGTTGCCTCACGTTTGCCTGAGGAAAATCAGGATCCGGCTGATCTGCCTGAACGTTTAAATAGATGAGACAAAATAATTCATCAAGTGGGTAGCTCTTGGTTACATTTGTATTTAATTGTGTTTCAAAATAATGCTTGAAAAATTTTTCCCTAACAGCAAAGTCCTTATTAGTGCCTGGTCTAGCTTTCTTCACGGTTTCTTCAAGTCGTAAATCCTCCAATAAAGTAATGAGCTGAGAAGCAAATTTTGGCAGACTTGAATCCTTCATGTTTTCTAAATAAGCCTTCATTGCCGGGACATTTGAATGATTTAGTGTTCCTATTGTTCGCAGGAAAACATCTGTTTTATAACCAGATTCCTTGATCTCATGATTATTAATATCCCAGAAACGACTGCCGGCAATTTTTCCGTTAATAATATCAATAAATGATCCATAGTTATATTCGAATTTTAAATCAGGATTATCCGATAATACCGTGGCTAGATCCTGCAGCTGCAGAAAAAGGTTTGTATCTACCTTGGAATCATCCCAGCGGTTATACTTCATCTAAGCATCCTCCTTCCTTAGAAAACTTGGCTTATCGCCAAGCCTTAATGGCGAAAGCCTTAGTTGCCCTTATACTGATTTCCTGAAAAAAGTTATACTTTCCTATCAGTGTAAAATAGAGTTTCTGCTAGATTTCTCACAAATTCTTTTTCTCTTTCTTCATCCAATTTATCCACAATTGAACGGAGAACAGCACGTTTTGGAGGAATAATTACACTCATATCACAGGCGTCAAGCAATGCACGAATGGATGCTGCATCTTCGGACAGCTTACCTTGAGAGACAGCATTAATAAGATCAGAAGATAATTTGACAAACAAATCGATCATCGTTTCGTTCGATAGTTTTGTATTTGATTGGATCAATTGCTTTAATTGTTCTCCCTCAATATACGGTACTTCAATGACAATAAAGCGATTTTTTAGTGCTTCGTTTAATGGGACAGTGCCAATATATCCCTCATTGATCGCCGCAATGACGTTAAAGTCATCTTTTGCAGTAATAATTTCGTTTGTAAATGGGTTGGTGACTGTCCTGCGGTAGTCAAGAACTCCATTAATGAGTGGTAAAGTCTCAGGCTTGGCCATATTAACTTCATCTATATATAAAAAGGTTCCATTGGTCATTGCATTTGTCACAGGACCTGGAATGAATTCAATTACTTGTTTTTCGTCTTCATAAGCTAATGTTTTGAAGCCCAGCAAGCTTTCGGCATCCAGATCAACTGAACAGTTGACACTGAACATAGGTTGATTAAATAGATTTGACAGTGTTTCAGCAAATTTTGTCTTTCCAGCACCTGTTGGGCCTTTTAATAGAATATTTTTACCCAGGCTTAATGCTGTGATTGCATCAATTAATAAATCTATGGAAGGTGGTACATAGCCACCATGTCGGATTAGATCTTGATATGCATCATTGCTTTTTTTCTGATTTGAATTTAGAATTTCATTTATTTCTTCTGGCAGGTTGTAATGTGTGTTCATCTGTGAGCTCCTTTCAGCAATATTGTAAACCTAATTCAGTGGAATAACAAAGATTTAAGGATTAGCAATGATGTGTGCTGTTGTTGTTAATTATACTGGAATATAAGATGTCCTATTAATTGTTATTGTTGTTTTTACCAGTAAATTATATTACCATTTATAGTGTTGTGGTAAAAATATACCCCATCATTTGTGAATAATATCACTTATCATTAGAAAACTTGGCTTGTCGCCAAGCTTTAATGGCGAAAGCACAAAGCCTGCACTTATACTGATTTCCTAAAAAGGTTATACTTTACAATCAGTATAAAAAAAGAAAATCAGATAGATAAGAAGGAGCAGAACAGTGAAAATAGGCATAGACAAAATAGGATTTCATACACCACATTTATACGTTGATATGAACAATTTAGCAGTAGCAAGAAATGTAGAACCTGAGAAATTTACGATTGGGATTGGGCAGGAAAAGATGGCTGTACCTCCGATTACGCAGGATCCTGTGACATTAGCTGCAAATGCTGCATTGGAAATTTTAGACGAAGAGGATAAGGAAAAGATTGACTTTGTTATTTTCGGAACAGAATCAGGCATAGATCATTCCAAATCGGCAGGGGTTTATGTCCATCATTTGCTGGGTCTTGATTCACATGCTCGTACCATCGAAGTGAAGCAGGCCTGTTATGGAGCAACTGCTGCGATACAAATGGCAAAAGGACATATCGCATTAAATCCAAAAAGCAGGGTATTGGTACTCGGTTCAGATATTGCAAGATATGGATTAAATACATCCGGGGAAGCGACACAAGGAGCTGGCGCGGTTGCATTAGTTATTAGTGCAGATCCTAAAATCATGGCATTGGAAGATCAAAGTGCTTACTTAACCGCTGATATTATGGATTTTTGGCGACCAATATATTCGGATAAGGCATTTGTTGATGGGAAGTTTTCCAATGAGCAATACATTTTATTCTTTTCAAAAGTCTGGGAGGCGTACAAAGAAAAAACAGATCACGGACTAAAAGACTTTGAAGCAATCTGTTATCACTTACCATATACAAAAATGGGAATGAAGGCATTAAAAACGATTTTGGATGAAGGAACAGAAGAAGATAAAGAACGTTTATCGGCAAACTATAAAATTAGTGCAGATTATAACAGGAATGTTGGAAATATTTATACGGGTTCCTTGTATTTGAGTTTACTTTCACTTCTTGAACAAAAAGAAGATTTAGAGGCAGGTTCAAGAATTGGCTTGTACAGCTATGGTTCAGGAGCAGTAGGGGAGTTCTTTACGGGAATTCTGCAGCCGCATTATCGAGAGTATTTACATGTGGAGCAGCATACGAAGTTATTTTCATCAAGAACTGAAGTAACGGTTCCGGAATATGAAGAGATATTTGAAAAAACTTTACCAATTGATGGATCGAGCCTTGAATTGGATATCGAAAAGGATCCTGCGAATATTTGTTTAGCAGGAATAAAGGACAATATGCGTCAATATGTTAATAAATTGAGATAATAACGTTGCTGCATTTGTGCAGGATTATCAACGGAGGTGCAATTCACATATAGAATGCACCTCTTGTTTTTTGTTAATCTTCGTAGTTGATAGAAAGTGCGACGTAAGATACAAATTCAGAAATGCACAGTATGGATCTTAAGTCTGGAAAAAAGTGGGTGCAAACTAATGGAAAGCTATGATATATGCCCAGTCGAAGCCAAACTAGGTACAACCGGTCACATATAATGCTTCTATATCCCCGGATGAAGCCGAACCAGTTGCAACCGGTCATATATAATCCTCTTATATGCCCGAACGAAGCTGAACTAGATGCAACCGGGTACATATAGCGCCTCTTTATCTCCGAATGCTGCACTTTACATCTTTTATGACAAAAAAACAATAATTCCTTTTGATGGGTGCAGACAGTGCGTAATCCGAATTTATTTTAGTAAATAATCACGAAAAAAATTTATACTTACATTGGGAAAAAAGATTTTCTGAGCTGGGTTTATGGGTGAATCATGAAAATGATACAATGGAAAAATTAGATAATTATATTTTCACTATATTATACCCCGTTAAAAAGGAAATTTCTGCATTTGCATAAACTGAAGAGACTATTATAATGGCATTAAGACAATTAAAAATTAGATAATGTGAAGCATGGTTTAAGCTGATTACTATTGCACCTCTAAGTGTATTTCTACCTTTCCTACTAGATAAGTTCCTCGTTATTCCACATGATACTAGCAATACTTCTACTGAAAAATATATAACAAAATTCTATTAAAATATGAAAGGAGAAAAATCATGAAATTTTTCCATACAGCAGATTGGCATTTAGGTAAATTAGTACAAGGTGTGTATATGACAAATGACCAACGTTATATTCTTAAGCAATTTTTACAGGCAATAGAAGGGGAGAAGCCCGATGCAGTGATTATTGCAGGAGATTTATATGACCGTGCTGTTCCACCAACGGAAGCTGTCCATCTTTTAGATGAAATACTTGAGACAATTGTCATGAAATTAAAAACACCGGTTCTTGCCGTGGCAGGTAACCATGATAGTCCGGGAAGATTAAACTTTGGGAGCAGTATTATGAAACAGAATGGCTTTCATATTGTTGGAAACCTCACAAAGGATCTAAAGCCGGTTACTTTACAGGATGAACATGGGGAAGTGCATTTCCACCTTATTCCATATTGTGACCCGAGTGTTGTTCGTACTGTTTTAGAAGATGAAGAGATTCGCACACATAATGATGCTGCAAAAAAGATTGTAGAACGAATCACTTCTAATTCAGATCAGGATGCCAGACATGTATTTGTAGGACATGCTTTTGTTACACCGTTTGGGGAGGAAAAGGAGAATACGAGTGATTCTGAGCGACCACTTTCCATTGGCGGCGCAGAATATGTCGATGCCCATCATTTTTCACCTTTCCAATATACAGCGCTTGGACATTTGCACCAGGCCCATTATGTTTTAAATGAAACGATCCGTTATTCCGGTTCCATTTTAAAGTATTCTATTTCTGAAGAAAATCATAAAAAGGGCTTCCACGTCGTTGAGATGGATGGAGAGGGGAGCGTCTCTGTCAATAAGCGACCACTTGATCCAAGAAGAGATATTCGTACAGTTGAAGCTACAATTGAAGAGCTGTTAACACATCCTATTAATGAAGATTATGTTTTTGTTCGATTAATGGACGTGGCACCTGTGCTTTCACCAATGGAAAAGGTTAGGTCTGTGTATCCGAACGCCATGCATGTGGAACGTAGAAATCATTCATTTTCGCCAATGTCCGTTGACGGAGAAAATCTTGCGGATCGCAGTAAAATGAGTGACCTGGATCTGTTCAGAGCCTTTTACAAGGAAGTAAAAGGAGACGAGCCAACCGAAGAAACGGAGCATATTTTTAAAGAAGTATTTGATGAGCTTTTAAAAGACGAAAATGAGCGTTCTAAAGAAGTGAAACAAAAAGAATATATATCGAATTAAGATTTCGTGGAGGGAGAATTCGAATTGAAACCACTGAAACTAAGAATGACGGCATTTGGACCATATAAAAATATAGAAATAATTGATTTTAATGAGCTGGAGCAAAATAATTTGTTTGTTATTTCTGGAAATACCGGTGCTGGTAAGACAACCATTTTTGATGGAATATGTTTTGCCTTGTATGGCAGTGCGAGTGGAACGGACAGGGAAGATAACAGAATGCTAAGAAGTGATTTCGCTGATGACAATACCCATACTTCTGTTGAACTGGAATTTGAATTAAAAGGCAGATTTTATCGTATTTTACGTCAATTGGGTCATGTGAAACTGGGGAATAAGTCCAGGACTGGGGAAAAGTATGAGTTTTTTGAAAAAGTTGATGGAAAAGAGATTCCCTGTGTAGACCGCCAGATGGTCTCAGAGATTGATAGAAAAGTGGAGGAAATTGTCGGCTTGACCAAGGACCAGTTTAAGCAAATAGTAATGCTTCCACAAGGCGAATTCCGTAAGCTGCTAACTTCGGAAACGGAAAATAAAGAGGCGATTTTACGCAGGCTATTTAAAACTGAGAATTACAAGCATCTGAGTGAGCTTCTGAAAAATAAAAAAAATATCATCATGCAGGAATTTAACCAGGTAAATCAAATGAGAGATAACTATATTCAAAGTATATCTAACGTCTTACCAAAGCGGGAAGAGTCTCTCTTATTCGACGTGCTTTCTTCAGAACATTATAATGTGAATCAAATCGTCACAGGTTTGGAAGAGGAAGCTGGATTTTACAGGAATCAAATTGAGCTGGATCAGAAAAAATATGAAGATACTTATCATAAGCATGATGGGAAGCAAACAGCGTTTCATCAGGCAAAAGCTTTAAATGAACGATTTGAGGAATTGGAAAATAAAGAAAATCAGCTGAAAGAATTACACATTCAATCCCCTGTTTTTACGAAGAAAGAAAAACAACTGGAGGACGCAGAAAGAGCCGGTAATATAGAGGTTTTTGAAAAACAGGCTAAAGAATGGCGCAAAGAGGAAAAAGAAAAATCGGTTATTTTAGATAGTGCCAAAAATGCAGGTAAAAATGCTGATGGTAGATTTGAAAAAGCTGAAATGTATTATAAACAGGAAGAAAGCAATAAAAGTAAGCGGGAAGAAACCAGTAAAAAATTAGACCGTTTAACTGAGTATTTGCCGATACTTAAGGATATAGATGAAAGAAAAAGAGGTTTGCAGGAGCTAGAAATTAAGGGGAAAAAGTCGGCAAGCGAACTGGAAATAGTAAAAAAGAATGTAAAAGAGAAAAACGAAGCAATTGAAGAAAATAACGGGAAAATTAAATCAATGGATGATGCTGTCAGTCAATTAACTGAAAAACAACAAACATTGAATGAGATGAGAGAACAGGCAAAGGTATTAATGGATTTCATCAAAATAAACAATAGACAAATAGAACTTGATAAAGATCTTCATGTAAAGGAAACAGCCTTTCGGAAAATAAAAACCAAGTACGATGATCAGGAATTAGTCTGGGTGAATAACCAGGCAAGCTTATTGGCGACCCACTTACATGATGGGGAGGCCTGTCCCGTTTGTGGAAGTCTTGATCATCCAGGCGGAGCATCGGATGAAGAAGAAATGGTAACCAAAGAACAGTTGGAAATATTAAAAAAAGAGCTGGATGAAAAGGACGGTTTATACCGAAGTGCGGTAGCGGATTTAAAAGCAAATTCTGTCCAAATGGAAGAAAAAGGGGAAGAGGTAGCAAACTATAATATCCACACTGATCAGGTTACAGAGGTGAAGAATAGCTTAGTTGATCAGGGAATACGATTAAAAGAAGAAGTAGACCAGTTAAAAAAACTTCGTGAAGCGCTTAAACAGCTAAAAAGCTCTGTGGAAAAAGAAAATGTTGAAGTAAAAGAATTGGATGCAAAAAAAGAGCAGCTTGATAAATTATACCAGGATCTGAGGACGTCCTACGAAACTTCACGGGCCCTATATAAAGAAAAGCTGAATAATGTACCGAAGGAAGTAAGGGTCTTATCTGAACTGGAAAAACAAATAAGCGAAACAAAAGCACTTAAATTAAAACTTGAAAAAGCCTGGGATGAAGCGCAGACTATGTTCCAGCAGGCTAAAGAAGAACAAACAAGGGCTGCTTCCAATTTAGAGCATGCAAAAAATCAATTGGAAGAAACAAAAGCTAAACATGAAAAAGCAGAGAATCAGTTTAAAGATGCACTAAGAAATGCAAGCTTTGAATCAGAAGAAAGTTACCATCAGGCAAAAATGTCTGAGGCTGATCGAGAGAAATGGAAAGATGAGATACGCAAATTCAATCAGCATTTATCTGCCCTGACCCAGCAGGTAAATGAATTAAGAGATGCACTGAAAGAGAAGAAAAGGATTGATTTGACTGTACTTCAACAAGAATTGAAAGAATTAAAGCAGGCTTATGAGTTGGCCCTGAGTAAATTACAGCTGTCAAAAGAAAATTATCAGGAAGCCACCAATTTGAAAGTGAATATAATCGATGCCGAGAGTCAAGTGAAGGAGCATGAATCACAGCTTTCAACGATTACGGATTTGTATGATGTTATCAGAGGGCAAAACAGCCAGAAAATATCCTTTGAAAGATATTTGCAGATTGAATATTTGGAGCAAATTATTGAAGCTGCAAATGGCCGATTAGCACGTTTATCGAATGGGCAATTTAATTTAATCCGAAGTGATCGTCAGGAATCGCATGGAAAGCAAAGTGGACTTGCACTTGATGTCTATGATTCGTATACTGGACAAACCCGTGATGTTAAAACATTATCAGGCGGAGAAAAGTTTAATGCCTCCCTATGTTTGGCACTTGGAATGTCTGATGTTATTCAAAGCTTCCAGGGGAATATTACGATTAATACAATGTTCATTGATGAAGGCTTTGGATCCTTGGATGAAGAATCATTGAATAAATCGATTGATACATTAATCGACTTGCAACAATCAGGACGAATGATCGGTGTTATTTCACATGTTCAGGAACTGAAAACAATGTTTCCGGCAATACTTGAGGTAACAAAAACGAAAGAAGGATATAGTAAGTCTGAGTTTGTTTTAAAATGATCCCGTAGAGAAGTTCTGTTTTATTAATATGCAAAACCCTGTGGGGCTTAATTCACAGGGTTTTTTATGTTTATTATTTTTTTAGAATAAGTCTGTTTCCGCCAAGTTTACCTTTAGAGTAACCTGATTGACCTTAAATAAATCTATGAATCTCATAACCCAAAATCTTATTTGTTTTTTTCTTCACTTAATGCTTTGAACAATCCAATTATCATAAAAATCATGACAAAGGAGAATGGCAGTGCAGCAACAATGATCGTATTCTGAATTGCTGTTAAGCCACCGACATACAATAGTATCAGTGCTACGGCGGATTGTGCCAAGCCCCAAACAATTTTTACAGTTGTTGGTGGTGTTAGTGAGCCTTTTGTTGTCTGCATACCTAAAACGAATGTGGCTGAGTCAGCAGATGTAATAAAGAATGAAGCAATAAGTAATATTGCAACAATAGATAGGAAAAGTGATAATGGAACATGGTCAAACATGTTAAATAACACTAGTTCCGTAGAAAATTGTGTAAGATCTACTGTACCACTATTTTGAATATCTCCTGCTGTTGAACCGAATGCGGCAAACCAAATGGAAATGAATAGAGTTGGTATAACAATTACACCTGTTATAAATTGGCGAATTGTTCTTCCGCGTGATATCCGTGCAATGAACATCCCAACAAATGGTGCCCAGGAAATCCACCATGCCCAATAAAATATCGTCCAGCCATCAAGCCAAGAGCGATTATCTCCTTCAAGTGGTGCGGTACGAAAACTCATTTCCAATAAATTCTGCAAGTACAAACCAAATGTCTCTGTGAACATATTTAAAATCAGTAATGTTGGTCCGACAATGATTACAACAATTAATAGTATTACCGCAAGCACCATATTCGTATTGGATAAATACTTGATTCCCTTGCTCAGTCCTGACCATGCGGATAGGAGGAAAAGCAATGTTACGACAGCAATAATTACAAATTGTGATGTGAAGCCTACTTCAATACCGAATAAATGGGATAATCCTCCATTAATTTGCACAGCACCAAAGCCGAGAGATGTTGCCACACCGAATACAGTTGCAAAAACAGCAAGTACATCGATGAGAACACCAAGCGGTCCATTCATTTTATCACCAAACAATGGCTTCAGTGTTGAAGAAACTAATGCTGGTTCATCTTTACGAAATTGGAAATATGCTAATGAAAGTGCAGTGATTCCATACATTGCCCAAACATGAATCCCCCAGTGAAAATAGGAATAGGATAATCCATCTTTGAATGCTGCTCCTGATCCAACTTCAGCTATTGGTGAATCAAAAGCATAATGGAATAGTGGTTCAGCTGCACCGTAGAATACCAGCCCGATTCCCATTCCTGCCGAAAACAACATGGCAATCCATGAGGGTGTTGAAAAGTCTGGACGTTCATGATCCTTTCCAAGACGTATTTTCCCATAAGGACTTACTGCAATGATAATTGAGAATATGACCATGGCAGACATAAGCAGCATGTAATACCACCCAAATGATGTTGCAACAAATGATTTAATATTTCCGGTTATTGTTTCAAATTGCGCAGGAAATGCTGCACCAAATGTAACCGCTATTGCTACTAATACAAGTGTGATGTAAAATACCTTTGAAACTTTCTTCATAAAACCCCCTAAAAAATTTTGACATTATTACCTTAAATACATTACCAAACTTCGATAAACAAAGCAATTTACTAGGTAGAAATGGTGGGAATACTTGTCTGGGAGTTTGAATATTCATTTTGGGTTGCATATATCTGCCCAGGAGCGATCATCATTCAGCCATGAAGGTAAACAGCAACTTCCTAAATTATGAAACTTCACCCCCCTTTAATCCGTATACAAATAGAAAGATAATATTCCATATATCTGCTATGATAGATATAGATATTAATAGAATAAAGAGGAGGTTAATTGTTGGATTCCAACGTAAATTTAAGTGCGAAACAAATTCAAAAATTAAAGAAAATTGGTAAGATTGCCGGGATTATTCTGGGGGTCATCGTAGTCCTGGGTATTCTATTCTTACTCTCTTTTAATTGGATCACTGATTATATATGGATGGGGTCTCTGGGGTTTGAGAAAGTATATATGACTATTTTGGGAAGTAAAGTACTGTTAGGAGCGATAGGTTTTTTCCTGTTTCTAGTGCTTACATATGTTACCCTTACCTGGATTCGAAAGTCTTACATTGGGCATTTTCATAATAATCAGCTGCCACCAATTATCGAGAGTCGTAAAACAAGCAGAGCAATCATGCTTGGGGTTGCAATTTTCATAGGTGCGATTGGCAGTTCAATTGTACAAGGTATTGGCTGGGAACCATTGTTGAAGCTAATGAACCATGCTTCTTTTGGAGAAGCAGATCCATACTTTAACATGGATATTTCATTTTATATATTTATCCTTCCATTTGTAAAATTCATCGTTTATTTGCTGCTTGGGCTAAGTATATTCTTCCTTGTTTTGGAAATTGGAGCATATTCGGTTTTTAATATGTACCGAATGAGCCGTTCAGCTCAGCTTCATATGGGTGTCACATTGGGATTCATTGGCTTGCTTTTAGCATGTCTCCATTTACTTTCACCATATGAAACGTTGTTGACAAATCAGGTGAATATATTCCAGGAAAGCGTCGTTCACGGATTGAGCTATACGGATAAATTGATCAATATTCCGGTCTCTTACATTCTTGCAGCGGTGGCTATTATCGGTACTGTTTGGATGATTATCGCTTTGAACCGTGGAAAAATAAATTCGATGGCAATTCCTGTCATTGCGTATGTTGTACTAGTTATTGCAGGACAGTTGACATCTGCTGGAGTACAAAACTTCATCGTTTCACCAAATGAATTTTCCAAAGAGAAGCCGTATTTGGAACATAATCTTAACTTTACAAGGGCTGCTTATGATCTGGATAATATTGAAGAGCTGGAACATCCAGGGAATTATACACTGGATGAGGAAATGATAGAGCGGAACGATTTAACGATTGATAACATACGGATCAATGATTCAAGGCCTTTACTGGAAGTATACAACCAGTTGCAGACATTCCGTACGTATTATCAATTTAATGATATGGATATTGATCGATACGAAATTGATGGGGAATATGAGCAAGTGTTTATTGGAGCCAGAGAATTAAATACAGATGGACTCCCATCACAGGCTAAAACATGGGTTAACCAAACCCTGAGATATACACATGGATATGGTATAGCCATGAGTCATGTTAATCAGGTGACAAGTCAGGGACAACCAGAATATATGATGAAAAATGTTCCACCCGAAGGTGTATTTGAATTAAATCGTCCTCAGATTTATTTTGGGGAAGAGGCTTACGGGAATGTTATTGTTAATAGTGAAGTAGATGAATTTGACTATCCATCAGGTGACGAAAACGTATCTAATCGTTTTGAAGCAGATTCAGGAATACCTCTGACAGGAATTAATCGACTCCTGTTTGCCTTTAACGAGGGTTCTTTTCGAATGTTTGTCTCTGATCAGGTAACAGAAGAAAGTCAGCTGCTTGAAACACGTAATATAATGGATCGGGTAAATAGAATCGCTCCATTTTTCCAATATGATGAGGATCCATATGTGTTTGTCAGAGATGATGGAAGTCTGGCATGGATTATTGATGCTTACTTAACAGCAGAACAATATCCATATGCTGAAGCACATCGGGGCGAAGAAAATTATATCCGGAATTCGGTTAAAGTCGTTATTGATGCATATACCGGGGAAGTGAATTTTTATATAGCAAATCCAGAAGATCCGCTATTACAAACATATCAGAATATGTTCCCGGATTTATTTACAGAAGAAATACCGGAAGATGTGCAAAGTCATTTCCGATATCCTGAAATGCTGTTTAAGATTCAAGCTTCCATGTATGGAACATACCACATGTCAAATCTGGAGATATTTTATAACAGAGAAGATTTCTGGCAGTTCCCAACGGAAAAATATTTCAATGAGGATATTGAGGTAGAACCGTACTACATTACAATGAAACTACCTGAATACGATGAAGAAGAATTTATTTTAATGATTCCGTACACACCGAAGAACAGGCAAAATATGATCGCATGGATGGGTGTGCGAAATGACGGAGAAAATTATGGTGAAATGTTTGTACATCGTTTTCCAAAACAAAAAAACATTTATGGAACACAGCAAATTGAGAACAGGATTAACCAGGACAGTACAATTTCTCAACAGCTGAATCTGTGGTCACAAGGTGGATCTGAGGTTATTCGTGGTAATTTGCTGGCGATACCGATAGAGGATACGGTTATGTATGCGGAACCGATATATATAGAATCCTCCAATGAAACATCACTGCCTGAAGTAAAACAGATTGTACTTGCTTATAATGATCATATTGTCATGGAAGAAACATTTGATCTCGCTCTGGATAAAATGCTTAATCTAATTGATCCCGAGCGTAAGGCAGATGAAGAATCGGCTGAAGAGACAGGTGAAACCGATGAATCTGATGAGCCTGAAGAGACAATTTCAGGTTCAGAGGAAATTCTCACAGAGTTATCCGGCATGTTCGATGAATATCAGCAAGCTTTGTCAGAAGGAAATTGGGAAGAAGCTGGAAAGGTTATGGCAGAGATAGAAAGTCGTTTGAATGAAGTTGAATAAGTAAATTAGAAAAAGTGCTCCGTTTTTGCGGAGCACTTTTTATGGTAAAAAAAACAAAATCAGATTGTTGCAGCCTACTGGTTTTCAATTCCATACTTTTTCATTTTGCTATAGATTGTTACCCTGGAAATACCTAACCTTCGGGCTGCATCAGATTTATTTCCATTTGTTTGTTTAAGCGTTTCCTCGATTAGTTGTTTTTCTATATTTTCTTTTTCATTTGATAATGATGGTTTTTTTACACCTTCCGATGTACTCAGATCTTCGGAAACACTTGGAAAATAAGTTAAAAGATCCCGCTTGCTGAGTATAGGCTTTTCAGAAAGTATAATAATTCGTTCCATTAAATTTCGTAATTCCCTGACATTACCCGGCCAGTTGTACTGAAGCAGCAAATGAAATGCATCCTGTTTAAATTCTGGAATTGGTACCTGGTATTTGGCAGCAAATTGTTTAAGAAATAGGTCTGTCAGTTCATGAATATCATCAATTCGCTGTCTTAATGGTGGCATCGTTACTTGAATAACATTTAACCGATAAAATAAATCCGATCTGAATTTCTTTTCTTCCATAAGCTGTTCAAGATTTTGATTGGTAGCAGCGATAAAACGTACATTAACATCTCTCCCTGTAGAATCACCAATTCGGTAAATGCTTTTCTCCTGTAGAACACGGAGCAGCTTAACCTGCATTTCCAAAGGGAGTTCACCGACTTCGTCCAAAAACAAAGTACCACCATCAGCCATTTCAATCTTTCCTGCTTTTCCGTTTCTATCTGCACCTGTGAATGATCCACCCTCATATCCGAAAAGTTCACTTTCGAATAAAGGAGCCGGAATTGCTCCACAGTTTACTGGTATAAAAGGGTCGTCTTTTCGGGGACTTGCGTCATGGATCGCTCTTGCGCAAATTTCTTTGCCTGTCCCACTTTCACCAAGAATTAATGTAGTTGCTTCTGTTTTTGCAGCTTTAAGTGCAATTTGTATGGTCTTTTGTAACTGATGGCTTTTTCCTCGTATTGCCGAAAAGGGCGTCTCTGATTCATTTGCATATATCTTTTGCCTTAATTCATTCAATTCGGCAGAGGTTGTTTCAAGATTATCATTCAGTTTTACAATTTGAGTGATATCTCTTTCGACAGATACTGCTCCAATGATTTGATTCTCCTCATTAAATACAGGGGCAGCATTTATTACTACATGTTTATCTTTGCGTGGTCGATGATAGATGTTGTTTACAGGTTTCTTCGTTTCCAATACTTCTAAAACCATTAAATCATCACTGTTAAAGTAATTTGTGATTTTTTGATAGGCAATATCTGACTGACTTATATTGTATGTTTTTACACTGGCCTCATTCCAAAAAAGGACTTCCTTATTATTATTAATAATAGTTATCGCATCATCTTCTGCGGCAAGGACCGTATTTAAATATGACAATATGTCACGGGACATTGGATTCACCTCATTTAATTGTAAAGTGACTATTTACATAATTGTACAATTTATTTACAATTGTGTAAACAAATCATACTAATTTTTACAAGGAATGAGTAATAATTTGTATATAATAATTTTTTTAACCCTTCAACAGTAAGCGTTTACATTGAAAAGTAAATGTATCGGGAAAAGTTGGCATGTATTTTGCTATATAATGAGTGAAGTGAATAAAGGAACTATATTATAAACTTTTTCATTTTTCAAGAAGTAATAAAATACAGGAGGTTTTTAATTTGGTTTTACCTTTCAAACATGAACCGTTTACAGATTTTACAGACGAAAAAAATAGTGCAGATTTTGAAGCTGCCTTAAACCTGGTGAAGGGCGAATTAGGCAAGGAATATCCACTGGTTATCAATGGTGAAAAAATCTATACAGATGACAAACTTGTATCTAATAACCCTTCCAGTAAAGATCAGATAGTAGGGAAAGTATCTAAAGCAACAAAAGAACATGTGGATCAGGCGATGGACGCTGCATTGACAGCATTTAAAACATGGAGAGAATGGACAGCAAAAGAACGTGTGGATGTTCTTCACAGAGCTGCCGCAATTGTACGCCGCCGTAAGCATGAGTTTTCTGCATGGCTCGTATATGATGCAGGTAAACCGTGGGATCAGGCAGATGGTGATACGGCAGAAGGGATAGATTTCCTTGAATACTATGCTCGCCAGATGGTGGAACTTGGTAAAGGAAAAGCATTAAATGATCGTCCAAATGAGCATAATTCCTATTTTTATCAGCCAATGGGTCCTGGTGTAACAATTCCACCATGGAACTTCGCATTTGCAATTGTATGTGGAACAGTAGCTGCACCAATCGTAGCTGGAAACCCTGTGCTCCTAAAGCCATCGGAGAACACACCAGTTATTGCCTATAAGCTGATGGAGGTATTTGAAGAAGCAGGATTACCTAAAGGAGTACTGAATTTTGTTCCTGGTGACCCTGCTGAAATTGGTGATTATCTTGTTGATCATAAGGATACACACTTTATCAACTTTACAGGTTCACGTGCAACTGGAACACGTATTATGGAACGTGCAGCAAAAGTCCAGGAGGGCCAGCAATTTCTTAAGCGTGTCGTAGCAGAAATGGGTGGTAAAGACACAATCATTGTGGATAAGGATGCAGATCTTGATCTTGCAGCAGATGCCATTGTAAATTCTGCATTCGGTTTCTCCGGTCAGAAATGTTCTGCTTGTTCAAGAGCAATTATTCATCAGGATGTTTATGATGAAGTGCTGGAGAAATCTATTAAACTAACGAAAGAACTAACAGTAGGAAACCCATCTGAAGAAAATGTTTATATGGCTGCTGTTGTTAACCAAAAACAATTTGATAAGATCAAAGATTATATTGAAATCGGAAAAGATGAAGGGGAACTTGCCTACGGTGGAGAAACCGATGATTCAAATGGTTATTTTGTTTATCCAACCATCTTTAAAGATTTAGATCCAAAAGCGAGAATCATGCAGGAGGAAATATTCGGGCCGGTTGTTGCGTTTGCTAAAGCTGCTGATTTTGACGAATTACTGGAGATTGCCAATAATACGGAATATGGTTTAACAGGTGCAGTTATTTCAAATAATCGTGAACATTTGAACCGCGCAAGATATGACTTCCATGTCGGCAACCTTTATTTCAACCGTGGATGTACTGCTGCAATAGTTGGTTATCATCCATTTGGAGGATTTAAAATGTCAGGTACGGATTCTAAAGCCGGCGGACCGGATTATTTGCAACATTTCCTTGAAGCTAAAACAGTATCTGAAATGTTCTAGTTTGTATTAATTTGCGGCAGTTATTTAGCCTGCCGCAGATTATCTATTAATGCGTGTTCAAAAAGGAGGATAAAAAGGACCGAGAAGTTCGAGGCGGCGCAGCTATGAGCAGACGATCTTGCACGCAGGAAAAGTGATTTTCTTTTCCAAGGAGCGGAACGTATGCAGTTAATACGTGAGCAGCGGAATAGCAAGCCAACGAAGAAATTCGATGTGTCATTTTTGCCGGACTTTTTGAACATCCTCTATTAATAAAACAGTGAATGTGTTTTTAGAGACAGACGATAAACTGTATAAAACACATAGTTAAAGGAGCTATTAACATGGCCAATCTTACAAGAGATTTCTTCATCGGTTTATCAAATAATAAAATCTTAAATAAACATGCAAAAAAATGGGGATTTCGACTGGGTGCTGAAAAGTTTGTTGCCGGTACGAATATTGAAAGCGTTACAGAAATTGTGAAAGAGCTGAACCAGGAGGGTATCAGTGCAACACTTGATAACCTTGGTGAATTTGTAGCAGATAAATCAGAAGCTACCATGGCAAAAGATGATATTATCCAGATTCTGGACATAATCCATCATGAAAATCTGGATTGTCATATTTCGTTAAAATTAACGCAGCTTGGTCTTGATATCGACATAGAATTTTGTATTGAAAATATGAAAGAGATTCTGGACAAAGCGTCTGAATATGATATTTTCATTAATATTGATATGGAAAAATATATTCATTATGAAAAAACGCTGGATGTACTCCATACAGTTCTAAAAGAATACAGTAATGTTGGTACAGTTATTCAGTCCTATCTTTATCGTGTAGCGGAAGATCTTGAACAACTAAAAGATGTCAGAATTCGTTTGGTTAAGGGTGCTTATAAAGAAAGTGAAGCTGTAGCCTATCAGTCCAAAGACGATATTGATCGTAATTTTATTGAAATGGCGAAAAAGCGCCTGCTTAAGGATACGTTTACTTCCATTGCTACACATGACCATCATATTATCAATGAACTGAAGCAATTTATCGAGGGAAATAAAATCAGCAGAGATAATTTTGAATTTCAGATGCTGTATGGTTTTCGAACAGAGATGCATTATAGCCTGAAAGAGGAAGGGTACAATTTCTGTACGTATATTCCTTTTGGAGATGACTGGTTTGGCTATTTTATGCGCAGACTGGCTGAACGGCCGCAAAATATGAATCTGATTCTTAAGGATGTCCTTTATACAAAAGAAAATAAACTTAAGAAAAGACCAATCGCAGTTGGTGCACTTGCAATTTCAGCAATTGGATTGTTAAGTATATGTAATAAAAAGAAGAAAAGTTAATAAGTTATCATAAAGGGATAGAAATGAAAAACAAAGACATATTTCCTTCCTATCCCTATAATATAGATGAAAAGAAACAGAGGTTTTTTATAATTTTAGATTTCAGAAGATTCACAGTTTTTAAACAAGGGGTAAAAAAATTACTTTAAAGGGGTGTTAGTATGTCGGGAGATATTTATCAGCTTATATCCATTATTATTTACATGATTGGGATGTTATTGATTGGGTGGTATGCATATAAACGAACAAGTAACTTGTCAGATTATATGCTTGGCGGACGCTCACTTGGTCCTGCAGTTACAGCGTTAAGTGCAGGGGCATCGGACATGTCAGGTTGGCTCTTAATGGGGCTTCCTGGTGCAATTTACTTATCGGGACTTGTGGAAGTATGGATTGCTATTGGGTTAACTGTCGGTGCTTACTTAAACTGGTTATTTGTTGCACCACGTCTTCGTGCATATACGCAAGTGTCTAATGATTCGATTACGATACCGAGCTTTTTGGACAACAGACTGAAGGAAAACTCAAGAATACTAAGGATCGTATCTGGTGTTATCATTTTAGTATATTTCACATTCTATGTTTCTTCCGGAATGGTTGCAGGTGGTATATTCTTCGAGAGCTCTTTCGGACTTAACTATCATACAGGTTTGTTAATCTGTTCTGCGGTTGTTATTGCATATACGCTTTTTGGAGGTTTTCTAGCAGTTAGCTATACAGACTTTGTACAAGGTCTGATTATGTTCTTAGCACTGATTCTTATACCAACATTTGGTATCTTTCTCACAGGTGGCCCTGCTGAAACGTTTGAATCTATTCGTCAGGTGGATCCAAATATGCTCAGCTTATTCGCTACTGCGACAGCTGCGGGTGTTATTTCCAACCTGGCCTGGGGTCTTGGTTATTTTGGTCAGCCACATATTATTGTACGTTTTATGGCGATTAAGTCAGTTAAGGAAACTAAATCAGCAAGACGAATTGGGATTGGCTGGATGATACTGAGTCTTATCGGTGCAACATTTACAGCATTAATCGGGATTGCTTATTTCCAACAAAATCCAAGTGCTTCTCTGACAGATCCGGAAGCAATCTTTATTGATTTGGGTCAGGTTATTTTCCATCCTTTCATAGCTGGAATTCTGCTTGCAGCGGTACTTGCAGCGATTATGAGTACAATATCCTCACAATTGCTTGTTACTTCTTCCGCATTGGTGGAGGATATTTATAAGGATTTATTTAATGCAAAAGCAACTGAAGAAAGATATGTTACATTAGGGCGGATTGCGGTATTGGTTGTCTCCATTGTTGCAATGATCTTCGCATGGCAGCAAAATGATACCATCCTTGGATTAGTTGCATTTGCCTGGGCAGGATTTGGTGCATCATTTGGACCGATTATTTTACTATCCATTTACTGGAGGAAAATTACAGGTATTGGTGCACTATCCGGTATGGTAGTAGGGGCAATAACTGTATTTGTCTGGGGCAACACAGCACTATCCGGGGTATTGTATGAGATTGTTCCAGGTTTCGCATTAAACCTGATTATCACAGTTGTTGTCAGTCTGATGACATATAAACCAAATGCTGAAGTGGATCGTGAATTTGACGAAACACTTAAGATCGTTGAAAACGAAAATAAATAAGGTGATATGGTTAACTTACACGAGAGGTCAGTCCAAATATGGGTTGACTTCTTTTTAGATGAATGAAGAAGGTTTATTTTTAGTTAAAATTAAATTCATACTTGATTTATCGGATTAATTAGAATACAATATACGGTAATAATTAAATATTCTTATCAAGAGAAGCTGAGGGATTTGGCCCTGTGAAGCTTCAGCAACCTCTGACTGCTGTCAGAAAGGTGCTAATTCCAACCAAGAGTGATTCTTGGGAGATAAGAGCGGAAATGTAAATGCAACCCTCTTTTCTCAAACAGAAAAGGGGGTTTTTAATATTTCTGAAGCAGTATTTCAGTATAGATTAGTTTCGTAAAAGGCTTGAAGCGTTATGCGAAATAAAGAAAATGGAAGGATGATTATGTGAGTGAAATCGTAGTTTTATCAGGTAGTCCCTCAGAACATTCCCGCTCAGAGCAGGTATTGAAGTATTTGGGGAAACTATTGAAACAAGAGAATTTTTCGGTCACCCATATTTCTATTCAGGATGTTCCGCATAAAGATCTGTTCCAGGGAAGGTTTGACAGTCCGGCATTTATAGACATTGCAAATTTACTCCAAAATGCAAAAGGTGTCATTGTCGGCTCACCGGTATATAAAGGTGCTTATTCCGGTGTGCTAAAAGCATTGCTTGACGTTTTACCGCGTGATGTACTAAAACATACTCCGGTACTTCCCTTAATGACAGGTGGAAGCATGTCCCATTTACTAGCATTGGAGTATACTCTAAAACCCTTATTGGCAACGTTAAAGGGACATAATTTAAAAGGGTTATATTTTCTGGATAGCCAGATTGATAAATATCAAACGAATCCGATCATTGATAATGCAATTTTAGAACGTACCAAAAAACAGCTTTATTATTTTATTGAACTTGTTAATAATCAGAGATCACTAACTTTGTCAACTTACTAAATATCAAGGAGGAATAGCTTTTGACTAAAAAAAGAATTTATCTGAATGCATTTGATATGAATAGTGCTGGGCATCAATCCCCCGGGTTATGGACACATCCTGATGATGAATCCCATCGATACAAGGATAGTGAATATTGGACCCGGCTTGCTCAATTATTGGAAAAAGGAAGATTTGACGCAGTGTTTATTGCCGATGTTTTAGGTACTTATGATGTATACAAAGGTTCAAGAGATGCAGCTGTTCGGCAGGGGGCGCAGTATCCGGTAAATGACCCGTTATTGGTAGTTCCTTTAATGGCAGCAGTAACGAAGCATCTGGGGTTTGGTGTTACAGCCTCTGTCACACATGAACACCCATATCCATTTGCCCGTCGGATCTCTACATTGGATCATCTAACAAAAGGGCGTGTAGGTTGGAATATTGTCACTTCTTATTTAAAAAGTGCAGCAGTTAATATGGGGCTGGAAGATCAACTGAAACATGATGAGCGTTATGACCTGGCAGCAGAATACCTGGATGTCTGCTATAAGCTCTGGGAAGAAAGCTGGGAGGAGGATGCTGTTAAGCTGGATAAAGAAAATGGCATTTACACAGATCCGGACAAAGTGCATGATATCCATCATGAAGGGAAATATTTTAAAGTTCCCGGTGCACATCTGACTGAACCATCTCCACAACGAACACCGGTTTTATTCCAAGCAGGGGCATCAACAAAAGGTCGCACTTTTGCTGCGAAAAATGCTGAACTTGTGTTTATCGGTGCGCCAACTATCAACGTCGCAAAAGAAACAGTTAGACGGCTGCGGGCTGATATTGAGAAAATAGGTAGATCGCAAGACGAGCTAAAAATACTCACAATGCTTACACCAATCGTTGGAAAGACGGAAGAAGAGGCTATCGAAAAATATAATGATTATAAAAAACATATCAGTCATGAAGGAGCTTTGGCTTTATTTGGGGGCTGGACCGGAATTGATTTATCAGAGTATGATCCGGACCAGGTTATCAGCTATATAGAAAATGATTCGATTCGCTCTGCACTTGAAGGTTTTACTAAAATTGATCCAGATAAGCAGTGGACAGTTGAAGAGATCAAAAACTTCGTAGGGATTGGCGGCATGAGCGCTTATGCTGTTGGATCACCGGAACAAATTGCTGATACATTGGAAGAGTGGGTAAACGAGGCTGGAGTTGATGGCTTCAATATTGCTTATGCCATCACCCCGGGAACATTTAAGGATTTCATTGAATATGTTGTTCCTATTTTACAGGAAAGAGGCCTTGTTCAAAAAGAATATGAAGGAACTACTCTAAGAGACAGTTTATTTGGTCATGGTGATCGATTACTGGATCATCATCCGGGTAAGAATACGAAGGAATTGGTAGTGAAGTAAAAAAGGTGGTTATTAAAATGGAGTCGCTTTTAAAGAGTACTCCATTTTTTTAAATGTATACGATAAAGACAAGAAATAATAAATTAGTAAAAAAAGGCATTTCTGAATTTTTCAGAGGTGCTATTTTTTTGCAGGAATTATAGAATTCTAAATCGAAATAAGAGTATATAGGTTCAAGCCAATGATAACATTGTATTATGGACGGTTTTGTCTGGGTGTGTGATCTGGTTACTGATAAAGACTATCGTTCAAAAGGCTATGGCAAAGAACTTCTTACATACATTCAGAACTGGGCAGCAGATAATGATTATGATAAGGTTAGCTATGTTTTTAAAAAGGAGCTTTAATTTATGAAGAAGGATTGTGTTTTTTGTTACCCCGAGCTTGAAAAAAGACAGAGAGTTATTTTAGAAAATGAATTTTGTATGTTTCTTCGGTTGGAACAAGCAGAAATCAAAGGGTCCCAGTTGGAAGGTGCCGGATTAATCGTTCCAAAGATTCATAGAGAGACTGTATTTGACCTGACGAGTGAGGAGTGGAATGGTCACTTTGAGCTTTTACGGGATGTGAAAGATTATTTGGATAAAAAACATCAACCTGAGGGATATAATCTTGGCTGGAACAGTGAAGCAGTTGGCGGACAGCATATTTTCCATGCTCATTTTCATGTGATTCCAAGATACAAAGATGAACCATTGTCAGGGAAGGGTATCCGGTATTTGTTTAAGAGTGAGGAAAACAAGCGGAATCATTTTTACCTGTAACCTTTTCCAATAAATTCCGTCTATATTTAAAAGACAAATAAAGGGTGGGGTCAAAATGAAAAAGAGATTAATGGTACTGCTTCTTCTCCTCCTCGGGGTCATGATAACAGCATGCAGTAATGATTCAGAGAGTAGTGATTCCAGTAATGAAGTTGTAGTGCAGGAAAGTATGGATGGGGAAGCCGAAAAGTCTGCGGTTGGGACAGATGATTCTGCGAGTGAGCAACAGGATTCCAGTGAAGAGAGTACATCGCCCGAAGAAGCTGAAGTCAGCAAAACCGATCGAAAAATAATTTATACTGCTTTTCTTCATATAGAAGTAAAAGATTATCAGCAGGCAGAAAGTGACATTCAGACACAAACTGCAGATCATGGCGGATATATTGTTGATTCGAATATGCATGTAGATTCTGAAAGCGGATCCGCCAATGGAGAGATAACTGTACGAATTCCTCAGGGTGAGTTTAGAGAATTTGTCAGACTGGTGGAGGAAGGCAGCAGTACGGTTGTGGAGAGTTCAATTTCCGGAGAGGACGTTACAGAAGAATATGTAGACCTGGAATCACGTTTGAAATCGAAACGTGTGGTGGAGGATCGACTGTTTTCTTTTATGGAGCAAGCTGAAAAAACGGAGGATCTATTAACCATTTCCAAAGATTTAGCAAAAGTACAAGAAGAGATTGAACAAATAACAGGTCGGATGAATTATCTTGAAAACAAATCGGATCTAGCCACGGTTACCATCAATATTCGGGAGAATAATGTTAAACTTTCAGGGATCAATGAAGATGATTTAAATACCTGGGAAAAAACGAAGCAGCAGTTTTTAAAAAGCATTAATTTCCTGATAGCAGCATTTTCCGGTGTCATCGTATTCTTCATTGGGAATTTACCTATACTTATTATTATAGCCGGGATTGGGCTACTTTCACTTTGGATTTTTAAGAAAAGAAAGAAAAATAGTGAAGGAGATTAAATAATACCTTTTTCTTTGGGATTGACTATCTTAAAATGAGTGATAATGAATAGCATTCCAGTCATTATCACTCATTATATTTAGTTTTCTTTTGATTCCTTTATTAGTTCCTCCTGCATTTTTTTCAATACCTCTCTTTCGTGTATTAAAAATCCTTCATCAGAAAATAATATTCTAACATTGACATTGTTTGAATATTTATTATATACTTGATTCAACAAAGTTGAATTATAATAAACTCAGGTGAATATATTATATCAAATGGTAAATAAACAGCAAAAAGGGGAATAAACAAGATAGATGCCATTTTTTAAATGGATTATTTGAAAACGCATTCATATTTTTTCATATATTATAGGATCATCAGTTTAAAAAAATGGGAGGTATACTCATGGCACGATTGCCTAATTATGTTCAAATAAAGGAAGTAGCACCTCGTGACGGATTGCAAAATGAAAAAAAGTTCATTTCAACTGCTGATAAAGTAGCGTGGATTAATATGCTTTCGGAAACCGGGGTTAGTGAAATTGAATATTCTTCATTTGTTAACCCGAAATGGATACCTGCACTTAAGGATGCCAAAGAGGTTGGCAAACAAATTAAGCGAAATCCTGACGTAATGTATTCTGCGCTTGTTCCGAATATGAAGGGACTGGAATTTGCACTGGAGGCCGGGATTGATGGTGCTAATGTGTTTATGTCGGCGAGTGAATCTCATAACAAAAAGAATATTAATAAATCGATAGCAGACACGTATCCTGTACTTGATGAGGTTATTAATGAAGCGAAGCAGGAAGGAAAACGTGTAACAGGCTATGTATCTACCGTATTTGATTGCCCATATGAAGGGAAAATAGACCCGGAAGATGTTATTCGTGTTTGTGAAAAGTTATTTGCATCCGGTGTTGATGATATTTCACTTGGTGACACGATTGGTTCCGCGGTTCCAACACAGGTGGAACAACTGCTTTCACCATTATTATCACGCTATCCCAGTGAAAAACTTATCCTGCACTTTCATGACACAAGGGGAATGGCCATTGCTAACATCATGACTTCCATGCATTATGGAATTCATCGCTTTGACAGTTCTGTCGGGGGGCTTGGTGGATGTCCATATGCACCAGGGGCAGCTGGAAATGTTGCTACAAATGATGTTTTGTACCTGTTGGATGGATTGGGAATTGAAACAGGAATGAATGAAAAGCGAATTCAAGAAGCATCCTTATTTATCCAGAAGAAACTGGGAAAGCTGCTGCCAAGTAGGTCATTGGCCTATTTTGCCAACGCACAGTAAAATAAAAATAACTTAATCCGGTTCTAAGGCGATGCCGATGCTTTAGAACCGGTTTTTGTACTTCTTGACTATAGTCTGGGGCTAATTTATGATGAGAAAGACTAGTATCTGAAATTTTCGGAAAGGGATGAGTTTCCATAGAGCTTGGAAGTATTGGAAAAAAGATTAGAGAAATGCGTCTACGAAGAAAAAAAACACAACAACAAATTGCCGATCAATGTGGGATTTCCAAGAGTTTATTATCCAAAATTGAAAATGGACAAACCGCTTCTGCTGTTGCAACACTATCAAAAATAAGTGAGGCACTGGAAGTACCATTATCCTGGGTGCTTGATGATAAAATAGAGCAGGAACTTGTGCTGCAAAGGAAAGATAATAGACAATCCAAAGTTGGGGACGAGAGTATGGGGTATTCCTATGAACTGCTTGCCAACAGATCCCGATACAGTGGAATCGAACCAACCATTGTTTATGTCAGACCTAAAAATATTAATCAGCGAACAGAACCCTTTACCCATACACAGGATGAATTTATCTATATTATTAACGGATCAATCTATCTTGTTTATGATGGCAATAAGCATTATATGGAAACAGGGGACAGTGCATATTTTCAAGGGTCAAAACCGCATCTGTTCATGCCTGTAAGTAATGAAGGTGCACAGGTATTGACCTGTTTTATAGACCGGACTTAGAAAATACATAGGTCATGTTATTTTCTTGTAGAATAAGGCAGAGTAGAAGTCTTAAAAGCAAATATAGTTTATAAAAAAGAGCATAATCCTGAGGATTATGCTCTTTGGCGGGGAAAATATTGAGACTTGCGAATCTAATTTTAAATTGTTTACAATAATAAATCGAGGTTATTTAATGGAAGGTAAGATGAACGATACTGAATAAAATGTAAGCATACCTTGCCTGTTACCTTTGGAGAACCCTATGCAATGTAATCTTCCTTAGAGACGTCATTGGATTCCTTTTTGATATAATAATTTCCTTTTGTATATACAGCCAGGATTACTGTGAGAATTGCTGCAAGAATAGCCGCAAAAAATGCTGCAGTACTTTGCAGGAATGTACCCATAAAACCAAGTGCAGCTATCGTGCCTAAACCACTCGCTACGATTAAGGAGATAACTCCAACAGGGTTCCATTTAAATAGATTTCCTTGTTTAGCTTCGTAATAAGCCGGACCAATTTTCAATAATTTTTTCACAATGAGTGCATCTGTTACTAAAATTGCAGCCCATGTCAATAGGAAAACTCCTTGGAAAGTCATTACTGCAGTTAAATAATCTACTATTCCACTTAGCATTAAAATAATCGCAGCTACCCCGGTTACAACGACCCAGAATCTTCTGCCAGGTTTAAATTTAAAGATATTTTCAAAAAAGTTCGATAAAGATAATGAACCACTGTATATATTGGTAATATTAATTCTAATCTGTGTAAGCATTGTAAATAATACACCGCCAATACCGAGAAGCAATACGATATAAACTCCCGGATTTGGTTCTCCCAAGCGTACACCAAACCAAATACCAAGACCGCCCATAACTCCAAAACAGAAAATTTGTGGAATGAAGCCAATTGCAAGTGATCCTATTTTAAGATCTTTTGGTTTAAGAAAGCGGGCATAATCTGAAGCTAGAAGGGGAGTAAGACCCATAATTCCGTGTTGCATTCCGATACAAAGCAGTAATGCTGTCCCTCCAACCTGTACTCCTTCCGGCATAAATGTCCAGAAACTCCCGCCATACACGGAAGGTGTGTTGAAGGCCATAACGATTGCTGCAATTAAAAACACAAAAAATATCGGTAAGGACCATTTTTGTAATTTATCTAATTGCTTTATACCAAACCAATTTAATGGGATAACGATCGTACCGAAGAAAACGATTAACACCCACTCTGGTATAACGGGGAAAAAAGTATGCACAGCAGATACTAATATTAAGCCTTCCAGTGCACAATACATAATAAAGTTTGTTGCGTAAATAAACGAGGTTAATGACGCACCGATATAACCAAATCCGCCCCCTCTGGATAATAGGTTTACGTTCATACCGGATTTTGCTGATAAATAGGCAATGAATGTACCAAGTATACCTGCAACAATAATGGCATAAACAGCTGATATAATAGCATTAATTGCTCCAAACTGAAGTGCCATGACACTTCCCATTTGAAAATAAAAAATGGCAGTTGCTATCCCAAATGTAATATTTGTGATCGTCAACCAACCCATGTTTCTTTTATCACGAGGCACCCTATCTAAAGAATAATCATCACTTGTTTGTTCAACTTTGTGATCTGCAGTTTTAACAGATCCCATAGTTATCATCTCCTTCTTTGATGTTCATCGATTCACAATGTTTACCCCGCCTTTTTGTGAGAGTTTCACAATCTAGTCCATCAATAACCTTATCAATATAAATGAGAGTAATCAAATACGGTTATGTCATGTATTCTGTTATTAAACCGTGAAAAACTATCGCTATCTTTCAATTCCTACTAATATCATGGAAATAATAGTGCTATCTGATAGATTAGAAGGTAATGAAAATAGTTACTTACCAGAAAACATTGCACGTTTATGAGAAAAGACTTATCTAAATTTATATATTTCTACTGCAAAATTGAAGTACGGTTAAAGCAAATTGTCCAGATCCTAAAAAAAAGTGAATTATCTCATATAATTTTTAAACTGTATAATCATATACCAACACTGACCAAGTGCACTTATTGGGTATTAGATAATATTAGAAGAGTAAATATTTAGAAAAATGAGGTCTTTAGTAATGAATTTATGGTAATATATAGAAAAGGTTAGGGGGGTTAGGTGTATGGAAAAAGTCACAGCGATATTAAAATCTAAAAAGTTTTGGATAGCTGTCGGTTTATTGGTTTTAATATCTATTACTTATGGTGTTGGTGGTTCAGGGGCAAAGATTGCTCTAGGGGAAACAAAAGTAGGTCATGATGAACTTGTATCTAAAATTGAAGAATTGGAAAAGGAACAAGGAGTAGCTGAACAGGAATTAGAAGACATCAAAGCGGAAATTGACGAAACTAAGACAGCATTTAATAATGAAGAATCCAGATTAGATGAGAAGCGAAAAGAAGTTGACGAGACTTTAGCCTTAATTGATGACCGTGATCAATTAGCAGATGAAATCAAGGAATTAGAAGACAATTTAAAAAGTAATCAAAGCACATTGGACACGCTAACAACTAATATAGAAGGTAAAGAAGCTCAGCTGGAAAAATTGGAAAATGCGATCGTACAGAAAAAAGAAGATCCTGTTGAATTATTGTCAGGGGTTTATGTAGTAGGCTCGGATGTGGCTGCAGGACGGTATCAGGTAACTAACATCGGTAGAGGGACAAATTTTTTTGTTTACAGCTCAAGCGGGTCTAATAAAGTTAATACAATCCTGGGAGATAGCAGTATAGGAAGTGGGGACTACGTATTTTTCGCAAATGATGGTGATGTTATTGAAACAAACGGAAAAGTAAAATTAATACCTGTTGAGGAATAATTACTTTTAGAGATTAACAACCTTTTAAGGTAAAACATCCATTACGGCATTGTCTTATAGTGACCAAATAAATAGTATAAATACTGGTATGGCAGGGTTTATGCGGGTTTAATCACAGGACAGCATGTGAAAACCAAAAGGGCTAATCTATTATAAGATTAGCCCTTCTCCATTGTTAATTATCACTTTTTTTGTCATTTGCTGTAAGCTAATCATCCGGGATGTCCTTTGGATCAATCACGGTAAATGGTCTCATCATATCATAATCCTCATGTTCCAATATGTGGCAATGCCATACGTAGTCTCCGGTATATGGCCCGAATTTTGCTATAACACGGGTAATCTGAGCAGATGGAGCAGCTATTGTATCCTTCCAGCCTCTTTCATTTGGTTTTGGAGCCTTGGTTGATCCAGTGAATACAATGCTCCCATCCTTATTGTATTGATCAAGGTCAAAGGGCTGTCTGTCCAGAACCTGAAACTGTATCAAGTGGATGTGCATGGGGTGTGTGAATCCGGTGATATTCATAAATGACCAGATTTCGGTTGATCCTAACTTAGGCTTCTCAGTAATGGGATCCATCCATTTTCTATTATCGAGCAGAAGCAGTGGGCGTCCGTAGTTATCCTCAGACCCAATTAATTTTAAATTTCGTATAGTTTGTATTTCACCCTGTTTTAAGGAAGGTATATGCGAAAGATAGGAAGGAAGGCTGCTTTTGTCCTCTCCGGAAAGTGGCAGGCTTACTCGGAATTGGATGATATCATCTGTTTTATCTTCAGGGTCAGCATCTGGCCCAAGATCATTTTTTAAAATGATTTCTTCACCCGAATACTGGGAAAAGTCCACGATTACATCAACTCTTTCTGCAGGCTCCAATGCTATTTTGTCCAGTTTAACTGTCCGCTGCATCAATCCTCCATCTGAGCCAATTTGATAAAAGGGTTGACCGGAATCAAAATATAACTGATATGTTCTTGTATTCGAAGCATTTAATAATCGGATACGGTATTTCCGTGGCTCAACTTCATAATAAGGCCAAATTTTTCCGTTTACTACAATTTTGTCTCCAAGAAAGAAAGGCGTAATAGAAGGATCCGGCAGGTTTTCAGCAGGATCATCCGGTTGGCCAGGATAAAAAAGGGATCCATCCGCATTCAATGTTCTATCCTGAATTGCAAGAGCAACCTCGTATTTTCCTGAAGGTAGATTAAGCTGTTTTTCTTGTTGATCCCGAATAATATACATCCCCACAAGCCCCGCATATACATTCAATCTGGTAATTCCCATTGCGTGATCGTGGTACCAAAGCAAAGCTGCCCGTTGATGATTTGGGTATTCATAAACCTTCCTCTCGAAAAACGAACCAACCTCTTTGAAGTCTTTGGTATACCATGCATCAGGATAGCCGTCGCTGGAAGCCTTTGTTTCACTGCCATGCAGATGGGTAACTGTACGTACTTCCGGCTGATGGGCCACGTCATGTATCGACCGATCAATAGGAAGTAAATGTTTTGAAGGCAGATTGTTTATCCATTTTACTTGAATTTGCTCACCTTGATTGATATCAAATGTGGGACCTGGAAACTGGCGATTATACCCCCACAATGTTGTTGGTCTTAAGTCTCGATGGAGTTTTTGTTTAAATTCCTCCATTTGAACTTCATAATAAGAGAATCCTTTATTTTTATGCTTTGGTTTGATGGTATCTATGATAGGAAGCGGATCTACAAATTTCTTAAGTTCCATTCTCTTCACTCCTAAATTTTGGGTGTTAATACAGTAAATGATAACTGGAGTTATATGGAATGGGCAGATTGATTAATTATGAGATATTTTTAAAATAACCCGGCGGATATGCGTAAATTTGTTTAGAGTGAGGGCTAACGACCTATATAAAATCCGTTTTCTAAAAGATTGGAACCATGGTTCGTTAGACCAAAAGAATTATTGTTTTCGCCACAAAATCTATAAAAGACGACGTAATCTTTGATGTGACTTCCTTCCACCCTTTAAAAGATGAGTGCTAGTACAGCGCTCCGGAAACACATTTCGCTTTCCGCGGGCGGCTGGTGAGCCTCCTCGTGCTACGCACTGTGGGGTCTCACCGAGGCCTTTCCTCCCGCTGGAGTCTACATGTGTTTCCTCCGCTGAAATTCTGGTTACTGCCGATGAACTGCATTAGTAATCAACATTCAAAACATCGAACCACCTCACTAGTTTGGGTGAGCGAAGGGCGGTGACTCCTGCGGGAACAGCACGTGTCTGAAGACCCCGCAGAGTGGTTTTCTCGAGGAGACTGAAGCCGTGCCCGCGGAAAGCATCCGCCCGGAGCGATCCCGGACGGCAGCAATAGCACTTATCATGGAAATTTAATTTTAATTTACGACGCACTTTAAATCAACTATGATAATTCAATAGCTACAAAACTTACGAAAAGAGTCAAAAAAAAAGA
This sequence comes from Virgibacillus profundi, assembly GCF_002287375.1. Lineage (GTDB taxonomy): Bacteria > Bacillota > Bacilli > Bacillales > Amphibacillaceae > Virgibacillus_K > Virgibacillus_K profundi. The sequence goes on along the minus strand of NZ_NPOA01000010.1, from coordinate 88,183 downwards.
GAGGGATCTCACATCCCTCTAACTTGTGGCTAAACCTTTTTTAATTATCATTTTCCGTTTCACTTGCTGCTAATTGTTCATTTTCTTTCTTTTCGTATCGCAACTGATCAAGATCAAGATCATCAGGCAGGCTGTTCTTTCCTGTTATATTTTCAAGTAATTCCTTCACATCAATACCGGATGAAGCTTTTAGTGATTCCTGAAGGGTAGACATCAAATTGGTTGCATAGCCTGATACTTTATTCGCTCCACCTTCACCATTGGCACTGCCTGTATCAACAACTGTGATTTTGTCGATATTGCCAAGTGGTGCAGCAACTTCCTTCGCATATTCAGGAAGCATCTTGATAACCATGTCGAGTACAGCAGCCTGACCGAATTGTTCGAATGCCTCGGCAATTTTTTCTTTGGCTTCCGCTTCTGCCAAACCTTTCAGGCGAATAACTTCTGCTTCTGATTCACCTTGAGCTCTTTCTGCATCAGCCTTTGCAAGACCATCTACACGTACTCTTTCTGCATCAGCTTTTGCCTGTGACTCAATACGGTATTGGTTGGCATCTGCATCTGCAAATTGTTTTGCCTTATCTGCAACAGCAGCCTGCTCCACAGCATAACGATCCGCATCAGCTTTCTTCTTAACTTCAGAGTCGTACTGTCTTTCACGACGGAGAATTTCTTTTTCCTCTAACTCAATTTGTTTTTGACGTTCAATGATTTTGATTTGCATTTCTTGTTCTGTAACTTCCTGCTTGGAACGAGCTGTTTCCAGATCATATGCCTGGTCGGCACGTGCTTTAGCAACATCCTGATCACGTCGATAGTCAGCTGTTTTCATTTGATTTTCTTTTTCAGATTCGGCAATTTCAGTGGCACGTTCGAGCTCTGCTCTTTGTGCATCCTTTGCAGCTTCAGCACGGAAAATACGTGTTTCCTTATCCGCTTCAGCTGTTGCAATATCTGCATCACGTTTTACTTGAGCAATTCTTGGTTTACCTAAGGATTCCAGGTAACCATTTTTATCTTTCACATCTTTAATCGTGAAGGAAACAATGATCAGTCCCATTTTTGCTAAATCCTGTGATGCAACACGTTGAACTTCCTGTGAAAATTTATCCCTGTTCTTATAAATTTCCTCTACAGTCATCGATCCCAGGATGGAACGAAGATGACCTTCCAGAACTTCTTTCGCCTCATTTTCGCGATCTTCCTTTGCTTTTCCTAAAAATTGTTCTGCAGCTGTAGCGATTTCACTAATTGATCCCCCGATTTTAATAATGGCAGTACCATCAGCCATTACGGGAACACCCTGCTCCGTATAGACTTCCGGAGTCGTAACTTCCAGTTTACTGGAAAGCAAGCTTAGTGGTTCAGCCTGCTGGAAAACTGGTAATACAAATGTACCTCCACCGCGAATGATTTTTACTTTATTCCCGGATTCATCAATATGTACATTCTTACCACCCAGATAACTCCCCGTGACAATTAATGCTTCATCAGGACCAGCCGTGCGATATTTTGAAACAAACACACCAATAAGTGCGAGAACTAGAAATACTACGATTCCAATAATGATCCAAAAGCCTTCAAACATTCCTTTTCCCCCTTTAATTCTAATAAAATTTTATTAAAATACTTATCCAAGTGGATGAGTAGATTAAACAGTATGCTCGGCATCTAAATTATTTTCATATGGAATTACATATAAGACACCTTTTTTTACTTCAATGACCAGTACTCGTTTACCACCAGCAATGGCTTCATTTTCATACCCTGTTGCCGGCTTTGAAATCATTCCGCTTTTACTCTCAATGACGATCTCACCAAAGCCATTTTCGGGAATAGGAATGATAATCTTTCCTACCCTGCCTTTTAGGGATTCCTCTGTATAACTGAGGGATTCTTCCGCAGAAGAGAGTGGAATAAGGACGAAAATATTAAGAAGTATGTCCAGCAGTAATGCGCTAATAATGGAGACAACCATAATAACCAGACTGGAAAATGATGTGACAGTTTCGAATATATAGCCGGAAGCTGAGAAAAAAGTAATAAAAGCTAAAATGAGAGCTGGATTTAACCCGATCGCTTCACCGATTCCTTCTAAAATATCTCCAAAGAAGATATATAAAACAGTCAGGCTCCCAGCTATAATAAGCATCGTTAAATAAATTGTTTCCATCGATGTACCGAAGAGCGTCACGTTAGTTCACATCCTTATTGTTTATATTAAAATTGTTTTCCCTTATAATTTACTTACGGATTACTTATGTAAAAGGTTTCGAAAAAATCAAAATAGTTTCATGAAATTAGGTTTTTATCGTACTTTTAAAGCCATACATATAAACTATATTCTAAATTTTTATAAAGATCAACTTATTTTTTAGGTTAATATAGCTATATGAAAGAAGGGGACGGAATGAATAAAACAATTGGTATATTGGCACATGTAGATGCAGGGAAAACGACCTTTTCCGAACAATTGCTATACCATACAAAAAGTATTAAACAAAGAGGACGTGTAGATCACAAAGGAGCTTATCTCGACAGTCATGAAATAGAGCGAGCGCGGGGGATTACTATTTTTGCTGACCAGGGAATGTTTAAGTATAATGAATCAACTTATTATCTCATTGATACACCTGGACACATTGATTTTTCACCGGAAATGGAACGGGCTATCCAGGTAATGGACTATGCAATTGTAATCGTAAGTGCAGTTGAAGGAGTAGAAGGCTTTACGGAAACAGTATGGCAATTGCTTCAGAAACATAGCGTTCCTGTATTTTTCTTTATAAATAAGACAGATAGAGAAGGTGCAGATATCACCAGGGTGCTTGATGGGATACGTTTAAATTTGTCAGAGGATGTATGTGAAATCTCAACTTCTTTTAGCGATGGAAAGATGAAGAATGATTTAATCGAATTTATTGCTGAGCGGGATGAGTTGCTCTTTGAAACGTATATGGAATCAGGATACGATAAAGATTTATGGCTACATTCATTCGTATCGATGATAAAGGAAGGTGAAATATTTCCGTGCTGCAGTGGTTCTGCATTACAGGATATTGGTGTTATAGCGTTTTTAGAGAAGCTGGATCAATTAACGGAAACTGCATACACTGACAATGTTGATTTTGCCGGGAAGGTTTATAAAATTCGTTATGATAATGATGGAAACAGAGTTACTTTCCTTAAAGCTTTACAAGGGACATTAAAAGTACGGGAGATAATCAGCTATGGGAACGGGGAAAATAGAACATCAGAGAAAGTAACACAACTAAGAGTTTATAATGGTGAGAAATACCAAATAGTTGATCATGTCCAAGCAGGGGAGCTTTTTGCCGTGATAGGGTTATCCAGGGCTGTTGTTGGCGATGGGATAGGTGAAGTTGTAGAGTGGGCAAGTCATGAGTTGATTCCTGCGCTAAAGTCCAAGGTTGTTTTTGATTCTTCCTATCATGTAAAAGATGTACTACGATGCTTTAACATCTTAGATGCTGAAGAACCGTCATTACGTGTACATTGGGATGAAAAATTCCAGGAGATTTATATCCAAGTTATGGGTATTATCCAGCTGGAGGTACTGGAACAACTTGTCAGGGAACGGTTTCAGCTTGAGGTTTCCTTTGAAGAACCGAAAATATTGTACAAGGAAACAGTAGATTCTGCAGTAAATGGGTATGGCCATTTTGAACCTCTGAAACATTATGCGGAAGTACATCTTAAAATAGAACCAGCGGAAAGAAATAGTGGGACTGCATTTGAAAATGTTTGTCATACGAATGATCTGTCAGTCGGGAATCAAAATTTAGTTTGTCATCATTTATTTGAGCGTGAACATCATGGGATATTAACAGGTTCAGCATTTACAGACGTAAAAATTACGCTACTGACAGGAAGAGCACATAATAAGCACACTTCCGGTGGTGATTTTCGTGAAGCTACATACCGGGCACTGAGGCAGGGTTTGGAAAAAGCAAATAATGTATTACTTGAGCCTTACTATGATTTTAAAATTAAAGTTGATTTAGACTATATTGGCAGAGTTTTATCAGATATTCAGCAGGCACATGGAAGTTTTGCACCACCGGAAACAGTTGAGGGAAAAGTGACAGTTACCGGGAGAGTGCCAGTCGCAACGTTCATGAACTACAATGCTATGTTTACTTCTTTTACACATGGAAAAGGGATACTGAATCTTAAATTTGGCGGGTATGATCGTTGTCATAATGAGGAAGTGGTTATTCAGAAAATATCCTATAATAAAGACACGGATCCGGAATATACATCTGCATCTATATTCTGTGCAAAAGGAAGTGGATATAAAGTACCTTGGGATCAGGCAGAAGAGGAGATGCACGCATTGTAAAAAAACACCAAAGCACTTTTAACTTAGTGTTTTGGTGTTTTTTCTATTTCTTTTAGTAACTCTAAAAGTACTTCGCCAATAATCCTTCCTGCTGTTTTAGGGGCGGTTTTTCCAGGCATACCAAGTGCATGAATTGCCTTGACTCCTTTTTTCTTAGCAAACGCAAAATCCATACCTCCGGGTTTGGAGGCAAGGTCAATAATCAGTGCAGATTTATCCATAGCTGAAATTACCTTTTCGTTCAAAATTTGCTGTGGGATTGTATTTATGCATATAGCCATATCGGTAATTTCCTGCTCCATTTCACTGACCTTGACAGATGTTAACCCCATTTCCTTAATGCGGGCGATTGCTGAAGGTCTTCTTGCTGCTACACTAACATTTGCTCCAACTGAATCAAAAAGTCGTGCTACAGTAAAACCGACTCTGCCAAATCCAAGCACCATGACATTAGCACCATGAATGGTAAAATCAGTTTCTTCTATTGCCAGATTTAATGCACCTTCAGCAGTAGGAATGGAATTGAATATCGCAATATCGTCACGGTCAAATAATACGATTAATTTACGGTTGGCTGATTTTACAGCAGTATTTAAAAAAGAATTAGTTGTACCTGTATAAATAATACAGTGTTCCGGTGTTTGAATAAGCATTTCTTCTGATAGATAAACAGTGTTGTCAGAGTATATAGCCTCTACTTCTCCTGCTGTATCCGTACCTGCAACCGGTAAGATGATTGCATCAATGGCTTTAAAGTTAATTTTATCTATTTTCGAATTTATAATGTTCGGGTTATTAAATGATAGTTGATCATACCCAATTAAATAAACCTTTACCCCTTCATTAACCAACTTATCAATGATTTCCAGATACCTTGCATCTCCACCAATTAATAGAACATGAAGATCTTTTAACAAAATAAATCCCACCTTTCCATCATATATATTTTTATTTTTTAAAAATAGGCTATTAAATTTTCATTCATAAATTTAAACTATGATTCTTTATGAATGCTTATGTTTAATTTATATAATATCAGACTTTTCTATTTTCATAAATTAGCATTGTTACATATGCTGTAATTATCCTGGGAGGGAGGTATGATCATGTATTACTTGTATTATAGAGGATATTATCCGCTATATTTTTATAATCCTTACTTACCTATTCGTGAATTTCCGCCAGTTGATCCTGAATTTTTTCATCAATCTGCTAATGAAACAAAAAAACTAATGGAAGATGCCAGTGTGATCTTGGATAAATTAGCGGATTCAAAGGAATTTGATGAGGAATTAATGTATGCGGCACAAACTTCGGATATAGAAGAGGTTGAACGGTTAATAAACTCCATCGATATTTCCTCAGAAGTAGAAGTCCATTTCAATCCGGATAATTTGCGGTTGGAGTTCAAATCGCATGTAGAAGAAACAGAATGCTGCAAACTAACAGTTGCACTAAGGTGGAGATGACAATTTCCTGGACTATATTTTCATGTCAATAAAACTTGAAAAAACTGCCTATAATAATTTCCACTTTTTAAGCCATCCTAATGAAGTGAAAGGGAGGTTTTTACATGGAACAGCAATTACGAAATTTAATGACATCAAATGTGTTTACAGTCAATGAATCACAGACAATACAGGAAGCAGCAGCTATGATGAGTGAAAGTAATATCGGGGCACTTCCAGTTATTAATAACAATGGTCAAATGGTTGGGATTATAACTGACCGTGATATTACGCTCCGTTCCACTGCGCAGGGAGAAGCTGCCCAAACACCGGTATCCCAGGTGATGACGGCACAGCAGGTTGTGCAGGGTACACCTGATATGGATGTCCGTCAAGCGGCAGAATTGATGTCGCAGCAACAAATTCGCAGGTTGCCTGTCGTGGAAAATGGCCAAATTATAGGAATGGTTGCTTTGGGTGACTTGGCTGTGGATAATCAGTTTGATGGTGCAGCTGGACAGGCATTATCCAGTATTTCAACCCCTTCAGCACCACAAAAATAAATTAGTAATTGGTACTCCCGTTCAATAGAAAGCCCAAAAAGGTTTGCTGCCTTTTTGGGCTTTTGATTAGGTGTATAAGGTTACTTCAATTAATTTACTTTCTGTTTTTTCCCGGAATAGCTTTCTGCCATATCTACTGCACTTTGTGCCTCAACATAGCCCCATAAGTCATCAAGTGCTGGCTCGGAAGTTGTCTGAAGAATGCTTTTCACATCATTAGGACTTAGATTGGGATTGGCTTCAAGCATTAATGCGATTACACCCGCACAAATCGGGGTTGCCATTGATGTACCAGATAATTGTATATAATTTTCATCTATAATTTGTTCCGGAATTTGCTGTTCCAGTGCAGATCCTGGTGCCAACAGGGAAATGATATCAGTTCCAGGTGTATAAATATCTGGTTTTATTAATGAATCAATAGTTGGCCCACGACTGGAGTAGTTTGCGATTTGATCATCTGAACGTGCAATAGTATTTTGATCAACGGTGGATCCGACAGTAATGATGAATGGATTGATGGCGGGTGTACTGATTGTCATTGGGTTTGGCCCACTGTTTCCTGCAGCAGCACAAACTACAATGCCATCATGCCAAGCCTCCTGTACGGCCAGTGATAAAGGATCGTCCCGATAGGATTCATATGCCTGGGCACCGAGAGAAAGAGAGATAATTCGAATGTTATATTCCTCTTTATGTTCAATACACCAAGCAATCCCCTGAATAATTGTTGATAATCTACCACTGCCATCTTGATCCAGTACCTTCAAACCAATAATTGAAGCTTCAGGAGCTGGACCAATGTATAGGCCGTCTGACTGATAAGCATTGCCCGCTACATCACCGGCGCAATGGGTTCCGTGCCCATTATCATCGTAGGGTTGTTCTTGATCATTAATAAAATCCTTAAAAGCAACAATTCGATTCGTAGGATTTATTAAGTCGTCGTGAGGAAAGACACCTGTATCAATTACAGCAACCGTTACACCTTTTCCAGTGAAATTATATTGCTCCTGTACATTGACTGCTCCTATTTGCTTGCTGGCAATATCAAGAAAAGTAGTTACTTTACGGTCATAGAAAATTCGATCGACTGCTTCATGGTCCTTAACCTGCCTGATCATCTGAGGTGTCAGATTTCCACATACGGTATCGCCAAATCCTAAAGCCTTTTCCAATGAATTATTTTTGTCTTTTTGACAGGTTTGAAGTAATTCATTCTTTTTGTCTTTTTCAATATTCCTGGAGAAGTAAACAATCACTGGGATGTTGTCATTACTTGTTTCGTGGGGATCTTTTTTTCTTCTGAGATGTAGTTGTTCCACTAAAGCTGGATCCAGTCTGCGGCCGGCATCTTCAAACCATACTTTTTTTCGGTTACTCATTTTTTGCCTCCTCCGTGATTTTTGGAATCTGCTAAATGAATCAAAGTTTTATGTGAATAACCCAGTTGCCGTACAAAATGTATTCCAAGGTGGTGAGTTGAAGTATAATGTTTTTTAAACAGGACTAGTTCTTTCATTTAGCATAGCAGGATCGTATATAGTAAACAATACGACGAATTTACTAATTATTTACATGAAAATAGACCCGGACATAGAGGCCTCTATTATATTTTATGCAAGAGAGAGAGGAAATAGAACTGATTAATCTTAACTTATTTCATTTGTAATGTTGTCCTTCGAATTGTAACTTGTGTCATCCTCTTTTAAACAGGCTGTAACCACAGATAGGGGGTAACCGTGGTACGATTGGTTTGTCAATAATTAAAGGGGGACTACATAATGAAAAAGTTAGTATCTTTGTTTGTAGGTTTAATTATTTTATGCATTTCTGCAGTGTCCGTTTCCGCAGCTGAAGCTGAATATGAAATTCAAGAGGGCGACACGCTTTGGGATATAGCAATTGACCATAACACAACAGTGGAAGAATTGATGGATATGAATGGTTTAAATTCTACTTTAATTCATCCAAAACAGGTATTGAAAATTAATGAAAGTCAAATAGAGTATTATGATGTAAAAAAAGGAGATACACTGACCGACATCAGCAAAGCTTACGGCAATGCTGTAACAGTTGAGAGTCTGAAAGTATGGAATGATCTTTCATCTGATTTGATCATCACAGGACAACAGTTGATAGTAAATGGGGAGGTTCCTGTACAACAGAAAGCAACAAAGCAAGTGGAACAAACAGCTGATACAGAGACTGAATCTACTAAATCCACGAAATCTGAGTCAGTTGCCAGTGTGAAAACAAGTGAGAAAGTAAGTAAACCTGAAAAGAAAGAAGAGCCGGAGAAACAGCAATCAAAAGCAGAGGGCAGAACATTTTCTGTTGAAGCAACTGCATATACAGCTTACTGTACAGGGTGTTCCGGGATCACCGCAACAGGTGTAAATTTAAAAGAGAATCCGCATGCAAAAGTGATTGCCGTAGATCCAAATGTTATTCCGCTTGGCACAAAAGTTTACGTGGAAGGCTATGGGCATGCTGTGGCTGCTGATACCGGTGGCGCTATTGTTGGAAATCGAATAGATATCCACCTCCCAACGAAGGATCAAGCATACGACTGGGGTAGGCGAACAGTAACCATTACCATTTTAGAGTGATCAAGCAGGGGCGAGGGGAACAACCTTGTCCCTGCTTTTAATTGCTTCTTAAAAACAGTTTTTTGCCTCAGAGGGACAGTAACACTGTTCCTTTGTCCTGCTAAAACGCTTGCTCCATCTCACTAATTCTACGGTAAAGTTCCCTGTTCACAGATGTCCGGGCCCCATGTTTCTTTCCTAATTCCACCACGGTGCCTGCAAATAATTCCAATTCGCTCATTCTCTTTGCTTCCATGTCCTGGCGCATGGAAGGTTTGCCACACAGACCTAGTTTGTCTACAATATCCAGCCAATACTGTAAGTCTGCTTCGGTTAAATTGATTCCTTCATATTTGGATAGGTCTAAAACTTCCTGCATAGCAGAAATCATCATTTCCCGTGCTTTGCCTTCCTTTTGAATCTCACCGTAATCACTCTCAAATACTGCCACTGTCTGATTTACCCCGACATTGAGCATGAATTTGCCCCATTGTCTCTTGATCATGTTTACATCCAACTCGAAAGGCATTTCCACCTTTTTGAAGAAATCTGCAATCCTTTTAACCTTTGGTGTATCAATTCCTTCCTTTTCACCAAAACAAAGGATGCCAAAATTATCATAGGTCTGCTGATTATCTTCTTTAACTGCATCCATGCCTTGCGCAACACAATAGATAATTTTATCGAATCCATAATATGTACCAATTTTCTCTTCACTTGAAATGCCGTTTAATGTAGATAAAAAGATTGTGTTATCGCCAATGTGGTTTTCTACAGCTTTGATGGCATCTTGAAGTCCGTTGTATTTTACAGCAAAAATAATTAAATCTGCTGATTCCACGGATTCCTCGGGGGTTACAAACTGAAAATTACAACGCTCCCCATTACAGTAAATTCCCTCCTTTGTATACTTTTCTATACGTTCCTTGTCAGCAATAATTCGTAAATTTTCTTTGGGTATCTGTTTGGACAAATGGTGTCCGTACAAAATCCCCAAAGCACCTAATCCGATAATAGAAACATTTTTAATTTCCATGAAATTACTCCCCCTTATTTTTTAGCAGTTAAGAAAGTGTAAAACACTTTCTTACTGCATAAGTGCAACTAAGGCTGTCACCCAAAGGCTTGGTGACAACCAAGTTTTCTAAGAAATATGAGAATTCATCTATATGTTGAGGTAATTATATCATTATTATTGGAACGAGGGGACCTTAGAAGCATAACTCCGGGAGGCATATCCCCAAACCATCACGCCTTATGCCCGCCAATTTTTCCACTCCGATCCAGTGTAATCCCTGCATCTGTATAACTGGAAGCACGCAGAATTGCGGTTGATCCGAATCTGTCACGGATCCCGTCCATCACATAACCAATATCATTTTTTTTGGTGCGATCCTCAAATAAATCCAATTGTGTTTCTTCTTTTTTGTATAAATTATCCAGGGTTGCATAGACACGTCTTATTTTACTTTCTCCATCATAAAATTGGTTGAACAGCTGCATACATACCCGGTACATATCCATTGTGACATTTGTGGGGATTTCAATGGATCTGGAGCGGGAAAATCCACCTCCCCCTGTTTCTTTTGAATAGGCTATTCCAAGGTGAATGGTTTTTCCGGCCTTATCTGCGGTTCGTGCTCGACGGCATACTTCTTCACAAAGATCAAGGATACAAACAGCTGCCTCTTCACTGGAATAATCCCGTAATAAAGATATTCCGTGCCCGTATCCTTTTTGTTCTGACTTCGTAAAATCACCAAAAACAGGACTTAGATCAATTCCCCAAGCATGCCAATATAATTGTTCTCCCATGATACCAAAGCGCTTTTTAAGATGTTTCAGATTAAATCCGGCGAGCTGCCCCAATGTGACGATACCCATGCGATTGAGGTTTCGCTTCATCCTGCCGCCAATGCCCCAAATATCTTCAACAGGAAATGGCCATAGCATTTCTTCCACATCCTCATATTTGCATTCAGCAATATCCGCCTTTTTACCGTGTAAATCCATGACTACTTTTGCCAGAAATTTATTATCACCAATACCAATCGAAGAAGTAATTCCAAAGTTATTCAGAATGTCCTGCTTAATTTTTTTAGCAACTTCCCAACGATCACCAAAAAGCTTTTGCAGGCCGTTTACCGTTACCCAGACTTCATCAACGGAGTACTGATGAATCGCTTCCTTTGGCACATATTGATTAATCAGCTTTGTAATTTCAATAGAAACATGAAGGTAGTCAGCCATATGAGCAGGAACAATATGAATATCCGGATCGTTGGGCAGCTCGAAAAAACGACTAACATTACTGATCCCATGTTTTCTTTTTAACTCCGGGGATGCGGCAAGGACAATACTTCCCGACCTGCTTGGGTCACCGACGACCGCCAGTAATGTTTTCATTGGGTCAAGCCCTAGCTTAATGGCCTCCACACTTGCATAGAATGAACGCATGTCGATACAAAGTACATCATTGCGAGGATAAGAGGAATAGTCCATCGTATTTCACACCACCATAGGAACATTTGTTCTAAGTATATGCAATAACTGAAAAATTATCAATGGAAATTTATTCTTGCAATATTAACCCACTTATTTAATAATTGAAAAAATTATCCACATTATTCTTGTAAGTCGTAAATAAGTATATTATCATTTAGGTTATAAGCGTTATCTGAAAATACAGAGTAAAAAGTTTGCATATTTAAAAAACTATTAAAAGGGAGTTGACTATAATGTTTTCCGCATTAACCCCACTTGACTGGAAACGCAGGGCAGTAAAATATTATCCGCAAAAAACAGCTATTATCGATGGAAAGAAGCAATTTACGTATAAGGAATTTGGTGAACGTATAAATAGGCTTTCTATTGCTTTAAATGAAGCAGGTATACAAGAAGGCGATCATGTAGCGGTGATGCTGCCAAATACACATTATATGCTGGAAAGTTTTTATGGTATCTGCCAGCTCGGAGCTGTAATGGTACCGCTAAATTATCGGATATCCGCAGCAGATATGGAGTATATCATTAAACACAGTGATGCGAAGATGTTAATTGTTGATGAAGAGTTCAGTGGACCCATTGCGGAAATAGTGGACAATCTCTCACTAGAGCGGATTGTTATCGTTTCAGTCCCGGGGCAGGATACTTCCTTAAAAGGAGTAGATTATGAATCATTTCTTGAACATATTCCTGAAAAAGCGGCACTCCCGGAGGTTGAAATAGATGAAAATCAGTTGCTGACATTGAATTATACGAGTGGGACGACCTCGAAGCCTAAAGGTGTCATGTTAACACATCGCGGTAATTACCTGAATGCAGCCAATTTTATGTATCATCTTGGTGTAAATCATGATGATGTTTATCTTCATACATTGCCAATGTTTCATGCAAATGGCTGGGGTGGTGTGTGGGCTATCACGGCGGCCGGAGCAACTCATGTGTGTTTAAGAAAAGTTGATCCCCCGCTAATTCTTGATTTGTTTGAAAAACAAAACATCTCATTGCTATGTGGAGCACCAACAGTTGTTAATATGCTTGTAAATGAACCAAAGGCAAAAGAAGCAAATATCAAAACACGTCTGCGGATGGCTACAGCAGGAGCCCCACCTGCGGCAGCACTGATTCAAAAGGCGCAGGATATTTTTGGATTAAATATGATTCACGTATACGGTTTGACCGAAACTTCTCCATTTATTTTATATAATGAATGGAAAAAAGAATTTGATGAAAAAACTTTGGATGAACAGGCAACAATAAAGGCAAGACAAGGGATTGAACTTGCTTTTAATGGAGAAACAAAGGTTATCCATCAGGATGGGGAAGAAGTTGCCTGGAATGGGAAAGAACTTGGGGAAATTGTCACACGGGGCAATGTCGTAATGGATGGATATTATAAGGATCCAGAAAAGACTGCAGAAGCAATGAAGGACGGATGGTTTTATACAGGTGATTTAGCAGTTACCTATCCGGATGGGTACATTGAAATACAGGATCGAGCCAAGGATTTGATTATTTCCGGAGGGGAAAATATTTCTTCTACAGAGGTGGAAGGGGTGTTGTATAAACATCCAGACGTAATGGAGACAGCGGTTATTGCCATTCCTGATGAAAAATGGGGGGAAGTCCCTAAAGCAATTATCGTATTGCACCCTAATAGAAAGGTGACAGAAGAAGATATTATTTCCTTCTGCCGGTCAGAGATGGCTCATTTTAAAGCACCTAAAGCAGTGGAGTTTGTGGAGGCTTTACCAAAAACAGCTACAGGTAAACTGCAGAAGTTTCGCCTGAGGGAAATGTATTGGAAAGGTCCGAAGAAAGTAAATTAGATGATTGAAAAAAGCTGTAAATGTAGTTTGCGAGTTTAAAAAACCGTTTGTTCCAATGTTTTAATGCATTGGGGTAAATGGTTTTTCTCTGGAAAGGGGAGAAAAATATGTTACATCATATGAAAATACTTGATTTTTCCAAGTTGCTGCCAGGGCCATATGCTACAATGATGCTGGCTGATTTAGGAGCAGAAGTATTACGGGTTGAATCACCAAATCAACCGGATTTCATTAGAGAAATTCCACCATTGGATGAGGAAGATTCCGCAACACACCAGCATTTAAACCGATCGAAACAATCAATTAGCTTGGATTTGAAAAAGCAGGAAGCAGTTGAAATTGTTAAACGTCTTATTCAGGACTACGATATTATTCTGGAGCAATTTAGACCTGGTGTAATGGAAAGGCTTGGATTGGATTATGAAACACTAAAACAAATAAATCCAAATATTATTTATTGTTCCCTTACTGGTTATGGTCAGACTGGTCCATATCGTGAACGTGCAGGGCATGATAATAACTATCTTTCTATTGCAGGGATAGCTGGATATTCAGCACGACAAAATGAGCCGCCAGCTCCGATGGGGGTACAGATTGCCGATCTTGCTGGCGGGTCATTACATAGTGTCATTGCTATTTTAACAGCAGTTATCCACCGTTCAAATACTGGAAAGGGTCAATATATTGATCTCAGCATGACAGATAGCAGTTTTGCATTAAATGCTATGTTTGGACCTGGTTATTTAACTGCAGGATGGGAGCCGGAAGCGGAAGGAACAGAACTCAATGGGGCAACATTTTATGATTATTATGAAACGAAGGATGGCAGGTATTTCTCAGTTGGAAGCCTTGAGTCTCCATTCAGGAAAAAGTTATGTGAAGCGTTAGATATTCCATACATGATTGATTTGGCTGAAAGTACAAAAACTGAAGACATTCAAACATTTAAAATAGCTGTAAAAGAAGCATTTCTGGAAAAAACATATGATGAGTGGATGGAAACTTTTAGTGAGATTGAAGCATGTGTCGAACCTGTCCTTACATTTTCCGAGGCTGCAGAGCATCCACAAACAAAGGCACGGAATATGGTTGTTGATATACCTCGGAATGACGGAACATATCAAAAACAGATTGCATCACCAATTAAATCAACAGTCTATAACCAGAAATACAAACACATTGGAGGAAAACGCGGGGAAAATACGATAGATGTCTTAAAGCGGATTGGTATGGACGAGAATCAAATCAAAGAATTAATTGAAAAAGACTTATTTGGGAAGATAGAAATCAAAAAATAAGGGGCCAATTATTCGGGAGTTATGAATTTTTAATATAGGCTCTTTTTGTAAACTTTGGGACTGCAATTTGTTTGCCTCACCAAAATACTGTTGCTTTTTTAACTTTCGTAGTTTCTATAGAATGCGAAGTAACTTTTAATGATAATATGTGCTAAATCTACCGCTACGGAAACACACTTCGCTTTCCGCGGGCGGCTGATGAGCCTCCTCGAGCTGACGCTCTCCGGGGTCTCATCTAGGCCTTTCCTCCCGCAGGAGTCTTCGTGTGTTTCCTCCGCTGGCAATATGCTTTCAACTTCAAAAAGTGATCTGCCACTTAATTGAATCAAACAAGTGATATCCTCTTTTATAGCGGTTGATTGGAGCGTAGGGCAGTCGACTCCTGCGGGAAAAGCACGTGTCTGAAGACCCCGCAGAGTGGTTTTCTCGAGGAGACTGAAGCCGTGCCCGCGGAAAGCGACTGCACGAAGTGGAAATCAACATAGCAGTTACTTCGCATTTTACATCAACTATGGTGTAGAATAACAACAATTCTTTTGATGGGACGAGTAATCGCAGTCCCAATCTATGCGAAAAAGGGTTTAATAAAAGAATAAAGGGAGATCGTTTGTATGTGATAAAACTATAAACGATCTTCTTGTTCATTTATTCCAAAGTACTTACAGGTAACGCACAAACATACAATTACCGACAAATTCTCAATAGAAATTTTACCCCTTATAAAATCACACCGTTCACCTAATTAGAGATTAATGGTAAAATAACAAATAATATGATTTTTGAAAAGTAAGGGGTGGATCCTCTGTTTATTTTTATTATGATATTCCTGTCTTACTTATTCGGATGTTTGAATGGGGCTTACTATGTGGGGAAACTGGCTGGAAACCAGGATATTAGAGAGCTTGGAAGTACAAATGCCGGGGCAAGAAATGCGGGGAGGGTATTTGGGCGTTCTGCCTTTATTTATACGGTAATTATTGATGCTTTAAAAACAATCATCCCATTGCTTGCAGCCGCTTATTTGTTTCATGCCAGTAACTTCTTATTGGGGTGTATGGCAATAGCTGTTTTAAGCGGGCATATCGGGCCTGTGCAGCTCCAATTTCGTGGTGGTAAGGGTGTTGTTGTATATTTGGCTGCAGCTCTCACGCTTACACCTTTGACACTGATTGCGACCGGAGTGATTTTATTAATAGGCTTGCATCTTAAAAGAAGCTTTACTATTGCCGGCCTGGTTGCACTTACTGCCATTCCAATCACATTGTTAATCATTTCAGAATATATGCTGGCGGTGATGTTTTTAATCATGCTGTTTATCGTTATACTTGTACACAGAAAAGGGGACCCAAGATGAGTAAATCAAACCAGATTTTATATAAAATTGCGGAGCATGCTGATGAAATAGAGCAAATCCATCAGCTGAATTATGAAACGTTTGTGGAAGAAATTCCACAGCACACTGCGAATCATGATAAGAAATTAGTCGATCGTTTTAATGACGAAAATACATATATCATTGCTAAAAGAAATGATGAGATCATCGGGATGATTGCAGTTAGAGGAAACCGTCCTTTTTCACTCGATCAAAAGCTTGATCATCTTGATACCTATTTGCCTGACAAAGCTGTCGCTTGTGAAATCAGACTGCTTTCAATAAAACCGGCTCATCGCGGTGGACGTATTTTTTATGGATTATGTGAAAAGCTTGTCTCCTATTGTCTGGAAAAAGGATATAACATGGCATTAATTTCCGGGACAACAAGACAAACAAAGCTGTATAAGCATATCGGCTTTCAAGCGTTTGGACCACTTGTCGGAACAGAGGAAGCACCCTATCAGCCAATGTATTTAACGAAAAAGAACTTTGAATCAGCGTCCAGACTTTTTGAAAGACTTATTCAAAGAGAAGAGAAAGCCTTTTACCATAATTTCCTTCCTGGTCCTGTAGAGCAGTCTGAAAGTGTAAAAAAAGCATGGCAGGAACCTGCAATTTCCCATCGTTCTAATAGATTTCAAGAAATTGTTGAGGACGTACAACAAAGGCTGTGTCAGCTCACCAGGGCAAAGTATGTGGAGATAGCAGTGGGAACAGGCACACTTGCGAATGATATGATTGCAGCACATTTATCCACCACCAACGAAAGAGGGCTGATACTTTCCAATGGGGAGTTTGGAGATAGATTAATTGATCATGGAAATAGATGGGGTCTTTCTTTTGAACAGATAAATAAGGAATGGAACACTGCCATTGGACTGGATGACATAGAAAATATATTAAAGCGAAATCCAGATATTCAGTGGCTTTGGACAGTTCATTGTGAAACTTCTACAGGCCATATCTACCCTTTGAATGATCTGGAGGGAATTTGTGAAAAACACCGTTTGAAGCTTTGCCTTGATGCATGCAGTACGGTTGGTGTTCTTCCAGTTGATTTCAGCGGGGTATATATGGCAAGTACAGTCAGTGGAAAGGGACTGGGATCCTATCCAGGACTTGCTTTTGTTTTTCATCAGGAAGAAATTATACCAAATAAACAGGTGCCGGCATATTTGGATCTTGGAATTTATCAGGATTCCAGTAGTGTACCTTTCACCCATTCATCCAATGGACTTGCGGCTTTACAGGCAGCGTTATGTAATCCGCAGCCAGCGAACGGAGAAGTGTCTATGGAGATTCGCCGTGATTTTAAAGCATCAGGTATGACAGTGCTTCGTGGTGACGAAGGATACTCACCCGGAATCATTACTGTAAGCTTGCCGGAGGGTATATCGGCAAAGGATTTTGGTGATCAATTAAAAAAACTTGGTGTTCATGTAAGCTATGAAAGTAGTTATTTAATAAAAAGAAATTGGTTTCAGTTAGCATTAATGGGAAAACAGGAACCCGATAAAGTCTGGAAGGCTATTGAAATTATTAAGCAACAATTTGATTATTATTCCAAAGAAAAGGGCAATCAACATGCAAAAAATGAAAACATTCTTATCTAATCATATAATCGCATCAGCAATTATTTTCCTATGGGTGAAAACAGTCATTGTCATGCTATTTGGCTTTGGTTTATCCTACTTATCCTGGCTGGAAATCCTACTACTCGTTATCAGTCCAGTTGGAACCCTTATGCTGTTCATCGGATTTAGTTTTCTTTTCAGCAAAAAGGTTCATCCGGTTGGTTTAATGATTATTTACTTTCTGATTACAGGACTGTTATTTGCCAATTTACTTTATTATCGCTTTTACATCGATTTCGTAACAGTATCTGTTTTGCTGCAATTAAATAATGTTGGCGGACTTGGAGCAAGTACGATGGAATTGCTTTCTCCATTCGATATTTTATTGTTTATTGATATTATCGTGATTGGATTGATAGTATTTTCAAGAAGAAAGAAACAAATTAACATGCCAAACAAAAGAAAATACGGA
The DNA here is from genome assembly GCF_002287375.1 of Virgibacillus profundi. Classification (GTDB taxonomy): domain Bacteria; phylum Bacillota; class Bacilli; order Bacillales; family Amphibacillaceae; genus Virgibacillus_K; species Virgibacillus_K profundi. Next base: position 70,165 of record NZ_NPOA01000010.1, on the reverse strand, counting down.
CTGGCCGGCATAGGATTAATTGTCATTACTATTATTCTGGGTATGTCGCAAAATCAATATATATTCGAAACGGAGTATGACAGGGAGGGGCTTGTTAAATCGCTTGGATTGTATAATTATCAGGTAGTCAATATGATATTTGGAGCAATGACCCCTGTTGAAAAAATGTTTTCCAGTGAAGTTGATGCAGATACAGTAAACAGTTATATCAAGGAGGAGGAAAATACGCAAACTGACTTATTTGGAATTGCTGAAGGGAAAAATGTAATCCTAATCAGTATGGAATCGACACAGAATTTTGTTATTAATGAAAAAGTAAATGGGGAAGAAATTACACCATTTCTAAACGATCTCATTCAGGATAGCTTTTACTTTTCCAATATTTATGACCAGACTGCTCAGGGGAAAACATCTGATGCAGAGTTTATGGTTGATACAGGATTATATCCACTTCCAAGCGGTTCTGTTTTCGTGCGCCGTCCGGAAAATGAGTTTGAATCACTGCCTGATATTTTGCAGGATCATTCTGGTTATCATGCATATACCTTCCATGGAAATGATGCTGAATTTTGGAATCGAAAACAAATGTATGAGAATATTGGCTATGAGCATTTTTTTGCTAAAGAAAACTATAACGTAACTGAGGAAAACTCCATTAACTATGGGATTAAGGATATTCCTTTTTTTGAGCAGTCGATGGAAGATCTCATCTCACTGCCTGAGCCATATATGGCAAAATTCATCACATTGACGAATCATTTTCCTTTTCTATTGGAAGAAGAGGATCAGCTGGTCGAGCCAGCCGAAACAGAAGTGGATGTTGTAAACCGGTATGTTACTACAGTAAGATATCAGGACAAGGCATTGGAACGTTTTTTTGAGCTACTGAAGGAAGAAGGTTTGTATGAAGATACTATTTTCGTGATTTACGGCGATCATTATGGAATTTCAAAAAAATATGAAGACGGTGTCCATGAATTGCTTGGACAAGAGAATACACCACTCAATCATTTAGAGTTGCAGCAGATACCAGTTATCATGCATGTCCCGGGGCAACAGGGGAAAACAATAGAAACAAATGGAGGAGAAATTGATATTCGGGCAACACTGCTTCATCTATTGGGCGTTTCTACTGAAGATCGGATATCCTTTAGCCAGAATTTATTTACAAGAGATGCAGACATGCCAGTTATTTTCAGGAATGGGGATATGGTTGCAGCGGATTATGCTCATACAGAGAGTACCTGCTATGAAAGAGGTTCTAAAAAGAAAGTAAGCAATAATAAGTGCTCTTCCTATCTGAAAACAGCACGTGAGGAGCTGGAGCATTCGGATGATATCATATTTGGGGATTTGTTTCGGTTCATTCCACATGCAGGGGAAGAAAAGTAAAAAGCTTAGGAGGTCAATACCCAGACTCCTAAGCCCTGAATTGATTTATTCTAATGTGTTCCCTCGGGCAGGGATTGGATTTTCCTTAAGCATTCTTGCAAAATGAATCAAATTATAGGACATGAATTTCACATGCTGCATTGTGAAATCATTTTTATGTCCTTCTGCTTCAATAAAAGAAGCACCTGGACCGGCTTCGCCGACCCAGTAGGTATCGACATTTGGCGGGATAGTCAATCCCATATGTGTTAAGCCATAAAGGATGGACCTAGCTGCGTGTTTTGCGCCATCTTCATTTCCTGTAACAACAACACCGCCAACTTTGTTATAAAAAATAGATTGACCATTGTTATCTGTGAATGAGCTTGCTCCGTACATTCGTTCAATCACCTGTGTGGCTATACTGCTCTTTTCACCAAGCCAGAGTGGTGTTCCGATGACAATAATATCTGCTGCCTTAATTTTCCCAGAAATGCCAGGCCATTCATCGCCAACTCCCTCATCATCAGAAATTCCGTGCGCCACATGATAATCTGCCACACGGATCACTTCGGAATTGATTCCTTCTTTATCAAAAATTTTAATTGCCTCATTCATCAAGCTTTGTGTATTTGATTCATTGTCTCCTGATTTAAGTGAACAGTTTAATAGTAATGCTTTGATACTCATGCTATTCCTCCTCTCTCAATCCTATTCCCATTTCAATTTGAACTAAACAGAAGGTTAGAAAACTTGGCTTATCGCCAAGCCTTAATGGCGAAAGCACAAAGCCTGCACTTATACTGATTTCCTAAGAAAGTTATGCTTTACTATCAGTGCAAAAAGAGGAATCATCAAAATAGTGTAGAAATATATAGAAAAGGTAGTATTGGGGAGGAAAACTGATGAAACGACAACTGGATCAATTTTTGAAGAATGAAACGAAATTGCAGGGTGCATTGATTGGGATAAGTATTCGCTGTGCAGAAAGTGGCAAGATATTATATGAACATATGTCTCAAATCCGTTTGCATCCAGCATCCAATATGAAGCTGCTCACTGCAGCGGCAGCATTGAATGTTTTAGGAGAAGATTACAGATTTAGCACAGAATTAAAAACAGATGGATCAATGGACGAAGGTATACTCCAGGGTAACCTCTATTTAGTAGGAAAAGGTGATCCAACATTGCTTCCATCTGATTTTGAAAAGTTTGCAAGCAAGGTTCGTGAGCAGGGAATCACTGAAATCAACGGGGATATCATTGGTGACGACAAATGGTATGATGACATCAGGCTTTCGGCAGATTTAAACTGGAGTGACGAGCATTATTATTACGGCTCACAAATATCGGCATTAACTGTTTCTCCAAATGAAGATTTTGACTCGGGTTCTGTCATCGTTGAAGTAGCTCCGGGCGCTGTAGGGGAGCCACCTGCTGTCCATGTATCTCCTGAGACGGATTATATACTTGTATTTAATGAAGCAATTTCAGCCGAGGCAGCTGAAGAGGATGAATTAATCATTACTCGGGAGCACGGCGGAAACATCATTACCGTACATGGAGCAATTGGGGCAGGTGAAGCGGTTAGAAAAGAATGGATTTCCGTATGGGAGCCAACAGGCTATGCATTGGATCTTTTTCAGCGAGCATTAAAAAGACAAGGTATTTCATGGACAGGAACTGTCAAAACAAGAAAGGCTCCAATTGAAGCGGAATTGTTGTTTTTTCAACAGTCCATGACCTTGAGTAAATTACTAATCCCATTTATGAAATTAAGTAATAACGGTCACGGTGAAGTTTTAATAAAAGAGATGGGAAAGATCGTACACGGTGAAGGAAGCTGGGAAAAGGGCATAGAGGTGCTTGAAAAAGAGATGATCAAGCTGGGAATGAATCAGGATACAATGGTCATTAGGGATGGTTCAGGTATTTCGCATGGTAATCTAATCCCGGCAAATGAGATTTCGACTTTATTGTATGCTATGCAACGAGAAGGGTGCTTTCAGGCATTTCTAAACTCGCTGCCAAATGCCGGGAAAGAGGAGCGGATGGTTGGCGGCACACTCCGGGAAAGAATGAATAGATTAACCGTACAAGCAAAGACCGGTACAATATTGGGAGTAAGTACATTGTCCGGTTATGCAGAAACAAAAAATGGGGAAAATCTGATTTTCTCTATAATGATTAATAACCTTCTTGATGAAGAGGAAGGAAAAGATATCGAGGACAGGCTGCTGGAGATTATAATTAATAATTATTAGTAAATATCCTGGGCTGTTAGATTCATCGCTTATCATTAGAGATGTTTGACTAAATTCAGTATAATTATCATTATATAGTAAAAATAATAGTTTCACCTCGAAGATATTATGAAGGAGACACCAAGTTTACAGGAGGCGTAAAAGTGAAAGACAGTCATAAACAACCAGAGTTAGAAGTCAGAATCAAGAACATTATTGATGTGGATGGATTAAAATTTAAAGACTTGAATAATGACGGAAAGTTAGATCCATATGAGGATTGGCGTTTAACTCCGAATGAACGTGCAAAGAACCTTGTTTCATTGATGAATATCGATGAGAAGGTCGGTATGATGTTGATTAACACACGTCAGATGGGGCTTTCACAAAAAGATAAGGAGAAAACCAGTCATAAGGGTGTGTTAGATGAAGCAGTTGTAGAAAAGGGAGAAAATATATTTGCTGCAACAAAAATATATGGAACAACACATACGATTGAAAAAAGAAACCTGCGACACTTTATTTTAAGAGACAACTTTAGCCCGGCTGAAATGGCAGAGTGGATTAATAAAATGAATGAAGTAGCTGAGCAAACCCGTTTAGGGATTCCAGTCCTGATTACATCTAATTCAAGAAATGAAAATGCAGAACCTATTTTTGGTATGAATGATGCAGGTGGGATATTCTCAACATGGCCTGGTACCCTAGGTCTTGCAGCTGCAGCACAGGGAGAAATTAAAAACGGCGGGGATGCGTCACTTATTAGCGAATTTGCTAAAATCGTACGTGAAGAGTGGAATGCTAGTGGAATTCGAAAAGGCTATATGTATATGGCCGACACCGTTACAGATCCAAGATGGCAAAGAACATACGGTACGTTTGGAGAAGATTCGGAATTTATTGCTGATGCTATCGCTCGCCTTATCGACGGAATCCAAGGTGAAGAGCTAGGGAAAGATAGTATAGCAATGACAACAAAGCATTTTCCGGGTGGCGGAGCAAGGGAAAATGGATTCGATCCCCATTATGAAGAGGGTAAGTGGAATCTATACCCAACTCCAGGAAGCTTGGAAAAATATCATTTGCCACCATTTAGGGCAGCGGTAGAGCATGGAACTTCATCGATCATGCCATATTACTCTATCCCAAGTATCAAAAAGAGTGTCGTACAAGAATTCGAGGAGGAAGATATTCCTTTTGAAGAAGTAGGTTTTACTTTTAATCATTATTTCATCAATCATATTCTTAGAGAAAAACTTGGATTCAAAGGCTATATAAATAGTGACAGCGGTATTGTAAATAAAATGAGCTGGGGCGTTGAAGATTTGAGCGAGGCTGAACGTTTTGCTAAAGCAGTCAATGCAGGGACAGATATTGTAGCTGACACAAATGATATCGAAAATCTTAAATTAGCTGTTAGTAAAGGCTGGATTAGTGAAAAACGTATTGATGAAGCGAATGAGAGGCTCCTTACTGAAATGTTTACTTTAGGTCTTTTTGATGAGCGTACATATTATTCACCAGAAGCGGCTACATCTATCGTCAGTAACCAAGCTAATTGGGATGCTGCGTATGCCGGGCATAAAAAATCCGTAACAATCCTTAAAAATCAAAGCAAGACATTACCATTAACAGCTGAAAAGCTTAATAATAAGAAGGTTTATGTGGAAGTTTTACACAAAGAATCCGAACGAGCAACAGCTTACACGGATAAAGCAAGAAAAGAATGCCAGGAGCTTGGCCAGTTTATACTGACTGATAATTATGAAGAAGCTGATACAGCGATTATGTTCTTACATCCGAAATCCGGCTCTTATTTCAACGCGACACCAGGACTCTTAGAACTTGATATTTGTGAGGATAAAGTAGTATCAGCTTTGGATGGATCATTATATCAAGAAACTACCCTAACTGGTATGAATCATCTAAAAGAAGTGGCGGACAGTATTCATAGTCGAGGTGGAAAAATGGTTATCAGTGTTAATGTGACATTGCCATGGATTCTTGAAAGTGTTGACCCGTTGGCGGATGCATTAATTGCTGGATATGATACCTTCAACAATGCGCAGTTTGAAGTTATCGCAGGCAATAGTCAACCAGTAGGTGTTTTACCATTAACATTACCAGCAAGCGAGGAAGTAATTGCTGTTTATCAGAATGGTGACTGTGTGTCCAGAAATGATGTACCAGGCTATGACAAAGATAAATATATGCCTAAAGGACTAACATACGCATATGAAGATAGTGATGGCAATATTTATAAACTTGGTCATGGACTGAGATATTAATAGTAATAAAAAGATGATTTCTGTATGAAAACAGAAGTCATCTTTTTTTTAACTGAAAAGGTTGCTGGTCCTAAAGAAAAAACCAATTGATAGCAGTCAGCACATTGAAGTGGTATTGAATACATATCTAATCAAAATCAAAATAACTTCTCAACACGTAATATGTCGATTTACACTGGACCTGATGCCGAATGTTTTCCAGCAAGCCTTTAATAAGTGCTCGATTTAATGATGGTTCCTTAAGTTCCTCTTTTAATAAAATTAAAGATTCCTTTTCAATCGATTCTTCAATTTCATCTATATCTTGTTCAATCATTTGGATTATTTGTTCCTTTGCAATGCCTGTGTTCAATGGCTGTTTTATCATTTCAATCAGATTCTGTGATAAAAACGGGATAGTCGTGTGCCTAGCTAATACATTTGTTTTTTCTACAAGAGATTTGCATAATGTATCAAAATCTGCCGGTAGGTTATAGAAGAAAAATAGCTCCATATACGTTTTGATAAAGCCTTGGATACAATAAACCAGATCATACTTGGTATATTGCGCAGTATCACCATATACGTATTCAATTATGGAAAGGATTGATTTCTCTATGAGTTGATTGTAATAATGCATTTTCGAAATAAGTTTATCATTCAAATGATGTGTTTGTTCCTTGATAAAAATCAAAGCGGATTCAGAATGCTGGTTAACAGAGTCGAAACATAGATAGTAGAAATCATATAAGAGTTTCTCTTTATCATTTGCATTTGTGACCAAACAGTCAATACTGGAAACGGTTTCCATCATAAAGTGATCAATTAACGCCAATATCAATTCATCTTTGGACTTGAAAGATAAGTAGAACGCACCTTTGGAAATGCCGCAATGTTCCGTTATTTGCTGAACTGAAGTAGCATCAAATCCTTGAGAAGCAAATAATTCAATTGACTTTTCCATAATTAATTGCTTTTTTGTCATTTTTATTTTCTCCACACTCCCAACGCTCTTATCATTGACACGTGACCAATTAGTCATTATTATAAGTAAATGGAACCAATTAGTCAATAAGGGGAAGGTGTAAAAGTGAAAGGTATAGTTAATTTTGTCCTGCGAAACAAACTTGCAGTATGGCTGCTAACCATCATTGTTATTGTTTCAGGTATTTACGCTGGGACACGAATGAAAACGGAGACGATTCCTGATATTTCAATTCCATATCTTATGGTAATGGATGTATATCCAGGAGCAACTCCTGAACAGGTTATGGAGGACGTTTCCATACCATTGGAAAATGCAGTTGAGAACCTTGAAGATATAAAGGCTGTTTATTCAAATTCCTCATCCAGTATGGCGAATATTCAAGTAGAATATGATTATGGCGTCGATATGGATGAGAAGAAGAGGGAACTCGAAGCGGCGATTGATGGTGTAACATTGCCAGATGGTGCGCGTGATCCATCAATTACAGCTATTAGCATGAATATGATGCCCGTTGTGGCGTTAAGTGTGAGTAGTACAACAGAAGACATTGTTGAGTTGACATCAACAGTGAATGACATTCTACTTCCGAAAATCCAAAAAATTGACGGTGTGGCCTCTGCAACCATCACGGGGCAGCATATTGAGGAAGTAGAACTCACCTATGATGAAGAAAAGATGGCGGAACTTGAAGTTACGGAAGATACTGTAAAAGAAATGATTCAAGCAAGTGATATGGCAGTTTCTTTAGGACTTTATGAATTTAAAGAAGGCGAACAGGCGGTATCTGTGGATGGCAAGTTCATGACTGAAGATGAACTGAAAGAAATGCTCATTCCAGTCACACCTTCTGAAGCTAATCCATCTCCATTTGTAAAACTTAGCGATATTGCGACAATTGAAACGGTAGGTAAAGTACAATCTGTTTCCCGCACCAATGGGGAAAATGCAATTGCGATCCAAATCGTAAAGGGTCAGCAGAATAATACCGTAGATGTTGTAAATGCAGTGAAAGATTTAGTGAAAGAGGAAGAATCGAATATTGATGGTCTTGTAGTTGATATTTCACTGGACCAAGGTGAACCAATTGAAGAATCCGTTAGTACAATGATTGAAAAAGCACTATTCGGTGGATTGATTGCTGTTCTAATCATTATGCTGTTCTTACGTGATTTTAAATCGACAGTTATTTCGATTATCTCAATTCCAGTATCCATTTTCATGGCATTATTGCTTTTAAACTGGATGGATATCACGTTAAATATTATGACACTTGGTGCAATAACAGTAGCCATTGGGCGTGTAATTGATGACTCCATTGTAGTTGTGGAAAATATTTACCGGCGAATTCACTTAAAAGAAGAGAAACTTTCAGGCCGAGCACTTGTACGTGAAGCGACCATTGAAATGTTCAAACCAATTTTATCTTCAACATTAGTAACGGTTGCTGTATTTGCACCACTTATTTTTGTTGGTGGTATGGTTGGCGAATTATTTATGCCATTTGCATTAACGATGACATTCGCGCTTATTGCTTCACTACTTGTTGCGATTACAATCGTACCTGCACTGTCACATTATTTATTTAAAAAGAAATTATACAGTGAGAAGATGAAAAGTAATCACCATAAAAAACAAGGCAAGCTTGCAAAAAGTTATAAAAAGGCGCTTGATTGGACACTAAACCATAAAGTGATTACATCAGCTGTAGCAATTCTGTTGTTGGTTGGCAGCTTAATGCTTACACCATTAATTGGCTTCAGCTTCTTAGGAAGTGAAGAAGAAAAAGTCATGTATTTAACCTATACACCTGAGACAGGTGAATTAATGGAGGAAACGCAGGATAACATAGCAGTTGTTGAAGAAGAATTATTAAAACATGATGATATCGATATTGTTCAATTATCATTAACTGAAGCCGGGGATGAAATGTCAGCAATGATGGGCGGAGGTGCTGGTGGTGCATTAATGTACCTAATCTTTGATCCTGAAATGGATAATTTTCCTGAGGCTCGTGAAGAAATCGAAGAATATGTGTTTAACATTGGGCAATCCGGCGAATGGAAGAGCCAGGATTTCTCCTCTATGGGTGGTATGGCAACAAATGAAGTCAGTTATACTTTCTATAGTGAAGATTTAGATAAGCTGAACGAAGCCGTTACTATGGTGGAAGGTGTAATGAAAGACAACGATGGCCTTGAAGATGTTTCTTCAAGTGAAGAGGATGCGTATGTTGAATATGTATTAAACGTGGAACAGGATGAACTGCTGCAGTACGGTTTGACGACAGGTCAAATTGTTGCAATGTTAAGTACACCTGCTTCACAAGATGTTTTAACAACTGTTGAAAAAGATGGCGAAGCACTTGATGTGATTGTACAGCAGGAAAAGGCAGCTCAGCCACAATCAATTGATGAGCTTTTAGCAATGCCTGTACCACTGCAAACAGCACCTGGTACTACAATGCCGCTTTCTGAACTTGTCACAGTTGAGGAAGACACAACATTAAATACGTTATCACGTAGTAACGATGAATACCATGCAACGGTTTCTGGAACGGTTATAGGTGATGATATATCAAAAGCGACATCTGAGGTTGATTCAGCGATTGATGAGCTTGATATGCCAAGTGGTGTGGAAGTCGGTGTAGCTGGTGTTGCAGCAGATATGCAAGAAACATTTACCCAGCTTGCAATCGCCATGCTTGCAGCAATCGCAATTGTTTACTTCATTCTTGTTGTAACATTTGGTGAAGGTGTGGCTCCATTTTCGATATTATTCTCTTTACCGTTTGCAGTAATTGGTTCATTTGTTGGACTTCTGATTGCTGGTGAAACCATTTCGGTATCTGTAATGATGGGTCTCTTGATGTTAATTGGTATTGTTGTAACAAACGCAATCGTACTTGTAGATCGTATTATCCGAATGGAACGCAGTGGTATGACCTTACGCGCGGCAATTCTGGAAGCTGGGGCAACACGTCTTCGTCCAATTCTAATGACAGCACTCGCAACGATGGGTGCACTGATTCCATTAGCAATTGGCAATGGTGGCGGTGGCTTGATCTCAAAAGGTCTTGGTATTACCGTAATTGGCGGACTGGCAAGTTCAACGTTACTTACGTTGATTATTGTACCTGTCGTTTACGAAGTACTATCAAAATTATTTAAGAAAAACCGTAAAGAAATAGAAGAAAACTAGAATAAAACCCTACAGGATATCTTTCTGTAGGGTTTGTCTTTAACCTCTAATTAGTAACTTCATTTGAATGTGGGCAGATGTTGCTGTTTATCCCACGCTCCATGGCGCTTAAAAGATGTTGATAGCAATGTCAGCGGAAATTATCTGTGCTTCACATTAAACTCTTTCTATACTTAAGAAACAAGTTTTCATAGAATGGGAGACAGGAAATATAGAAACACTTAAAAAAGCTGTTCAGAGTAGGATATCCCCTATTCTGAACAGCTTTGTTTATTAAAGTTCTTTTCCATCTTCAGCATCAGGAAGTGATTCCTCAAATCCTTTGCGCATTTTTCTGAGCTCTTTCTGCTGTTTTTCCCGGAACTTCGGATCATGTTGGCGTTGTCTCGATTCCATTTGCAAAATGCCATGTTCGCTTTTAAGTGCTTTGAGGAGCGAAAAACACATAAAGATCATTAAAATTGCGAACGGGAATGCTGCAATCAACATGGCCATTTCAAGTGCCTTTAGCCCGCCTGACCATAATAGAACCGCAGCAGTTCCGGCAAGGATGACCCCCCAGACAAGTTTAACTCCGGTGCCTGGATTTAACTTACCTCCTGTTGTCAGCATGCCAAGTACAAATGTACCGGAATCGGCAGAAGTGACGAAGAAGGATGCAATCAAGAGCACTGCGACACCCATAACAACGGCTGCCATAGGCTGTGACTCAAGAAATGCAAATAACGCTACTTCGTTACCTATTTCGCTCATTAACTGGTGGATAGCACCGCCTTGAGCCGTATTTGTTTCGAATCCGGCAATACCGAAAACAGAGAACCAGAAGGCACTGAATATTACCGGTATAGCAGTTACCCCGAGAACAAATTCACGAATCGTTCTTCCTCTTGAAACCCGGGCAATAAAGGTTCCTACAAATGGCGACCAGCCAATCCACCAAGCCCAGTAAAAGAGTGTCCATGCATCAAGGAATCCCCTGTCACCCTCAAATGCATTCATGCCTAATGTCATACTTGGAAGGTTTTGAATATAATTACCAAGTGTTGTTGTAAATGACTCGATCATCTGTACAGAAGAACCGAGAATGAATACAAAAGCCATCAATCCGATAGCAAGAATAATATTTAACCAGCTCATGTAACGGATACCCCGGTTGATCCCCGTAGTAGCAGAAAGCATAAATAATACGGTGATAACTAAAATAACAATTAGATTGGTAGCCAGTGTATTAGGAATTCCTTCAAAGGTAAAACTTAAACCTGCTGTAATCTGCGTTGCACCAAGTCCAAGAGATGTTGCAATACCAAATACAGTAGCAAAAACGGCCAGTGTATCAATGGCAACACCCAAGCCCCCCTTAGAACGCGCACCGATCAGTGGCGCAAAAGCGGAACTGATCAAAGCAGGAGCCCTGTGGCGGAATTTAAAATAAGCCAAAGTCAATGCAAGCACTGCGTATGTAGCCCATGGATGGAATCCCCAATGGAATAAGGTGTACTGCATGGACTGTTCTGCAGCAGCTATCGTTTCAGGATCAGCAGAAGGAGGTGAATAATAATGTGTTAAAGGTTCCGTCACGCCGTAGAATACGAGACCGACCCCCATACCAGCGGTGAATAGAAACGCAAACCAGGTAAAATAACTATACTCCGGCTTATCATCAGGCTTTCCAAGCTTGATTTTTCCATATGGCCCGAAGATCAGAAACAGTGCAAGCAAAACAAACCCTGTAGTAACCAACAGATAAAACCAGCCAAATGTCTCTGAAATAAAACCATCAACTAAGCCTAATACATAGTCAACATTTGTTGGGAAGAAAGCTCCCCAAATAATAAATACAGATATTAACGCAATAGATACCCAAAAAACGGATGTAACTGCTTTGAATTTAATAATAAGACCTCCCTATATTTTTTTGTAGATAAGTATAAAACTTTCTTATCCTGGGGCTCCGATTACTCGCCCCACCGAAAAGATTTGCATAAGTGCAACCAGGGCTATCGCCTAAAGACTTGCTATAGCCAAGTTTTCTAATCAAAACGATTGTAGTATAACATGAACAGATAATATGTCAATTTTTCCTATATATTGACAAACTCCATAATTACGCTGGTTGCATTTTTAAAGCGCTTCTCACTGGATAGTTGTTTGAAATCAGACCACCCATTTGCACCACCACTTAATTTATACTACTTCCTGCACCGTTGCTTGATGTTACCCTTCTTTTTATAACATTAATCATAGTCTCAGGTAAAACATTCCGTCTCGCAGCCTCATTCATTGTTTCACCAGCATTGTTTTTACTCCCAATACAATTTTATTTCCAGTACACATTCCTCATGATTTCAACAATTTTCGGGTGCAAGGCATGTTTAGTTTGTCCGAACTGGAAAATTATAACCACTAACAAGATGTTGGATCTACGTCATTATTTCGAACACAAAACAGTTGAGTTCAAAAGTGAATTCTGTTCCTAATAAATTGAACTTGAAAATAGGGTTGATTGAGGAACATTCGTTCTCTATGCGTTTAAAACATGTTATACTATAGATAAAAAAATAAAAAATGGGAGAAATCAAATGAAATTAATTTTAGCTGAAAAACCATCAGTCGCAAAAAACATTGCGGACGCATTAAAAATCAAGACAAAAAAAGATGGCTACTTTGAAGGGAACGGACATATTATTACATGGGCTTTCGGACATCTCGTTGAGCTATATGATGCCAAAGATTATGACGGCAAGATGAGAAGTTGGAGAATGGATAACTTTCCATTTATTCCGGAGGAATTTAAATACAAAGTGAAAAGTAATCCACGGAATAGACAGTACCCTGACAGTGGGGCTCAAAAGCAATTAAAGACAATCCATACATTAATGAAACGAAATGATGTGACGATGATCATTTCAGCCTGTGATTATGACCGAGAAGGCCAGCTGATTGGTGACAGTATTATCTATCGAGGCGGCAGACCTAAAAAGCAAGTATCCCGCTTGCTCCTTAATGAGTGGACACCGAAAGAAGTACTTCAGGGACTTGAAAATATTAATTCCAATGAAACGATGAAGCCTTTAAGAGATGCAGGGATTAGCAGGCAATGGGCCGATTGGGTTATCGGAATTAATTTAACTTCTGTCGCCACATTGAAATATCAGAAGGGAAAAGGAAAAGCTCTGAATATTGGCAGGGTGCTACTTCCAACGTTAAAAATTATTTATGATCGCGATAAGGAAATTGAAAACTTTAAACCAGAAGATTATTTTAAACTGATCGCAACATTTCAAACGCAGGATGAAAAAGATTATGAAGGTACATATATAGAGAAAAACCGTGAAAAATTTAAGGAAAAGGAAACATTAGAGGCGATCCATCAAGCTCTTCAAAACAAACAAGGAGTAATCTCCGACAAAAAGGTGGAGAAGAAAAAGGAATTTCCTCCATTTCTATTTAACCTATCTAATTTGCAAGGGTATATAACGAACAAATACAAGGGCTGGACTTCAGATAAAGTACTAAAAGTCGCACAATCACTTTATGAGAAAAAATTCATTACCTATCCACGTACATCAAGTATTGCTTTAGAGGAAAGCTTGGTTGGCAAAACAGCAAACGTATTAAAGACACATGCGGAAGATCTTCCTTATAAAGATGAAATAAAATTCATGAAAACCAAAAGAGTATTTAATAATGCTAAGGTGGAAAGTCATAGTGCAATCATTCCTACCTATTTAAAACCAAAACGTCTATCAGCAGATGAACAAATCGTTTATACAGCAATTAAGAACCGGTTTATCATGCAGTTCATGCCAATTGCTGAATATGAAGAAACAAAATTAACTACAAAAGTGGACGGTTTAAAAGGAGTCTTTTCATCAAAAGGTAAGGTTCAGCTGATTGAAGGCTGGAAAAAGGTTGAGAAGATTCAGTCCAAGGATACTATTTTACCTTTAGTCCACGTTAATGATCATGTTAGCTTACTAGATTCAAAGGTTACAACACACGTGACCAAACCCCCAAAGCACCATACGGAACGGACATTATTACGTGTGATGGAAACCTGCGGCAAAAGCTATAAGGAAGAAGAAAATGAAGAGATAATGGGAAGTATTTTGACTGGTTTCAGCATTGGAACAGCAGCTACAAGAGCGGAAACTATTAAGAAATTAAAAGATGTAGGCTATATCACAGCACAAGGGAAGAATCTATTGTCTACAGATCTTGGCAGAAGACTTGTTGAAACATTTCCTGTACAAAATTTATTCGACCTTGAATTTACCGGACGCTTAGAAAAAGCATTGTCTGATATTCAAAATGGAAAAGCTAATAAACAGGAATTCCTGCACATGGTTTTTAGTTTTACAAATGAATCGGTAGAAACGATCAAAAATGGACAGGATATTATTATCAATGAAATTGCATCAACTAAAAATACGAATGAGATACTTGGTACATGTCCAGAATGCGGCGGAAAGATTACTGACGGCTATAAGGCCTTTGGCTGCAGCAACTGGAAAAAAGGATGTAAATTTGTTGTATGGAAAAATGATAAATTCCTGGCAACAATGAGGAAAAAGCCTACGAAAACAATGGTGAAAGAATTGTTGAAAGGTAAGCGAGCTTTTGTAAAAGGGTTAACAAGTAAAAAAGGAAGTAAATTCAACGCCTATTTAAGGTATGAAAAAAATCCGGAGAATGATTACTATAGTTGGAAAATGGAATTTAAATAAAAGGGTCAGCAGAGAAGTTTCTGCTGACCCTTAACTTATTATTCATTCGATAATTTCAATACATCCAATAATTTAAAGAACAACCCAAGCACAATTGCAACAATCGTAGCCAGCCCCATTCCTGTTAACGCAACATCTCCTAATTGAACGGTTGCACCACTGATTCCAATAACCAGTACGACACAGGTAAGAATTAAATTCTGGGATTGATTGTAATCGACCTTTGCTTCAACCAACATCCTAATCCCACTTGCTGCGATGATACCAAATAACAGTAGTGATATTCCACCCATTACAGCTGTTGGAATGGAAGAAATCAGAGCAGTGAGTTTACCGACAAAGGAAAGAACAATTGCAATGACAGCCGCTCCTCCAATAATCCATGTGGAATACACTCTTGTAATTGCAAGTACACCAATATTTTCACCATATGTTGTATTCGGTGTAGAACCGAAGAAGCTGGAAATAATTGTGGAAACCCCGTTTCCTGCGAATGAACGATCAAGCCCTGGATCTTTCGTTAAATCTTTCTTTACAATATTTCCGGTAACGAATAAATGTCCAATATGTTCAGGTATAAGAACAAGTGCCGCTGGTAAAATCACAAGAATTGCCGACCAGTCAAATTTCATCTGATAAAATTGCGGCATGGAAAACCAGGAAGCTTCTTTGACTGCAGTAAAATCAACTAAGCCAAAGAAATAAGCAATCACGTACCCTGCAATAATTCCAATCAGTATTGGGATGATTTTCAAAAAGCCGCGAAGTGTTACCCAACAAACGATAGTGATTACAAGTGTCAGTAATGCTACAATAGCTGTTTTAGGATCCATGGTCCAGGAAGCGGCAGCATCTGCTGGCGCAATCCAACCAGCCATCTCAGCTGCAGTTGGTACAAGCTCAAGTCCAATCACAGCAACAATTGCTCCCATCGCTGCAGGTGGGAAAATAACATCTATCCATGCCGTTCCTATTAACTTTACAATTAATGCAACAATAGTGAGTACAACCCCGACTGCCAGAAAGCCCCCTAAAACATAACTATAGCCATCTCCTCCTGTATAGTTCCCGAGTACAACAAATACAGGGGAAATAAATGCAAAACTGGAACCCAAATATGCTGGGATTTTACCTTTTGTAATAAAAATATAAATAAGTGTTCCTACACCGTTCATCAATAAAATTGTTGCTGGATTGACGCCAAATAAAACTGGTACTAAAACAGTAGAGCCAAACATGGCGAATAAATGCTGAATACTTAGTGGTAAGCTTTTTAATATAGGAAGTCTTTCATCAACCTGAATTTCATCGTATTTTGCCATTATTTAATCCCCCTTTAGAATGAGGTTCATAGGTACCGTCCTTTAATGGAAAAAGGATTAATAAAAAATAAAAACACCTTGCCTAACTAGGCAAGATGTTTTTGAATAATAAAAATGTAGAGAGACATGTCTCTCTATTGATTTTTATCAATATACAGATTCCAATCTGTTCCACCTTGCCAGTCTCACAGGACTGGATTAAAGGTAACCGTATGAACTTATCCTAAATATTATCGCAGTCTATTAGATTTGTGTCAATCATAATTCGACAAATTTGCTGTTAAATTCTTTAATTACTAATAAATATAGCTAAAAGTCGCTTAAAAGTCGTATTTTGATACTTTTATACAAAAGAAGCGTATACTATATATGAGGGTAGCATAATTCGATAAACGGATAATGATATGAATTTAAATGTATAATGCTAAAATTCTCAGAAAAAAGGGTTGATAAAATGACGAAAGTGACAATTAGTCCTCGCAAAAGTCTAGCTGATGGTACACTGATGTGGATTTATGCAAACAATAAAAAGGTTTATTACAGCAGCAAAGGTCATGAGGTCAATGAATTTAATGAACATGATTCAAACTACTTGGGCGAGGTAGGAAAGGTTTGTAAAAATCAACAGCTATCTGTTGTAGCCGATTTATTAAAAAAGAAAGATAGAATCTATGGTATTTGCATGAATGAAGATAACAATCAAAATGCGAAAGATGTAGATGTACTATTTTTTTCAACCTGGGATAAATTGTTGAACTATGCTGAAACCTATTCGAATGAGACAGAAAAAATAGTTCAAAGAAAAAAAGAAGAAAAACAAAAGTGGTTGGAACAAGGTAGACGTTATTTGAAAAATAAAGAGCAAGAAAAGGAAATTTAAAAGGAATCCGCATTACTAGCCGCAGAAAAGGTATATACTATTGAAAAACTTCCTCAAAAAGAGGTCCACCCAGGAACCTAAAGGAAATGATTAAAGCTTGTATCCAACAAAAAGGATACAAGCTTTTTTGCTTAAAATCCACACCAATCAGCACGATTCGTATTTATACCATTTCTCTAAGCTGTATTTTTAATATCTTTCCACTAATGGTTTTGGGTAACTCATCAACGAAAGTAATTGTATTTGGGATATTGGCAGAAGGAAGTTTCTCCATTGAGTAATCCAGTAAATCCTGTTCAGATACTTCATTGCCATCATGAAGAACTACCACCGCATGGGAGGTTTCTCCAAGTTCTTTATGTGGTGTTAAAATTGCCGCTATTTCCTGAACTGCAGGATGTTTCGATAATTCAATTTCAATATCTGCAGTGGAAATGCCTTTTCTATTATCATTATTTTTTTGATCTACTACTTTTATACTTCCAGATTCATCTATTGTTCCCATATCACCAGTGTGCATCCACCCATCTTTAACACTTCTGTTTGTTACCTCTTCATTATTGGCAACACCGTCACCTTTTACGATTATCTCCCCAATTTCAATTCCATTTTGTGCAACATCTTCACCTTGCTCGTTAACAATACGTACTTCTGTATTGCTCATGATCATCCCACCTTTTATCTTAAAAATTACTTTTGGATATTTTATATTATGAAAATTATAACACATATTTGAAAGCGTTTTATAATAAATGTATTCAAATTTGCTTGGTAATGCAAAATACCTAATTTGAATATGGTTTTTTAGTAGTTTTGTTATATTGACTATGAGGGTCAAAATGTCCAAAATTAATAAAGGTAAAGAAGACGTAGAACGGAGTGAGTGGATGTTCAAGAATTCAATCAGTATTATTATCCTGGTATTTATGTTATTTTTAGCTGCGTGCAGCGATGAAAACGAAGCAACGTCAAATGATGATCAAAGTAATAAAGAAGATGCTGAAGTGGCTGCAGAAGAAGAAAAAGAATCAATTGTCGATCAAATGGAAACAGTTATTCAGGTAGAAACAAGAGAAGACATGAAAAAGCAGCAGGGTGGAACATTAGCTACAGATATTACACTGAAAATGGAGCTTGAGGATTCTACTGAAGAACAGTTGAACACTGAAATAATAAAAGAATTAAAAGCAGAATTTAAGAAAATCACAGAAGAAACACAGGATCCAACTGAAATTTACAAAGGGTTTATCTATTTATTGGGTAGTCATCATTATAAGGATGTTATTAAGAAAGCAGAAGAATTTGAACCGAATTTTGAAGAACCATTTTTACCGGATCCTGGTAAATCTGAAGAGGAAGTTAAAAATGAACCGGAAAAAGGGAAAGCAATTATTTTACTTGATGCAAGCTCAAGCATGCTTCTAAGTGTGGATAACAAAGTGAAAATGGATATTGCTAAAGAAGCTGTGGAAAGGTTTGCTGATGCGATTGGTCAGGATAATGAGGTTTCCCTTGTTGTATATGGTCATAAGGGGTCAGAAGCAGATGCCGATAAAGAGTTGTCATGTAACGGCATAGAGGAAATATATCCAATGGGTGATTATGAAGCAGCCGCATTTGAGGAGTCCTTATCAACATTTGAAAGTAAAGGTTACACACCGCTTGCAGGAGCAATTAAGAAAGCGGCGGACATGAGCCAGGACTTTAATGAAAACGTAACGGTATATATCGTAAGTGACGGGGTAGAGACATGTGATGGTGACCCTGTTAAGGAGGCTAAAAATTTTGTGAAAGATAGTGAGGACAGAACTGTAAATATTATCGGTTTTCATGTAGATCAGAATGCAGCAGACCAGCTGAAACAGGTTTCTGAAGCTGGTAACGGGGAGTATTACTCTGCTGAGAGTGCAGATGATATAAAAACAACGATAGAAAAAGCATGGCTGCCTTCCAGTATTGATTTGGCATGGGCATTTACAAAAGCTCCTGATAGCTGGGAAAAACTTGCAGAATATGAGAGGTTTGACGAGAATCTTAATCAAATAAAGGATATCATCCAAAAAGAAAAAGAACGATATGATGAAGCATTGCAAATTCTTAGAGATGAGGAATTAGTAGAACAAGAAGTTACTGATGACATTCGTGAGCTGATTTACGAAAGGTATAATAAAATGATGGATTTAATGCGTGACTTTCGCACTGAAAAGATAGATGAAATTGATGGTCGGGCTAAAGAAATACGCGATCGTGTCGATAAATGGACGGAAGAGATGAGGAAACGAAAAGAAGAACGCGGGGATATGTTTTAATAATTTTTTGACTGTTTCAGCAGGTATAATCACCTGTTTGAAACAGTTTTTGTATTAATTGTTAAAGTATTTCCTGTAAAAGCTTAAATAGATTGAAATTCATTGGCAATACATATTAAAATAAGGGAAAAGCAATATAATATGAGAATATTTGTCAGATACATACAAATGTGAAAGGGAAAGTGATATGAAAAATAAAAAGTTATTGATTATTAATCTGCTGGTGCTGACTGCATTTATTTTAGTAGTAAGTATGGGAATAATGCGTGCAGAAGCTACAAAAGACAAGTATGGTGATCTGGAACAGGAGGAAGAGCCAGATAGTACGAAAGAAGTAACAGAAGAGATTGTAATAGAGTCAGACGAATCCTTAGAAACAGAAGAACTTAAAATTAGAGAAAATGTAGGAGCACTTATTTTAAAAGATAAAGAATGGCTTGCTTTTGATGAAGAGGAGGTTAAGGAGAAAGTTAAAGAGGAAGAAGACTCAACTATTGTAGATGATTTTGATGAAGAAGGTAGTAAGAAAAATACTTCCAGTTCTGTTTCTAAAGAAAAGAATATAACTGAAAAAAATGATACGCCAAAGAAATCAGAGAACCCAGATCAAAAATCTACTTCAAAGCCTAAACCAGACCCAGAACCAAATTCAGATCCGAAACCGGGCTCTAGTCCAAAGCCTGACCCAAAGCCTGATCCAACACCAGAGCCTGATCCAGAGCCAAATCCAAAACCAGATCCTGAGCCTGATCCAGAACCAGATCCAGAACCAGATCCAAATCCAGAACCAGATCCAAATCCAGAACCAGATCCAAATCCAAAACCAGACCCTAAACCAGACCCGAAGCCTGATCCGGAGCCAGATCCAGAACCGGATCCTGAACCATAAAAAAATAATTGGAGGAATTTCATGTTAAAACTTACAGGTAAAACCGCAGTCATCACAGGTGCAAGCAGTGGAATAGGTTCAAGTATTGCAAAACATCTTGCTGAAGAGGGAGCGAATGTGGTACTTGCTGCAAGAAGAAAAGAAAAATTGGATGCTCTTGCCGAAGAAATCAATGGTATCAAGCAAGGGCAAGCACTTGCTGTTGAGACAGATGTGGCCCAAAAAGCAGATATAGACAATTTGGTTCAAAAGGCTGTTGGTGCATTTGGAAAGATTGATATCTTCATAAATAATGCCGGATTGGTACAAAATGGAGCAATTCGGGATGGACAGGTAGATAAATGGGATCAGATGATAGACGTTAATGTGAAAGGGGTCCTCTACGGAATTAATGCAGTACTTCCTGATATGATTAAACGTTCTGCAGGCCACATTGTGAATACAGATTCTGTATCAGGTCACGAGGTTACAAAAACAAGTGGAGTATATAGTGCAACAAAATATGCTGTTCGTGCGATATCTATGGGGCTGGAGAAAGAGCTTGCCAGAACCGGAGTACGCGTAACAAATATTTCCCCGGGTATGGTTGAAACCGAGCGTAATTCCGAACGGCTGCCGAACGATCGCAAGCCGCTTCAAACCGATGATATTGCAAGAGCTGTAGTATATGCTGTCGCACAGCCCGAACATGTTAATGTAAATGAGATAACCGTCAGACCTGTATAAACGATTTTGCCTGTAATTGCGTGAGATTTTACAGGCAAAACATCTGTTTATCAGCAAAATTCGCAGTGTTTACTCAAAAAGTAAACATATTTCAGCGATTTTCAACGGATTTATAGCCTTATTAAAAAAACTTTGATATTATTAAAGTATTGCTATTAAGCATTTATAGGTTCAAGCGGATTAATTATTTTTAAATCTCCATTATAAACATGAGAACGCTTTTACCATATGCAATTAATACTTAAAATAGTTTACAGGAAGGTGGAAGTTTCATGAGTTCAAACAAACCAAAAATAGTCGTTCTGGGCGCTGGATATGCAGGATTGACAACAACAAAGCGCTTAATAAAAATGTTGTCCCCAGAAGAGGCTGAAATTGTACTAATTAATAAACATAATTATCACTATGAATCAACCTGGCTGCATGAGGTGGCTGCAGGGACAATTAACCCAAACCAGGCTCGTGTCATGATCAGTGATGTCGTCAATCCGAAGAGAGTTAGATTAGTTTATGATTCTGTTGTCGAAATCAAGAAAGACGAACAGCGTGTTGTTTTGGAAAATAGCGAAATCACATATGATTATCTTGTTGTTGGTCTTGGATTTGAATCAAATGATTTTGGAATTAAAGGAATGGCTGAACACGCATTTGCGATTGAGGATATTGATACCAGCCGTTTAATCAGTGAACATATTGAATACCAATTTGCGAAATACAGCAATGATAAAAATGCTGATGAAGACAGCCTGAATATCCTTGTTGGTGGTGCTGGATTTACCGGTATTGAATTTGTAGGTGAACTTGCTGATAAAGTACCGGAACTATGCAAAAAATATGATATTGATCGCAACAAAGTACGAATCATCAATGTTGAAGCTGCTCCATCCATTTTGCCAATGTTTGACAAAGAGCTTGTTTCCTATGCGAAAAAATCATTGGAAGACCGTGGGGTAGAGATTATGATTGGTGCTCCAATTTCCGAGTGTACCCCTGAAGGATTCATTGTTGGTGACGACAAAGAATTAATTAAAGCAGGTACTGTTGTTTGGACAGGCGGGGTAAAAGGAAGCTCAGTACTGGGAGACTCCGGTTTTGAACTGGTAAAAGGAAAAGTAAATGTTAATGGTGACCTACGCATGCCTGAAGAAGAAAATATTTTTGTTATTGGTGACTGTTCATGGGTTTGGAACAAAGAAGCAGACCGTCCATATCCACCAACAGCTCAACTGGCAATGCAGGAAGCTGATGTTGTAGCAGCTAACCTAAAAGCATTAATTACTAATCAGCCATTAAAAGATTTTGTATTTGATGATAAAGGAACAGTAGCTTCACTGGGAAATTCAGATGGAATCGGAAATGTATTCTCCAGTTACAAACTTCAGGGTAAATCTGCTGCTGCAATGAAAAAAGTAGTAGATAACCGGTCATTGTTCATGATAGGTGGACCAATGCTTGTACTGAAAAAAGGGAAAGTACGCCCATTCTAATGATAAAATCACAATATAACTTAGGTTCAAACGAGGAGGTAATTTTAAAATGAAAAATACATTTTGCGGAATATTACTTCTACTTGCAGCTGTAGTAGGATATCGAATGGCAAGTGATTATATGGAAGATTCAAGAGATTTTCGTTAATAAAAAATAACCGCTTGGCATAAGTCAGGCGGTTTTTAATATCTTTTTATAATTAGCAGAAAAATTAAACTTTTATTGCTTGGGAATACAGAACTTTCCACAAAAATGTCATATTTGACTCTGAAAATAACGATTACCCCATTGCTTAAACCCATAAAAGGAGGCTTTTTTATAGTAAAGAGTGATAAACATCACAGCAATAGTGTAAACCCTAAGTTATTATGGAATGGAAGCGGAGGAGATTTTAATGAGTACTGGACTATTAATATTTTTAATTGTTTTATTTATTGCCGCTCTGGCAGGGACATTTTATGCGTTTAAACAGGAAGAAAATAAGATGAAAAAATACGAGGAAGAGGGACAAACGGTTCAGGATGAATTAAAGCGCTCCCTCGATTATGAAACAAGCTCGGTAAAATCCAATGTATCCTTACAGGTCTGGATCTATGTAATCACCATACTATTATCATTAATTGCATTTGCTATTTATCTTTTGTAGGTAACCAGGAGAAATCCTGGTTATTTTTATGTCTTTTTTCTAATACTAGAAAAAAGGGGGAAACCAAATGAAAGTTACAGCATTAATTTTTTTGTTATTATTTATTCCAATGAATCCTATTTTTGCGGAAGTGGATTTTAATGATAATAAAATCATGTTGGATAAATTGGAAATTAAACAATATTCTCTTCCGTATATGGATGGTCTTTTTATTGATGAGAAAAAATTAACTTTTTTGATGGATATATTGAAGGAAAAGATCTATAAAAATCCGCAAAATGCTTCTTTGGACAAAAATGGAGAAATAGTTAAGGGGAAGCCTGGGGTAACAATCGACAGGGATAAATTTAATGTTTTGTTTCGAAAAATGTTTTACAGCAACAGTGATATGAAATTGGAAGTACCAAAGAAACTTATTTATCCCAGAGTAGATAATGCATTGTTGGAGGAAATAAGAGCAAAAGAGCTTGGAAGCTATGTTACTTATTTTAAGAAGAGTAATCTGGAGCGTTCCCATAATATCGCACTTGCTACAGAGGCAATTAATAATTATGTTGTTTTTCCCGGTGAGACATTTTCCTTTAATGAGATAGTTGGTGAACGAACAAAAGAAAAAGGATATAAACGTGCCCCTGTTATTGTAAAGGGAGAATTAGCAGAAGATATTGGTGGCGGAATATGCCAGGTCTCATCCACTTTATTTAATGCAGTAGATCTAAAAGGCATTCAAATCATTGAAAGGTATGAGCATAGCAAAAGGGTGCCATATGTACCACCAGGACGTGATGCAACTGTTAGCTGGTGGGGGCCGGATTTTGTATTTAAGAACATATATAACCAGCCTGTTTTAGTAAGGGCCAAATCAGATCATGGAAAAATGCTCGTTAGTATTTATTCCTCAGAGGATGTGGAATATTTTTCGGGTGAATAGGATCAGTTTTTTTCAGGGTTGATCATACAGGAATCCCCGCACTGATTTACCGGGACAAGCTTTCTGTTAGCAGCGATTTTTTTATAAATATAATCACCAAGCCCTACCCATTTAAAAATATACATGAATGGGAGTAAAACCCAGATTAACGGTAGCAGCTTTGCAATTTCTATTAGGGCATTATATCCTTGAAACCATTGACCCCTATGTTTTACATGCAGGCTTTTTTCCATTTCTTCCGGATAGTCCATTAGTAGACGAAATGATTCAAATGATAGTTTATTTCTCCAGTCTATTTTTTTCCAGAGGATTGATGAGGTTGTGCACATTTTACAATAGCTATCATAAAAAATGATCATTTTTATTACCTCCATTCCATCTTTATTTTATCATGATAAGCATGGGAATTCTAATTTGTTTTATGGTAAATCCTTTTAGTATTCTAAAAAATACTGTTACACTAGGGAAAAGAGAAAGAATGGAGCAGGGTGATGTCAACGATGGATATTTTAAATTTGGATGAAAAAGTAAAAGAAATTATTAGAGATGAAAATAAAGCTGATTTGGAAGTAATAATAGAAGAGTTCAAGCGGAATCATTTTCCCAATGTATTATCCAAATCAAAGAAATGTCGTCAAAAATATAGTACAGATGAAAAACTTAAGGAATTATTATCTATTGTGGAAGCAGTCAGTCATGCACAAATAGGAGAAAATAGTACTTCAGCGGAAATCATTTCCAGCCTTTATAAGTCATCTTCCAGGATGACGAGTGATGATTTAATTTTATATGCTGAATTAGCATTTATGAGTGACTATAAACTTGCTCGGAGAATAATGTCTGAGGCCGTAAAGCAAATGGAAAATGATGAGGAAACTGATAGAATAAAGCTTGCTCGCGGTTTTTTAGTGCTAGGTGAGGCAGAAGAAAACCTTGAGAAGTTTGCTCGTGCAATCAGGTACTATCAGCGTGGACTAACTTACTTTCAGGATGATGATAATCGGGATAAATATATGATTTTGTTTCTGCATTTTAAACTTGGTGTCTTATATTCGACGGTTAATAATTCGGAAGAAGCAATTAATTATTTGAATAAAACAGTTGAACTTGCAGGGGATGACCATCCTGAAATGAAGATTAACAGCCTTGTCAGTATTGCCAAAACCTATGGCAGTAAGGAGGAGGATAAAAAAGCCTATGCTTATTTGACAGAAGCAATTGAATTGCTTGATGACTCTTCCTTAGCTGAAACATTGGTGCATGCTGAAGCTTTTACGGAGATGGCTTTTTATTACTTTAATCAATCTGAGCTTGATGAGGCAATTCCAAATTATACAAGAGCAATAGAAATCTTCTTAAATCTTCCAGCTTATTCTGCGAGAAAAATTGGAATGATTTATATGCAATATGCTTACTGTCTGGAGCATAAAAAGCAACCGAATCAAACACTTGCAGGAAGAAACTATGAACTCGCGATTGAAAAGCTTGAAAAAACAGATGATAAGGAACTGCTGGAAAATGCACTTGCTGATGTAATTTCATTTTTCGATAACACTAACAATCCAAGAAAGAAAAAGTATTTCGAAAATAAATTTGTGAATATGACGAATGTAAACTAATCAGAGTTTACGTTAATAAGTAAACATAAAAAACCGGGTAGTATTTTCTAAATGAAAATACTACCCGATTTAAATTGTATTAATCCTGTTTTTGTACTTCCAGTTCGAAATTGATTTTTACTTCTTCACCAACAAGTACGCCACCAGTTTCAACTGCAGCGTTCCAAGTCAAACCGAATTCTTTACGATTAATTTTTGTTTCGCCGCTAAATCCAGCAACAGTGCTGCCACCCATTGGATCCTTACTTTGTCCTGCATAATCAACATCAATTGTTACAGGTTTAGTTGTTCCGCGGATAGTTAGGTCACCGGTAACATCATAATTGTTGCCTGATTTTTTCTTAATGTCAGTAGCAACAAATGTAATTTTTGAATGATTTTCAGCATCAAAGAAATCTGCTGAACGAAGGTGGTTATCACGATCCTCATTACGTGTATTAATACTTGAAGGATCAATTGTAACCTCGATTTTTGAATCTGTTAGGTCCTCTGGATCTGCTTCAATTACAGCATCAAATTTCTCAAAAGTACCTTTCGCTTTAGAAATCATCATATGTTTTACCGAAAATCCTACTTCACTATGAACTGTATCTACTGTCCAAGTTGTTTTTGCCATTGTAAATCCCTCCAAAAGTTATATTAAGTATGTTAATTACTTTATGTTACTAAGTATATTATCTTGAATTCAAAATGTCAAGTATTTTTATACTCTGTATTTAAAATACCCTAATCAGTTCAATTTAAACTTTTTTCAATTCACTTTTATTTTAGGGAACTGTTTTTAATGCTAAGATTCCAATTCTTCGTTATAATAAAAAACAGGGTAAAAAATAAGCCATATTTTTAAGGAGCGATTTTATGCAGCAAACGTATAACCCAACCTGGGATTTAGATGTAATTTTCCCCGGTGGAAGTGAATCTGAAGCATTTCAAACATATGTATCGAACATACAGAATGATATGAAGAAGCTTTTAACAGCAGTTAACAGCTTTAACCCGGATCAAAAAAATGAAAATGATTTAATAGATATTGTCACCCAATATGAAGCTGCAATGAAGAAGTTGCGTGAAGCATTTGCCTTCGTCAGCTGCTTAAGTGCACAGGATGTAAAAGATGAGAAAGCGAGTTTGTTAGTTGGTAAGAGAAGTGCACTAAAAGCAGAAATGGATGAGATCCGGACAAACTTGGAACAAAAGCTTGTATCGATTGATGACAAAGGATGGCAGGAACTTTTAAACCACCCGGAGCTGAAGGAATTATCTTTTGTATTAAATGAAAATAGAGAAAAGGCAAAAGAACAATTAGCAGTGGAACAGGAAGTGCTAATGAATGACCTGGCTGTTGATGGCTATCATGGATGGAGTCAAATGTATGACACGATTGTTGGAAATATGAGTGTTGACATCGAGGAAGATGGAGAGGTTAAATCCTATTCTGTTGGTCAGGCTTCGAATAAACTAAGTAACCCGGATCGCGCTGTTCGTAAGCATGTATTCGAACAATTAGGCAAGGCCTGGAAGGGACAATCTGATTTAATTGGTCAAACACTGAATCATCTGGCCGGTTTTCGATTGCAAAAATATAAACATCGTAACTGGGAAAATGTACTGAAAGAACCGCTGGCTATTAATCGAATGAAGCAGGAAACGCTTGATGCCATGTGGACAGCAATAACAAATAATAAAAAACATTTCGTGGCATATTTAGAGAAAAAAGCTGATTTATTAGGATTGGAAAAATTAAGTATGTACGATATTGGTGCACCATTATCAGACTCAGTGAAAACTTCAAGCTATACAGAAGGAGCAGATTTTATTGTAGATCATTTCCGTGAGTTCAGTCCAAAGATGGCAGACTTTGCTCAAGCTGCCTTTGATAATAGATGGATTGAAGCAGAAGATCGGGCCGGTAAACGACCGGGAGGATTTTGTACGAGTTTTCCTGACAGTGAACAAACACGGATCTTTATGACTTATTCAGGTACAACGTCCAATATTTCGACGTTAGCACATGAACTGGGTCATGCCTATCATCAGCATGTGATGAATGATCTCAATGGTTTAAACCAGGGATATGCCATGAATGTGGCGGAAACTGCATCCACATTTGCAGAAATGATTGTTGCGGATGCTTCCGTGAAAAGTGCACAAAACAAAGAAGAAAAATTAGCACTACTGGAAGATAAAATACAGCGCAGTATCGCATTTTTCATGAATATCCATGCACGCTTTCTTTTTGAAAACAACTTTTATGAAGAAAGAAAGCATGGATTGGTTTCAGTTAACCGGTTAAATGAACTCATGATTGAAGCACAGAAAGAAGCATATAGTGATGCAGTTGAAGACTATGATCCGAACTTCTGGGCTTCTAAGCTACATTTTCATATTACCGGAACACCGTTTTATAATTTCCCATATACATTCGGGTATTTGTTTAGTCTTGGTATTTATGCACATGCCAAAGCAAAAGGTGGAAGCTTTGAGGATGATTATATTGCGCTGTTACGTGATACCGGCAGAATGAATGTGGAGGAATTGGCTGAAAAGCATTTAAATGTTGATTTAACAAAAACAGATTTCTGGGAAAGTGCAATTCAACTATGTGTTGCAGATGTTGAAGAATTTCTTTCCCTTTAGAAAGTTGTTATTTTTTGAAAGTTACGTTACAATACGGGTAACCAAGAAAGCATAATAATAAGAGCCTACAGGGGGAGCCATTTGGCTGAGAGTGAACATTTTACGTGTTCTTACCCTTTGAACCTGTTAGTTAGTACTAGCGTAGGGATCGTGGTTTTTTTGATGGAAAAAAGTAATGTGAGCGGATTCCCCATCAGGAAATCTTCCCCTTGGCATTGCTTTTTTTGTGTTTAAAAATTGAGAAATTAGCTTTAAAAAGGGGAGGTAACTTTTTATATGAGATCGAAAAGAACTTTGTTTTTAATTGAAGTTGCGATATTTGCAGCAATGGCTTTACTTTTGGATATTCTGCCGTTTTTATCATTTAAAGTATGGGCTCAAGGTGGCTCCGTATCGTTTGCGATGATACCAATATTTATCGTGGCGTTCCGATGGGGAGTGAGAGGCGGTATTCTGGCAGGACTCCTCTGGGGTGTATTACAGTTGTTATTTGGACCGGCTATTTTCACACCTTTACAAGGATTTCTGGATTATATCGTCGCATTCTCTGTACTGGGACTTGCGGGAATCTTTGCGAAATCAATACAGAATGCTACAAAGGAAGGTAAGGCGATTGTCGGTCTTTCTTATATTCTTTTAGGGACATTGCTTGGATCGGCATTGCGGTTCCTGGCTCATTTCACCGGAGGAATTGTATTCTTTGGTGAATATGCACCTGAAGGACAGCCTGTTTGGATATATTCTTTGATTTATAATGGTTCTTACATGCTGCCGGGATTCCTGGTCAGTGGAGTTATAGTGTATTTCTTATTTTATAAACAGCCGAGAGCTTTGCTGAACTCCGTTTAACCAATTGAAAATCCGCTTACATTAAGGTAATCTCTTAGATAAAGAGATTACCTTTTACTATTTTGGGAGATGATTTTACTTGCGTGAATTAATAGGTACATGTACATCCTGTGGGAAAAATGTTTATTGTGAAAGTGGCTTTTTTGATGGGGTACAGGAAAACGGAAAGCTTCTCTGCAATGAATGTGCAGATAAAGAGATGGAAAATAAAGCATACTCAATTCAGAAAGGATAATCTCTTACTAGGGCTCTTTTCGTAAGTTTTGGGACTGCACTTCGTACGCTCCACAAAATACTGGGACTGCGCACTGCTCGCCCCATCGAAACCATTTGTTGCTTTTTAACCTTCACAGTTGATATAAAGTGCGATACAAGATACAAATCCAGAAATGCACCGTGTGGACTTTAGGGCTTGAAGAAAACTGCTGTAAATTGTCCAATAGAAAGCTTCTTTATGCCCAAACAAAGCTAAAAAAGGCGCAAGCGGTAACATAGAACACTTCTATGAGCCTGAACAAAATTAAAACAGGTGCACGCGGTCACATAGAATGCTTCAATATGCCCAAACGAAGTCGAATCAGGTGGAAACGGTCACATAAAACTGTCATAAAGAACGCTTCTCTACGCTTAAACACCGCAGTTTTACATCGACTACTGGTTAGATAACAACAAGTCACTTCGATGGGACGAACCCATGGTGCTGTCTCAGTCTATACGAAAAACAGCCTTAACGAGAACCCCCAGAACCACTTTGGAACTTTAAAAATAAAAAGACAACCTCTGCGCCTGAGGTTGTCCAGTTCTATCTAAAGCAAATAGCTATTTACGTTATCATTATTTGCAACCATCAATAATACTTTACCTTCATCCATGTCTTCTTCGTATTTTTCTGCTTCTGCTTTTGAGAATCCCATTTCTTCCAGTTTTGTTCGCAGTTCGTCCCCTTTTTTATTGAAAAGGTTTCCTACCGCATTACCAAAATCCATTTCTTTAATACCGATTGTATTTGTTTCAGCACTTCCTGCTAATCGGTTTGTTCTATCATCATCGTGTGACAGAATATAGACATCATCTTTGTTTACACCTTTATCTTTCAGTATACTCACATCTGTTTTTAGTTTTTCATCATTTATATATTCTTGAATAAATGGTTTCATTTGTTATCCTCCTTTTGTTGCTTCAATAAATGTATTCCCATTTTGATAGCAGTTAAACATAATATCATTTCCCGGTAGCGTTTCTTTTCTCTTTTGCATAGGCTATAGCACTATTCAACAGGAGAGGATTGGTTGAAATGGAGCTGACGATATCCCACTGGTTATATGGTTTATTTACACTCATCATTATATTCACAATGATTTTTCGCAAAGGGGTAGTATTACCTTCGCTACTAGGCACATTTGTCATTGCCTGGGTTTATAATGGAAGTCTGATTGATGGTTTTACAGCAATATTTAACGCAAACCTGGTGGCTGCAAAAGAGCTTTTTAATATATTTTTAATCATTACCTTTATGCTGGCACTTCTGCATTCATTACGAGATTTAGGTGCAGATCGGAGAATGATACAGCCAATTCAAAAAATGATGATCAATGGTCATGTTTCGTTCTTTGTCCTTGTTGGTGTAACGTATGTTATTTCGTTATTCTTTTGGCCGACACCTGCTGTTCCACTAATCTGTGCATTACTTGTTCCCGCTGCAGTAAGATCAGGTTTACCAGTCATGACTGCCGCGGTTGCGATCGCTCTCGCAGGTCAGGGGATGGCATTGTCCTCCGATTATATTGTGCAGGTAGCCCCAAGCTTATCTGCTGCTTCAGCCGGGATTGATACAGCGTTAGTTGCTGATAAGGCACTCGTTTTATCATTAATTGTTGGAGGAGTTGCGATTCTTTTAGCATATTTAATGTACCGAAAATCTATTCGTTCCAAAGATGATAAATTTATTGAAATAGAATTACAGAATATGCAATCAACTACGGAAACAACGAATAAAGCGCATACCAATAATTTATCCAAATGGAGTAAATTATTTGCTGTCTTAGTTCCTTTAGCTTTATTGGCAGTTGTGATTTACATGGCTTACGAAAAACTTTTATCAGGTAGAATGAGTGGACTTGAAGGTGGTGATGGGGCAGCATTTGTTGGTGGAGTAGCTGTAATCCTTCTATTATTGTCCACCGTTGCATTCGGAAAACAGCATGCGCTTGATTATATTAGTAATCATATTACAGATGGATTTGTCTTTGCATTTAAAGCAATGGGTCCTGTTATCCCGATTGCGGGGTTCTTCTTCTTCGGCAGTTCGGATTTTTCCGGAAGTATTTTAGGAGTAGAAGAAAATGCACCAGCCTTATTATTCGATCTTGTACAATCCACACAGGAATTTTTACCACAAAGCGCATTATTAGCTGCATTAAGTGTGTTAATTATAGGAATAATAACAGGACTCGATGGTTCCGGTTTTTCCGGGCTGCCACTGACCGGGGCACTTGCAGCATCCCTTGAAAACAGCTCTATTGATGCAGGAACACTCGCTGCAATAGGACAGATGGGTTCAATCTGGACTGGTGGTGGGACAATTGTAGCATGGTCCTCACTTATCGCAATTGCCGGATTTTGTGGAGTATCCGTGATGGATTTAGTACGAAAAAACTTCATACCTGTTATTCTCGGGCTTGTCTTAGCTACACTAGCAGCTGTATTCCTGCTTTAAGGGGTTGTTCAAAACCCCTATAGCTTAACAGAACCCAATAATAGGGTCTTTATCATCCTTTTAGAGTTAATTAAAACGTTTTCATTGGTCACTGTACTTTTCTTTTGTTACACTTTATATTAAATAAATTTTTAGTCGCAGATGGAGGAGTACTACATGGCAAATCAAACAGGGGTAATTGTTGAAGAATCGTTGAATGCTCTATTGGATGATGAAACATTCTTACCTGAATTACAAGGTTCATCAAGGGAAAAGGCATTTACATCACTGGTTTCGATCCTTTCCACACCCAATCATGTGAATAAATCATTTTTGCGGATAGCGTTGGAAAATGGAAATGTTGTACGGATTCCAGCTTTTCGTGTGCAGCATAACAATATTTTGGGTGCTTATAAGGGTGGAATTCGTTTTCATGAATCAGTTAATGAAGAAGAAGTAATTAACCTGGCAGCACTAATGACACTTAAAAATGCGTTGCATGATGTCCCTTTTGGCGGTGGAAAGGGTGGAGTCGTCATCAATCCAAGAGATTATGAAGTGAAGGATCTTAATTTAATTTGCAGGAAATATGTTCAGTATTTTAGTCAAATCATTGGTCCTGATAAGGATATCCCAGCACCTGATGTTGGAACAAGTGCCAGGGAAATGGATTGGATGATGGGAGAATTTAAAAGTATTCATCCAGGGGAAAATTATCGGGGAAGCTTTACAGGGAAAAGTGTAGAAAACGGCGGATCTTTAGGTAGGAAAGAAGCTACAGGAAAAGGTGTTTACTTTACGTTCCGTTATTTAATGCATGATTTTATTAAGCAACAGCATGAATGGCTGTCAGAACGTGAGAATATATTTGCGAAAACTGCTTTAGCTCATTATGATAAATCATTAACATTGGCTTTTCAAGGCTTCGGAAATGTAGGATCTGCAGCTGCGCTGGAGGCTTATCGTTGTAATGATCTGAATAACAAAGTAGTAGCTGTGAGTGATCGTAATGTAACACTTTATAATTCGGATGGGCTTGATATACCGGAATTAGTAAAGTTTACTGAAAATAACAAAGGGGATTTACCTGTTGATGACGTCGAGTTGAAAGAAGCAGGTATAAAAGCTGTCGTCAAGGATCGGTCGGAAGTACTGAGTTTGGATGTTGATGTTTTATTTTTAGTTGCATTAGAGAATCAGATTCATAAAGATAATAAGGAAGAAATTAAAGCTCCAATTATTGTAGAAGGGGCAAATGCACCGATTACGAGCGAGGCTGATAGTTATTTAAGTGGCAAAGGAAAAGTAATCATTCCAGACATTTTAGCAAATGCCGGTGGTGTAATTGTTTCCTACTTTGAATGGCTGCAGGGAAGAGAAACACAATTTTATTCTGAGGAAGAAATTTTTAGAAGGCTTTTTGATAAAATGCAGGAAACATTTGATGTTGTATTACCACAATACTTTGGAGACCCATTTCCTTTAAGACAAAACTGTTATATACATTCCGTCATGAAAATATCAACAATATTATATCGTCAAGGTAAACTTTATTAATACTTTTTATTTAGAAAGGCATTCCGCAAAAATCGGAATGTCTTTTTTGATGGCTCTTTTCGTAACCTTTATAGCTTTACAACCTTCGCAGATGATATAAAGGACGACGTAATGAGTGATAGTAGATCTCATCGACCGCTCCGGAAACACATTACGCTTTCCGCGGGCGGCTGGTGAGCCTCCTCGCGCTACGCACTGTGGGGTCTCACCTATGCCTTTTCTCCCGCAGGAGTCTTCATGTGTTTCCTCCTCTGGGATTGTGCTTATAAACTTTTTTAATTTCTTGATTAATTAAATAAATGCTGACATATTTTGGCGGTTGTTTGGAGCGGAGGACCGTTGACTCCTGCGGGAACAGCACGAGTCCGAAGACCCCACAGCGGTGATCTTCCGCGAGGAGGCTGAGGCCGTGCCCGCGGAAAGCAACGGTCCGTAGCGGATAACAAACCAGCGCATACGTCATTGTTTCTATCGACTACGGGGAAGATAACCAATCACTTCGGTGGGAGGTGCAGTGCGCAGTCCCAAATTATGCGAAACCAGCCTTTTGAATTCAAATAATTATAATAATTCAAGTTTTGAAATAGTTATTTACGGGGATTGGACATATATATAATAAAGTATATTAAATAAAAGGGAGGAGTAAATATGCAAGAGCATATTGTTGTGACAATTAATGGTTCAGAATATTTAGCTGAGCCCGGCCAGAATCTGCTGGATTTAATTAACACAACAGATGAGTTTTTTCCACAAATTTGTTACAACGAATCACTTGGACCTGTACAAACATGTGATACTTGTATGGTGGAAGTAGATGGGGAGATTATAAGAGCATGTGGGACGAAGGTTACCACTGCAATTGAAGTAAACACGGTTATTGAGACAACTAAGAAAGCACAAAAAGAAGCACTTGATCGTATTTTGGAAAATCATGAATTATATTGCACCGTTTGTGATTATAATAATGGAACTTGTGAAATCCACAATACTGTAGCTGAATTTGGATTGGAGCATCAATCTAGGCCCTTTCAATCCAAATCATATGAAGAAGATCATTCGGGGTCATTTTACCGTTATGATCCTGATCAATGTATTCTTTGTGGAAGATGTGTTGAGGTGTGTCAGGATGTCCAGGTTAATGAAACCTTGTTAATCGATTGGGAGCGCGAACAGCCTCGGGTTATATGGGATAATGATGTTCCAATTGACCAATCATCTTGTGTTAGTTGTGGGCAATGTGTAACCGTTTGTCCCTGTAATGCATTAATGGAGAAACCGATGCTGGGCGAGGCAGGATTTATGACGGATCAGTCACCAGGTTTATTGCGTTCAATGATTGATCTTACGAAAAAAACAGAGTCGGGATATGGCCCTTTATTTGCGATTTCAGATACGGAAGCATCCATGCGAGAAGAAAGAATCGAAAAGACAAAAACCGTTTGTACATATTGTGGAGTAGGATGTACATTTGATGTCTGGACGAAGGATCGCAAAATTTTAAAGGTAGAACCTCAAAAAGATTCGCCTGCTAATGGAATTTCTTCCTGTATAAAAGGGAAATTCGGTTGGGATTATGTGAATTCAGAAGAGCGATTAACACAACCGTTAATCCGAAAAGATGACCATTTTGTTGAAGTAGAATGGGAGGAAGCACTAACATATGTCGCCAAACGTTTTAATGAAATAAAAGCAGAAAAAGGTGCTGATGCACTTGGGTTTATTTCCTCATCCAAAGCAACAAACGAGGAATCCTACTTAATGCAAAAATTATCACGGCAGATTATTGGTACGAATAATGTGGATAACTGTTCAAGATATTGCCAGGCACCAGCAACAAAAGGACTTTTCCGGACAGTTGGGCATGGGGGAGATTCAGGTTCCATTGATGATATTGCCGAAGCAGAAATGGTTATCACAATTGGTTCAAATACAGCTGAGTCACATCCGGTCCTGGCATCCAGAATTAAACGCTCCCAAAAATTATTTGGTCAAAAATTATTTGTTTTTGATCTCAGAAAGCATGAAATGGGACAACGTGCTGATCGATTTGTTCAGCCAAAAAGTGGGACGGATTTAGTCTGGCTTTCTGCAATAACAAAATATATTATTGATCAGGGTCTTGAAAATCATACGTTTATTGATAAATGGGTTAATGGTTTTGATGAATATAAGGAAAGCCTAAACAAATTCACCTTGGAATATGCAGAAGAACTGACGGGGATTTCCCGTGAAGAATTAATAGAAATAGCTACAGAGATTGTTAATGTCGAAAGATTAGCAATCTGCTGGGCTATGGGAGTAACCCAGCATCAGCTAGGAAGTGATACGAGTACCGCAATCTCCAATTTATTATTAATTACCGGAAATTATATGCGAAACGGAACTGGTGCATATCCATTACGTGGTCATAATAATGTACAAGGCTGCAGCGATTTTGGAAGTATGCCGAACTTCTTTCCAGGCTATGAAGAGGTAGCAGATGAAGCGGTAAGGAAACGTTATGAAAAAGCTTGGAATGCGGAATTGCCTGAAGCACCAGGCAAGGATAATCATGAGATGATAAAGGCTATCCATGAGGGAGAATTAAATTCGTTATTTGTAATTGGGGAAGATACCGGAATTGTTGATGCGAATATAAACTATGTAACAGCAGCATTTGAAAAATTGGATTTCTTTGTTGTTCAGGATTTATTTCTAACACACACCGCGCAATATGCTGATGTGATTTTACCAGCAGTGCCAAGTTTAGAAAAAGACGGTACCTTTACAAATACGGAAAGACGAATTCAACGATTGTATAAAGCATTGGAACCAGTAGGTGAATCGAAGCCCGATTGGGTTATTTTACAGGAATTGGCAAATGCATTAGGACATGATTGGAGCTACTTCCACCCATCGGAAATTATGGATGAATCAGCTTCTCTTGCCCCGTTATTTGCAGGAGTTAGCTATGATCTGCTTGAAGGCTATAATAGTTTACAATGGCCTGTTGCTGCTGACGGCACAGATACACCATTATTATTTTCCGATGGATTTCCTTTTGAAGATAATAAGGCAAAATTGTATCCACTGCACTATCAGTTGATGTATGACACAAATGATGAATATGATTTGCACGTAAATAATGGCAGGGTATTGGAGCATTTTCATGAAGGAAATATGACCTTTAAATCACCTGGACTTTTAAGGGAGATGCCTACATCCTTTATTGAAATTTCACCAGAGCTTGCCGAAGAAAGAGGAATAAAAGAAGGTGCTGAGATCAAACTGATTTCAGAAGCAGGGGAGGCTACAGGGATTGTTCATGTTACAGATCGTGTAAGTGGAAAAGAACTTTATTTGCCACTGAATTCAAATGGAAAATCAGCGGTGAATTATCTAACGGACAATAGAGTTGATAAGGATACAAACACCCCCGCTTATAAAGAAATTGCTGTTAAAATGGAAGTAATCAAGAAAAAAGGTAAAAGTCCTTTACTTGGCCATAACCACCGCAGAGGAAACCGACAGCCGCAAATTGGTGTATTGGTGGAAAACAAGTGGGATCGTAAAGACTATATTTTCCCAGGAAATCAGGTGAAACAAGATGGCTGATCCAATTTCTAAAATAAAGCGTATGGAAATCCCTGAGGAATTGATTCATGAAAAAGATTTGACAGAGGTTTCAAAGAAAGTCAGTGAAAATAAAGAAGCAATTTTAAAAGGAATTGATCTGCTTGCAGCAATAAATGAAAGTGAAGCATTGGATACAATTAATGCACTTGTAAAACACAGGAAGGAAGCCTTGGAAAATATTGTACAAGAACTTAACAAGCCTGGGTATTCAGCTACATTGGAAAATTTGAGTGATCTGTTTTTATTTCTCGGGCAATTGAATGTGGATGAATTGTTTTATTTTACAGATAAGCTAAATCATGGAATGAAGGAAGCAAGAGCTTCAAATGAAGACGGGACTTCCTACATGGGGTTGATAGGAGCGTTAAAGGATCCGGATATTAATCGCAGTATAACACTGTTATTATCATTTTTAAGAGGAATGGGAAAAGAATTATAAAATAGCCAAAACTGCCATAAATAGTGTTGTTTATTCACTTTTAGTGGCAGTTTTTTATTCATTAAATAATCACGCTATTTTACAAATGGTGAATTTTTAATTAATATGAAGTTGTACTAAAGTAAAATTCCTGTACATAGCATGTAATGGGATAAGTCTTCTATTTTGCAAATTTACAAGAAAAAACCTGAATTGACTTATCACAAATAAATGAAGGAGGTAGAGAGTTTGTCGAGTATATTGGTTGCTATTATTGGGATGATTGTTTTTGCATTAGGTTATCGTTATTATTCAAGGTTTGTAGCAGAAAAAATATTTCGGCTTGATCCAAACTATGTTACTCCGGCACATCGTTATAAGGATGGAGTAGATTTTGTACCAACAAACAAATTTGTCCTATGGGGACACCATTTTACTTCAGTTGCAGGTGCAGCTCCGATAGTAGGACCTGCGATTGCCGTTTACTGGGGATGGCTTCCAGCATTTTTATGGGTGATTTTAGGAACAGTATTTGCTGCTGGTGTTCATGATTTTGGAACATTGGTATTATCTGTCCGGAATAAAGGCCAATCAGTGGGGACACTTGCCCATCGATTAATCGGGCAGCGTGCCAAATTGTTATTTCTATTTATTATTCTTATTTTAGTACTGATGGTTAATGCAGTATTTGCCTGGGTTATAGCTAATTTATTCATTTCATACCCAGCTAGTGTTTTACCGGTATTTATTCAAATTCCACTTGCAATATGGATTGGGTATGCTGTTTATAAGAAAAATAAAAAAATGCTTATCCCATCATTGATAGCGCTTGCGTTCATGTATTTTGCAGCAGTACTTGCCAGTAGAATTGATTTTCTGCAGATTGATCTGGTGCAATACATGGGTGGGGAAGACGGCGCAGGATTCTTCGGGCTTGGTGCCGTTTCAACAGCATTTTTCATTTGGATTATCATTTTAATGATCTATGTTTATATCGCATCAACCCTGCCAGTATGGAAATTATTACAACCACGTGATTTTATTAATTCACATCAGCTGGTTGTTGGTTTAGCAATTTTATATTTGGGGCTTTTATTTGTAAATCCTGAGATTACGGCTCCAATCACAAATGCGAATACGGATATCTCATGGTTTCCATTACTATTTATAACAATTGCCTGTGGCGCTATTTCGGGATTCCATGGATTGGTCTCATCAGGTACTTCCTCAAAACAATTAAATAATGAAACAGAAGCACGTTTTGTTGGTTACCTAGGAGCTATAGGGGAAGGGGTATTGGCACTCATTGCCATTATCGCTGTTATAACCTTCTTTCCAAGTAAAGAAGCATTCCTGGCAACATACTCAAGCTTTACAGCATCAAATGGAGCAGGTCTAGGAGTTTTTGTGGAAGGTGCAAGTAATCTGGCTTCCGGTTTGATGATCCCAACAGATATCGCATCAACAATTGTTTCCATTATTGTTGTCAGCTTTGCGGCAACAACATTGGATACATCTGTAAGATTGATGCGGTATATTATTGCTGAATTAGGTGTGGAATATAAGGTGCCGGTTTTATCCAAAACACATGTAGCAACAACAATAGCAGTAGTTTCAAGTGCTGCCCTTGTACTTTTACCTGAAGGTCCTAAAGGATTCGGCTCCGGAGGGTACTTACTATGGCCATTATTTGGTACTGCAAATCAATTACTTGCAGGAATTAGTCTATTACTCATAGCAATATGGCTTAAACGGCTTGGAAGAAATTATGCCATTGCCCTGATCCCAATGATTTTCGTTCTGTTTATGACATTAATTGCGATGTTCCAGCAAGTTATATTTGAGTGGTCATGGTTCGGATCGAATGCAAATATGCTTTTATTCGTCCTTGGTGCCATCACATTTGTATTTGCTGTCTGGATAATCCTAACAGCCTTTTCCTCACTTACAAAAAACATGGATGAACCAATTGATGATGAAAAGTAATGGATTATGAAGGGGGGGTCATTCAATTGATCCCTTTTCTAAATAAAGCGAGGTGAAATGTAATGATGCTGGCTAAATTGAAAACATTAATACAGTTTTACGAAGAAGTACTAAGCATGCCGCATCGTCAGGAAATTGCACGTGAATTACGAAATGAAGATGATTTATTTTTGTTACTGCTTTACTCTGAAATGATTGGAATTCCAAATCCGGTCTATTATTATACACTGGAACTTTATCCATATATGATTGAAAAATTTCATGATTGGCATTTACGAATGGGGATGGAAAAATCACCGATGACTGGAATTCGCTGTTGCTAGTTTTAGAAAGAAAAGGAGAATTTCAATGAAAGAGTTGGCTAAGAATATAATTTTTGTTGGTGGAAAGGGAGGGGTAGGGAAGTCCACATCTGCTGCGGCAATTGCTTGGAAATCAGCACAGAAAGGCTATAAAACCCTACTTATTTCCACAGATCCAGCACATAATCTAGGGGATATTTTCAATCAATCCATTGGGGGTAAAACAACGAAAGTTGCTGATAATTTGTTTGCACTGGAAATAGATCCGGAGATTGAGACGAATAAATATATTAAAGGTGTTAAAGAGAATATCAAGGGTATAGTACATTCAGGGATGATGGAAGAGGTACATCGCCAGCTTGATACAGCCAAGGCATCACCTGGAGCGGATGAAGCCGCCCTGTTTGATAAGCTGATCTCAATTATTTTGGAAGAAAGTGAGAACTTTGATAAGCTTATCTTTGACACAGCACCTACGGGTCATACAATCAGGCTGTTATCCTTACCGGAATTAATGGGGGTTTGGATTGAAGGAATGCTTCAAAAACGCAGGAAAACAAATGAAAATTATACACAGCTTTTAAATGATGGTGAACCGATTGAGGATCCTATCTATGATGTACTAACAAAACGTAAGGAACGTTTTAGTAAGGCGAGGGAGGTGCTGCTTGACGGTAGTAAAACCAGTTTTATATTTGTGCTAAATCCGGAACGACTGCCTATACTGGAAACAAAAAAAGCAATTGAATTATTAGATAAATATCATCTACATGTGAAAACATTAATTGTAAATAAAGTATTACCGGAACATGTAGATGGGGAATTTTTAATCCAGCGCAGAGAACATGAAAAAGAGTACTTAGCTATGATAGAGGATAAATTTAGAAGTAAGAAATTAATATATGTTCCATTATTTTCACATGATATAACAAATAAAAACCAGTTAGAAGCATTTAGTAGTTATTATTAGAAAGGATGAAAGTAATGAAAGCATTTGTACATGAAGGTGCTGAGCTGAAACTAAGAGATATAGAGGATCCTGTAGCTGATAAAGGGGAAGTTGTTGTTGCCCTTGTGACTGCAGGCTTAAATCGGCGTGATTTGTCTATTCCGAACAGAAGAGGGGATGAGGCTGAAGCATTGATCCTTGGCTCGGATGGTGCAGGTATCATCGAAGCTGTAGGGGAAGATGTTACAGATTTTAAAGTCGGTGACGAGGTAATAATTAATCCTGCACTTCGCTGGCATGAAAACAGTGACGCACCCCCAAAGGGCTTTGGTATTTTAGGAATGCCTGATCACGGAACTTTTGCAGAAAAAATTGCGATTTCCGATGAACAGGTTGAGAAAAAACCAGAGCATCTCACGTGGGATGAAGCGGGTGTCCTAGCCTTATCAGCACTCACCGGGTACCGTGCATTATTTACAAAAGGACAAGTGAAAAAAGGCGAGACCATTTTTATACCAGGGGCTGGCAGTGGTGTTGCTACATATTTAATTTCCTTTGCAAAAAATATTGGTGCAAAAGTGATTGTCACCTCCCGTAGTGAAGAAAAACAAAAGCAGGCCAAAGAATTAGGTGCTGATATTGTTTTAGATACGAATAGTGATTGGCCAAAAGAGCTGGCTAACGAAACAGTTGACTTAGTGATTGACAGTGTTGGACGAGCTACATTTAACCGTTCACTGGAGGTTTTGAAAAAAGGTGGGCGCATCGTTGTGTTTGGAGCAACTACTGAAGATACAATTGATTTGAATTTACGTGAATTCTTCTATGGCCAATACCAACTGATCGGTTCAACGATGGGAAGCAGACAGGAGCTTCGGAGCATGTTGGATCATGTAACCAATTATAAAATGCATCCTGTCATTGATAGAACCTTCTCATTTGATATGGCGCATGATGCACTGAATTATCTAAAAGAAGGGAAGCAGTTTGGAAAAATAGCTTTATGGATAAAAGATGAATAAAAAATAAGTGAAAAGCTGGCAAATATATTATTTGCTGGCTTTTTACTTTTTTCTGATTTGTTAGTGGATCACATATTCAGGATTCAGCTTCCCAAATACGGACTAACCATTTCAATCGCTTTTTGCAACTTTTTACTGTTCATTTCATAAACTTGTTTACTCTCTGAATTTTCGGTTGCAAGTGCAAATAATTCTAAATCTGCCTGGCACTTTTTCATTGTTGCTAAGAGAAGCGGAACTTCTGTCGGGCTTGGAACAGCAATTTTATCATCATATAGATCAACAGTTAATTGACCATTATTATCTGCCTGGCCAAGAAAAACATTTTCAATACTAATATTCATTTTATCCAATTCAGTTTCAAGCCAGTTTGTATTTAAAGATAGGTTGGCTAATGGTTCAAGTAATACTTTTCCATCCATAACCACTGTTTGGGGTTCTTTCTCGGGGGCAGGATTCAATCCTAAATCCTTCGCAGTAAGCGGTTGATTTTCCTTTTTGGGTAATACACTTAATGTTCCTGTAGGCTCAAGTACAGCAAATTCAACATCAGATGCCAGGAAAACATTGTTGTCCCGAAGTTTTTCAAGTAAGTCATCCGTGGAATAGCCTTCTTTTTTAAGATTATCCTCCATTATTTTACCGTCCTGAATAAATACAGTACTTTTGCCCTGACTGAAATTACGAAAACTTTTACTCTTAAGTGAGAAGAACTCCACTGCAAAAGGTACAATAAACCATATGAACATCGCAATTAATCCATAGACAAGATTTGTATTTGGGTCAATCGTATTAATGGCAACGATTCCGCCTAGAACAATGCCAGAAATGTATTCGAAAATATTTAGTTGTGATATCTGCTTTTTACCAAGCCATTTAGTCATAAAAAACAGAATAATTAACAGGGTAAATGATCTTAAAATAATTGTTATCCACTCCGGCATTTCAGAACAAATCCTTTCAGGAACTTATTTATATTGCGGTTCTTCTTTAGAAAGCTGAATTACTTGTTTTTGCAGATCGTCTTTTACTTCAGTAATTATTTTCTGCACATTGTTAAATGTTTCTTTTGCCAGGGGATCCTGTGTTTTATTTTCCAATAATTGAAGGCTTGCTTCCACGCTCTTAACTGATGAAAAGCAGCTTTTTACTTGTGATCCAACCGTCATGAAATTTAACTCCTATCCTTTTGGTTTAAAAATAAGTGCACCAATTACTCCAAAAATGATCGCTGCTGATATACCGGCACTTGTCACTTCAAACATTCCTGTTACCACTCCAACAAGACCGTGCTTTTCAGCTTCAGCCATTGCACCATGTACTAAAGAATTACCAAAACTGGTAATCGGTACAGTAGCACCAGCCCCAGCGAAATCAATAAGTGGTTCATATAAACCAAATCCATCGAGAATTGCACCGGAAACTACCAAAATACTCAAAGTGTGTGCAGGGCTTAGTTTGAAAATATCAAACATAATTTGTCCGAAGACACATATGATTCCACCGACAACGAACGCCCAAAAAAAGATCATGTTAAATCACTTCCTGCTTCTATTGAAACTGCATGTGCAATACATGGAATGGGGTCTTTTTGTTGAATGCTTAGTGGGGAATGAAGCGCCCCTGTTGCAACGACAAGTATTCGTTTTAGCTCCCCTTTTTTCATTAAATTTAAAAAATGACCATACGTAACAACCGCTGAACAAGCCGGACCACTTGCTCCTGCTAAAACAGGTTGTCCTTCACGATAAATGGTTAAACCACAATCGACATACTGCTGATCCGATATATCCAGTCCACGTTCTTTAAGAAGATCCAATGAAACTTCCCTGCCAATATGGCCAAGATCACCTGTTATAATTAAATCATAATAAGAAGGATCGATATCTCTCTCCTTGAAATGCGTTTCAATTGTATTAACAGCAGCTGGGGCCATTGCACCACCCATGTTAAACGGATCCGTTATCCCCATGTCTACAATTTTTCCTATAGTAGCTGATGTGATACGGGGTCCATTACCCTTTTTGGCAACAAGTGCACACCCTGCCCCAGTAACTGTCCACTGAGCTGTTGGAGGTTTTTGCCCCCCATATTCTGTCGGATAGCGGAATTGCCGTTCGGCTGCAGAATTATGACTTGATGTACCACTTAAAATATAATTGGCCCCATTTGCATTAATTAAAAAAGCAGCTAATGCTAAACTTTCCGTTGATGTTGCACACGCACTAAATAACCCTAGATAGGGAAGTCCCATTGTTTTAGCGGCAAAACTGGTTGGGGTAATTTGATTCACTAAATCACCACTTATAAAAAACTCAACCTGTTCTTTTTCAATGCTGCTTTTTTTAACGGCAACCTGACATGCTTCCTCCATCATCATTTGCTGAGACTTTTCAAATGAAGCCTGTTCAAGCCATGTATCATCATGCAGGATATCAAAGTCACCTGGAATGTTTCCGTTTGCTTCAAACGGTCCTCCAACGGTTCCAGTGGATATAATGACTGGCTTATTTTCGAATGTCCATGTTTGATGTCCGACTAGCATTACAATCCACCCCATTTTATTAAGATTGTTTTTATAAGAGCAATGACAAAAGCGGAGAATACACCGTATACAATAACCGGGCCAGCTAATTTCAACATATTACTGCCTACACCTAATACAAAGCCCTCTGTTCGATGTTCTATAGCTGAAGAAATAACAGCATTACCAAAACCTGTCACAGGAACAGCAGAACCTGCACCCGAAAATTGGCC
The DNA here is from genome assembly GCF_002287375.1 of Virgibacillus profundi. Taxonomy (GTDB): domain Bacteria; phylum Bacillota; class Bacilli; order Bacillales; family Amphibacillaceae; genus Virgibacillus_K; species Virgibacillus_K profundi. The sequence goes on along the minus strand of NZ_NPOA01000010.1, from coordinate 25,774 downwards.
GATTCGATCATATACTCCAAAGCCTGTCAGCAGCATCGTTATAAATATCAGTGTTGCTACAGTAGGATTACCGACAGTTTGCTCCGTGAAATTAAAAAAGTGGATGTAAAAAGTGGAAATAATTTGGCCGATAAAACAAATAAATCCACCAACTAAAAATGCTTTGATACAATTTTTGAAAATTGGCCTTTTTACTTCCCGCTGCTTCTGAAATGCTTGATATTCCTGAGCGTCCGGGGGTAAGTTTTTTTTCTTTTTATCTGCCATGATCCTTTCACTCTTTTCGCCTAAGTCTGTTCTTTGGATAATTTGATAAGTTTTTTTATTTCTTTTTCAAGCTTTTTTTTAGTAAATGATTCTGCCTGTATTTTATTTTCCAACTGATCAAGTTCCAGAATGATTTTTTTGTCTGTTGTTAATTCAACTTTCATTTCAGGAAACATCTTTTCTAATTCCTTTGTTAATTCCTTACGTATATTTGCAAGCTTAAATCGATCATGATGATGTACTTCAACAGCAATTAAGAGGTCTTTATCCGTATTAACGGCTTTTATCGTTGTTATTTCATCATATTTTTTTAATTCTTCTTTTGCTTGATTGGAGGGATGCTGAGCAGTTGGATTGCTTGCAGAAATTTTTGTGAGTTCAATATCTCTGTTTTCTTCATCGGAACTTTCCAATGTTGAATTTGTACCACATCCAAATAGCAATAAAATTAAACAGAAACTGACAATTTTATAGTAATTCATAATCTCACCCGTTTCCCTGTTGTGAGGTATAAGAGGCTGGTTAAAAACCAACCTCTAAATATTAAAAACCTTTATATTGAGGTTCTTCCTGTTCCATTTGCTGAACCCTTGGCTCGACACTTTGCAGAATAGTCATTGTCTGTTGTGCAGCGTTTTCATAAAGCTGTTTTGCCTGTTTATTTTCAGTTTGTAATGCAAATTGTTCAAAGCTTGCTTGTGCACTCTTTAACCCTGCGATCGTTTGTTTCACTTGGCTTCCAACTGTCATATAGATCCTCCTTTTTAAGACCATCACTATATATAGTTAGAAAAAGTGTGTATAAATATACTTTTTGCTTTTTTCCTATTTTCACCATTTGATGATAATAGTAGTAATAAAATTGAAACTTTTTAATTGAGTCTTCCGTCATATAGTATAAGGGAGCTGTTTTACGTGAAGGGGACCGTATTGAAAAAAATCCTGCTTTTGTCTTTTGTGTTACTTTGTTGTTTTTTCGTAATGCTGTTATGGCAATTTATTAAACCTGAAGCAAAATTGGCAGAAAGTAAAATTGCGGAAAAACAAGTGGATGATTTTATATTGCATATGAGAGTAAATGAAACTGAAAAAGGAATTCAGGTATTACAATCCATTCAATATGTTGGGAAAGAGATTGTTGAAATTAAACATCAATCACCTTTAGTATCTGTATCATTGCTAAATAGAAACCATGATTATACTGGAAGTACCGTTTCGAAAGCACTCAAAAAAGGAGATGTATATCCAGGAGAAGAGATAATCTTTCCATCTCCCAAAAAAGGAGAGTGTAATTTATATTTGCAGGCCAGATTTAATGTGAATGGGGAAGAAGTATCAATTGATCATGTAGAAAAGTTATTTTTTGAATAAGAAACAGCACATATTAAGTAAAATGTGCTGTTTCTTCTAATTATGTGAAATGCGTAATACAATGTTCGTTACTATAGATCCTTCTGATACCAGCCATTCATTAATAAGTTCACCCGAAGGTTCTAGAACTGCAGGTTTTGCTGCAGAAATGGTTTCATTATCGATCCACTCAGCACTAATCAGTGGCCAGGTATAATCGAGTATATTGGAATCTGTAGTTTCATTAATTAACGGTAAAGGTTCCCATGCCTCCAGATCAATTACAACCATATTTGTTAAAGGAAGTGGCAGTGAACTATTACGTTGAAAAAGAAATAACATCTTTGTATGATCAGGTGATCCAATCATCGATACTGATTTTGCCAAATCAGCCAGAAGGTAAGTTTGAGTATCAGCGTTACTGTTAAAAAGCAGATAGGAGCACAGGTTATTTTGACAGGAAAACTCAAGTAAATACATACTGGGACTATCTGCATATATGCGTTCTATTTCCATTTTTTCAATAGCTGTTTGACGATCGTTTACTGCATTAAGGTAAGCGTCCAAAATCGGAACCATTTTTAAGTTGATTCTTATTTGTTCATCTTCAAATGCAAATTCTATATATTCTTCCACTTCATCTTCGTTTTCATTAACTTCTTCAACAAGTTCGGGTTCATTACTTGGATCATCAGTAACGGTATCTGTTTTTTCAATAGCAGGTTCCTCCTTGACACAAGCTGCTAGCAGGATAAGGATTAATATACTTAGTATTTTTTTCATAAACAACGCCTCGATTGTATAATATATTGAATAAATATAATTATACAATAATTACGAGCGGTTAACAGGTATTTTACAGTAGTTTTTAAAAAAATGGGGTAGTGCACCGCTCGTTTCCCGAAATACTTCTCATGACTTTTTAAACTACAATTGATTCGTTGCTTTGGAGTTGATGATTAACACGCAGTACTGTATTTTTTGCCTGATCGTCCAGAATGGATATGATATCCTCATAGGACTCCTTTGTGTTCACACCATCAATGATCATGACAATGGAATTGCTCTTTGGTGTAATAAAGAAAAAGGAAAGCAGCTTCGGTAAATTTCTTGCATCAGCAATTACATTTTCACGATATAAATAAATATTGTTTTCCCCTTTTAAACTAAATTGATGGATTTCCATGACATCCTTTGTTTGCAATTCTTCTTTTAAGTGGATTTCATAGGATGATATTTCTTCCAAATCCTCACCTCATTTCGGCGGAACGTCTTAGGTAATGTTTGTAAATTAATACCCAATCGTTACAGGATTCAAACATTTCCCTATTTAAATATCAATTGCTTGCTATTTTTGTTACACTTTAAATAAGTTCAAATTAAATTAGATTGTACAATTAATATATAAGAAAGGGCCTGGTAATTGATGGTTGAAAGAAGAAAACCAATTCCTATAAATAAAGCAGTAGAAATGGTAATGAACTATCGTTTGAAAGGTCAAAAAGAGATAATTTCTATACATGAAAGTGATCATAGAAGATTAGCTGAGCCAATCATTGCAAAAAATAATGTACCATCATTTGATAAATCTCCATATGACGGCTTTGCTTTAAGATCAATCGACACGGATAAAGCTTCCACTAATAACCCAATGGAATTTGAGGTTGTTGAACACATCGGGGCTGGTCAGGTTCCGACAAAGACGTTAGGAAAAGGGCAAGCTACAAGAATTATGACAGGTGCGAAGATTCCTGATGGTGCAGATTGTATAGCTATGTTTGAGATTTGTAAATCATATGAGAGAAATAATAACCCCTTCATGTCGATAAAAAGAAAAATGAATAAAGATCAGAATATTATCAAAGAAGGTTCAGAAGTACTTGAAGGTAAAGTTCTTATAGAAGAAGGTACAATCATTAACCCAGGTGTAAAAGCATTACTGGCTACATTCGGATACAATCAAGTAGAAGTTGCCAAAAAGCCGATAGTGGGAATTATAGCTACGGGAACGGAATTATTGGAAGTGGATGAAGACTTAAAACCAGGAAAAATCCGAAATTCAAATGCATATATGATTGCTTCTCAAATTAACAAGGCTGGAGGTATTTCCAAATACTATGGTAAGCTGGCTGACGAATTCGATACAAGCTATGAAGCTATGAAAAAGGCTCTTGATGAGGTCGATATTTTAATTACTACAGGGGGAGTCTCGGTAGGTGATTTTGATTTAATGCCTGCCATTTATGAGAAGCTAAAAGCAGAAGTGCTTTTTAATAAAGTTGCAATGCGCCCTGGAAGTGTAACGACAGTTGCGGTAATTGAGGATAAGATATTATTTGGTCTCTCGGGCAATCCTTCAGCCTGTTATGTAGGATTTGAATTATTTACAAGACCGATTATCCAGCATTATTTATATAATAAGAAACCCTATTTAAAACGAATAAAGGCAATATTAGCTGATGGGTTTCCAAAACCCAATCCATTTACAAGATTTGTACGGAGTTACATAACTTATGATAATGCTTCAGTGTACGTTCACCTTGCTGGAATGGATAAATCTAATGTTGTAACATCATTGGCAAACTCAACCTGCTTAATGGTATTGCCTGGTGGAACAAGAGGTTTTAAAGCCGGTGATGAAGTAGAAGCGTTATTACTTGATGATATGTATGGTCAATCAGATTTTTAGTCTGAATTATACAAGGGGTGATTTACATGGAAAATAAAAAAACACCAATTAAAGATCATTTCGGCAGATCACTGAAAGACTTGAGAATTTCTGTTATTGATAAATGTAATTTACGCTGCAACTATTGCATGCCAAAGGAAATATTCGGAAATGATTATGCTTTCCTACCTGAAGATCAACTATTAAGTTTTGAGGAAATTGTTCGTTTAGCAGAAACATTTGCACAGCTTGGGGTTGAAAAAATCCGGATTACAGGTGGAGAACCTTTAATGAGAAAGGATCTTGATCAATTAATTGCGAAATTAACTATAATTCCCGGGATCAAAGATATAGCATTGACAACAAATGCGATTTTATTACCCAAGAGAGCAAAAAAGTTGAAAGAAGCGGGCTTGAAACGCGTAAATATAAGTTTAGATGCCATTGAAGATGAAGTTTTTAAACAAATTAATGGGAGGGGAGTTGTGACACTTCCCGTATTAAAAGGGATTGAAGCTGCTCAAAAGGCAGGATTAGAGATAAAAATTAATATGGTTGCTAAAAAGGGCATGAATGAAAGTCAAATATTACCAATGGCACGTTATTTCAAAGGAAAAGATATCATCCTTAGGTACATCGAATTTATGGATGTTGGTAACCATAATGGCTGGGATTATAATAACGTTATTTCAAAAAAACAAATCATAAACACAATAAATGAAGAAATGCCTCTTGAGCCAGCAGAGGAAAACTATTATGGCGAAGTCGCTTCAAGACACCGGTATAAAGATGGCGGGGGTGAGATAGGCGTTATCTCTTCTGTGACGGATTCATTTTGTGGAACATGTACACGTTTAAGGTTGTCGGCAGATGGCAAATTATACACCTGTCTATTTGCTTCCGGTGGTTTTGATATAAAAGAAAAATTAAGAAATGGATTGTCCGAGGAAGAACTGGAAAATGAATTAACCTCATTATGGGAAACAAGAAAAGATCGATATTCTGACGAACGTGCTGAAAATAAACATAAGAATCGCAAGAAAATAGAAATGTCATATATTGGGGGATGACAGGAGTATATGAAAACATTTAAATTGAATAATCTGGAAATTATTGAGCAACAGGATGAGGATATTATTCAAAATAGAATTCCTTTAAAAGATGGATTGATTATAAATAGAGAAGATGATCAGAATCGCTGGGTTATAGAAGCATATGTTGAACATTCCTATTTAGAATTCTTCAAAAATCTGGATGAAAAAGATGAGGAAATTCTTATTCAGGTGAAAATAACGAAGGAAACGAATGAGCCTGCAACATTTATTACATCTATCATTGGAATAAATGAAATAGGCGCACATATGAATATTTTATTCATGGGAACTATTGTAGATCAGAGAAAACATAAAATTGAAGAACAGCTGACGGCATTAATCGAAGAGGGATTTCAAGGGGAAGAGCTATTAAATAAATTCAAAGAAATTATGTAAACAAGATTGGTCTGATTTAGACCAATCTTGTTTCATATACTTGCATATTAATATGCAAATAAGTCTGTTTTAATTTTGACCGTTAGGACAATAGGGTTATTTTACGTGTGGTTGGTTTTCAGAAGCCTAATACATCATTAATTATGCCGAAAAAGGAAGCATTTAGCGTTGATGACTGCTATAATGATATTAACTTTTTTAAAAGCATACCGATATAATACATAAGGTCGTTGGGAGTACTAATTATGAACCATCAAAATCTTATTTTTCGTTGGATACGTAAACTATCACCTGTACAAATATTATTGTTTTTTTATTTAATAGCGGTTCTTTCTTCAACTGGCATCATGGCTTTACCTGTTGCATACCAGGAAGGTGTGGATGTAGCATTCATTGATGTACTTTTTACATCTGTGAGTGCATTAAGTGTAACTGGATTAAGTACAATAACAATTGCCGATACACTTAGTACAACAGGTATCATTCTACTCGCATGTATACTGCAGTTGGGTGCAGTTGGTGTGATGTCAATTGGTACATTCATCTGGCTGTTGCTGGGTAAAAAAATAGGTTTAAAAGAACGGCGTTTAATTATGACAGACCAAAACCAAACATCCTTTGAAGGTATGGTTCGCCTAATTAAGCAAATAGTTTATGTTTTATTAGTAATTGAGTTAGTTGGTTTTCTTATTTTAGGAACTTATTTCCTGCAATATTTTCCGACTGCAAAGGAAGCATATCTGCATGGTTTTTTTGGAACAATCAGTGCAGTTTCCAATGGCGGATTTGACATCACAGGACAGTCATTGGTTCCATTCAAAGATGATTATTTTATACAATTTATAAACATGCTGCTGATTATTTTTGGTGCTATTGGTTTTCCGGTATTAATCGAAGTGAAGGAATATATATTTGCTAAATATGAAAACCGCAAGCTAATGCGCTTTAGTTTATTTACAAAGTTGACTACTGTTACTTTCTTAATCTTAATCATTTTAGGTGCTTTATTTATATTTTTACTTGATATTGGAAATTTCTTTGCCGGTAAGTCCTGGCATGAGGCACTTTTCTATTCATTGTTTCAATCTGTTACAACAAGAAGTGGTGGACTATCTACAATGGATGTAAGTCAACTGACTGAGGGAAATCAATTGTTCATGTCAATGTTAATGTTTATTGGCGCATCACCCAGCAGTGCCGGTGGAGGTATTCGTACAACAACATTTGCTCTGGTAGTTATTTTTATTATTACATATGCGCGTGGTGGTGGAAACATTCGGATTTTCGGTCGTGAAATATATGATGAGGATCTGTTTAAAGCTGTTACTGTTACCCTAATGGCAATTGTATTTGTATTTAGTTCCGTTCTGGTCATGTCGATTATAGAACCATTTTCTTTATCAGAAATATTATTTGAAGCTACGTCAGCATTTGGAACTGTAGGGTTATCACTTGGCATAACTGATGAAATTTCTACATTTAGTAAAATAATACTGATGATCCTGATGTTTATCGGCAGGATAGGAATAATTACATTTTTGTTCATCTTTAAAAATAATAGGAAGAGTGGAAAATATCATTATCCAAAGGAAAAAATAATAATTGGGTAATTTACGGGTTTCGTTAGGGGAGAAGGTCTATGAAGAATAGAAAAGTAGAAATACCATTTCAACGTAACATACTGTCCAGTTTAAAAGAACCAATTCTTTTTGTTCAAAAGGATGGAGAAGTAATTGATGGTAATAAACCGGCGTTTACTTTATTGAATGCGGATAGTACCAGTGAATTATTCATAAATGATTACCTGGATTTTGATCTATTATCAGCAGCGGATGAGACACATCAGTTAATGGAATTAAAAAACAAAAATAATAGCCTGATTGAAGCGAAATGCATTCAAGTATCACCAGGCGTTTATTGTTTAATTATGAATAATCTGAGTTTGGATGATAAAACTTCCGGGGTAAAAAAATATATTAATCGTCTTATCGATACAAGTGTTGGGGGCATCATTATTTATAATGAGAAATCGATCATCGATTGTGACTCTACATTTGCTCATATGTTTGGATATTCACAAGCAGAAATCAGGCAAAAAATACTTAAAGAGCTTATGGACAGTAAAAGTAACTATATTTTTACCGAGGAGGTTCAATCCAATCCGGAAAAAACCTACGAACTGACTGGGATCCGAGCGAATGGATCAACATTCGATTTTGAAATAATGCAGCATCCTTATAATAACCAGGGGAATGTTATTCGTATGGCTATTATTAAGGATGTTACCGAAAAAGTAGCCAACGAAAAACGAGTGGAGTATATGGCTTATTATGACGAATTGACCGATTTGCCAAACCGGAACTTTTTTATAAATGTATTAAAAAATGCAATGAAAAAAGCAACAAAACATAATGAATTGCTTGCCGTTTATTTTTTGGATATTGACTACTTTAAAGAAATTAATGAAACATTGGGCTTTGATTTCGGAGATAAATTACTCAGAGCCTGTGGTTCGAGATTAAAGACTTTTTTACAAACAGATACCTTTATAGCAAGAATGGGTGGGGACGACTTTTTAATATTACAGAGAAATGTTTCTAATAAAGATGCTGCTGCATCTCTTGCTGAGAGTTTGATTGCTGAATTTGAAAAACCAATTAAAATTGATGGGTACGAAATTTTTACATCTGTCAGTATTGGAATCAGTGTCTTTCCGTATAATGGGAAAACATCTAGTGAACTTATAAAACACGCTGATTCAGCTATGTCTGTAATCAAAGAAAAGCATCGAAATAATTATAAAGTATTTGAATCATCTATTTCTGAGAATTTGAAAACAATGTTTACAATGGAAACTGAGTTACGCAAGGCTTTAAGTAAAGAAGAGTTTGAGTTACATTACCAACCACAAAAAAATCTGAAGACAGGAAAAATCGTTGGGATGGAAGCATTATTGCGCTGGAAACATCCGGTGAAAGGCTACATTCCACCATTGGATTTTATATCATTGGCTGAAAAAACCGGGTTGATCATTGAAATTGGTGATTGGGTATTGGAAGAGGCCTGCAGGCAAAATAAATACTGGCAGGATCAAGGGTTTGAGCCTGTAATTGTTAGTGTTAACATGTCTGCCAAACAGTTCCATCAAAACGGGCTTGTTGAAAAGCTGGAAAAAGTATTAATGGAGACAGGGCTGGATCCAGAGTTTCTGGAACTCGAAATAACCGAAAGCATTTCAATGACCAATGAAAAAAACATCCTTACCACAATGCAACAACTAAGAAACCTTGGCGTATTTGTTTCGATTGATGATTTTGGAACAGGCTATTCATCATTAAAGTATTTAAGCCTTTTTCCAATCACCAAATTGAAAATTGATAAAATGTTTATGGATGATACACAAAAACAAAATCCGGCAATAGTAAAATCCATTATTCATATGTCACATTCTTTAGATATGAAAGTAATTGCTGAAGGTGTGGAAACAATGGAGCAACTCAACTTTTTAGAAAATGAAAAATGTGATGAAATGCAAGGCTTTTATTTTAGTAAACCATTGCCACCTGAACAATTATCCAAGCTGCTTGTTACATTACGCTAATTGGGTTGATTAATAAATGCCATCTCTTATTTTTAGAGATGGCATTTCTATGACTCTTGCTTATAACGCTCCTTCTTTTGTATCCGTAACAATATTTTCTTTCTTATCTGGAAGTAACAGACTAAATACGATCCCAAAGAATGCTGCAATAAAGAATGTAGTAAAGCGGGATGTCAACATTTCTTCTAATGGAGTGCTTATCCATAATATAGTTGAAATTAGGCCAGCCAATACGGTTGCAACTACACCTGCACTCGAGTAACGCTTCCAAAAGAATGTCATCAGAATAGCAGGGGAGAGTGTACAGCCGACTCCTGCCCAGGCCCAACTCACTACGAGATACAAGAGCGATTCTGATACAAGTGCGATTACCATCCCAATAAGTCCAAATAGCAAAACGGAGATTCGGGATATCCATACTAATTGTTTATCTGTAAGCTGTATTCCCAAAGCCTTGTGAATAATATCTTCACTTACAGAGCTGGTAACCACAAGCAGCTGAGAAGTTGCAGTGGTAATGATTGCGGCTAATACACCAGCAAGTAAAATACCTGCAATCCAAGGTGGCATTAATTCCAGAATCATTGTTGGTAAAATGATTTCAACATCTGTGAAGGAACCCTGATCGTACATAGCAATTGCAGATAATCCAATTAAAAATGCGCCCCCATACGCTAAGAAAGTCCAAATAATTGCTACCACAGTACCTTGGTTGGCGTCTTTTTCACTTTTTAATGCCATGAAGCGTGTACTGAGCTGTGGCTGACCACCAAGGAAGCCGAAAAACCATGCAAAATTATTAAAGAATAATACCCCAAGTGCAAATCCAGTCAGTCCACCAAACCAGGAATCAAATGAATCACCTGCACCAACTAAAGATTGTGTAATGGACAAATCATTCGTATTAATATAAATCAATGCAACTATTGGCAATGCAACTAATGTAATTACCATCATTACACTCTGAATCATATCTGTCCATACTACGGAAATAAATCCTCCGGCAACTGTGATCAGAATAATAATAATTGTTGCTAGGACGATACCTAATGCTGGCGGCATCTCAAATGTAGTAAATAACATTTTACCCGCACCTGCCATTTGAGCACCAACATAAAACATTAAGAATCCGGCTATAAGTGAGCTTGTAAGCCAGCGAATAACATTAGCCTTTTGTCCAAAGCGTACTGCTAAATAATCCGGTAGTGTTAGGACATCATATTTATCCGTCTCTCGCATAAAAATTTTTGCCAGGAATACCCAGGCAAAAATAATCCCAAGGGCAATTCCTGCTGCAACCCATATCCCGGATAGACCTGTCATAAAAACAAATCCAGTATAACCTAGTAATAGCCAAGCAGATTCCCCAGTGGCCCGTTCGGAAAAGGCAAGCGCCCAACCGGGTAACTTTTTTCCTCCTAATAAAAAGTCTGATTGTGTTTTACTTACTCGACTGAAATAATACCCAATTCCAAGTACTACAACACAATAAATAATGAATTCCACAACTATAATATTCATCGTTTACCTCCATGATTTTGTTGAAATCGCTTTCAAAATCTAGTAACTCAACTGGTTACCAACTCCTTTTTCGATTGCTTTTTGATAGATCAAATTAGCAGTAACTACATCAAATAAAGCCATTCCTGTTGATTTAAAGATAATTCCTTTCTTATGTGTCGAATTATGTTTATTTGTGAGGTATGATGACATTGTTTGAATAGAGCTTTTTTCAATCCACTTGTTTTCCAGAGGTATTCGGATATCGCCAGACTCCTTAACTGCATCCTCAGAGTCTACAATTATCCGATTCGATTTGAGATAGAGAGCTTCCGGAAATTCCCGCATCTCGGGTTGGAAAGAGCCTATACCAATAATTAATTTATTATCCAGTAAATCTGGATTATTCGGCAAAACCGGTGTAATGGAAGTTGTGGCTGTAATAATAATTTCAGCATCCTGAATGGCGGATTCAATAGTCTTCATGGCGTGCAGGCGTATAGACTTGTCCAATTGTTTCTCTAAATTTTCTTTAAAGAGAGGAATTTTATCATAAGTACGATTAAATAAATAAATATCTGTGATTGGACGCTGTGAACAAGCAGCAATTGCCTGATAAAACCCTTGAACTCCTGTACCAATAATGGCTATCTTTTTAGCATCTGCTTGAGATAAATGCCGGATGGCTGAGCCGCCAATAGCACCAGTTCGAAATCCTGTAATAAATGAACCATCCATAATAGCTTTTATTTCACCGGTCTCACTGCTGTTTAAAATAACAAGACCATGTAGTGTGGGGTGTTTAGTATTATTAGGAAAAGAAGTTACTAATTTTGTACCAATAGCATCTTCTGTTATACATGGCATTAGTATTAAAGTATTCGGATCATCAGTAACCTGCATTCTTGTAGGCATTTGAAATTTCTGTGATTCATATAATTTATAGGCGGTATCAATCGCATCAATAGTATCCTTCATTGTAACCGCCTTTAAAATATCCTGTTTATTCAAAAATAACATAAGAATCAGCTCCAATTTTTATACGATTGCACCTTCAATGATTAAATTGTTTTCCGCAAATCTCTCAAACCGCAATGGGGATAAATCTAAAGTCTCGTAACGCCCAGTACGTATTAATTCAGACAATCCTTTTCCGACAGCTGGAGCCTGCTGCATACCATGTCCACTGAAGCCACAAGCAATGAAGTATCCATGAACTTCTGGATGCGCTCCTATAATCGCATTTTGATCTATCGTGTTATGGCTGTACATCCCCGCCCAACCACTAACGATTTTAGCCCGTTCAAAATTGGAAATGCGATGACTTAGTATCGGCCATAATTGTTCCAGAAAGAATGAACGTTTCCATTTAAAATCTATTCCTGGTCGTACAGTTTCAGAAAAACCAGTAATTAGAGACTTTCCTTCATGACGGAAATAAACCCCTGTTGGATCCACCGTTAATGGTAAATCATTTACTAAAGCTTCTGCTATATCAAATTGAATGATTTGTCTTTTTAAAGGGATAACAGGGAGGGGGTATCCCATTTTCTCACTTAATGCTGGCGCCCATGGTCCAGCACAATTAACTACAATTGGGGCTTCATATATATCACCATTTGATAGCTTGACCCCGCTGACTTTTCCGTGATTTTGCAAAATCGAATCTATTTCTTCATAAACATAATCTGCACCGAGCTGCTTTGATTTTCGGGCATATCCCTGCATGACGGAATATGGATCTAAATAACCATCCTCACCACAGTATAGACCTCCGTTAAGGTCATCTATGGTTAATTCAGGAATAATGGATAATAGTTCTTCCTTTGAAAGTAATTCAGATGGTACGCCATTACTTTGCTGAAGCATCCATTGTTGTTTTAATTCTTCTATTGTTTCGTTTTTGGCAAGGAAAAGATAACCTCGTTGTTTAAAATCAATCTCAGCTTTTTCATTTCCAACAGCCATATCCTCAGGAAATGTTAAATATTTTTTTAAACCAAATCGACTGATCTGAATATTAATGGCAGTGGTAAATAATTGTCTTATTCCTCCAGCACTTCTTGGTGTGGATGAAAATTCATAAATGCTGTCTTTTTCAAAAACAGTAACTTCCCCGTTATAGTCATCATTCAGTAGATTATATGCAATACTAGAACCAATAACACCGCCACCTATTACAATGATATCGGATTCATATTTCATATTTTCACCTCCAAAAGTATATTTAGTAATAATTCATAAGATTATATACATTTATAACGTATATAGACGGTAAAATCTATGGTTAATTTATACAAAAAAACTACCGATTTTATTCTAAATTATCAAAATTATGTTAGAATATAATGAAGTTAGAAATAATTTTAATGGGGAGGGGAAGGTAATAGAAGGTTTAGTTCAAGTTGCACAAAGGATTGTGAAAGCGGCTTCAGAAATTTCTCCTTTTCCTATTAGTTTAACTGATGAATCAGGTTATATAATTGGGGATAGTGATTCAAGCAGAATTGGGACATTACATTCTCCGTCTTCATTTGTTTTAAAACAAAATAAGTTAATATTATTTGATGAACAAACTATATCTAAAATGAAGAATGTTTTACCAGGTATAGCTGTACCATTAATCTTTGATAATAAAACGCTGGGAGTTCTGGGGATTATCGGAGACCCTGAAAAAGTGGAGCCACATGTAAAATTAGTAAAAAAATATGTAGAGATGATGTGGCAGGAAACAATTTTCAGGCAGAGTAAGCAGCTTGAAAAACGTACTGAGGAAACCTTTATTCAATATATATTACTAAATGAAAAAGTAAATAAGGAGACGGTTGAAAAGTTTTGTGAAATACTTCATATTAATTGTAAAATAAACCGCTTCTGTATTGTTGTAGATATAGGAGATTCTTTAGTAAACAGAGTAGGGGAGAAACAGATTTCTTTAGATCATTTAAAAGACGTATTGATTGATCATACACTTAAAATATTTAACTGTAAGGAGAATGCCATTTGCACCTTTTTGAATACGGGAAAAATGGTGCTGTTAAAGCCAATTCCCTCTGATGAGGTATATATAAAGACAATGGAACAGTTTTCATATCAAAGCAGGAAATTGATGGAAAAATTTCTTAATTATCAAATTTATAACATGGCAATTTCCGCAGGGGATCAATCTTCTTCTTTGGTTAGTATAAATAAGTCCTATCATGAAGCGGAAAGGTTAATAAAAGTCGGTAATGAATTAGAATTATTACCTCGCATCTATAATTATTATAATTGGGATATTCTGTTGGTATTAATAACAAGTCAAATTGAAACAAAATTACAGGATAAATTAGAATTTCGTCTGAAGGCATTAATTGAGCATTCCGATTTTAAAGAGTTAGCAAATAATTTTATGGTATATTGCAGTAACAGCATGAACATTAGCAGTACTGCAAAAGAACTGTATATTCATCGAAATACATTAATATATCGATTAAAGAAAATAGAAAAAATTACAACACTGGATACAAGCTGTTTTGAACATTGTACATTTTTATATTTAATATTAAAAAATCACATGAGTAAACTGAAAAAGTAGAAGCTTGTGCTATAAAGAGGAAATAGCACAAGCTTCTAAAGCTTCCATTTAGCAATAAAAAGCTGCGCCGACAATGATTAAGAGAATAAAAAGCACAACAATTAGCGCAAAGTTATTTCCATAGCCACCACCATAGCCACCAACGGAGTTATATCCGCCACAGCCACCATAACCATAGCCCATTCTAAACACCTCCAGTATGTTACAGTTATACTATATGTAAAATAACTAAAAATGTATGGACGTTTTACCTACAGCATGTAAAAAAGGAGGGGAGAAAGACAATGATAACCTCAGGCAAAAGACTGTGGGGTTATCAGGATTCAGAACTATTAACATTTAAAATTTTTAATTGATCATTTTCATACCCTGTTGTAAAGTCAAATTTATATGTTTTCTTCGATGTTTCTTCCTCATTTTGCAGTTTGTTTTCTATCGTTACATTTACAGTTGTATTGATGTGATTATCCTCTGTTATTTTACTGGACAGCTCTGAATAGTTCATGTCAACAATATTAATGTACTGTTCACGGAACTTCGGATAAGCAATTTCAGACTGCGTGGAACTTCCAAGTAATGCATAGGCATTTACATAGTCCCTGATATCAATACTCTCCAAAAAATAATCAATTAAGTATTCTGCTTCCTGAATAAATTGCTCTGGATCATGTGTGATGATATCAGAAGTACTTGCAAAGTCTAATTTGTCATTTTGTGCTTCATTCGACCATTGCTCTATTTGATCGATTACTTCATTAATTGGAATGCTAAAACCAATCGTTCCATCTTCCGTACCGACAGAGTTAATTCCAATGACCTTCCCGGTTTCCCTATTGATCAAAGGACCACCACTATTTCCATGCGTTATTTGTGCAGAAATCTGATATACATTTGAATAATCGAATCCATCTACTGAAAAATTACGTTCCGTTCCTGAAATAATACCAAGGGTAACCGTATTTTGGAAACCATGGGGACTTCCTAATGCAATTATTTCATCACCTATTTCTGCCAATGATTCTTTCTCGACAGTTGAGAAGGATTGCCCTGCAAGCTGGGGAACCCGAATTACTGCAATATCTAAATCTTCTCCAATACCAACTACTGCAGCTGGATAAATTTGTGCATCGGCTGTTCGGATATTGATAACATCTGCATCTTTGATTACATGCGCATTTGTGATGATATCCCCTTTCTCATTGTAAAGGAAACCGGAACCTGTAATGGTATTATATTCATTCTGGCCTTCAATTTGTACCACATTTTTTTCAGCTTCATGTATGATTGTCTTAAGATCGAGCTGCCCGGAATTTATCGTAACCTTGTTAATAATCGGGTTGCTTATTGATACTCCTTCACTGTCCCAATGGGAATACATAACAAAAAAGACAGAAATTCCAATGATTAATAGGATTATTGATACGAATATGGGGGGAAACCGTCTTTCACGCATGATGTTCACCTCGACTGCTGTTTTGATTATTCTGTGTACCAGGTTATTTTGCTTACTTCTATTTTTAAGTTTTTATTCTCTTCATCGATATCAAAATGAGTAAATTCAAAATCACCTTTTTCTTCCGGATAAAGCTTATCCGGATAGACATAGACCTCATTGGATAAAATTTCTGTACCACTTTCAGTCAGAAGGGAATATTCGATTAAAATAGAGTTGATGGGAATAGTTGCAACACTTTTTACTTCACCGATTACAACTAATTTTCCTTGTTTATCACTTTCGATAGCCACGGATACAAGCTCTATAGCATCTTTTTCATTGATTTCCTGTTCTTTTGCTGCAGTGTTTATTGCCTGCTCAATCCTTTGCTGCTGGGCTGTTTCGAAAGCTACTTGCTCTTTGTCGATAGTTGTTTTTAAACTTTGTAGTTTTTCCGCATTTGGTGCATATTTAAGTCCATCCTCGACAAATATAAGTGCATCATTGAATTGTTTGTTTTTTAATTGTTCACTTGCTTTTGAATAGGAATAGTCAATAATCTGATCTCTAATCGTTGCCGTAATCTTTTTTGCTTCATTGTCCTTTATAGAATCTGCTTCCCATAATAAAATTTTTAAATCGTCAATAGACGGTTCTTGTTTCAAGGTGTCTTTTAATTGTTCGATCTTAATCGTATTTCTTGTGGAAACAATAAGGTCAATTATCTCGTTAACTGCAGGACCATTGAAGTTTGTCATATCATTTTCTGCTTCATTTATAAGTGATAATGCTTGTTGATAATCCTGTTCTTTCAATAATTCAGTTGATTGTGTTAAGGTTCTTTGCACATTCAATGCTTTATCCATAAAATCCAAGGAAGTGGATGCATGATTAAAATTCTTTTTATGCTCTAATGCATCTGCAAATAAATCTCTTGCTTGTTCATAGTCCCCGGCCAAAACTTGCTTCTCACCTTGTTCATATAAATTCTTGGCTTCTGCAGTCTGGTTTTCCAGGATCAAATAATAAATGCCACTTGATATAAGTAATACTGCGGCTAATATAGCTGGAAGATACCATAATTTATTTATATATTTTTTATTTTTTAAACGGTTATTTATATCGTCGGGTAACTGTTTTCCACATTTAATGCAATAGCTTTCGTCTTCTTTAATGTTCGTTCCACAATATGGACAATGAAGCATTTATTGTCACCTACTTTATCATTGGTGTAGTCTTTCTACCATAATATCATATTTTTACTTTATTTAGGATGGAATTATTGGTATGATAGAAAAGAATAAAGCTATAAATAAATGGTTTTGAGATATGCTAAGAATACATAGATATGATGAAAGGGGTTGCTTTAGACAATGGAAATAGCTTTCGGTATTGTTTGTCTTGGCCTTTTAGTACTAAATGTTGGATATTGCATTTTCGATAATGAAAAATAAGCAGTAAAAAAGAGCCGGCATAATGTCCGGCTCTACTTCTAATTATCTTGTTTTGGATAATTCATCAAAAGGAAAAATAACAAATTCTGATCGTCCAATAATTTCATCCTCCAGAATAAACCCTAGCCCATTTCTGCTGTCCTTACTGATCGCACGATTATCTCCCATAACAAAGTAGCTGTCTTCTGGTACTTGAATGGGACCGAAATTACCGGTGCGCTGTTCAGCTTCTTCATTTAGAAAATTTTGTTTGTATTTTTCACCATCTATATATAATTCGCTTCCATTGATTTCAATTGTTTCACCTGGTAATGCGATAACTCTTTTTACATAATTTTTAAAAGGTCGCTTAATTATAACGATATCTCCACGTTCAGGTTCATCAACAAGATAGACAATTTTATTGAAAATAACTCTCTCTCCATCTTCCAGTGTGGGATCCATGCTCTCACCTTCTACAATAGAAGTGGCAAAAATAAATGATCTTAAAAATAGAGCAATTAATACAGCAATTATAATGGCTTTCGCCCATTCGAGCCACTCATTTTTCTTCTTAGCCTGAGTCAACGATGACATCCTTTCTTAGAAAACTTGTCATACGCTTTAGGTTAGGCGTATGACATAGTTGCACTTATGCAGTAAGGAAGTAGTTATGCTTTCTTAACTGCCAAAAAACATTTCTATATTATAGTAGCACAGTAATTTCAAGTATTCGAGTATTAATTATCAAATCATAAATGAAGGAAATTAAGGCTTGTAATAGCACGTAAAATTATGCTAGATTATACTAGTATGTTAAAAAGGTGGTGTAATTTTTATTAAAATGGTAGAAACAGAAAAGCTTCTAAAACAAATTGAATTTTTACGAACTGAAATGACTAAAGTAGCGTTGGAAAAAGGATTTACCAATGTAGAATCAATTTCCATAAGCCAGGAGTTGGATCATCTCCTGAATCTATATGAAAGTAAGGAACAATCAGATGTAAAAAAGTAAACAGATTAGCCTCTTTGTATTTACTTCGATTTGGATAAGTCCTTCTATATTAGTCTATTATAACATTCTATACATATGAACCGTGTGATATAGAAAAAAATACCTCGAATTATCATTTCATTTAATCTTTTCATTCAACTTAAAATCCGTATTAGATTATTAATAAATTTTTCGTTAAGTTTTGTTTTTTAAAATAATCTTCGTACTTGATATAAACTGCGAAGTAACTTTTAATGATAATATGTGCTAAATCTACCGCTACGGAAACACATTTCGCGGACCTTAGGGCGGCTGGTGAGCCTCCTCGTGCTACGCACTCCGGGGTCTCACCTATGCCTTTCCTCCCGCAGGAGTCTTCAATGTGTTTCCTCCGCTGGAATTGTGCTTTAAATTTTTTATAAATTTCTTGACTAATTTAAACAAATACTTGAACATTTATGCGGTTGTTTGGAGCGGAGGACCGTTGACTTCTGCGGGAAAAGCACGTGTCTGAAGTCCCAGCAGAGTGGGTTTCTCGAGGAGACTGAAGCCGTGCCCTAAGGTCCGCAACGGTCCGCAGCGGAAAATAACCAAGCGCATACGTCGCAGTTTATATCTATTGTGGAAAAAAGATTCTTTTCGAGGACAAATAACCGTAATTTCAGTCTTATAGAAAACAGATGTGTTAAAAATATTGAAAAGTTTCACAAAATGTTCAAACAATTTCGATTTGTGATGCGAAATATAGGGTATACTTAATATATAACGTAAAAGGAGTGGATAACATGCGACCAAAAACGATGAATTTTGAACAACTTGTTAATCAGAATAAACAAGATTTATTAAATGATGAAGTGAGAATTTCTCAAATAGAAATGCGTTTAGAGAAAAAACAGGCAGAATTGGCATTACAAAAACGTAAAGAATTGAGTATCTAATATTTCTGAGGGGGAATAGGGTATGAAAAAGGCTATAGACTAGAAAAAGGAGTGACATAAAAAATATGTTACTCCTTTTTCAATACCTAAAATATTATTTAATTCGTTTGAACAATACATTATTTTCTAAATGAACATGCTGGAACGTGTCTGATTCCAGTTCAGCTAATCGTGCATATGTGATTCGATATGAATTACATGCATCTGCAGGTGGTTCAAAATCATTTGTTATTACTCTCATTCTTTTTAGAATATCTCCCTGTGACTCATGTTCGTCCTCTAATCCACCATTAGCCTCATGGATATGGTGCGCAAGTTTTTCGCTTGGATTTTTTTCAAATTCTTTAATTAAAGGAAATACCTCTCCTTCTTCTTTTATCATATGTTCTTCCATATCTACCTTAAAGTCATTATATAGCCTATACAATTCTTTAAGATGAGGATGTTTTGCGCCATGTACACGGAAAATCTTTGTCACAAATTGACCAAGGGCAGGCAGCTCTTCATTTAAATATGCATGATGGTTATATACGATATGATCTACCAATTCTGAAAGGGGTACTTGATCCCAGTCAATTATTTCATGATCTTCTTTGCTCCAGCTATCAAATGCTGTATTTAATTCTGACAGGACAATGGCTTCGTCCAGGTTTTTTTCTGTAAATACTGTACCAAGCGGTCGATCTCCACCACAGCAAAAGTCAATGCGCCGTTCTTTAAACAAATCACTGGCCTTAGGAAAAACCTTAACTATCTCAGCTGGCGTATGTTCAGCAGTAAATGAACTCATATCACTATACCTCCTATTTATGAATCTCCATAAATGATAACCGTTTTCATTAAATTATTCCGTGATAGAGATCACTTAGCAAATTGTTTTTTAGCTCGTCCATTTAATTGCATACTGATTACTGCACCTATAATGCATACCATTCCAAGCATTTGGATCGTTGAGAATGCTTCCTGGAAAATAAAAATACCAATTAATGTTGCTACAACCGGCTCTATTGTGGATAAAATAGAAGCCTTTGAAGCCTCTGTTTGATTTAGTCCATGGGTATATATAATATATGCGAATGCTGTTGGCAAAAACCCTAGACCAAATGCATATAAAAGAACAGTTGGATCCTGCAGGAGATGTAATTTTTCCTGATAGGGAAAGAACGGGAGCAATGCAATAGCTGCAATAACAAATGTAAAGGTGGTAACACTTAAGCTTGTGTATTTCTTTAATGCATATTTACTAAAAATACTGTACAGTGCATAGCCAATTCCCGAACCCAATCCGAAAAGTATGCTGGTAAGTTGCAATGCTTTTAGGTTTAATGGTATCAATCCAACTACTAAGCAAGTTCCAATTAGCGTAGCAAATAAAGCGGTCAGCTTAATTCTTGTCAATGGTTCTTTAAAAAGAAAGAATGAAATAATTGTTACAAAGGCAGGTGCTGTATATAGTAGTGCCGTTGCAAATGGCAATGTTGATAATTCAATTGCAGTAAACAAACAATAATTGAAAAAAATAATGCTTATAATACCGGTACCCAAAAAATATTTAATATCTCCAGGTGTATGCAACTTTAACTTTTTTGGGGCAGCAATCAATAAATAAATAACTAATAAAATAGCAGAGGACCATGCCCTGAGTGTAACTACTTCCATAGGAGTGAAACCAAACGCATATAAATTCTTTACATACCAGCCAATGGTACCCCAAAGAGCTGCACCAATAATTATGTAGATAAAAGCTTTGTTCAATGCAGTATTTCCCCTTTCTGATTCTATCTAAAGCGATTATAACAAACTTATTCAAATATTATGTATGTTTTAAATAGAAATTGCTAACACTATATATAAAAAGGAAGTGGGGGAGAGTTGGATGATTAAAAGCTGGATTGATTTGTCAGTATTTAGTTTTTTAGGAATAGGCGGGGATGTTGTTTCCTATCTTATTGTTTTCTTAAGTATTATTGCAAGCTATTTTATTATTAGTCCACTTATATCCTGGTTTGTTGCCCTGCAATCTACTAAATTATTAAGCTATATTATATGCAGCTTAATTATTTTCGTTTTGTTTTTTATCGTAATGGAATTTATATGGAATCAACAGAAATTGAATAATTTACTGAAGATCATATTACAATGCCTTGTTGCATTTGGCGTGGTGCTTATATTTTATTCCGGCTTTCAACGATTACTAAAGAAGATATAAAAAAGCGCACGATTTAAATCGCACGCAATTTAATAAATTTGCAAGTTAACCAAAATCTAATCTTCATTTTTAATCCCCAGTTTTTCATGCAAATTCTCAAGCCATAGAAATACGGGGTGGAAATGTTCTTTTGGTGATTTTAAATTTTCTGGTGCTGCATCCATTACCAATCTTTTTTCTGACTCGGAAAGTTTTTCAAAGTGATCTTTTAACATATGTGTCTGGTTCGCATAACGGTTTAGCTCTTACATAAATTCCTTAAGCTCTGTCATCAAACTGCCTCCTTTTATTACTAAGTACCTTAAAATAAAAGGATTAAAACATTTATGAGGAGATGTTGTTCAAGCTTAATAATTCCGACGGGTTTTCGTTGGAGGCCATTCCATTTTCCCCAGTGAAGAAGGGGTGAAATAGGAAGATGACTGCTGTTTATGCGCGATTGGGCGTTTTTTCCTTGGTTTCCAGTCGATATATTGATAGATTAATCTTTTAGCCTGCGATAAGGACATCTTTGTTTGTGGGTTACGAAAATTTTCATCAAGCGCTCCTAAATGTTTAAGTTCTTTGAAGTCTTCTTTAGTGGGAGGTATGTGAAAAAAATAATTATCTACTTGTACAAGCAGGGTGGAGTGTTGATTACTGAATTTCGGATGGTCGGAAAAATGAAGTCCTACCTTCGTAGCTCGTTTTTCTTTTAACAGACGAGTAATAGCTTCTTTTTTTATAAAATACAGATGTTGGGGTTCCGGTGCTGTTTTTGCGTGTCTGTTAATAGTAAACAGAGCTTTAGCAATATCACCTATACGGATTGAATCTTCCATTGATTTATCCTCCTTTCATTTTGTTTGTTAAAGCTTGTCTATATCGTATCGTAAAGCTTGTCCATACGCAAATAAAAATTATAGAATACTAAAAAAAGAGTGGAAATTTTCATAACTTCCACTCTTTTTCGTAAGATGTTAACACAGGGAGAATCTTTCCTTTGTCCAGCAGGGTGCAATCCCATACATCGCTGAACGGCTATCCTTTAGTTTCGTCTTTATTAATTATATCTATTAAGATCCTGAACTATTTTTTCCATTTCAGCTGCCATAGTCCCAGTGTAACGTTTGATGGCATTGCCCTCAGGGGAAACAAGGAAGAAACTGGTTACATGCATAACCTGGTCTGAATCAGGTAATAGTTCCAAAGGAGACTTAAATGAATTTATGGAGAACTTCTTAATTTCATCAAATTCATAACCTGTCAGGAAATCCCAATTATCAAAGGAAGCATTACGGGATTCGCCATACTCTTTTAATGCTTCAGGTGTATCGTTTTCCGGATCCACACTGAAGGATACTAATCGTACATCATCAAGTCCTGCTTCATCTAATTGTGTTTGCAGCTTAGCCATATTGGACGTCATTGGCGGACATACCGTTTCACAATTTGTAAATATAAAATTGGCTACCCAAAAGTTGCCATCTAACTCACTTTTACTAACTTCTTCACCATCCTGGTTCGTATAGGAGAAATCCTGGACTTCGTAAGAGAAATCGCCTTCATATTCATCTCCACAAGCACTTAAAATTAGGAGTAAAACAAAAAATGGCAGTACAATTTTGTACTTTTTAAGCATATGTACAACCTCCGTAAGTTTGAAATCCCCATAAGTTTAGCATTTTAATATAGAAATTACTATGGATAAATTGTTAACATCATATGAACAGGGATGTCCATAGAACGCGCTTTAAAAATGGTTTGGCCTATATCTTTACAGGCCAAACCTCAACTATCAATAATAACCATTGTGATAATAGGGATTATATCCCTGTTCATATCCATAACCGTATGGATATGGTGACGGATAAGGTGGATAGGGAGGATATGGATGATATCCACCCTGATGGAAAGCTCCATATAGTAACGGACCGAATGCAAGCCCCGTTAAAAAAGGTATTACAGGGAATACCCGTTCATCCTGATCCCCAAATGATCGATAACCATACTGGTATATGTTTGGATAGTTCAATGAAATCTCCCTTTCATTATAAACTCTTCAACATAGTATATGTTTCTAAACTAAAAGGGAGCCTGGCTATCCGGTTATTTAATTACTGCTTCGCCCTGAGTGTATAGGAATGAATTTCCGGTTTGCATAAAAAACGATATGGTAGGCGGGTTGTACCAATACCACTATTAACATACAGTGCAAGTTTATCATTACCTATTGTGTATTTTCCTTGAACATATTTTTCAGCGAATGACGGTGTATATAAATGTCCAATAAAAGGTAACCTGACCTGCCCACCATGACTGTGTCCGGACAATTGAATATCAATAGGGAATTTAACAGCTGTATCTGCAAAGTCAGGTTCATGTGCAAGTAAAACTGTAAATAAATCCGGATTAGCATGCTGTAATGCCATATTTAGATCTGGATTACCCAGCATCACATCATCAATTCCGGCAAAAATAATCTGTTCATTTTCCACTTCGATAACAGTGTGGCTATTTTTTAAAAGCTTAAAATCAGCCTGCTCCATAACATCCTTGACAATGTTCGTACCATAACCACCGTGATCATGATTGCCATATATCCAATATTTCCCATGAGTTGCTTCAAGTGAATGCAATAATTTAATTAAATCATTGCTCCAATTATAATTATTTGGTTCATCAACCAAATCACCTGTAAAAACTATTAAGTCCGGCTTCATCGCATTTATTTTATCTATTAATTTTTTAAACTGTTTAAGCGAATAATGAAAACCGATATGTGTATCAGAGAATTGTATAATTTTAAAGTTATTAAATTTAGATGTGATTTTTTTAGATGCAATTATATTATTATTAATTTCCAGCAATGTTGGCTCTATTTCACGAGCATAATAATAGGTTCCACCACCTAATCCAACTAATGCCAATAAACTCCCAAAAGCCTTTTTCAAAAAGGAACGTCGATTCATAATAAGTCAAACCTTTCTAAATCCAATAGTGAAATTATAGCATGAAATAAGGTATTTATTCGAAGTTTTTTATTGCAGTACTTGTCTTAATTATCAGTAAATTCTTTGACAATATTAAATATACATAATATTATTATTTTAGCGGTAATTATTTTAGGAGGAGCTTATGAATAATAAAACAGTAATCGTAACAGGTGGTTCAAGCGGAATGGGTAAATATATGGCTGAAAAATTTGCTGCTGAAGGTGCTAATGTCGTTATTACAGGCAGAAATGAGGACAAGCTGACAGCTGCAAAGAATGAGTTGACAGCTATATCAACCGGTAATGTTTTTATCATTCCAATGGATGTTAGAAAGCCTGAAGATGTTCAGCGCATGGTAGAAAAAACAATAGAAAAATATGGAACGATTGACCACTTAGTTAATAATGCTGCAGGAAACTTTATTAGTGCAGCAGAGGATCTATCTATAAACGGGTGGAATTCTGTCATAGATATTGTGTTAAATGGTACATTTTATTGTAGTAGAGAAGTTGGTAAGTACTGGATAAATAATGGAAAAAAAGGAACCATTTTAAATATGGTTGCTACATATTCCTGGAATGCCGGAGCAGGTGTTATTCATTCTTCAGCTGCAAAAGCGGGAGTTCTGAATATGACAAGAACATTGGCAGTGGAATGGGGAATTAAATATGGGATTCGTGTGAATGCCATCGCACCGGGACCAATTGAGCGAACAGGTGGGGCTGATAAATTATTTGAATCGGAAAGAGCGGCAAAACGAACAATTAACTCTGTACCACTTGGTCGTCTTGGAAAGCCTGAGGAAATTGCAGAACTGGCACATTTTCTATTATCAGATAAAGCCGGTTATATTAATGGAGAAGTCGTCACAATGGACGGGGGACAATGGTTGAATAAATTTCCGTTTTAGAAATTAAAAAGAAGCGTGTTCTTTCAGTTAACACGCTTCTCTTTGCAACCTCTTGTCTTTACGGCATATATTAATAATGGGTAATTATTTAACGTTCTGCCGAAAGAAGTCTCCCTCTTCAAGCGCGTGAAGGGCATAGCCCAACGGTAAGGGGAGATGAATTTCGGTTGGTGATAGCCAAATATGCCTCATCATGATATAATGGGAACATATATTCTGGCGGAAGCGAGATGATTTGATATGGCTAAACAAAATAAAGCATATAAGTTTCGCTTGTATCCAACAGAAGAACAGACAATTCTCCTGCATAAAACATTTGGTTGCGTTCGTTTTGTATATAACAAAATGTTAGCCGAACGAAAAGAGTTCTATGAAATGCTCAAACATGATAAAGAAGCTCTTAAAAAGATAAAGCATCCAACTCCTG
>NZ_NPOA01000101.1 GCF_002287375.1 Virgibacillus profundi | reverse complement strand
TGACCATGCGGGTACAGGTAAGACATATTTGGCTGTGGCTGTGGCTGTGTCCAATTTGATCGCAGGCACCGTGGACCGCATTATTTTGTCCCGTCCTGCTGTCGAAGCCGGAGAAAGCCTTGGCTTTTTACCTGGGGATTTGAAAGACAAAATTGATCCCTATCTGCGGCCGTTGTATGACGCGCTTTATGATATGTTGCCTGCGGAACAGGTGGCGAAAAAAATGGCGTCTGGTGAAATTGAAATTGCCCCGCTGGCCTATATGCGAGGGCGTACGCTGTCCAACAGTTTTGTGATTTTAGACGAGGCACAAAATACCACAGCCATGCAAATGAAAATGCTTTTGACCCGTTTTGGCGAAAATAGCAAAATTATTTTCTGCGGCGAAGGAAT
>NZ_NPOA01000100.1 GCF_002287375.1 Virgibacillus profundi | reverse complement strand
ATCACGGGAAGTAAAAGTCGTAACAAGGTTTCCGTAGGTGAACCTGCGGAAGGATCATTAACATGAATACCCAATTCTATAAACCACTTTACTCGTTCGTTTTGGCCTTTCGGGGTCAGAGCGGATGGTGAACTATGAAGGCTTTCTTCCGGCGCTTCGGCGTTGGCCCTGTCTAAGATGGATAGATGCTATCAGGGAGCGGGAAGTCGGCTGGCAGTGCTATCTCAGGTGCGCTGTCGGCTAAATTAGCATTTGTCTACCAATTAACCACACATACCTTTTTGACAGAAACTTTTTTCTTATTGGCTTAACGGCTGATTCGAAAATCAAAAATCTATACAACTTTTAGCAATGGATGTCTAGGTTCTCGCATCGATGAAGAACGCAGCGCGGAC
>NZ_NPOA01000099.1 GCF_002287375.1 Virgibacillus profundi | reverse complement strand
ATCACGGGGAAGTAAAAGTCGTAACAAGGTTTCCGTAGGTGAACCTGCGGAAGGATCATTATTGAATATTCTTGACGGGTTGTAGCTGGCTCTCCGGAGCATGTGC
Organism: Virgibacillus profundi; assembly: GCF_002287375.1. Classification (GTDB taxonomy): domain Bacteria; phylum Bacillota; class Bacilli; order Bacillales; family Amphibacillaceae; genus Virgibacillus_K; species Virgibacillus_K profundi. The sequence continues at coordinate 290 of NZ_NPOA01000099.1, read as the reverse complement.
ACGCTTGTCTTGACTTTATTCGTCCACCTGTGCACCTTTTGTAGTCTTGGGGGTTGAGAGCAGTCGACTATCGGATGGCTATGGCCTTTCCGGACGTGAGGATTGCTGAGTGCGAAAGCATACAGCTCTTCTCAAATGACTTGCAACCTCTCCCTCGAGTACTATGTATTCATATACCACATAGTCTGTCGTAGAATGTGATCAATGGGCCTATGTGCCTATAATAATGAAATACAACTTTCAACAACGGATCTCTTGGCTCTCGCATCGATGAAGAACGCAGCGCGGAC
>NZ_NPOA01000098.1 GCF_002287375.1 Virgibacillus profundi | reverse complement strand
ATCACGGGAAGTAAAAGTCGTAACAAGGTAACCGTAGGTGAACCTGCGGTTGGATCATTAAAAAACATTTAAGGCCATGTGCTTCGGTGCATGTGCATTAAATAAATGGAGGCCATGTGCTCTGCTGCATGTGCCATTTTCCAAATCTTATGTGAACCATCCTGTCTCTGGTGGTGGGGTGATGCTATCTAAAGGAAAGGCAGAGTTCTGCTGGCCCCTTAGCGTACTTGCCTGTCAGTTCTGCTGCTAGCCAGTGGAACCGTGGACAAGCCACCAAACAGTTGAAAACACCTGATTGTAATTTATGTCTAATGTCATATTGTATCATGTAATATACAAACAACTTTTGGCAACGGATCTCTTGGCTCTTGCATCGATGAAGAACGCAGCGGAACT
>NZ_NPOA01000097.1 GCF_002287375.1 Virgibacillus profundi | reverse complement strand
GTCCGCGCTGCGTTCTTCATCGATGCGAGAGCCTAGAGATCCGTTGCCAAAAGTTGTTTTTAGGTTATAAAAATCAAAGGTTCAAGACAAGTTCATCAATCAAGGGTTTAAAAGGTTGTTTGGCAAAGAGACGTGAGTCTCAATGCCAGCGGGTGGGTAGAGTAGAGTGGTCTTGAAGGCTTAGAGCTTTCAGACTTCTTCCAACTCACTTCCAAGAGAAGCTTCAACCATAAAGATTAAAGCAACACTAACCCTCACCCAAAATACAAAAACAGTTCACAAGAGTGGGTTGATGAAAGCTAAAGGTAAAACCTTTAGCCTCAACGTTTAAAGATTTTTAATGATCCAACCGCAGGTTCACCTACGGTTACCTTGTTACGACTTTTACTTCCCGTGAT
>NZ_NPOA01000096.1 GCF_002287375.1 Virgibacillus profundi | reverse complement strand
ATGACTAAGCCAGACACTGGAACAGACAGTAGCTCCTCAGTTGGCTCTCAGTGGCAGGAGATTCGATGAAGCCGATACCCTATCCTGTGAGCATCTGCCAATTCACGCATGTAAAAAAAAACTTTATCTACAGGGAGATTTTGTGAAATCTGGGGTAATCTATGAATTTAAAATTACTGTGAACATTTTTTAATGATACAATAGCCAGTGCAAGAGAGTGATCCTTTGATAAAATATGAGAGTATCCTAAAGTCTTAAGAGCAGGTTTATGACTCCCCGGTAACTGGAGTTGGATTGATTTCCAGCTGAGAAAAGCTCATGGGATAAGGTGAACAAAAATCTTTTGTATTATATAAAAAGGATGGACGTCTGGTCGATCCTGGGGTTGGATTTAGTGCA
>NZ_NPOA01000095.1 GCF_002287375.1 Virgibacillus profundi | reverse complement strand
ATCACGGGAAGTAAAAGTCGTAACAAGGTTTCCGTAGGTGAACCTGCGGAAGGATCATTAATGAATAAACTTGGTAGGTTGTCGCTGGTTCTTAGGAGCATGTGCACGCCTGTCATCTTTATCCATCCACCTGTGCACCTTTTGTAGTCTTGGGGGAAATAAGAGTGTGGGCCGACCCTCTCAACGAGCTTTCTAGTTCGTCGGATGTGAGGACTGCTGTGCGCAAGCACGGCTCTCTTCAACACAAGCTTCTCTCTTTACCCTCAGGTCTATGTCTTTTCATATACCACATAGCATGTCATAGAATGTATTGCATGGGCCTTTGTGCCTATAAACCTTTATACAACTTTCAGCAACGGATCTCTTGGCTCTCGCATCGATGAAGAACGCAGCTTTCAC
>NZ_NPOA01000094.1 GCF_002287375.1 Virgibacillus profundi | reverse complement strand
TGACCATGCAGGTACAGGTAAGACATTCCTCGCAATGTATATGGCACTTGAACAAGTCTTAGACAAAGAAACTCCTTATGAACAGTTACTTATTGTACGCTCTATTGTTCCGACAAAAGAAATAGGATTCTTACCTGGCGATATAGAAGAAAAGATTGCTGTATATGTTGCTCCATACAGATCTTGCGCCAGCGAAATGTTTTATGATAAAGGTGCATATGATAAGTTAAAACATAACGGTTATGTCGATTTCAAGCCTACTTCATTTATACGCGGTGAGACATATCACAACACGATCATACTAGTCGATGAAATGCAGAACTTAAACTTTCACGAATTAGATTCTATTATAACACGAGTCGGTCAAGATAGCAAAATTATTTTCTGCGGCGACTTTTG